>NZ_CAJXYK010000007.1 GCF_913063425.1 uncultured Thiohalocapsa sp.
ATGTAGGGGACCAAGTCCTTGCGGCTCAGCCCCATCTGGTCCATGCGGAATTCGATCGCGTCGATGGGGTCCGGCGGGTCGATGGGGAAGTGCTTGGTCTCGAAGTCCTCGATCAGCAGGGCGAGCACGTCGATCTCGACGGATTCGGGGCTGTCGGCGGGTGGGTTCTGCTCCATGAGGTCGCTGAGGCGCGCGAGGGCTTGCTGGTGCTCGGCCTCGTCTTGGATGATTTTCAGTTGAGTCATCATCGCGTTCACCTCAAAAGCGCTGTCTGTCGTACTGGGCGTGGGTGCCGACCCACTCGATGAGGACGATGCCGTTCTGGTAGCGCACCTTGACGACCAAGCGGTAACGGTTCCCCCTGATGTTGAAAATCACGCGGTTATCGGCCAGGAAGCTGGCGCTGCGGTAGCGGTCCTTGATGTCCTGGGGGGTGGCCCAGGTTGCCTCCTTCGCTTCGTCGAACCAGGTCTCGAGCGCGCCCTTGGCTGCCGCATGCCTTGTCCAGAACGCCACGAGCTTGTCGCGTCCGAGGATCTTCATAACGGCCCCGATCTATCCCAAAATGGGAAAAGTTTCCGATATTTCCAAGGAGGGATGCGCGGCATTCGGGAGGTCCCTTGCCTGTCGGTCGGGGCGGCAGCCAGGAGCGCGTCGAAGAAGTCCGGCTGGTTCCTGCGCAGGTGGTCAGCGCGCTCCTTGCGTGTGCGCAGCGGGGTCTCGAAGGCGAGGTGACAGAGCAGGTCGAGGGGATCGGCGTCGGACCGACCAGTTGCCGCCGCCAACTCCTTAGAATGCGATGCCGCGTTCTTGCAGTTCCAGGATCACCTCCTCGCGCTGCAACGGGTCGGCCCAGGGAGTCTGACTCCATGGCCCGGATGGCTTCATCGCGCTCGTCGAGCGGCAGAAGCAGTGCCGCCAAGATCTGCTTGCGCCGGTTCGTTGGCAGGCTTGCGGACACCTGCGCCACCTCCAGCGCTTCCGGGTCGAGCTCGGCGAGCGTGAGACCATTCGCGATGGGCTAGGGAGGTGCAGGGAGGTGCTTGAGGAGTCGTGTCGGGCATCGGTTGTTGCTCCAGGGTCGGCGGGATGTTCGGGGCGTAGAAACAAAGTTCAGCGGCGAGCCGGGCTTCGGATGGTCTGCGGTTTGAGTGCTTCATGAGCGCTGTGAGTCAGAGGGGACGGCTAGACCTCGGCGGCTTCCGCGAGGATCACCGTTTCGATGTAGCCGCGGAACGCGCCGACGTCGGTGAAGCACCGAAAGCCCGCCTGGCTCGCCATCGCGATGGTGGCTGCCTCCTCGTTCAGGAGCACCGCCACCGGCTGGCTCAGTTCCTCCTGGAGTCCGTCCGGCCAGGCGAGATCCAGCACCGCCAGCTGGGCACCGGTCTGCGGATCCGCCAGGTCGTAGGCGAGGGTGCCGCGTGGCAGGTCGTGCGCGGCGACCCAGTCGTTGAGCACTTCGAGCT
The DNA here is from genome assembly GCF_913063425.1 of uncultured Thiohalocapsa sp. GTDB lineage: Bacteria > Pseudomonadota > Gammaproteobacteria > Chromatiales > Chromatiaceae > Thiohalocapsa. Next base: position 1,470 of record NZ_CAJXYK010000007.1, read on the forward strand.
GCGCTTCTTCCTGCTCGCTGCTGATGCCGCCCACCACCTCAGTGGGTTGGGGCGCCGGTTGTGCGCCACCCTGCGGTGCGGGCACCGCCGCCCCGGCGAGCCAGCGCTCGTCCCCGTGCAGCAGCTCTGCCATGCGCCGGTTCAGCTCGGTGGCCAGCAGCGCCTTGCGGGCTTCCAGGAAGTCAGGGAAGCGCTCGATGCGCCACAGGTCCGGGTCCTGCGGAATCCACTGGGAGGCCAGTGCTCCCGGGTGGTTCTGTTCCACCTCCGGAAAATACTGCGCCGGTGGCGTTGCGCTGATGTCCAGGTTGGTGTGCTTGGTCAGGAAGCAGAAATTGGCCAGCGCGTTGACCTGCGGGCGGCTGTAGCCATGGTCGTAGAGCTGCTTCTTCGGGAAGATGTGATGAACCTCCAGCCGGCTCATCCTGCCGAGCAGGTGGGCCTTCAGCGGCAGCCCCGTGCCCCAGTCCTTGGCCTCGCCCATGCGCGTGAGCAGGTACAGCACCGGGTAGAAGCGCGCGCCCAGGCTCCAGCCGGTGAAGTGCCCGGGCTCCGCGGCCAGCGCGCCATGCCACAGCCGCAACTGCTCCAGCAGCTTGTCCAGCGCCCCGTCGCCGGCTTCCAGCGCCTCCAGATCCTTGTCGATGTAGGTCTCGGTGGAGCCCGAGAAGCGCCCCCACATGGCCGCCTGCACATACCAGAAGAGCAGCTTGTCTCGCTCCTGCTCGCTCATCGGGCCATGGGAGTGGGCGGCGCGCTGATCCAGCCAGCGCGCCATCACCGGCACCGCGAAGCGCCCGAAGAACACCTGGTCGTGGTCCAGCCCGAGCCGCCCTGCGATCAGGTTCAGGCAGGTGTCGATGTGCCTGGTGGCCCGCTTCAGGGCGTCCTTTACATCGTCGGCCGTCTTCTCGTGCAGGTATTGGAACCTGGCTTCGCCGGTGAGCACCGTGTTCAGGGAGCGCAGGAGCCAGTCCAGGTTGAAGTGATAGCCGTCCTGCTCCCAGCGCTTCAGCTCCGCCTTCATGGCATCGCGCCCGTCCGGCCAGTCGGCGCAGATCTTCGCGAGCGCCAGGTCGCCCTTGGAGAGCTTGGTGCCGCCGCTGTTGACCCGGTTGAAGATGTCCACCACGACATCGAGCGTCTTGTCGGCGCCGGTGACCTCTTCGACGTGCAGGTGGAGATCTTCATGTGCGTCGGTTCCTCTTCCTTTTTGTTCCGGCGTTGGCCCGCTGTTCAGCAGGCAGCGGGTGTGGTCCGCCGCCGGAGTGTCAACATACGAAAGGTTGTGCAGGCTGCGCGGGAAGCATCGCTCGATATCGGCACGAGGTGCAGCGCGTGTACTGGGGTGCGCCAAGGCGGCGACCGATGCCTGCCGCCCGCGATTGTTCAGGCGCCGTCGTCCGCGCTCTCCAGCCGATCGACCACATCGAGCCCCGCGACGCGCCGAAACCCGTTGAGATTGTTGGTCACGAGGGTCGCGCCCGCCGCGAGGGCGTGGGCGGCAATGCGGAGGTCCATGGCCTCGCGCAGGCGTTGGCGCGTCTTCGCGGGCAGCGCGAGCAGCGCCTTGCGGGCGCGGAGCAGGGCCTCGCGCCGGGCGAGCAGCAGGCTGCGGAAGTGCTGCAGGTCCACGGCGGGTGCCGTCAGCGCAGGAAGGGACCGTCGTGGCCGATCTTGCCGGGGCCGTTCAGCACCCAGATGCCGGCGGAGTTGGCCTTGACCTGGAAGGACAGGTGGCCGTCGCAGTGGATCTCGCCGCCGGTGACGGCGTCGCGGTAGACACCCGGGCGGACATCGCCGATGTCGATGGCCTGGTCCGAGCCGATGGCCAATCCGACGACGGCGCAGCTGCCCTGGCTGGCCAGATCGCGCACGAAGTGCATGCCGCTGCCCCATTCGCCCACGTGGGACATGGCGGCTTTTTGCAGGGCCGGCACGTTGCGGCGGATCAGGTTCAGCCGCTGGATGTGCCGGTAGAGCGGATGGGACTGGGTCGCGCCGATGCGCTCGTCCGTCAGGTGGTCGCCGAAGTAGGCGCGGCCGGTGCTCTCCAGGGTGTCCTTCTCGCCCTCCACATCCTGCGGGGCGCCCTTCATGAACTCGATCTCCTCGCCGAAGTACAGGCAGGGGATGCCGCGGGCGGTCCAGATGAGGTTGTAGGCGGCGGCGGCCATCCAGGTCTCGCCCTTGAAGCGGTATTTGAAGTCGTTGTCGGGGCCGACGTCGTGGTTCTGCAGAAAGGTCACCAGCTGGGTCACGTCACCGTAGATCCAGTCCATGGAGAGAATCTGCCCCGTGCCCTCGAAGGTGCCGCGGGAGAGCGTGTCGCGGAAGGTGCTGAAGAGCCCGAAGTCGAGCTGCGGGAAGCCGGAGTCGCCGCCCGAGTGCGGGTCCTGCGGGTCTGAGCCCAGGCGGGTGTACCACCAGGGCCGAATCTGGCTCGGGCCGTTGTCGCCGCCGCCGAGGTCGCCCCAGCCGTAGCCCTTCACCAGGTTCTCGCCGAAGACGAAGAGCCCCGGCTTGTGCGCCTTCCAGGCGTTGACGTACTCCAGCAGATTGTCGCGCTCGACGTGCTTGACGGTGTCGATGCGCAGGGCGTCCACGCCCATGTCCAGATACCGGTTGATGCTGGCGATGATGTAGTCCTTGACGTTGTCGCGCTCGGTGGCGAGGTCGATGCAGTCGCCGGCGAGGTGGCGCTGCTGCAGCGGGTGCGGGCTCTCCCAGTCGCCGCCGCAGATGAAGCCGTCCTGGTGGTACCAGTCCGGGTCCAGACCCTGGGCGTCGATGCCGAAGAAGCGCCCGGGGTCGTAGCCGGGCTTGGGCACGCTCTCGCCGGTCTTGGGGTCGGTGAGCGGCTCGGTGCCGTTCGGGTCGCGCGCGTGCCGCGCCTGCCACCAGTCCGGCGCCGCGGGGTTGTCGATGTCGTCGCGGTGCGGCCAGGCATAGTTGCCGAGGTTGCCCTGGTAGGGGCCGTGGTCCACCCGGCCCTGCTCGCTGCCCTGGGGCACGTAGTACTTGGTGGGCAGGTGGTCGATGTGCACCTTGCCCCGGATGCCGTATTGGCAGGAGTGATTCACCACCACGTCCTGGATGATCTTGATGCCCTTCTCATGCGCCGCGTCGATCAGGTCCTGGTAGCTGGCGTCCGGGGATTCGAGCCGCGGGTCGATGCGGGTCCAGTCGTAGGGATGGTAGCCGTGGTAGTCGAGGCCGGAGCGGTTCTCCACCGGCGGCGTGATCCAGATGGCGGTGAAGCCTAAGTCCCGGATGTAATCCAGGCGCTGGATCAGCCCTTTGAAGTCGCCGCGCCAGTGCGGGTCCACGGCATTGCCCTGCTCGTCGAAGCGGATGCGGTCGCGGCAGAAGAAGTTGTTGGACGGGTCGCCGTCATTGAAGCGGGCGGTGAGCAGGAAGTAGATGGTCTCTTCGCGGAAGTCCGTGCGCTCGGCGAGCGGGCGGGGCTCGGCATTGACGATGGCGGGCGCCGCCGGCGGAGACGGCGGCTCGTCGGCCGCCGCGGGGCGCTGTCCGTCCGGCGCGCCCGCAGCCGGCGGCGTGTCCCGCCAATGGGTGTCGAAGCTGAACCAGCCGTCGCGCTCCCGCGCCAGGTCGGCGCTCTGGTGGCCCGCCCCGTCGTTGAGCACCAGCCGCACCCGCGTGGTGTCCTCGAAGGTGAAGACATGCCAGCCGGGATGCGCCGGGTCGGGCGTCATGGGCAGGCCCGGCCAGTCGCTGCCGTCGCCCGCGGGCTGGCGGTCCCACCAGTGGATGAGCACCGGCTCGGCCCAGTCGGCGGGCTTGCGGAAGTGGACGGTGATGTCGGGCATCGGGGACTCCGGCGGGGGCTGCTGTACGTGCCTGCCATTGTGCAGCAGCGGGCCGGTGGTGCCGATGCGTGGAGCCCCATCTGGATCAAGCGGAGTGCGATTGACACCCTTTTGCCTGCGGCCCAAGTGCTGGCCCAAGTGCTGGCCCAAGTGCTCGGCTGGACGGCGCGTCAGTCGGAATCGAGCAACTGTAGATCGATGGACCGCGGCGACATCTATGTCGTGTCGCTCGATCCAACGGCGGGGCACGAACAGCAGGGCACGCGCCCAGTCTTGATCGTCTCTCCGCTGGCCTTCAACCGATTGACGAGGATGCCGGGTCAGATCCCCGACGCCGCCCAGTTGCGGAACGCCAGCAGCCAGGACGAGAGCCCGGGGTTGGTCGGCCCACGGGCGCGCAGCAGCTCGGCGAGGTCGATGAGCAGGGCGCGGAATTCCTGCATGGCCGCCGTGCGCTCCGCCGGCTCCAGCGCGGTGGGCTCCACCAGGCTCTCCGCCGCCAGGGAGCCGGCGCCGGCCCACCAGGCGTTGCCGTCGAGCGTGCGCCAGGCGGTGGCGGGGTCGGTGTCGAAGCCGGCGCGCAGTGCGTCCACCTCGTCTGCCCGCGGATGCTCGATGCGGCGCAGCAGCGCCGCCAGCCGGGCGAGCAGGGCGCGCGCCTGCGCACGGTCAGCGGCGTCGTCCCGCCCGGGTCTGTTGGTGCTCGCACGCCGCCGCCTGGCCATGTCTGCCCCGGGCCTCAGCCGGCCGCCGTGAAGGCGCTGCGGACGGCGGCTTCGACAGCCGCCTGCTGGCGCTCGATGTCCGCCACCAGTGCGAGCTGGCGGCGGGCCTTGGTGAGGTTCTCGCCGCGGCGGCGGACGCGGAACCAACGGTCGCCCTGGAGATGATCCGTCAGGAAGCGGATGCCGAGCTCCAGCGGGATGAGACGGATGGCGGGAGCGATGAGGTCGATCTCCGCAGGCGTCAGCAGGTCTTTGGCCGCGTCGGCATAGCCGGCGAGCAGCGCCTCGCCGAGCCCCAGATCGAAGTGCACCGTGTCGGCGCCCGCCTCCCCGGCGCGGTTGCAGCAGGAGCGCAGGCAGTCGCCGATGTCGTGGTGCAGCAGGCCCGGCTGCACCGTGTCCAGGTCGATGAGGCAGAGCGCGCGCTCGCCCGCGGCGTCGAACAGCATATTGTCCAGCTTCGGGTCGCCGTGGATCAGGCGCAGCCGGGTGCGGCCGGCGGCGAGGGCCGCGTCGAGGACGTCCACCAGCGACCGGCGGGCGTCGATGAAGGCCAGTGCGTCGGCGGAGTCGGCGGCGCGCTGTGGCTCCGTCGCGGCGGCATCCAGGGTGGCCAGATAGGTCGGCGTGTGATGGAAGCCGGGCAGGGTCACCGCCAGCGCCGCCGGGTCCAGCGAGGCGCCGAGCCGATGGAAGCGTCCCAACAGGCGACCGGCCTCCGCGGCCTGGCGGGCGGTGTCGAGCCGCTTCAGGGTGCGGCTCGGCTCGATGCACTCCATCAGGCGCCAGACCGCGCCGTCGGCGTCGCGCACATAGGACAGGTGGTCCGCGGTGCGCGCCAGCGCCGGCAGCCGCACCGCGAGCTCGGGCCGTTCTTGCGCCGCCGCCGCCAGCGCCGTTAGGTTGTCCATGATCCGCTCCGGCGCCGGGAACACCTGCCCGTTGATGCGCTGGAGCACGAAGGCGCCCGCCGCTGACTGCACCCGCCAGCTGTGATTGATGAGCCCGTCGCCGAGGGGGGCCACGGTGAGCGGCGCCTGGGCGTTGCCGAGAAAGCGCCGGGCGATGTCCAGCAGCAGGCGCTCGGGCAGGTGCGTTGGGGCAGTGGCTCGGGAATCGGGCATGGCGCGGTTCTACCAGCGGTGATGCGCAGGGGCAACCGCGTGGGGTGTGCAGCCGCCATGGCGCCGCGGGCGCCGGCCCGCAGCGGCGCTGCGGACGCGGGCATCAGAACGGTTGTCGGTACGCCCTCGGCCGGCGCCAATAATTGACAAAAACAGTCAATTGACAAGAATCAATCGTTCGCATCGATTAAAGGTGTCGCGGCAAACGATTAGATCCGTCGTTCATGGATTTCTAATATATGCACCGCGCAACGGGCAAACGCCCCGCAACACAGGGTAAGTCCTTCACTCAACGAGGTATATGACGATGGAAACAATGACCCAGACCGCCCCGACGATGCCCCGCCTCAACGAGCCCGCACCCGCCTTCGAGGCGCCGACCACCCACGGCGTGAAGCGGCTCGAGGACTACCGCGGCAAGTGGCTGGTGCTGTTCTCGCATCCGGCGGACTTCACGCCGGTGTGCACCACGGAGTTCATCGCCTTCGCCAAGCGCCAGGCGGACTTCCAGGCCATCAACTGCGAGCTGCTCGGTCTCTCCATCGACAGCAACTATTCGCACATCGCCTGGGAGCGCAACATCCAGGAGAAATTCGGCGTCGAGATCGGCTTCCCCATCATTGCCGACCTGTCGATGCAGGTGGCCCGGGCCTACGGCATGATCCAGCCGGGCGCCAGCGACACCTCCGCGGTGCGCGCAACCTTCATCATCGACCCCGAAGGGATTCTGCGGGCCATGGTCTACTATCCGATGACCAACGGCCGCTCCATCGATGAGTTCGTGCGGCTCGTCAAGGCCCTGCAGACCTCTGACGAGCACAAGGTCGCGACGCCGGAGGGATGGCAGCCGGGCGACAAGGTCATCGTGCCGCCGCCGCCCACCGCCGAGGCCGCCGCCGCTCGCATGGCAGAAGGGTACGAGTGCAGCGACTGGTACTTCTGCAAGAAGGCGCTGTGAGGCGAGCGCCAGTCCTGTGGGCCGGCCCCAGTGGCCGGCTCCAGTGGCCGGCCACTGGGGCCTGCCGGTGCCGCACTGCCGGGGCCGGCGGTCCACCTCAGCGTCGGAGGGCGACGCCGGCCGGTGCCGCACGGGCTACGGCCGCACGTCGCTGCGTGGAGGATCGCCCCGGCCGAATCCGCAATGCGCCCACAGGCCAGCGCTGGACAGGCGCAGCGCTTGCCCCAATACTCCCGCCGCCAACAGGTGAATTCACCCAACCCAGCCACACGGGAGATCGTCCCCATGCAGAAAGTCATTTCGCTCGCCGCCCTCACGCTGGCCCTGGCCGTCGCCGGCAACGCCGCGGCCGCAGAGCTCACGCCCGAGGAGCAGATCCTCACCCGGCAGGCGGGCTACAGCTTCATGTCCTGGAACATGGGCAAAATCAAGGCGAACCTGGAGGGCGACTTCAGCCAGCAGCAGGTGGCCGCTGCCGCCGACGCCATCGCCGGCATCGCCAACTCCGGCATGGGCGCACTGTACGGCCCGGGCACTGCCAAGGACATCGGCGATGTGAAGACCCGCGTCAAGCCCGAGCTGTTCACCGAGCAGGAGGAAGTCGGCAAGGTCGCACGCAACTTCATCCAGGCCGCCAACAGCATGGCCGAGGCCGCCGCGATGGCGGAGGGCAAGGGCGACGTGAAGGATGCCTTCACGAAGCTCGGCGAAAGCTGCAAAGCCTGCCACGACAAGTTCCGCAAGGACTGATCGGCGGCCCGCAGACAAGCCGGCACGCCGGCTGACGACGCCCGCTCCGTGCGCTGCGCGGGCGGGCGTTTTCTTTTGGGGATTTGTACGCCTGCGGGGCTTCGTGTGTCAGCCCGACCCAACGCCGGCACTGACCGCGCAGGTCTGCCGCGGGCAATGCCGCGACGCCGCGTGGCCCTTGCAGCGTTGCAGGTGGGATGAGCGACAGCGTAATCCGACCATCAACCGGCCCCGCGGTTGCATCGTTGCTGGTCGCGCGGTTGCGTGAGCCCGGGCCGGTCTGGTTGCGCGGACACCGGACAACGGCGTCCAGGCTGTGCGTCTCATCCCCGTCCGCAGCATGGGTTACCAGGCCGGCGCCGGGGGCGGCGGTGGTGGTGGCGGCAACAGGCCGCCGTCGGCCACCCAGACGACGCCCACCGCCACGACCAGCGCCAGCAGCAGCGCCCAGAGCTTGCCGCCCCGGGCGGACTTCAGGGCCGGATCATCCGTGTCCTTCCAGCCGAGCACCATCGGCTTCACCAGGTTCTTGCCCCGCAGCGCGTAGACGGCGATGGCCGCCACGTGCAGTGCCACCAGCCCCAGGATGATCCACAGTCCCTGCCGGTGCAGCCCGGAGAGCCAGGTGCTGGTGCTGCTGCTCACCAGGTCCGCAAGGGGCCCCTCGAAGGCGATGTCATCGTTGCTGAAGAGCCCGCTCCCCGCCTGCCAGGTGAGCACGAGGAGCAGGGCGAAAACCGACAGCGCCCCCAGCGGATTGTGCCCCTCGCCGTGCCAGCGCCCGCGCAGATAGGCCAGCACCCGCCCCGGCGTCGGTGCGAACTGCGCAAAGCGCGCGTACGTGGAGCCGAGAAAGCCCCACACCAGCCGGAAGGCCAGGAGCCAGATCACCGCCAGACCCAGGCGCCCGTGCCACTCGATCCAGCTCCCGCCGACCCAGCCGGTCCAGAGCGCGGCGGCGACGGTGACGAACAACAGCCAATGAAACAAACGGGTCGGCAGATCCCAGACCTTGATGCGCATCCTCGAACGACTCCAGGTGGTTGCGGCGCCGCGGGGGGGCGCCCGGTGCGGGCATTTTGGCCGCTGACGGGGCGATTCGGAAGCGATGGCTTGATGGCCGCGCGCACTGACGGACCGGTTTGTCGATCTTGAGCTTCCATAGTCCAAGACGCGTCCAACTGCGGTGATCACGTTCAACTTCTCCTGCACTGCTGCGGCACGTATACCAGGCTATAATGCAACGCATTGCAACGCGGGAGGTGCGCCAGAATGGGTATGACCAGTGTCCGGATGCCGGACGATCTGATGGAGCGGCTCGACGCCACGGCCGCACGTCTGCGCCGATCCAAGGGCTGGGTTATCAACGACGCTGTGCGCGAGTACCTGGAGCGCGAGGAGCTCCAACAGCATCGCGACCAGGAAACGCGGGAGGCCTTGGCCGAGCTGGAAGCGGGCAGCCTCGTCGACGGTGACGATGTCCTTGCGTGGCTCGACAGCTGGGGCTCCGACAACGAGCTTGAGCCGCCGCGTTGAAGCAACTGCGGTTGACGCGAAGCGCCATGCGCCACCTGCGCCGCTTGCGCGATTTCATCGCCGAACATGACCCTGCTGCTGCGGCCAGGGTCGGCACGCGGCTCGCGAGGACCATTCGGCTGCTGCGGGAACAGCCCGCGCTGGGAATAGCCGTCGACGGTGTTGCCGGTGTGCGGGAGCTCGCCACGGGCAATTACGTCGTTCGTTACACGCTGCGCGACGAGGCCGTCGTCGTGTTGCGGATCTGGCACGGCCGCGAGTCCCGCTGAGCCTGCCCCGCGCAGCGCCTGAGCCCGCCCCAGCGCGGCGCCTGAGTCAGCCCCAGCGCAGCGCCTGAGTCAGCCCTTGATGCAGATCACCGGCTCCAGCCGCGCCACCCGCCGCGCGAGCCCGGCCCGCTCCGCCACCAGCACCACCTCGCTCACGTCCTTGTAGGCGCCGGGCGCTTCTTCGGCGAGGCCGCGGGCGGAGGGGCTGCGCACGACGATGCCGCGGCCGGCGAGCTCGGCCTGCACCGCGCGGCCGTGCCAGCGCTTGGTGGCGGCACGGCGGCTGAGCGCGCGGCCGGCGCCGTGGCAGGCGGAGGCGAAGGCGTGCTCCGGGCCTGCGGTCTCGGCGCCGGTGCCGGTCTGCGCCGGTCCGCCCGCGAGGATGTAAGACGCCGTGCCCATGGTGCCGCCGATGAGCACCGGCTGGCCGACATCGCGCAGGTCCGGCGGCAGGTCCGGGTGCCCGGGGCCGAAGGCGCGGGTGGCACCCTTGCGGTGCACGTGCAGCCGGCGCCTGCGGCCGTCGATGACGTGCTCCTCCAGCTTGCAGGTGTTGTGCGACACGTCGTAGAGCAGCGCCAGGTCGGTGCCGAAGAGCTCCGTGAACACCTGCCGCGCCAGGTGGGTGATGATCTGCCGGTTGGCCAGCGCGCAGTTGATGCCGGCACGCATGGCGCCGAGGTAGTCCTGGCCGAGGCTGGACCGGATGGGCGCGCAGGCGAGCTCCCGATCCGGCAGGGTGATGCCGTGCTGTGCCGCTCCCATGGCCATGCGCTTCAGGTAATCGGTGCCGATCTGGTGCCCGAGGCCCCGGGAGCCGCAGTGGATGCTGACCATGACCTCGCCCCGGCGCAGCCCGAAGGCATCGGCGGCGGCGGGGTCGTAGACCTCCGCGACCACCTGCACCTCGAGGTAATGGTTGCCGGAGCCGAGCGTGCCCATCTCGTGCTGCTGGCGCTGCTTGGCGTGCTCCGAGACCTGCTCCGGGTCGGCGCCGGCCATGCGGCCCTGCTCCTCGATACGCTCCAGGTCCTCCTTGCGGCCATAGCCCAGCTGCACCGCCCAGGCGGCGCCGCCTTCGAGCATGGCGTCCATGCCGCGGTGGTCGAGGCGGATGGCGCCGGTGCTGCCGACACCCACGGGGATGCTGGAGTAAAGCGCATTGGCCAGCTCCTGCTGCACGTCCATGACGGCGGCCCGGTCGAGCCCGGTGTGCAGGGTGCGCACGCCGCAGGAAATGTCGAAGCCGACGCCACCGCCGGAGACCACGCCGCCCTCGTCGGCATCGAAGGCCGCCACCCCGCCGATGGGGAAGCCATAGCCCCAATGGGCATCCGGCATGGCATACGAAGCCCCGACGATGCCGGGCAGGGTGGCGACGTTGGCCGCCTGCTCCAGCACCTTGTCGTCCATGTCGCGGAGCAGCGCCTCGCTGGCATAGAGGACCACCGGCACCCGCATCGGGCCGTGCGGCTCGATGCGCCATTCGGTGTCGCTGACCTTGTTCAGACCCTTGCTTGAACCCTTGCTTGCAGTGTTGGCGAGGCCGGCCATGGCGGAGACCTCCGGGGCAGTGTTGTGTTGAACCTAGAAAGAGCAGTTGACCGCTTCAAAGCACATGCAAATGCCTGAGCCTCGCGGACTTCGGAAGTACTTCTCGCGCCACCATCCGGGTGAACGCCGCTACGGCCGCCATGGCACGCCCCGCGCGGCGCCTGGCTGCGTTACAACTCCTCGGAATAGAACAACTATTCCTCGTCGTTGTGCCTTGCCAGGCACCCCGCGGGACGCACCCTGACGACCGTCCAACCGCTCCTTCTAGGTTGAAGGCTCAGACGTCGACAACGCAGCGCGCCGTCCAGAGCCCGTGCTCGTTGCGGCTGACCGACAGGGCCGTGTAGGTGGCGCCCTTCACCTCCACCGCCGGCTGGTGGCGCTCGCGGTCCACCGGCTCGCCGCGGATGGTCGCGTGCAGCCGGCCGTCGTCGATCTGCACGTCGAAGCCCGAGAACAACATGCGCTCGGTGGCCATGCGGTAGATCAGCGCGTTCAGCCAGTCGGCCAGCAGCAGCTCCAGGTCCGGCGCCTCGCAGTCGACCTCGAGCGCAGCCCCCTGCGCCACCTCGGCCGGGTCGCAGACGATGGCCGTCAGCGCCAGCGCCGCCTGTGCAAAGGCCTCCTCCGGGCTGCGGCCGACGCCTTCAACGCCGATGTCGGCGCGGTGCTCGAAGTGGCGCCAGCCGGGGGCGGAGTGCGTGGGCTCGGGCAGGTCGGATGGGCTCATGGGTGCTGATCCCCGTTGCGCCGCGGGCGCCGGACACCTGTGCCGCCACGGTGAGGCGCCCTCGGCAGCGGCGCCCCTTGCTGCAACTATAGACTGGGTCGGTGCCGTTGCTGTCGGGGGGCAGCTCGTGGCTGCCATCCTGCAGATCGCAGGACGACCTCGTCCTCGGTGCCCTGAGGAAACCAGAAACGGATTCTCCACACGCAGCGCGGTAGACCTCGGCGTCGACGGCAACAGTGATGTTTCTCATGGCTTGGCTCCCGGGTCGGATCACAGTTTCACAATTTCACAGTCCAGCAGGGCAACCATGCTCATGACGCCAAGCTCAGCACCCCAGGCTCAGGATCCCGGGCTCAGGATCCCGGGCTCAGGACCCCAGGCTCAGAAACGGCCAGAGCACCAGGTACAGCACCGCGGCGGCGCCGGCGAGGTAGAACAGGGACTGGAGCGGACGGCGGGCGATGCGCTGCAGCGTGGTCTCGGCGCGGCCGGCGCGGCGCTGTGCCTCGTACTCGGCGGCGAGCCGGGCGCTGCGCTCCTGCTGGTAGGCGTCGATGACGGCTCGGGCGGCGGCCTTGCGGCTGTCGTCCAGCAGCCACAGGCCGGCGACGCCGAAGCCCAGGAAGCCGCCGCTGGTCTCGTGGTACTCGAAGCCGTGCTCGTCCAGCAGGCTGCGCACGTCCGCGGCCTCGTCGTCCGGGACGCCGTTGAGGCGGAAGATCAGCACCGACATCGCCGCACCTCCTGTCGGATTCAGGCCAGAAAGATCCGCTCCAGGGCGCCCCTGGAGAGGTTGCCGCGCTCATCCTCGGCTTCGATGTAACAGCGGACATCACCGGCGCCCGCCGGCAGCTCGGCGGTGACATAGTCCGCCGTCAGCTTGGCGCCGGTCTGGCTGGGGTAGGGGCCGTGGCGCTGCATGGGCAGGCGCCGCTCGCCGCTGGCGGTGCGCAGCACCAGGTCCACGCGCTTCAGGCCGGCGCAGTCGCAGACAAAGGCGTGCAGGGTGGCCTCCCGCGGTGCATCCAGCAGGCAGCCCTGGCCCCAGCGCTTGCCGCCCGGGTTCTCCGGCGTGACCCAGGGCGGGAAGATGGTGGGTCCGGTCTTGTCCTTGCCGGCGGCGAGCAGGGCGTCCACGCTGGGCTTGAGAAGATCGGCGCCCAGGTTGGCGGCGTTGGTCACCTGCTGGTCCCACTCCTGCTGCCCGGTCCAGTACCAGTAGCAGCTGGTCTCTGCGGTGAGCAGCAGGCGGATGGCCTCGGCGAGCCCGGCATGGTCAGGCTCCGCGTCCTCCAGCGTGTGCACCAGGTTCTGGAAGGCCGTCAGCACGGCCCAGGAGTTGAGGTCCGGCGAGTAGGGCTGGTCATAGCGGCTGAACCACTTCATGAACTGCGGGTCGCCGTTGTCGGCGCCGGCCCAGGAGCCGGGCTCGATGTGCGCCACCTGCGCCGGGTCCGGCGGGAAGCGCTGAAGATAGTCCTCGGCGGTGGTCAGCTCGAAGCGCTGGTCCTGCTTCAGCCACTCCACCAGCCGGCCGGTGTTGTGATGGTAATAGCTGTCGGCGCCGCCGCCGTGGTTGTCGCCGTCGGAGTGGAGCAGGAAGAACGGCGGGTGCTCGGGGTCGAAGCCGTCGGTGTCCAGGATGCGCTGGTAGAGCTGCCCCAGCACGTCCGGGTATTGCAGCGCGCCGAAGCCGCCGCGGGCGTCCTCGTTGCCGATGTAGCGCTCGGCGGGGATGGCGATGAGCTTGTGCAGGGTGCCGTCCGGGTCCTCGTAGCCGACATACTCGGGCTTCAGCAGCGACGGCGAGATCTTGGACGCCGCCCAGATGTTGTGCAGCTGGAGCCAGTCGTCCACCGGCGGGTTGGTCTGCTCGGCGGGGTTCGGCGGCAGCATGCCCTCCTGGATGCCGCCGTAGGGATAGTCGCGGCAGGCGCGGAAGCGGTGGATGGAGTCGTAGATGACCGCGTCCACACCGGCGGCGTTCAGCGCCGGGATCATGCGCACGTGAAAGGCCGTCTCCGGCGGGAACAGCACCCGGGACGCCGGAGCGCCGAAGGCGCGCTCGATGGCGTCGCGGTGCCAGTCGATCTGCCGCACGATGTCCCGGGGTGGAATCAGCGGCATCAGCGGGTGGAAGAAGCCGAGTCCGGCGAAACTGATGCGCGGGTTGCCGAGCGCCGTGGTGGCACCTGCCATGCGCCGCAGGGGCTCGTTCCAGCCGCTGAAGCGCCCGCCGCAGAGGCCCTCGTCGGCGCAGCGGTCGAGCTGCTCGATGAGGGAGCCGCTCCAGCTGGTGGACAGGCCCGCGTGCGGCAGCCCGCCGGCCAGGTACTGCTGCACCGCGGCGGGGACGAAGTCCGTGTAGTTGCCGCCGCGGGAGCCGAAGATCTCGTCCTTCTCGCCGTCCCAGGCGTTGCGGTCGGTGGTGTTGTAGTAGGGCTGGTGCATGTGCTTGTGGATGCCGAAGTACAGCTTGACTTTCTGTCCACCGCCCGAGACCGCGGGTTGCAGGGTCGCGGCGGATTGGGCGCGCGCGCCGCTGCCTGGGCTGCCGGCGTCCCGGTCGGCACCGGTCTGTGCGCCCACCAGTCTGATCTCCCGGAAGGCCTTGATCCAGTCGCCGCCGCCGGCGTTGGCGATGTCGGCCCGCCGGCAGCCCTCCACCTGGATGTCCATATGCTCGCCGGTCACGCTGCCGGCCGGTATCTCCGCCACATAGGCCCAGTCGCCGGCGTCGGTCTGCGTGGCCTGGATGGCGGCGCCGTTCAGCAGCGTCTCCCGGCCGGCGGCGCGCAGGATCACCTGCGGGAAGGGGATCTCGCCGTCGGCGGTGAAGCGGACGGTGAAGGGTGGATGGCCGCCGTTGCGGTCGATGGGGAGCTCTGCGGGGCAGTCGATGTGGCGGAGTGCTGTGAAGATGGGCATGGGGCAGGTGCGTGGTTGGAGGATGAGACTCGGCGGCGGACCGGTGCCGGTGCGCGGGGGAGCGCAGAAGCGCCGGTCTGGACAAGCGCCGGTGACAGCTTACGCAAACACGGATGCAGGCGCCTTGAGCCAGCGCGGGTCCGGCTGCACCACTGTGAAAGTCACGTGGCCGTCCCCGGTACGCCGACTTCAGTCGGCAGCCTGGGAAAGACGGACTTTAGTCCGTCGGCGGCAGGCGATCGCCTCCGGCTTCACTGTGCCCGTCCTCGCTGCACCAATCCTCGAAACACAGGCCCCGTCGGCTGCGGGTCGGCTGCGCGGCACAGCGGTGGTGCGCTAGCATGCAGCGCTTCCGGGCGGAGCCCAGTCCGCCGCCACATCGCAGCCCCACCATGACCGCGTTCGAGGACAGGGTCTTTGTGTTCACCGGCGCCACGCTGACACAGGCGCTGGAGGACTGGGTCGCCGAGCAGCTGGCCGCCTATCCGCACCAGGAGGAGCGCATCCGCATCGCGGCGCTGGCGATGCGGGACTTCTTCGAGTCAGAGCACATTGCGCGGCACAAGATGACCCTCGGCAGGGATTCCGGGGGCGAGGCATGACCGGCGGCTGGCTCAACACCGTCGAGCGGGTCGGCAACCGGCTGCCGGACCCATCCACGCTGTTCGCGCTGGGCACGGTCGTGGTGATGCTGCTCTCGCAGATCGCGGTCTGGCTCGGCTGGTCGGTGTCCCGCACCCTGGAGCGCGACGGTAAGCTGGTCACCGAGCCCATCACGCCCGTCAGCCTGCTGGACGCAGACGGTCTGTGGTGGCTCATCTCCAACCTGGTGAAGAATTTCGTCGAGTTCCCGCCGTTGGGGCTGGTGCTGGTGGGGCTGCTCGGCATCGGCGTCGCCGAGCGCTCGGGGCTGCTGCCGGTGCTGCTGCGCCGGCTGCTGGCGGCGGCGCCCGGGCGGCTGCTGGTGCCCATGACCGTCTTCGTCGGCATCCTGTCGTCGCTGGCGCTGGATGCGGGCTATGTGGTGCTGCCGCCGCTCGCCGGCGCGCTGTTCCTGGCCGCCGGGCGCTCGCCGCTGGCGGGCATCGCCGCGGTCACCGCCGGCGTCACCTGCGGCTTCTCGGCAAACCTGTTCCTGACCGGCCTCGACCCGCTGCTGGCGGGGCTCTCCACCGCCGCCGCGCATCTGCTGGACCCGGACTACGAGGTGGCCATCAGCGCCAACTGGTGGTTCATGATCGTCTCGACGCTGCTGCTGACCGCGGCCGGGGCCTTCGTCACCCGGCGCTTCGTGGAGCCGCGGCTGCCGCGGCCGACGGCGGCGGAGATGGCGGCGGAGACGCCGCCCGCGGCCGCTGGGAGCATGGCTGTGTCAGAGGCTCGGGCCGGGGTCGCGCCCGAGGTCTCTGCTGCGGCCGACGCCGTCCAGGACGAGGGCCGGGGCCTGCGCTTTGCCGGCTGGACCTTCGCCGCGCTGCTGGCGCTGCTGCTCGCCGCGGTGCTGATTCCGGGCGCCCCGCTGGCAGGCGAGGGCGCGCGCTTCCCGCGCTGGATGGAGGCCCTGGTGCCCATCCTGCTTATCGTGTTCCTGGGCACCGGGCTCGCCTACGGCATCGGCGCCGGCAGCATCCGGCGCGACCGCGATGCCGTGGACATGATGGGCGAGACCATGCGCACCATGGGGCCGTATCTGGTGCTGGCCTTCTTCGCGGCGCAGTTCATCGCCTGCTTCGGCCACTCCCGGCTTGGTGAGATGCTGGCCGTGGTGGGCGGCGGCTGGCTCGCGCAGCTGGCGCTGGACCCGGCGGCGTTGATGCTCGCGTTCATCGCGGTGGTCATGGCCGGCAACCTGCTCATCGGCTCGGCGAGCGCCAAGTACGCCTTCTTCGCGCCGGTGTTCGTGCCCATGTTCATGCAGGCCGGCATCGCACCGGAGCTGACCCAGGCGGCCTACCGCGTCGGCGACTCCGTCACCAACGGCATCACGCCCTTCAATCCGTATCTGGTCATCATCCTCGCCTTCATCCGCCGTTACCGGCCGGATGCCGGGCTCGGCACCCTGGTGGCGCTGATGCTGCCCTACACCCTGGTTTTTGCGCCCATCTGGGCGGCGCTGCTGGGGCTGTGGGTCGTCGCCGGCTGGCCCCTCGGACCGGGCGGGGGGCTGGTTTATCCGCCGGGCGGCTGAGACAGGCTCGCACCACCGTAAGGTGGATGAGCGCAGCGCCTCCACCGCCTGGCGGACGACGCCCGCGTGGGCCTTGAGCAAGATTGCCTCCAGGCGCGGGCGCGCTCCGCGTCGTCTGGGCTTCCAACCCTGATGGTGTCAGGCCGGGATGGCCTGACTACGCAATCAGCGGCCAAGATGCTGGGAGCGATGATCAAGGCCCCACGCGGTCACCCGCAACGCCTTTGGCCGTGTTACGTTGGGCGGCTACCTCAGGCTCCACGACCAGGATCACCCATGCAACAGCTCACCCCCGAAGGTCAGCGCCTCGTCGCCGACCTCGCCCAGCGCCACGGCTTCAGTCCGGACGCGGTCACCCACATGCTCTTCGCCGTGCTGCACGGCAACGGCAGCATGGCCCAGTTCAACCACCCCGAATTCGCCGGCTCCGGCCAGTGGATGCAGGGCGGCATGATGATGCTGGGCGACATGTTCAACCACAGCTTGAAGGGCCGGGTGGACGCGCTGTGCAACGAGCTCTCCAACATCCTGGCCAACCAGCCGGGCCTGCTGCAATCCGGCAGCTTCCAGAGCCAGTCCCAGTCCGGTGGCGGCCAGCAGCAGCAGAACGCCGGCGGGATGCTGGGGGAGTCCAGCCTGTTCGTGCCGGACCCGTCCCAGCACTGGTGGCCCCGGGAGCTGGGCCAGCCCAACGCCACCGGCAGCCAGAACAACGTGCAGTACGCCTACTTCGCCGGCCCCCGGCGGCTGGCCGTCAAGACCGGCGGCCAGGTCTGGGTCTACGACACCCTGGATCATCAGATCGGCGGCTTTTCCCAGCAACAGGGCGTCGGCGGGTCGATCCTGTTCACCAGCCAGTACGGCACTGTGGTGCTGAGCTCCCTGCCGGTGGTGTCCATCGACGGGGTGCCCCAGCAACCCTCACAGCAGCAAGCCCCGCAGCCGGCGGCGTCCATGGCCCCACCGCCGGCCCCGCAGCCGGCACCCGGCCAGGCGCCGGGCGCGACACCGCCTGCCGGTGCGTCGCCATCCAGCGAGGCGGACATCTTCAACGCCATTGAGCGGCTCGGGAAGCTGCGCGCCGACGGGCTGCTGACCGAAGAGGAGTTCGCCGCCAAGAAGGCCGAGCTGCTGGGCCGCCTCTGAGCGCCTGCCCACCCCGAGCAGCAAGCCCCGTCGGCGCCGACCGGGACCGCCGGCTTGCAGCCGGCCCCGCGGCCTGTGCGGTCGTGATGCCAGCGCCGAGGCGGGCCGAGCGCCCCTTCAGCGGCCAGCCCAGCCGAGCGAAAGCCCCAGCCCTGCTCCTCGATGCGCGGACGTCGGACTTGATAGGATCGCGCGGAGCGTCGTCGCGCATGGCGGGGTCTTTCCTCCGAATGTGGAAGCTCAGCCTCCGCGCCGGACTCGGCGGCTACCTGGCTCCAACTCTACCTGGCTATCTGGCTCCGACGCTCCAGCGTCGGAGCCGAGGGCGGACGCTCCAGCGTCCTGTCTAAGGCTGGTGTCCTGCCTCGCGGCCACGGGCGACAGAGCCGCCAAGCCGGCGCACCCAGGCTCCGCCCGGGCGCGAGAAGAAAGCAAAAGCAGGCTCATCTGTCAGGGGCTTGCACGCGACGCCGGTGGGCACGCCGGCGCTCTGCCCAGCCTACACCCGTCGGCCGTGATCCAATGCCCCGGCGCTCGACGTCAGATCGACGAGAGATGTCTGTGCTACGCTCACGTAGTGCGCTTTGGTAGTGCGTGTGAGTCCTAACCTGGGAGGTCATCATGGGGCGTCCGGTCTCGGTTCGACTCGAACAGGACATCCAAACAACGCTGGAAGACGCGGCCCGCGAGCGGGGCATTGGTCTATCCACCTACCTGCGTGAACTGGCGGCGCAGGAGGCACACCGCGTGCGCCGCGAGCGCATTCGTGCCCAAAGCCGGGCGGTGGCCGCGTACATCGCTGAAAGCCCCGAGGCGGAGGCCTTCTACGAAGATTGGGGCACGCCCGCGAGCGACGGCGAGCGGCCATGAGCGTCGCCGCCGGCCAGATCGTGCTGGTGGACTGGCGCGATGCCTTGCCGAAAGAGCCCAACAAGCGTCGCCCCGCCGTCGTCGTCGAGGACAGGGGCCTATTCGATGACGCCTATCCCAATCTGATTTTGGTGCCCCTCGCGGATGACCCCGGCCTGGCCATCAGCGAGCTATCGGTCCGCATCGAGCCCACGCCGGAGAATGGCTGCGCCAAGCCCTGGCATGCGCTTGCCCATCACGTCACCACCGCGTCCAAGCGCCGGATCTCGCCGACGGCTTCGCGGATCGCGGATGCGCAGCTGACCGAGCTCCGCCGAATGGTCGCCCTGGCCATCGGTGTGGAATTGCCACTGGCCGCCGGCCGGCGATAGCAAGGCAGCGGAACCCCGGCGGAAGCGCGGAGTCCTGCCTGCGACTGCTGCCGAGGCGGAGATGAAGATAGACATATTCTATTTGCCTTTTCAATGGGAGGGTGGGTCGGTGACCACGGCATGGATCGAATTGTCGGGGATCAGATCCAGCCAGGTGCGTGCGTCGGCTTGGACACAGACGGCGCGGTCCGACAGGCCCTGTGTGTTGAAGCCCGCGGCGGCATCCACCGCGGCTTGCCAGAGGGCAATCTCCCGCTCGCGTAACTCCGTGAGCCACGCCGGCGTCCTCAGGTGCTCGCTCGTCGCGCAGCGGGCTGTTTCGGCAACGGTGTCTGCGGTTTTGTCGGCGGGCGCGGTGGCGTCCGGATCAGCCATGAGCGGCAGAGAGATTTGGCCTTTCATGATGGTGCCGATGTCCGTGCGGAGATGTGTCTGGTGGTCCGGCGCATGTGGAAGTCGGGGCTCAAGTTTGGCTGTGCGGGGGTTGTTGGCCCCGCGGGCTTCCGCCTTGCTCATAACGCCGACCACTTGGGCCGCTGATTACGTCGTCAGGCCATTCCGGCCTGACACCATCAGGGCCGGAAGCCCTGTCTACGCAGGGCTTGCGCGCGCATGGGCACAGTCATGGTCAGGGCCCGAGCTTCAGGGTGCACCAAGATAACCCACGCGGGGCGGTCGGCGGCCGTCGTCTTCCTCCGCCAGGATCTTCTCCCGCGAGGTCCAGCCGAGGTCGTCGAACACGGCGAACAGCGCCGGCACCACGAACAGCACCAGCAGGGTGGAGGCGAGCAGGCCGAAGACGATGCTGGTGGCGAGCGGGATCAGCACCTGGGCCTGGAGGCTGCGCTCGGCGAGCAGCGGCAGCAGGCCGGCGATGGTGGTCACGGAGGTGAGCAGCACGGCGCGGAAGCGCTCGCGGCTGGCGCGGCGGGCGGCCTCCGGCACGGACATGCCCTGGCGCACGCGGATCTTCAGGAACTCCACCAGCAGGATGGAATCGTTGACGACGATGCCGGACAGCGACACGAAGCCCATGATGCTCGGCATGGACAGCTCCAGGCCCATGAGCAGGTGGCCCGTTACCACGCCGACGAGCGCGAGCGGAATGGCCGCCATGACGGCGAAGGGCTCCAGCCAGGATCTGAACAGAAAGGCCAGCAGCAGGAAGACGCCGAGCAGCCCCAGGCCGAAGCCGCGCAGCATGGAGCCGCCCGTCGCCGCCGACTCCCGCGCCTGGCCCTCGAAGCCGAAGTCCACGTCCGGGAAGCGCTGTTGCAGGTCCGGGATGAAGCGCGCGCGGGTGTCGGCGACGATTTGCGCAGCGTTGGTGGTCGCCGCGTCCACCTGGCCGTAGACGGTGATGGTGCGCCGCCCGTCGATGCGCTGGATGCGCGCATAGCCGCGGGACTCGGTCAGGTCGGCGACGGCGCTCACCGGCACCTGGGCACCGGCGGGGAGCTGAATCCGGAAGTCCAGCAGATCGCGCAGGCTGGTGCGGTCCGGGTCGGCGAGGCCCACCTCCACCTCGTAGGACTCCCGCCCCACCTGGATCTCCCGCGCCTGCGCACCCTGAAACGCATCGCGCACCTGCCGTGCCACCATGGCCGCGGTCACGCCCAGCGAGGTGGCGCCATCCTTGAGCCGCAGCGCCACCTCGGGCTTGCCGGGGCGCAGGTCATCGGTCATGTCCTGCACGCCCGCATAGCTGGCGAGCCAGTCCTGAAGCGCCACCGCCGCGGCCTTGAGCCGGTCCAGGTCGTCGCCCGACAGGCGAATCTCCAGGTCGCGCCCGGCGGGGCCGATGGTGGGCTCGGTGAAGGTGACACTGATGACGTCCGCCACCGGGCCGGTGAGGACCCGCCAGCGGTTGAGGTAGTCCTGCATGCTGCCGGTGCGGCGCTCCGCGGTCAGCAGGTCGGCGCTGACGGTGGCGACATGGGGGCCGGATTCGAAGGCGTCGGCGTTGGTGTTGTAGTGCACGCTCACCTGCTGCACCAGGGGCTCCGGCTCGCCGCCCGGACCCGCCGGCTGCTCGGGTGTGAATTCGGCGTTGACCTCCGCAAGGGCTGCGGTGATGCGCTCGACGACGGCCTCGGTGCGAGAGAGCGGCGTGCCCTGGGGCAGCAGGATGCGCGCCTCCATGACGTCGCCCTCGATGTCCGGAAAGGCCCGGAACTTGACCAGGCCGGCGGCCATCAGCGCCAGCGTGACAATGAGCAGCGCCACGACAGCGCCGAGGAAGAGGTAGCGACTCGCCATGGCGCCGTCCACGGCCCGGCCCACCACGCGCTCGCGAAACCAGTCGATGCCCTGTTCGAAGCGCACCCGCCAGCGCGGCGGTGCATCGCGCTCGTGGCCCGTGAGCGCATGGCCCAGGTGCCGCGGCAGGATCAGGAAGGCCTCCACCAGGCTCACCGCCAACACCAGGATCAGCACCACGGGCAGCACTTTGAGCACCTTGCCGATGTCGCCGGACAGAAAGGCGAGCGGCCCGAACACGGCCACGGTGGTGAGAAACGACGCGATGACGCCGGGCGCCACCTGGGCGGTGCCGTCCACGGCGGCGGTCATGGCGTCCTGGCCCTGGGCCAGCTTGGTGGCGATGTTCTCGGCGATGACGATGGCGTCGTCCATGAGCAGGCCGAGCGCAATCAACAGCGCAACCATGCTGATCATGTTCACGGACAACCCCAGCACACCCATGAAGAAGAGCGCACCGAGAAAGGCCACCGGCAGCCCCATGGCCACCCAGAACGCAAAGCGCAGCCGGAAGAACAAGGCCATGGCCAGGAACACCAGCACCAGGCCCTGAAGCCCGTTGGTGGCGAGCATGGTCAGTCGGTCCTCGACGATGGAGCTGACGTTCTGCGTCAGCTGGAAGCGCACACCGGGCGGCGCCATGGCGCGCTGCGCATCCAGGAAGGCCTGCACCGCCGCCATCACGTCCAGGGTATCCTGCTGCTTGGTCTTGGTGACCCGGAGCACGGCGGCGCGGCGGCCGTCGAATTCGATGCGTACTTCCGGGTCCTCGAAGCGGTCGGTGACCGTTGCCAGCTCGCCGAGGCGCACCTCGCCGCCGGCGGCGGCGCCCACCACCACCAGGTCCTCCAGCGCCTGCACGCTCTGGCGCTCGTCGTCGAAGCGGATCAGCACCTCCCGGTCGCGGCTCTCGATGCTGCCCGCCGGCAGGTCCAGCCCCTGGTCGGCCACCGCGCGCATGACCGCGTCGACGCTCAGCCCATAGGCCAGCAGCGTCTCCCGGCGCAGGGCGATGTGGAACTGGCTGTCCGCGAAGCCCTGCACCGTCACCTGCGACACCTCGGGCCGCGCCCGCAGCCGGTCCTTCACCTGCTCGGCATAGGCCTTGAGGTCGCGGTCCGCCATCGGGCCGGTGATGGCGATGGACACCACCGGGTCCATGCGCCCGAGCTGGGTGATGACGATGGTCTCGATGTCCTCGGGGAAGCTGTCGATGCCGTCCACTTCGGTCTTGACGTCATCGAGAAAGCGCGCGAAGTCCGCCCCCTCGGTCATCTCGGCGACTGCGGTGGCCATGCCTTCGCGGGCCTCGCAGCGCACCTCGTGCAGGTCCGCGATGCCGGTGACGGCATCCTCCAGCGGCCGGCAGATGGCGTTCTCGATGTCCTCCGCGGCGGCGCCGGGGTAGGGCACCTGCACCTGCACCTCGGACGCCGCGAAGTCCGGGAAGGTCTCACGCTTCAGCTGCGGCAGGCTCACCAGCCCCAGCGCCAGGAACAGCACCATCAGCATATTGGCGGCGGTGGGATGGTGGGCAAAGTAGCGGATCATGCGTGCAGCGCGGCTCGGGGCCGGGGGTCGATGGGGAGATGTCGGCGCAGCGCCCGCGCGGGCCGGGCGTGGGCACCGCTGCGGCTGCCATCATGGCGCAGGCGGCGTGGGCTTGTCAGGGGTGGTCGTGTGTGTCTGCCGCGGCGCTCTCAGGGATGGCGCGTGGCCTGCGTCCGCGACGGGCGGCAGGGCATCATGGGACGTGGTTGGAGGTCGGAACAATGGCACAGCGCAGCCGCTTCAGCTTCATAGGAATGCCTGTCTTGTCAAGGCTGTCAATGTCCGTTAATCCACCAGGGTTTCCGGTGATCGGATACAAGCCTTGAGGTGCGTCAATTCCAAGTGTTCCGCACGGATTAAACTGCAGGCTGAGATCGAGTCGGGGACGCTGACGCCATGTCTTGCCGCGGGTCCGGGCAGGCGCTCGCAAACACCCTGGCGGCCTGGGGGGTGGATGCTGTCGCAGCCGTCCAGGGTGCTACCCCCATGGAGGATATCCACGATGGGCTGGCGTGTGCTGCTGCTGTCGGTGCTCAGTGTCCTGGCCATCCCGGGCACGGCGGCGCCACTGCGCTTTGCGCCGCTGCCGCTGGAGGACCACCGCGTCGTCCACGAGCAGTTCCGCGGGCTCGCGGACTATCTGGCCGCTGCCGCGGGCGCGGGGCTCAGCTGGGTGGCCCACGACGACTACGCCGACATCCTGCGCGGCTTCCGCGACGGCAGCCTGGATCTGGCCTACCTGGGGCCGGTGCCCTACGCCGTCCTGGCGCGCAGCCATACGCAGGCCGAGCCGCTCGGCTGCTTCCGCGAGGCCGATGGCGCCGCGGCCTACACCTGCGCGCTGGTGGCCCGCACCGGCGCCCGGCTGCGGCCCGGGGCGGTGCGGGGACTGCGCATCGGCCTGCCCCAGCCCTATTCCACCTGTGGGCCGTTCGCCGCATCCGAAATGCTCACCGCCGCGGGCCGCAGCCTGCGGGGCGACGGCAACCGCTTCGCCTTTGCGGGCAGCCATGCGCAGGCGGCGCTGGGTGTCGTCCGCGGCGACTTCGACGTGGCGAGTGTCAAGACGGATATCGCCCGCCGCTACCGCCACCTCGACCTCGACATCATTGCCGAGAGCGAGCCCTACCCGGGCTTTGCGCTGGTGGCCAATGGCGCGACCCTCGCCGCGCCGGTGCTGGCGCGGCTGCGTCGGGCGGTGCGGGGGCTCGACCCGGAGCGGCAGCCGGAGCTGCCGGCGATCACCGCGGGCTGGGGCGAGCAGATCCGCCACGGTGTCGTGCCGCCGGCGCGCTGCGACTACAGCTGTGTGGACGCGGCGCTGGAGCGGCTGCCGCTGACGCTGCCAGGCTTGGGGCTGCCGCCGTGAGGCGGGCGACGCTGCTCACGCTGGCCGCCTTCGCTGCGGCGGAGGTGCTGCTGGGTTGGGGGCTGTGGCGCATGTACCGCCACGAGGCGGACCACCTGCTGGATCTGCACCGCGCCGAGCTGGAGCGCCGCTATGCGGACGGCGTCGAGGTCTTCCGCAGTCTGGTGACGGCACTGCATCGCCAGTCGGTGGAGCGCCCGCCGGTGCGGGCGCTGCTGTTGCGGCTCGCCGATCTGGACGGGCTGCCGCCGGAGCAGCTGGTGGACGAGCGCCGGCGCGTGCGCGGCGAGCTCTACCGGTTGCTGTACCCCACTTACCTGCTGCTGCGCGACAGCGACATCCCCGAGCTGTCGCTGGTGACGCCGGACGGGCGGGCCTTTCTGCGCTTCAATCGCCCGGATCTGGTGGGGGATGAGATTGCCGCCGAACGCCCTCTGCTCGCGCGGGCGCTGCGGCATCAAACGCCGGCGCTGGGCTTCGAGCACGGCCGCCCCTTTCCGGCCTATCGCGGTGCACTGCCGGTGCATGCGGATGGCCGACTGGTGATGATCGCCGATTATGGCCTGTCGTTCCAGGCCCTGGCGCATGGGCTGCGCCAGGCCGACAGGACCGGCGCCGATGTGACCCGGCTCGTCCTGCGGCGCGATCTCTTGGCACAGGTGGCCCATCCCAGTGCGCTGGCCCTGTTCGATCCGGTGGCGCTGGCGCCGGGCCTGGTCGTCGCGCGGCCGACGGCCCGTGTGCAGGCCGGGGCGCCGGAGCCCGCGCCGGAGCCGGCGCTGCCCACGGCGGCCATCGATGAGCGCCTCGGCGGCATGGCGGCGGTGCGGCGGGCCGTCGTGGAGGGTCGGTCCCTGGCGCTCCAGACCTGTGCCGGTGTCGGCGCCTGCGCCAAGGCGGTGCTGCTGGCGGTAACCGACAGCGCCGGGCGCGCGGCCGGCTGGCTCGTCGCCTACCGACCGGCGCCTGCGCTGGACGCCCTGCGCGGGCAGTACCTGGCGGCCTTCGCTGTCGGCAGTCTGCTGCTGGTGGCCGCAGCCGGTGCGCTGCGGCGCTGGCTCGCCTCGCGGCAGCGCCTGCGCACCATCACCGAGCATATGGGCGAGGGACTCTATGTGCTGGACCCGCGCGGGCGCATCGTCCATATCAATGCCGCCGCCTGCGCATTGCTCGGGTTCCAGCGCCAGGAGCTGCTGGGCTGCAATGCCCACACCTGCTTCCACGTCGACAGCGGCGGCGAGCAGCTGCCCGAGGATCTCTGTCCGGTGCGCACCGAGCCCGCCCGGGGCCGGGTCTATCGCAGTGATGCCGAGACCTTTCAGCGGCGTGACGGCTCTCGGGTGGAGGTCTCGTTGGTGGCCTCGCCCCTGCGCGAGGAAGACGCCCTGGCCGGGAGCATCGTGCTGTTCCGTGACATCAGCGCGGAGCGCGAGGCACAGGAGCGACTGCGCCGGGTGAACGTCGCCTTCCGCAACCTGGCGGAGGCCGTGGTGGTCACGGATGCCGATGCCGACATCCAGGCGGTGAACCAGGCCTTCACCGAGATCACGGGCTACGAGGAGGCGGAAGTGCTGGGGCGTAACCCGCGCCTGCTCCAGTCCGGCCGGCACGATGTGCGCTTCTATGCGGCCCTGTGGCGGGAGCTGCTGGGCACCGGGCGCTGGGAGGGCGAGATCTGGAACCGGCGCAAGAACGGTGAGATCTACCCGGAATGGCTCAGGATCAACGCCGTGCTCGGCCCGGGCGGCTCCGTGCTGGGCTATGTCAGCGTCTTTTCGGACATCACCGAGCAGCGCGCCAGCGCGGAGCGGCTGCGCCGGCTCGCCTACCATGACCAGCTGACCGGCCTCTACAATCGCGGGGCCTTCATGGAGACGCTGCGCCACGCGCTGCACCGGGCCCGCGGCGCGGGGGATGCCCTGGCGCTCTTGTACCTGGACCTGGACCGCTTCAAGCGCATCAACGATACCCTGGGCCATGTCAGCGGTGACGCACTGCTGCAGGAGATCGGGCGGCGCGTCGGCGGCATACTGCGCCCGCAGGACGAGGCGGCGCGGCTGGGCGGTGACGAGTATGTGCTGCTGCTGGAAGCCATCGACGCGCGCACCACGCCGGCACGCATTGCCCATCAGCTGCTGGCGGCGGTGCGCCGGCCCTTGCTGCTGGAGGGTCGGCACCTGCACGTCACCGCGAGCATCGGCATCGCCATGTTCCCGGACGACGGCGACGACGCCGCCACCCTGCTCAAGCACGCGGACGCGGCCATGTATCTGGCCAAGCAGCAGGGGCGCGACGGCTACCGCTACTTCACCAAGGCCATGGCGGACGAGGCGCGCCGACGCTTCGACCTGGAGGCGGCGCTGCGCGAGGCCTTGGCCGGCGACCGGCTGCGCGTGCACCATCAGCCGAAGGTCTCCCTCAGCGACGGCCGAGTGGTGGGCCTGGAGGCGCTGCTGCGCTGGGCGCACCCGCAGGAGGGCCTGCTCGCGCCCGGTGCCTTCCTGGACGTGGCCCGCGACGCCGGCCTGATGCAGCCGCTCACCGAGTGGGTGCTGCACGAGGTGGCCCGGCAGTGCCGCGCCTGGCGCGTGGCGGGGCTCCAGCTCGGCCGGGTGTCGGTGAACCTGGACCTCGGCGTCTGCCGGCCGCTGGCGCTGGAGGGGCTGCTGCTGCAGACGGTGGGCGAGGCGGGCATCGCCGCGGAGGATCTGGAGCTGGAGATCCTGGAGACGGGTATGGGCGACGACCTCGAGACCTCGGCCCTGTGGCGCCGGCTGGTGGCGGCGGGCTTCGAGCTGTCCATCGACGACTTCGGTACGGGCGAGTCGTCACTGGCGCGGCTCAAGCAGCTGCCGGTGGCGACGCTCAAGATCGATCGCAGCTTCGTCGCCGACATCGAGCAGGATGACAGTGATCGCGCCATGATCCGCACCATCGTCGCCATGACCAAGACGCTCGGCAAGCGCGCGCTGGCGGAGGGTGTCGAGACCGAGGCGCAGCTGCGCTTCCTGCTGCGCACCGGCTGTGATGCGGCGCAGGGCTACTACTTCAGCCGCCCATTGCCCGCAGCCGAGATCACGGCGCTGCTGCGCGAGCAGCCCTACACGGCGCAGCTGAAGCGCCTGCTGAGCCACACCGCCCCGGGGGCGCGGGTGCAGCGGCTGCCGGCGGCGTCCTGAGACCGGCCGGTCTCAACCCTTCAGCTTCTCCCTCAGCAGGGCGTTGACCTGCTGCGGGTTCGCCTTGCCCTGGCTCTGCTTCATCACCTGTCCGACGAAGAATCCGAGCACCTTCTCCTTGCCGGCGCGGTACTGCTCCACCTGCTGTGGGTTGGCCTGGATGATGGCGTCGATCATCGCCTCGATGGCGCCGGTGTCGGTGATCTGCTTGAGGCCCTTCGCTGCGATGACGGCATCGGCGTCGCCCTCGCCGGCCCACATGGCCTCGAACACCTGCTTGGCGAGCTTGCCGGAGATGGTGTTGTCCTGGATGCGGCGGATGAGCCCTGCGAGGTCCGCCGCGGTCACCGGGCTCTCGGCGATGTCGAGATCGGCCTTGTTGAGCGCTGCCGCCAGCGCGCCGGTGATCCAGTTGGCGGCCTGCTTGGCGTCGCCGCAGCTGCCGGCGACCTCCTCGAAATAGCCCGCTGTGGCGAGGCTTGAGGTCAGCAGGGCGGCGTCGTAGTCGTTGAGCCCGCAGGTCTCCATGAAGCGGTGCCGCATGGCATCCGGCAGCTCCGGCAGATCGGCGGTGGCCTGGTGGATGAAGGCGTCGTCCAGCTCCACCGGCAGCAGGTCCGGGTCCGGGAAGTAGCGGTAGTCGTTGGCCTCCTCCTTGGTGCGCATGGAGCGGGTCTCGTCCTTGGCGGCGTCGTACAGCCGGGTCTCCTGGATGACCCTGCCGCCGTCCTCCAGGATGTCCGTCTGGCGCTCGATCTCGAGCTCCAGCGCCTTCTGCAGGAAGCGGAAGGAGTTGATGTTCTTGAGCTCCGCGCGAGTGCCGAGGGTCTCCTCCCCCAGCGGGCGCAGGGAGATGTTGGCATCCACGCGGAAGGAGCCCTCCTGCATGTTGCCGTCGCTGATGCCGATCCAGCGCACCAGCTGGTGGATCTTGCGCGCGTAGGCTACGGCCTCTGCCGGTGAGCGCATGTCGGGCTCCGAGACGATCTCCAGCAGCGGCGTGCCGGCGCGGTTGAGGTCGATGCCCGTCATCCCGTGGAAATCCTCGTGCAGGGACTTGCCGGCGTCCTCCTCCAGGTGGGCGCGGGTGATGCCGATGATCTTCACGCTGCCGTTGTCCAGCACGATCTCGATGCTGCCGCGGCCGACGATGGGCAGCTCGTACTGGCTGATCTGGTAGCCCTTCGGCAGGTC
The DNA here is from genome assembly GCF_913063425.1 of uncultured Thiohalocapsa sp. Classification (GTDB taxonomy): domain Bacteria; phylum Pseudomonadota; class Gammaproteobacteria; order Chromatiales; family Chromatiaceae; genus Thiohalocapsa. The sequence goes on from NZ_CAJXYK010000007.1 coordinate 30,004, forward strand.
GGGATAGAAGTAATTCTTGCGCGCGAACACCGAGCGCGGGGCGATGTCGGCCCCGATGGCGCGGCCGAACCGCACCGCCCGCTCCACCGCGCCCCGGTTCAGCACCGGCAGCACGCCGGGGAAGCCCAGGTCCACGGCGCAGGCCTGGGTGTTGGGCGCGGCGCCGAAGGCGGTGGCGGCGCCGGAGAAGATCTTGGATTCAGTCGCGAGCTGGGTGTGAATCTCCAGCCCGATCACGGGTTCCCACTGCATGGTGCTTTGTCGTCTGCGGTTGTGCCGGGGCCGGCGGCGGCTGCGCCGGCGAGCCCAGTATCCCGCAATCCACCGCACGGCGTCACCGGGCGGCTCCACGCCGGCACCCCACCAGCCCGGAATTCGTGCGCCACGAAGCCCGCGATGACCTGCGTCTTGTCAGCACACGTCGTGATTACGATGTACACCCTTCGTCGACTCAGCTTTTCCCTGATCGCACTAGGTGACTTTCCAGCTAGCCTTATTCGTGTTCGGGTAACCACCGCTCGAATCCGAAACATGCTTGTCATGAACCTTTGTAATCAATAGGAAAAGCTATGACGCTTCTTCGATTTTCGTCCGGCAGCCAGGCGCTGCGCGGGGTCGCCGCGGCCACACTTTGCGTTGCGCTGTTGTCCACGCTGCCGGGCATTGCCCTCGGGGCCGCGTCCTTCAACGCCTTGGGCTTCGCCTCGCTTACGGTCATCCCGGGGGCCGGGGTCATCCCCCTCGGCGGCAGCATCGATGACGACACGGCCGACTCGATCACGATCGGCAATGCGAGTGCGCAGGTCATCGCGGACACGGTGCTGGCATTTGACGATTTCACGCTGCAGGACGCCGGCGTCTCGGGTGAGGCGCTGCCGTCCGCCACGGGAGTCTCATCCGCCTTCGCGGCGGTGAGCAGCTCCACGTCACTCACCTTCCGGAACACGGGTCCGGAAATCGCAAACCTCGACTACCTGTTCGACTACAGCGCCGACGTCTTCGCGCTGCTGGATGATCCCACCTTCGACGCCGTCGGTGCTTCGGCGCAGGTGCTGTTCGGCACCATCGACTTCGGCACCGGCCTGCAGACCACCCTGGTGGATGAGCTCCTGGAGCTCGTGACCGCCGGCACCGACGGCGCCTTCGACAGCCTGCAGGGCAACACCACGGTGGCACCCGGCGCCGCGGTCGGCTTCTTCGTGGACGTGGCGGTGGACGGATTCGCCCTCTCCACGGAGCTCGACGAGCCCACCGGGGCACCCGTGCCGGCGACCCTCGCCCTGCTCGGCGGCGGGCTGCTGGGGCTCACCCTGGTGCGCCGCGGTCGCCGGCGCGCTGCGCCCGGACCGGTCTGACCCCGACGCGGGTGCACGGAGACGCCCGCAAGCGAAAAAACCATACAGCAGCAGGAGCAACAACTCGGAGTCCCGCGCCCAAAACGGACCGACCACGCCGACCGAGCACCGACGGGAGCAGCCGGTGAGCGGGGAAAAGCCTGGCGGTCATTCACCCTGACGGAGCAGCCAAGATGAACCCGGCAAGATTGCGCCCCACCACAACCGCCGCCGCCATTGCCATGACCATCGCCGGCGGCCTCGCGGTCGCCCCGCCCGCGGCGGCCTACCAGTCGAACCTGCATGTCTTTTCTGTCGATGACGTCTTGGGCGGCTTCGACGGCTCCACCTATGGCGACGGCGGCGTCGTCGTCGACAAGTCCATCATCTGCGGCCTGCCGGACAGCGCGGAGACCGAGTGTCCCGCCGGCGCCGCACAACCCTTCACCGACCGCAGCGGCGTGACCCTGTACCCGGTGGACAGCGAATACGGCTTCTACGTCGTCAATTTCGTCGGCGCCGAGGCAAAGGTGCGCGACGGCGACTACGGCGAGGGCTGGGTCGGCAATCTGCCCGACGGCTCCGGACTGGCGCTCTCCAACGCCGTCACCGACCGCTACAAGGTGCCGCCCCCGCTCGGCACCTGGTGTCAGGGCCTGGGCGGCAACTCGGTGAAGTGCTCGACGGAGCATTACACCGTGATGGAGCACGTCACCACCTGCCACGAGGTGGTGCCGTACTTCTATGCCGACCCCATCAGCGGTGATCAGGGCACCCTGTCCGCAGGCACCCTGTCCGTTGACTGCGGCACCACCGCGCTCGACGACGAGCTGCTGATCCTGGCCAACAGCACGCCGACGGAGCGGCTGGTGGACGCGACGCCCGGTGCGCAGATGGCGCCGAACGACAACACCTCGGTGGTCAACGACATCGCCGTCAGCAGCGACTATTCGCTGACCCTGAAGGATGACGGCAAGCCCCTGTACCGCTGGGGTGCGCTGATCAAGCGCCCGAACGACCTGCGGGTCTATGCACGCCTGACGCTGCCGGAGGAGTGGAAGACCCCGGACCCCGTCACCGGTGAGCTGCCGGACTACGAGGTCACCAAGGCCTGGCTCGTCATCAACCACACCATCACCAATAACCCCAACGACCAGGTGCGCCCGGAGGACCTGGAGAACGAGGCCGCCATCGGCGTGCTGCCGGACCATGTCATTGAGAACCTGGGCACGGAGGACGAGATCTGGCGCTCCACCAAGCTCTGCTACGAGGGCGACGGTGACCTGATCGATACGGAGGATGGCACCAGCGACCCGACGGTGCTGGGCGTCGGCACCTTCCTCAAGAATGGGCCCTTCGCGCTGGACCCCGATGCCATGCCCGGGACCGATCCGGTGGACCCTCCCTATGCCTTCTCCGAAGACCTTACCGAGGGCCTCACCAACGCCTGGTTCACCACCATCGACCGTGAGCCCTTCGAGTGGTCCTACGCGGTCATCACCGATGACCTGGACGAGCAGACGCGCACCGTCGATTACCGCGGCTGCCCGGGCCCCATCGAGGACCCGGCCTATGCGGCGCTCTGCACCAATGTGCCGGCCGACGCCCCGCTGTTCTCCGGCCCGCGCTGGCGCCTGAAGCCGAACAAGTTCGGGCAGAACCTGCCCGGGCTGGAGATCCCCACCACCGCGGGTTTGGAAGAGGCGTGCACGCCGCCGCCGTTCTCGCGTGGGCTGATCAAGTACGAGGTGGGCGCGCCCACGGTCACCGTGCTCAACATGCTCGACTGGGACGAGGCGGAAGGCGGCCCGTCGCCGCTCGCCTCCAGCAGGGGCTGGGTGGACGCCGACGCGAACGACTTCATCGAGATCGTCGATGAGATCAACGACAACGGCGACATCCGCAAGATCACCACCCTCGGCGCGCCGATGAGCGAGGACTTCGACCTGCTCATTTATGTCAAGGGCGATCGCAAGCCGACCTTCCTCTACAACGCCCAGCTGGTGCTGGAGTACGAGGGCGAGGTGCCCGCGCCAGCGGACGAGGCGGACATGGCCATGACGCAGCTGACCGTGCCGCTCAAGGTCTCCGGTCAGCAGCCGGATGCGCGGGTGAAGGACATCACCGTGGAGGCCTGCAACAACGGCCCCGCCGAGGCCGCCGGCGTCGTCTCCCTCACCGGTGTGTCTCTGGTGCCGGGTGTTGCGACGGTGGGCTACGCGCACGTCTTCAGCGGCCTGGCCTCCGGCGCCTGCACCAGCGAGGTCTTCTCCTGGACCGCGCCGGACATCGGCACCTCCATCACCTGGACTGCGGAGGTCACGGTAAGCGGTGACCTGGTGGACCCGGTGGCGGACAACAACAGCGCCGATGGGACCACCCTGGTCTACCCGTACCGCAAGTGATCCTGCGCCGCTGACGCCGCAGGCACCGGCCGGGTGGGAGTGCCCGGCCGCCGGGCCGGGGGCCGTCGGCCTCCGGCCACTTCATAGGGAGGTGCAGTCATTGAGGAGGCAGAGGAGGCAACGCAGGACGGATCCGGGCGGCCTTGGCAATGGACGCCGGGCCGGGGGCAGGGAGGCCCCGCACAGCGCAGATGCCATGGTAGGGCCGGCCGCGGGCCGGCTCACCGCTGCACCCGCCGCCGGCGACGTGCCCCGGGTGCGTCGCCGCGGCCCGTCTGGACCCTGTTGCCGGCGGCTAGGCCGCCGGGGGTTGGAGCCGAAGTCATGTTGTGCTCAGGCATTCGCTTCGTTGGCGCCGCCGCGGCGACGGTGGTGCTGCTTGCTGCGCCGCTCCCGGCCGACGACCGCGGCAGCGGCGCGAGTCCACCCCTCGGCCACGGGCCGGGCGCGGGCCATGACCTGCGCCGCAATCTGGATCTGCCGGGGCTCGGCTATCCCTGGCGGCGCCCGGCTGTACCGCCGCTGCGTGGTCTGCCGCCCCACCGGGGCAGCGCCGCCGGGCGGCGGCGGGATCCGGTCACGGGTCTGCTGGTGCCCCGCCGCGGCTATGGCGTGGGCCGCCCCGGCTGGCGCGGCCGTGGACCTTACGCGTAACCGGGCCACCGCCAATACGGTCAGCCGCCCGGGGTGCCGCGGAGGCGGTAGCCCCGCGTCTCCCCCGGCCACAGGAGCCCCTGCGCACCCGTGTTCCCAGCCAGCGACAGTCCACAGCCCATGATGCCCATGCAACAGGAGCACCCCCGAGCCGCCGGCACCCGGTCTTCGTCACCGCGGCTGCGGCTGATGCTGCCGCCGACACCGGCCTGCCTCGCGGTGCCGGCGCTGTACTGGTGGCTCGCGGCCGCGTTGACGCTGGCCGCCGCACTGCAGGTGCCGGCCGTGCGCGCCGGGGCACCCGGCGCGGTTGCCCCGGCCGCCCGGGTTGCGCCCGAGCTGGCACAGACCCTGCGCCAGGCGGTGCGCAATGGCGACCCGGCGCAGGTCAAGGCGCGCCTCGCCGCTGGGGACGATGTCAATGTGCGGGACGCGCGCGGCAGAACCGTGCTGATGAGCGCCATCGGGGCCGGCGAAGCAGCCCTGGTGGCGCCGTTGCTGGCGGCGGGCGCCGATCTCCACCTGCGCGATGTCACGGGCAAGACCGCCCTGCATTGGGCGGCCCTGCGCGGCAACGCGACCGCCGCGGACGCCCTGCTGGCGGCCGGGGCCGACGCCGACGCCGCCGACAACAGCGGCGCGACGCCGCTGCTGGTTGCGAGCGGGCGCGGTGACCTCGGACTCGTGCGGCTGCTGACGGCGCAGGGCGCGGACCCCGACCGCGCCGGCGGCACCGGCTACACGCCGCTGATCGTCGCGGCAGCCACCGGCGAGCGGCCCTTGGTGGAGCTGCTGCTCGCCGCCGGCGCCGATCCCGGAGCCGCGGCCCGGGACGGCGAGACCGCGGTGCTGGCGGCGGCGCGCAACGGTCATGGCGCGCTCGCCGCACTGCTGCTGACCCGCGGGGCGCCGGCGGACGGCGCGGACCTGAAGGGCTGGCAAGCGCTCTTCCACGCCGTCGAGCACGACGACGCTGGGCTGGTGGCGGCCCTGCTGGCCGCCGGGGCCGACGCCAACGCCCGCGACCGACGCGACATCACGCCGCTGATGATGGCCGCAGGCGGTGGCCACTTGGCGATCCTGGATCTGCTGCTCGGGGCGGGCGCCGACGTCGGCGCCGTGGACGGCCGTCGCGGCTTCACGGCACTGATGGGCGCCGCCTGGACCAACCAGGCCGAGGCCGTGGCGCGGCTGCTCGCGCACGGCGCCCGGCTGGACCAGCGCGACCGCGACGGCAACACGGCGCTCTTCTGGTGCGCCAGCCGCGGCCATGCCGGGCTCGTGCCCATGCTGGTGGCCGCCGGCGCCACGGTGGATGCCGCCAATGCCCAGGGTGTGACGCCGCTCATCATTGCCGCAGCGGCGGGTCACCGCGAGGTGGTGCAGGCGCTGCTCGCCGCAGGCGCCGACCCGGCCCTGACGGATCAGCACGGCAAGTCTGCGGCCGCCTGGGCGCGCGAGCGCGCGCACCCGCAGGTGGTGGCGCTGCTCGGCGGTGATGCGCCCGCGGCAGCGACGCCCCCCGACCAATCCGCGGCATCGGAGCGACTCCCGTGAGCCCGGTGCCCCAATGAGGGCCCCGGCGGGGTCGGCAGGCGGCCTCATGGGCCGCTGCCCGCCCGCCGCGGCCACCAGACAAGCGCTGACGCCGGCACATGTGCCGGCGCCTGCGCTTGTAACCAAGCGGCCCTGCCCGGGGCGAGGCAGCATCAAACTCGGAAAGCAGCGCGCACCCTGACACGCGCATGCGTCCAGAGCGGCGCCCAAGAGGTGTGATCTGTCCCGGAGCAGCAGCGGGAGGCGTTGCGACGGAGCAGTGAGATCCACCGGCCCGGCGGCCGGTGGATCAGGCCGGCTAGGGTGTCCCGACGCAGTTCGCCGGTGCGTTCTCGACCGCGACGACCTCACTGACCAGGTCGCCTACCTGCGCCTTGACGGTGCAGGGCACGCGCTTGACGTGCAGCCGCCGCTCGGCCTCGAACTCGCCGTCGTCGCGATCGGCGCGGACCGAGAAGAGCTGGTCACCGGTCACCCCGTTGAGGATCGCGACGCGGTCGCGCGGCGCGGCCGAGCCCTCGACCTCCAGCTCACCGCGACGGGCCTTGCCGCGTTCCCCTTCGACGTCCCATTCGGCCTCCTCGATGACGGGGACCTCATCACCACCCTGCGGCGGACCCGGGTTGATGCGCGGGTCGTCCGCATCCCAGATCACCTCGTCCTTCTGGTAGCCGAGCACGGCGTAGTTCGGCGCGGGGCTGGTGACGGGCTCCAGTACCGGCATCCACTCGGGCACCTCGCAGTCCTCTTCGCCTTCCTCTTCGTCCTCGCATTCCTCGGCCTCCCAGGTCAGGTCGTCGTCGTCGAGGCCGGTGCCTTCCAGGGCCGCCTCTGAGTCGGCGGGCAGGAAGCAGACCACCGGGTTGTCCGCGTCGGCGTCCTCGTCGTCCTCGCACATGCTCGGCTCGAACCAGTTCAGCACCATCTCCTGGTCGCTCTCGCGGACATAATCCTCATCGCCGGCGATGTCGATGTCGGCCGTGCCGGCGACGATGTCCTCGTTATCGGTGCTCAGACCGAGGTGGATGAGCTTGTGGATGTTGTAGTACTTCCACTTGTAGACCGGCAGCGCGGCCATGCCCAGGGGCGTCTCCACGTACTGCTCTTTGGTCACCGGCACCTGCGTATCCAGAACGCCGCCCTCGACGTGGCATTGTGCGCAGCCACCGCCCTGAGCGCCGCCGAAGCGTCCACCGCTGCCCAATGCGTTCTGCTGCGGGTTCGGCACGATGCCGTGACCGCCCAGCGTGACGCCGTTGGAGAAGGCCGGGTAATTGCCCACCAACTGACCAATGATCTGCCGGATCTGGTCTTCGGGTACGCCCTGCCCCTGCAACTCCATGTTGAGCCCCATGCTCAGGAACAGCTTCATGAACTTGCCGTCGGGCAGCTTCATCGTCGCGACGTTCGACACATCGTCGAAGAAGGGGTACCAGTTGTACGTGGACGGCAGGAACATGGGCTGGTTGAAGCCCGTGAACTCCATCAGGCCGGCGTTGACGGCGCCCCCTGGAGGACCGTTCGGAAACATCGGTTCCTCATCGAACATCTTGAACAGGTAGGGCGCGAACTCGTCGATGACGCCATTGCCGTCCTGATCCGCATCGGATCCGGCCAGCGCCGAGCTCACGAGATAGTGCTCGTAGCCGTAGGCGGTCTTGCTGAAGTTCATCAGGTTCGGGAAGACCTGCATCATGGCCATGGTCTGCACGTCCGGCCGGTCCATGTCCATGAGGTTCCAGAGGATCGTCGTGCGGACCTCCTCGGGCGTCTGCCCCTGGACGATGCGGATGGTGGGATTGCCATCCTCGTCATTGACGTAGACGTCACCGAGCAGCCCCAGCGCCGAGAAGACCTCCGCGTTGCCGTACTTGCCGTCGTCGCTGCAGACGAAGGGCTCCATGCCGGGCAGCTGCAGGTTCGTGCAGTCCTCGGCCGTCGCAAAGAAGCGGTACATCGAATAGGCGTTATACGGGAAGTCCGCCTCGTTGGTCAGGTATTCGCCTTTGAAGAAGCGCCCGTCCATGACCATGCCGTTCGCCATCGGCTTGAACGGGGTGATTTTGGCGTTCTCGGCCCCGCGGATGGCCAATGACTGTGCCAGGAAGGAGGTCGAGCCGTTGAACCACATCAGCACCGGGTTGAGCCGGAAGGCCTCGAAGTCGGCATCGATGTCCTGCGGGTTGTCCTCTTCGGCAACCATGTGATCGAGCGTGATCAGCTTGGTGTCCTGTCCCTCGGTATTGCGGCCGAAGGAGACGTGGCCGCCGTGACCGTACACCGAGTAGGTGATGCCGCCGCTGCGGGTGATGTGGCAGGTCTCGCAGGCGATCTTGTCCAGGTGCGTCTGCGCGTGCACGCCGTTGGCCTCGCGCTGGGGCAACTGGTCCGGGTTGTGGCACTGCACACAGGTCAGGTGGGTCGGGTCTTCCGGATCGGGTGCTACACCCGGGGGCGGCGGAGGATAGTCCGCCGCGGCCAGATCGCCGCCGACCAAGTGTCCGCGCACGAACTTGTGCACGTCGTCCAGCCCGTCGTTGTCGTAGTCGCCATCCAGCGTCACATGACACGCGGTGCAGGTATTGTGCTCCGGGCAATTGGGGTTGTCAGCGCTCAGGCGTGGGTCCGGGAAGCAGACGTTGGCGTGGGCGTCGTAGCCGACCCGGAACAGGGTGCCGCGCTTGTAGCCGGTGCGGGCGTGCTCGTGGCAGCGCAGGCAAGCGTGCTCGTCGGTTTTGCCGACGGACAGCACCGCCTCGACCGAGCGGTCCTGGGCGACGGTGGGCCAGGGCGTCTCCGGAACGCCGTCACCGTCGAGGTCCTGCATCAGTTCCATGTCGGGCACGCCGTCACCGGTCACGTCGATCAGCTTGTCGGGTAGCCCATCGTGATCGTAGTCGGTGTTGTCACGGGAGAGCTTGCCGTAGCCCTCCGGCGTGGGCGACTCGTCGCCGGGCGCGCCGTAGCCGGCGACCTCGAGCGTGCCGCCGAGCGTCCAGTCGATGTCCTCGCGCACGGCCAGGTAGTGGTCGGCATGGCAGATCAGACAGTCCAGACCGCCGTCGACGAGATTGGTCGCGTTGGTGGCGGCCAGCTCCTGGGGCATTCCCATCTGCATGAACATGCTGGTGAACGCATCACCCATGGGCGGAATGAAGCGCCCGACGTGGCACTTGCCGCACTCGCCGAGGTTGACGTTGCTGTTGTAGTTGATCAGCGCCGTAGTCCCGGGCAGGCCGCAGGCGCGGTCCAGCGCGCCGTGGGCGCCGCCGCCCGGGAACAGGATGCGCGCATTGCCGCCCTGGACGCTGAAGTGAACGGAGCTTTTGAGCTGCGCAACGGCGTCTTCGTGACAAACGCCGCAGAGCTTCGTGGACAGGCTGACCTCCACGTCGTATTCGGGCACGCGGGCCACCTCGGCACCGTCGAGGGTGAGGATGTATTCGCCGCTGCCCTCGTCGAACGCGATGTATTGCGCGTGGCTTCCGGGCTGCTCGCCACCGCCGGGCGGACCTCCCTGACCACCGCCGGGGCCCGGCCCGGGGCCGCCTCCGCCGCCCTGCTGTGCCAGTGCCAGTGGCACGGCCATGAGCAGGATTGCCGCCGCGCCCAGCAGGCCTTTACGAGGAAATAAGTCACGCTTCATGACGTTCTCCATCCGTTATCGAGGTGTCCGACACTAAGTGCGAGGGACCAACTGAATCCCGGCCCCGCCGCTGATGGACCTTTTCCACGTGGCGGGTCAGGTTAAAGATAGACCTTTTTCCGGCGCTGTTGGCAGACGTCAGCAGCCGGTTCGACCTTCGCCGTCACGCATACTGCCAGATGAACAACCACCATCAGGTAGTCGTCGAGACCCCGAAGCGAATCTGACGAAGGGGATACGCCAGCTCAGCAGTGTTTAAGCCGAAGCCACAGGAAAAAGCAGATCTGAGCCCTCCCTGATGGCGCCCCCCGCATCTGCGGCTGCAACTGACGCTATGGCCTCGAAGATGCGGCGTGACGATGAAGAGCGAGATCAGAGTTTTCCCTATGGCGCCGTTGATTCCCTTGCGTGCATATGGCTCCAAGGATCACGGCAACCATAGTCATGGCGAGACGCTGTGATACTGACCCGAGTCAACAAGCAGGGCGACCCGAAGTCCATGCTCCAACCAAGCGAAATGTTCAGTGAAGGCCTTATAAAAAAGAGAATCCTTTGGCTTATTGAAATGCAGGTTATTCACTGCCAAATCAATAAGGGTATCGCGGTAAGCTTTAATACTATACAGCCGAGCTCGATTCCGGGCAGCAAGCCGCCACCAAGCAGCAGCAACTGGCCTTTGCCCAAGCCGAACCTCTGGCCAAGAAGAAAGTGACGCGCTGCAAGCGCAGCGTGGGCGAGATGGAGCAGGTCGTGCCGTCGGCGGCACTCCTGGAGAAACCGCGCCCTTACGACTACCCAAGCCGGGCCAGGTGCTGGGGCGCCCGCCCATGCGGTAGCCGCATACAGCCTTTAAATCAACCGCGTGGCATCTCATGCGCTCGCGTTCTGAGCCCCTGTTGGCGGCATACCGGGCGCCGTTGCCCATGTTGCGGACGCGGCCATGCCGGAGCAGCAGACCTGCTTCCGCATCTCCGCCGCAGTCCGCTCGCTGTCGCTGCGTGAGGTCTTCGCGCTGAGCGACGCGGCGGCGTTTGAACTGTTCCGCAGGGTCCGTTTGGGGGCCGCGTGGTATCCCGGCGTGTCCCGCCTGTGGCCGTCAGCGAGCAGGTGGTTGCCGCGTGCTGCGACCGCGCAGGAAGCGCAGCAGGCCGCCCGCCAGGGACAGCGGGCGCCGCAGCGTCTTTCGGGCCGTGAGCGCCGCGGTGACTTGGCCCATGAAGATGGCCAGCGGAAAGTTCCAAGGGCTGATGCAGGCGAAGACGCCGCGGCCATGCAGCGACAGGGTGTTGTACCACCTGGTCTGGTCCACCGGCGCCGAGGCATCAGCCAGCCGTTGCACGAACAAGCTGTTTGCGCCGTTCTCCAGCGTCCGGCGCAAGAGGTAGGGCAGCGGAGTCGCTTGGCTGCCGACCGGGTCGTAGGCGCGGCAGCGGACGCCGGCGTCAGCCAGCATCCGGCCGTGCAGCGACGCGCCTATGCGGCGCAGGCGCTGGAGCTCGCAGGGCCGGCCATCGCCATGACGAGCACGGCGGCGATGCTGTGGGCGCTGTGGGACGCGAGCTGGGGATCAATGTGGTCGGCGTGCGCGAACAGACCCTGGGCACAGGCGAGCGGCAGATACCCGGCTGGTGAGCGAGTGCTCCACCGTTAAGATCAATAGACTGGCACCGTTTTGGCGGAACAGGTGCATCCATCCCCGGCGCTGCGCGGGGTGGGCGAGGGGGGAGGCGCAACTTGGCCCGAGCCGACCCCATTGCGTCATCGCTGCGTGTCAGGCGTTCACTTAAAGTGTAAGATCGCGCGGTGAAATACGGCAACCAATCAGACACAGCGATGCCCGACGACTATGACAGCCCCTGGAAAGACATCCTGGACGGCTGGTTCCCGGACTTCGTGCGCTTCTTCTTCCCACACGCGGCGCTGGACATCGACTGGAGCCGCGGCTGTGAGCCGCTGGACAAGGAGCTGGCGCAGGTGGCGCAGGATGCCGAGCTCGGCCGCCGCTGTGCAGACAAGCTGATGAAAGTCTTCCTCGACAATGGCAGCGAGGAATGGCTGCTGGTCCACGTCGAGATCCAGGGGCAGCGCGATGGCGGCTTTCCGCGGCGGATGTTCACCTACGCTTATCGGCTCTACGATCGCTATGCCCGCGACATCGCGAGCTTCGCCGTGCTGGCGGACACAACACCGCACTGGCGTCCGAGGAGCTTCGAGGTCGGCCGCTGGGGCAGCCGGCTCGGCCTGCTGTTCCCGAGCGTCAAGCTGCTCGACTATGCTTCCGCGCAAGCCGAGCTGGAGGAAGAGGACAATCCGTTCGCCACCGTCGTGCTGGCGCACCTGGCAGCCCAGGCCACGCGCAAGGATGTGCAGGCGCGTTACACGCGCAAGCTCAAGCTGACGCGTCGGTTGTATGAGCGGGGGATGTCGAAGCAGCAGATCATCGACCTGTATCGCTTCATCGACTGGATCATGCGCTTGCCGGATGACTTGGAGCTCAGTTATACGAACGCGATTTTCGCCATCGAGGAGAGCCTGAGAATGCCCTATGTGAGTTTTGCTGAACGCCTCGGCGAGGCCCGCGGCGAGGCCCGCGGCGAGGCACTTGGCAGGGTTCGCGGCGCAGCGCTGCTTCTGCGCGATCAGCTGGAACAGCGTTTCGGCTACCTGCCTGAGGCGCTCGTCGCCAGCTTGGAGCAGGCCGACTCAGAGCAGCTCATGGACTGGGGCCGTCGCGTGCTGGGCGCGCAGACCCTCGACGACGTCTTCGGGGAACGCGACGGCTGAGCAACGGCGGTGGCTTCGCTGCCTCGCTGAGCCCGGCTCGGTCGCTGGACTGGGCTGTCCGGCGCGCCGGGAGGTCCAGGCCATGGCCAGCCTGCCGGCGCAGCCGTCGGCCCAGGCCTCAGCAGCCCGGTCTACTCCACCACCGCGACAGCCTGCGCTGAAACACCCGCGGCGGCACGCCCTCGTAGTGCGAGACGTCGTTGAAGACCTTGAGCCGCGCCCGGGTGACGCTCGCGAAGTCCAGGATGGTGAGCGCCGCCGGGCTCTGGTCGAGGCGGTCCCGATAGCCGCGTGCATCGAAGCCGAGCAGGCTGCTCACCAGCAGACGGTTGGTGCCCTTGTGCGACACCACCAGCACCGAGCGGCGCTCGTGCTCCTGCACGATGCGGCGCATCACCGGCAATGCTCTGGCCAGCACCTGGATACCGGATTCGCCGCCCGCCGGCGCGATGGTCAACGGGTCTTCCTGCCAGGCCTCGTACTCGGCGGGATTCTCGGTCTCGATCTCATCGCGGGTGCGGCCCTCCCAGTGGCCGTAATCGATCTCCCGCAGGTCCGGCTCCGTCAGCGGCTCCAGCCCATGCGGCGCGGCAATGATGCGCGCCGTCTCCAGCGTACGGCCCATGGGGCTCGCGTAGACGGCATCCAGGGTGTCGCAGCGCAGGCGCTGCGCCAGCGCCGTCACCTGGCGGCGGCCCTCTTCGGACAGAGGCACATCGGTGGCGCCGGCAAAGCGGTCCTCGGCGGTGAGCTCCGTGGCGCCGTGGCGAACAAGATAAATGCGGGTGGGCATGATGGTCTCGGCTCGGAAAGTCTGGCGGTGTGTCCGGAAATGCTGGCGGCGGAGGGTAACCGCAAGCGGCGGTGGGACGCAGCCCGACGCGCGCCCTGCGCCGCGTCGACCCCGCCGGGCGTCGGGCTTGGCGCCGGTGCAGCACGGCGCAAGGCGCGGGGGCGCCGCCGCGTACGCCGATCTCAGTCGGCCCCGGGGGCAGGCCCATTTCGGTGCGCCGAAGACATATGATCCCCCGGCCTCAGGACCTCCACAGCATTGCAGCAGCTTCCTGCCGGCCAAGTGCCGGGCACGCCGTCCAGGATGCAGCCGAGATCCAGCTCGATCTCGTCGGCAGCGGCTGGCGCACAGGGGCAGGTCGCGATCAGTCTGACGGGCTCGCCGAGGCCTGTGCGTCGCCGGCGGGGATCATGCTCCGGCCGGGTGTACCGGGCAGCCGCGGCAGGGTGATCTCCGGGAGCTCGCCGGTCAGCGCCTTCAGGAAGGCCACCAGGTCCGCCGCCTGTGCGTTGCTCAGGTCCTTGCCGAGCTGGGTCTTGGCCATGACGCGTACGGCCTCGTCCAGCGTCACCGGGCACGGGAGCGGGCCGTCAGCAGCACAAGATTGGATGGCCGCATGATGATCGCCGTCTGGGCAGGTGTGGGCCGGCGTAGACCAGGCATCAGCGACGCGCGGTCGCGCCCGTCGCCGCTGGCTCCAACTGACCAACCTGCGCCGCTTGCGCCGCCAGGTGCTGGCGCAGGCCCTTGATGGTCGGGTTACGCTGTCCCTAATCCGACCGACTGCCTCCCTGCGCCGCCAGCAGCCGCGCCAGCACCTGCACCAGGTGCAGGGGCCGGTGCCGGGTGTGGGCGCGGATCTGCTGTCGGCAGGAGAAGCCGTTGGCGATGACGGTGGTGGTGTCCGATTGTGCCGCGAGTTGCGGCAGCAGCTCCTGCGCCGCCATGCGGCGGGCGAGGTCGGCGTGCTCGCGCTCCAGACCGAAGGTGCCGGCCATGCCGCAGCAGCCGGTGTCCAGGAGCCGGAAGTCGAGCTCGGGCACGAGCTTCAGCACCTTGCGCAGGGGCTTCATGCCGCCGACGGCCTTCTGGTGGCAGTGGCCATGTACCAGCACCCGGCCCGGATCGGCGACGCTCCCGGCGCTCCCGCCTGAGCCGGGATGGGAGCCGGGATGGGAGCCGGGACCCGAGCCGGCAGCGCCGGCCGTCTCGGCGCTGCCGCCATCGCCCGCCGGCCGCAGGGGCAGGTCGAGGCGCTTGGCCATGATCTCCTTGGCGAGCAGCTCCTCCAGCAGCAGGGCGCGGCCGGCGACCTCCTCCGCCGCGGCGCCGAGCCCGAGGGTCAGGGCCTCGTCCCGCAGGCCGAGCAGGCAGGAGGGCTCCAGGCCGATGATCCAGCGCCCGGCCTGCGCATGCGGGAGCAGGGCGGCGACGGTGCGCCCGGCTTCTGTCTTTGCCTGGGCGACCAGGCCCTGGGCGAGGTCCGTGCGTCCGCAGCACAGGGGGCGGTCGGGCGCTGCATCGCCGGCCGCGGGCGTGGCGTGCAGCACGCGGTAGCCGGCGGCCCCGAGCACGCGCGCCGCGTCGCGGGCGATGTCCGGCTCGAAGTGGCGGCAGAAGCAGTCGGTGAGCAGCACCAGCTCCGGGCGGCCGGCATCGCCGGCGTCCGGCGACTGCGATGCGGTCGACGCCTCGCGAAACGGCTCTGCGGCCGGCTCCGGCAGCGGCACCTCGGCGGCGACGCCGAGCAGGCGCTCGCCGAGCCTCGCCAGCCAGTGGTGCCGGTTGCGCGCCCTGATGAGGTGCCGGGCGGCGGCGCGGTGGCGGTGCAGCCAGCGCGGCAGTCCGGCGAAGAGGCGCGCGCGCAGCCCGACACCGTCGCGCCGGGCGCGCTGGGCCAGGTATTCGGTCCTGATGAGCGCCATGTCGACATTGCTCTCGCACTCGCGCTTGCAGCCCTTGCAGCCGATGCAGAGGTCCATGGCGCGGGCCAGCTCGGGCTCGGCCAGCGCGGCGTCCAGCAGGCCGGTGTCGCCGTCGGTGTTGAGGGCGGCCTTGAGCAGACGCACGCGCCCGCCGGTGGAGAGCGCCGGGTCGCCGGTGACCCGGTAGCTCGGGCACATGACGCCCTTGCCGGTCTGCGCCTCGCACCGGCGGCTGTTGATGCAGACGGCGACGGCCTTGGCGAAGTCGCCGCCGTGCTTGGGAATGTCGGCATAGGCGTCGCCCATGCCGGCGTCCTCATAGGCGGACCAGTCCAGGTAAGTCTTCATGCCATCAGCGTCCGCAGCCCAGCGATGTCCCGGGTGGTCAGCAAAATGCACGCCAGGCCTGGCCACAGCCAGGCGTGCGGGGCCTGACCGGGTGGGTGCTGATCCCGCTCCGCGGCATCAAGGCGGCCGATGTGCGGCCTGTCCGCCCTCGGCTTGCTATGGGGCGGGCCGCGGCTCGATACCAGGCAAAGGCCGATGGGCGACTCGGGGCGCAGGTGCAACAGTGCCCGTCCGAGGGGGTGGCTCGGCGTTGCCGCCGCTCCCGCCCAAGCCATCGCAACCGGGAGTCGGCTCATGCAGACGACGTTGTTCTCATGCCCGCATGCCACCATCGGCGCAGGGGCTGGTGCCGCATCACCTGGCTCGGCCCTGGGGCGGCCACACGGAGATGGGCTGCGTCGGGCGTTGTACGGCATCCGTCGCTGCGGGCTGCGCGCGGGCCTCTTGTGGGCGGCGCTGCTGCTCGCAGGCTGCGCCGGGCTGCCGGAGATTGGTCTGTTCATGCAGCCGGCGCAGCGCACCGACCGCTTTGTGCTGCCGGACCCGGACACCGATGTCGTGGGACAAGTCCAGTACGTGGTGGCCCGCGACGAAGACACCTTGCCGGACTTCGCCCGCCGCTACGGGCTGGGTTACGACGAAATCGTCGCGGCCAATCCGGATGTGGACCCCTGGCTGCCGGGGGCAGGCACCCGTGTGGTGCTGCCGACCCGCTTCGTGCTGCCGGATGCCCCGCGCGAGGGCATCGTGCTGAACCTGCCGGCGCTGCGGCTCTTCTACTATCCGCCGGTGGAGGAGGGCGAGCCGCGCGTGGTGGTCACGCATCCCGTCGGCATCGGCCGCGAGGGCTGGCGCACGCCCGTCGGGCGCATGCGCATCATCCAGAAGACGGAGAACCCCGCCTGGCGGCCGCCGGCCTCCATCCGCCGCGAGCACGCCAAGCGCGGCGACCCGCTGCCGGCGGTGGTGCCGGCGGGGCCGGACAACCCGCTCGGCAGCCATGCCATGCGCCTGAGCCGCCCGAGCTACCTGCTGCACGGCACCAACAAGCCCTATGGCGTCGGCATGCGCGTGAGCCACGGCTGCGTGCGGCTGTATCCGGAGGATATCTCACGCCTGTTCGCGGAGGTGCCCGTGGGTACCGACGTGCACATCGTCAATCAACCCTATCTTGCCGGCTGGCAGGACGGTGTGCTGCACCTGGAGGCCCATGCGCCGCTCGCCGAGGACGCCAAGCGCTGGCAGGGGAGCCTCGCCCCCATGGAGAAGGTCCTGCGATCCGCCAGTACGGATGCGCCGGATGCCGTCGACTGGGAGCAGGCGCAGACGGTGGCGCGCGCCGCCCGCGGGCTGCCCGTGCCCGTCGGCGCCGGGAGCCCGGACCCGGATCAGGTCATCGCCGCTGCGCGTCGGGCGCCGCGGGTGCCGCCCTGGGCGGAGCCGCTGCCGCAGCCCGATTGAGCCGGAGACTGATCGTCGCCTGGGCTCGGCCGGGTCCCACCGGACGCGGCAGACGCAGCTCGGCAGGATGCGGCGACGACGGGCGTCGGGCAGTGTATGGTCAGGGCATCGCTCATAAAGCGCCGGCCCTGCCATCACGGAGCCTTGCATGATCATCGGCATCCCCACCGAGACCAAACCCCAGGAGCGGCGGGTCGCCGCGGTGCCCGCCATGGTGCATGACCTGGTGGAGCAAGGGCATCGGGTACTGGTGCAGGCGGGCGCCGGGCAGGGTGCCGGTATCACGGATGCGCAGTTCGCCGCCGCCGGTGCGGAGTTGGTTGCGGATGCCGCGGCGGTGTGGCGTGACGCGGCGCTCATCGTCAAGGTCAAGGAGCCGCTGCCGGAGGAATATCCGCTGCTCCGCCCGGGCCAGGTGCTCTTCACCTATTTCCACCTCGCCGCGAGCCGGACGCTCACCGACGCACTGCTCGCCAGCGGCGCCCATTGCTTCGCCTACGAGACGTTGACGGTGGACGGCCGACTGCCGCTGCTCGCCCCCATGAGCGAGGTCGCCGGGCGCATGGCGGTGCAGGCGGGTGCCTTTTACCTGGAGGCCCACAACGGCGGCCGCGGCCTGCTGCTGGGCGGCGTGGCCGGCGTGCTGCCGGCCAAGGTGCTCATCATCGGCGGCGGCAGCGTCGGCACCGAGGCCGCGAAGATGGCCGCCGGGCTCGGCGCGAACGTGATCGTCATGGACATCGACCTGGACCGCCTGCGGCATCTGGCGGACATCCTCCCCGCCAACGTCACGACGCTGGCCAGCAGCCGTCACGCGCTGCGCGAGCTGCTGTCGGGGGCGGACCTGGTCATCGGCGCCGTGCTGGTGAGCGGCGCCCGGGCGCCGGTGCTGCTCCGCCGCGCCGATCTGGCCCTGATGCAGGACGACGGACCGGTGCTGGTGGACGTGGCCATCGACCAGGGCGGCTGCTTCGAGACCAGCCGGCCCACCACCCACGCGGAGCCGACTTACGTGGTCGATGGCGTCGTGCACTACTGTGTGGCCAACATCCCCGGGGCCGTGCCGCGCACCGCGACCTTCGCCCTCACCAATGCCACCAAGCCCTATGTGGAGCTGCTCGCTGGGCTGCTGGACGAGGGCGGGCCAGCCGCCGCCGCGGCGCATCCCGTTCTGGGCACCGCGGCCAACGTGCTGGCGGGTGAGCTGACGCAGCCGGCGGTGGCGGCGGCCTTCGGGCTGCCTTGGCGGGCACCGGCGGAGGTCTTGCCTTAGGGAGAGCGGCGGGTGCATGCAACCGTGCGTCCGCGCAGCCGGGCGCGCTCAGGACCGCACGAGAGCCGGTGCTGCTGTGGGAGCGGCGTCCCCGCCGCGACGAGCCCTCGGTCGCGGCGGAGCGGGACAGGTCTCACGCACCTGGCCGAGGGCGTCCATAAGGGCTGCATATACTCGTTCTGATGCAATCGAGCGGGTCGTCTTGTTTTCGCGGCTTCGCGCCTTCGCGTGAGCCAACTGGAGGTCCACCATGAGCACATCAGCCAGCATGCGCGGCGTCCTCCTGACCGGCCACGGTGGACTCGACAAGCTCGAGGTCCGCGACGACATCCCGGTGCCGGCGCCCAGGCGGGGGGACGTGCTGATCCGCGTCGGCGCCGCCGCTGTCAACAACACCGACATCAACACCCGCATCGGCTGGTACTCCAGGCGCCACGCGCCGGGCGAGGAGGGCGTTGCCGACGATGCCAGCTGGGGCGGCAAGCCGCTCGATCTGCCCCGCATCCAGGGCATCGACGTCTGCGGCGAGATCGTTGCGGTGGGCGTCGGCGTGGCGGCGGCGCGCATCGGTGAGCGGGTCCTGGTGGAGCCCTGCCTGCGGGAGGCCGGCGGGCAGCCGCTGGACCCGCCCTGGTACCTGGGCTCCGAGTGCGACGGCGGCTTCGCGGAATACGTCGTCGTTGCAGCGCGGCATGCGCATCGCATCGACAGCCCCCTCACCGATGTGGAGCTGGCCTCTTTTCCCTGTTCCTACTCGACGGCCGAAAACCTGCTGCACCGCGCCGGGCTCGCCGCCGGCGAGCGGGTGCTGATCACCGGCGCCTCCGGCGGCGTCGGCTCGGCGGCCATCCAGCTCGCCCGGCTGCGCGGAGCGGAGGTGATCGCGGTCACCAGGCCGGCCAAGGCCGAGGCGCTGCGGGCGCTGGGCGCGGCGCACACGCTGTCACGCGACGACGCGCCGGCGGCGGCGCTCGGCGCCGGCAGCGTCGATGTCGTCGTGGATCTGGTGGGGGGCGACGGCTTCCCGGGGCTGCTGGAGGTGCTGCGGCCCGGCGGTCGCTATGCGACTTCCGGCGCCATCGCCGGTGCGCTGGTGACCCTGGACCTGCGCACGCTCTACCTCAAGGACCTGACCATGCTCGGCTGTACGGCGCTGGATGCGGCGGTCTTCCCGGCGCTGGTGGGCTACATCGCGCAGGGGCGATTGCGGCCCCTGGTGGCCGGGACCTTCCCGCTCGCGGAGATCGCCGCGGCGCAGACGGCGTTCCTCACGAAGCAGCACGTGGGCAAGCTGGTGCTCAGGGTCGCGGCGGTGACCTGACTATCTGGCCACCGGCCGGGCCGGGTCCCGAATCCATTCACTCCAGGAGCCGGCGTAGAGCCGTGAGCCGGCGAGGCCCGCCAGCTCCATGGCGAACAGGTTGTGGCAGGCGTTGACGCCGGAGCCGCAGCTGTGGCCGACCCGCGCCGGTGGGGTGTCGCCGAGCGCCGCCGTGAAGCGCTCGCGCAGGGCCTCAGGCGGCAGGAAGCGGCCGTCTGCGTCCAGGTTGCCGGTGAAGGGCAGGTTGATGGCGTCCGGGATGTGTCCCGCCACCGGGTCGATGGGCTCCTGCTCGCCGCGGAAGCGCTCGGGCGCACGGGCGTCGATGACCTGCACCCTGCCGTTCGGGAGCGCCGCCGCCAGGGCGTCCGTGCTGATCCAGCGATTGTCGTCCGGCTCTGGGGTGAAGACAGCCGGGGTCGGCGCCGGCACCTCGGTGGTGAGCGTGCCGCCCGCCGCCTGCCAGGCCCGCAGCCCACCGTCCAGCAGCCCGACACGGGTGTGCCCGAGCCAGCGCAAGAGCCACCACAGCCGCACGGCGAAGGCGCCACCCATGTCGTCGTAGACCACGACCTCGGACGCATCGCCCACGCCGCAGCGCCGGAGCCAGTGCGCCAGCCCGGCGGCGTCCGGCAGGGGATGACGACCGCTGGTGGGCGTGATGGGGCCGGACAACTGGGCATCCAGGTGCGCATACAGTGCCCCCGGCAGGTGACCGGCGGCGTAGGCCCGCGCGCCGGCCTCCGGGTCCGCCAAGGAGAAACGGCAGTCGAACAGCACCAGACATCGCTCCCCCAGGCGCTGCCGGAGCACTTCTGCCGGGACGAGCATCGGTTGCGGCGTGCTGTTCATGCTGGGCTGAGATCGCGGGCGTTGGCGGCCTCGGGGCCGGATGTGGGCCGTCGGGTCGACGGGGTTGTCCATTGTCCGCTGTGCGGTGAGTGGTGCAAGTCCCTTTGCCTGTGGCGCCGGCTCGATGGGCCGGCTGCGGTGGGTCGGGCGCGGCCTTGCCGGCTCGGCCCGGCCGCGGGACACCGTTGCGTCGTAGAGAAAAGACGACAGCAGAAGCCTTTTCGCCGCTGAGTACGCAGCGAAGATGCGTGGTATAGGTTACACTGTCTTTGATTCGCAACAACTGAGCTGGAATCGGCCGCAGAGCGTCAATTCCTCCAAAGCTGTTGATTGGGATCAGGAGCGTCGTAAAGGATCAACGCGAAGCCCGCGGGTTACCCGCACAGTGCCGGAGGTGCGGCAGGTTGTATGCGATGGTACAGATGCAACGCTGTGGTCAAGGCTTGTGCGCATGCACCCGCAGCTCGGTGTCGGCGGCAAGGTTGGTCGGTGGCAATGCCCGCGGCGGCAGCGCAGCGGGGGCGGCGCGCGCCGCGGGTATGCCACCGCACAGGGGCTTGGGTCGTGCGTGCTCCGGCGCCGAATCGATCGGCCGGCGCCGGGGGACGTGCGGCCCATCTTGATTGGCTGACCTGTGCGGTGACGGGCGCCGCGGCTGTGGTCGCCTGATCGAGCGCGCCTGCCGTCAAAGAAAATCACCGAGCTTCATGCCATGCCCGCTGTCGCGGTATGCCGCCTGCGCCAGGAACAGCTCTGCGGCGGAGAGAGCGTCGCTGAGCGCGTTGTGGGCACCATGGCGGGGCAGATTGTAGCGCTCGCACAGCGCGTGCAGGCGCAGGTCGGACCCCTTGAACGGAATCTGCCGGCGCTCCAGCAGGCGGCGGGCGACGGATTGGGTGTCCACGGCGCGGATCAGCAGCCCCACACCCCAGAGTTGCTTGCAGGCGGCGCTCAGAAAGCCGAGCTCGATGCGTGCATGGTGCGCAATCAGCACCCGGCCGGAGAGCTCCCACAGCAGCTCCGGCAGCACGTGCGCCAGGTCCAGCCCGGTGGCGGCCTCGTCGTCGGTGATCTGGTGGATCACGGCGCTCTCGGCCGGGATCGCGCCCTCCACCCGCAGCAGCCGATGACGGGCCGTGCCGAGCCGGATGCGCTGCCCCGCCACGACCACCCAGCCGATGCTCAGGATCTGATCCTTACGGGCGTCGAGTCCGGTGGTCTCCAGGTCCACAGCGACGTACTCCACGCTGCGATAGTCGCGGCTCGGCTGCGGCAGGGGCCAGGCGAAATAGTCCCGCAGCGGGCAGTCGGGAAGCCGCCGGAAGCGCGCGAGCCGGCGCTGCTCCAGCAGGAAGCCGCTCATGCGCGTGCGGGCCGATGTGCAGGTCGCTCAGCCTGTGCGCCGGACACCGTGGCAGGCGCACGGCCGGCGTGCGGCATTCCAGGCGGCATCCCGGCCGGCATCGCGGGTGACCCTCAGGCGAAGCGCCCCGCCTGGTAGCGCTGACCGAGGGACTCCTGCATGGTGCTGATGAGGGCGAAGGCGTCCTTCAGATGGCCGCGCTCCAGCGGCGACAGGTCGTCGGGTGAGAGGAAGTTGTTCGCTTTCTCGCCGCGCTTCAGCTGGGCTGCCTGGTGGCGCATGCGCAGGGTACCGATGAACTCGTAGGCGTCCACCAGGTTGTCGGCGCCGTCGGCACTGAGGGCGCGGGCGGCGCCGGCGGCGCGCAGGCGCTCCGGCGTGTTGATCTCGTCCAGGCCGGCGGACAGGGCGTAGACCCGCGCCAGATCCACGATGGGCACGATGCCGCGGTGCTTGACGTCGAAGGTGTGGTCGTGCTCGCCGCCGCGGATCAGTACGAACTTGCGGAAGAAGCCCAGCGGCGGCCGATGCTTGAGCGCATTGGCGGCCATATAGGCGATGTAGATGGTCTCCTTCTTCGACATCGTGTGAATGCGCTCGGCGAGCTCGCCGAACAGTCCCTCGGGGTCATGGATGGGCCGCAGGTCGAAGAAGACGCTGGAGAGCATCAGCGCCATGGGCTCCGGGCGCTTGATCCAGGTATTGAAGTACTTGGTCCAGATCTTGAGCGGCTGGCGCCATTTGTCATTGCTGGCCATGACGTTGCCGGGACAGTAGACGTAGCCGCAGGCGTTCAGACCGTCATTGACCCGGCGCGCCAGCTGCTTGAAATAGTCGTCGTCGTCGGGCTTCAGATGGTCGGCAATGAGCAGCGCATTGTCCTGGTCGGAGTGCGAGGACTGCTCGCGCCGGGCCTGGGAGCCGCCGGCCATCCAGCTGTAGGGCACCGGAGGTGCGCCGAGCTCGGCTTCCGCCAGCTCCAGCAGCCGCAGGGTAATGGCATCGGTGATCGCGGTGATGGCCTGGCCGATCTGGCTGGCCGTGGCCCCGGAGTGCACCAGCTGGATCTGGAGCTCCGGGAGTCGTTTGCTGATGGTTGCGAGGGTCTCCACCGACTCCGCCTTGCGGATGTCGCCCACCAGGTACACGGCATTGGCGCTCTGCACCCGCACCAGGTCCGACGTGGAGACGACGCCGCGCACGCCCGTCTCGTCAAGCACCGGCAGGTGGTGCACATTGAGCCGCGACATGGTGATCAGCGCCTCGAAGCCCAGGGTGTCGGCGCGCACCGTGTGCAGGCGCTCGGTCATAATCCGGCGCACCGGCTCCTCCGGCGACAGGCCGGCGGCGAGGCAGCGGTTGCGCAGGTCCCGGTCGGTGATCATGCCGACCAGCCGGCCCTCGTCCACCAGGACCAGGGACGACACCCTGGCCTCGCTCATGATGCGCGCGGCGTCGCGGATGCTGATGTCCGGGCCGCCCTGCGTCACCGGCCGGCTCAGCAGATCCCCCACCTGGACGGTCATCAGCGCCGTGCCGGCGGTGTCGTCCTTCATGGTGTCCAGCGCGCGGCGCATGCGGTCGGACATGGAGGCGTCGAAGTGCGCCGCGAAGGCCGAGTGCGCTTCCCGCAGCCGGTCCAGCTCGGCGCAGGGGAGCAGGTAGGCGAGGGTGTCCTCGGCGGTCTTGCCGGACAGGTCCGCCATGCCGGCGCCGCACGGCGACGGGCACAGATCCCCTTCGGCGAGCTTGCTGATCAGATTGCCCTCGGCGTCGCGCATCTCGACGGCGCCGCGGCGCAGGATATAGAGACAGGGCGTGTCGTCATCGTCGGGCGGAAAGGGGCTGCCCCGGCGCAGATAGCGCACCGCGAGCCGTTGCGGCAGGGCGTCCAGGGCATCGGCGGGAAGTCGGTCGAAGGGGGCGTGGCTCGCCAGGAATTCGCGGATCTCGATGAGCTCGACGTCCATTGCTGCCTCGTTTTGGTGGGCCGGCACAGACCGCCGCCGGGACCCGCGCACCATAACCCAATCGCAGCCCTGCGGCATCCGGTGGAGCTGCGTTGGGTCAAGTGCCCCCGCACGCACGGGCAGGCAGCTTCCAGGGCGCAAGCCGAGCCTTGATCCTAGGTCCCCGGCAGCACTGCATCCGCTGGTCGCAATGACCCGCCGCCTGTCTCAATACGCCCGCCGTCGTCGTCGAAACGTGGCCATGATCACTATACTTGCAGGCGTCAACACGACCGCGTGAATGCGATTGCCGGGAATTGCGGCAGCCTGTCCAGCGATCTTCGTTCATTATCCGATGGAGTGGTCGAGCCATTAGCGATTGTCATTGACGCGCAGCCATGGCTCGGCGATGGCAAGCACCGCTGCATCCCATGGGGAGCGGCTTGCATGACAAGGAGCCCGGGTTGGGCCTTGAGCCCCGGGCTGGGTCATCAGCTCGGGGCGAGTCATGTGCCTGCGGTAAGCGGGTAAAGGTTTGCGGCCGCGGCACTGGCTTGCCCAGGCATGGAGTACCAGGTCGTTCGACACGGCGCCGATGCAGCGGCGTATCCACTAAAGACGGAGGGGAGGCATGACCATCTCATTGTCCGACGTGCTGATCCATATCGATGAAACCCTGAGTGCGCAGCGGCGCCAGGCGGTGGAGGAGGACCTGCGCGCCATCGACGGCGTTGTCAGCGTGAAGATGCCGGACGACCGGCCGCATCTGACGCTGGTGGAGTATGTGAGCGATAAAGTGGATGCCCAGCGCCTGCTGGCGGCTGTGCTGGGCCAGGGAGTGCATGCGGAGCTGGTCGGACTCTGAGCAGCCGGCCGTGCGCTGAGCCGTCGGCGGTCGGCAGGCTGCTCGCCGTCCGCCGCCGCGCCCTGTGCAGCGGCAGCATCCGGCAGGACAGTTGGATGCGGCGCCGCCTGCGTGACGGCGGGCACGCAGGCCCTGCCGCCGTCATCCGCACGTCACACAAGCCCGTTAGCCTCCGGGCGAGACACGGCCCGGAGGTGCCCCTAATGAATCACCAGCGGCGGCCCCTGTGGCCGTTGTTTCTCATATTTCTGCGCCTTGGGCTCACGAGCTTCGGCGGTCCCGTTGCACACCTCGGCTATTTCCACAGCGAGCTGGTCACGCGCCGGCGCTGGCTTACGGCCTCGGCCTACGCGGATCTGGTGGCTTTGTGTCAGTTCCTGCCGGGGCCCGCCAGCAGCCAGGTGGTCATGGGCCTCGGGCTCGCCCGGGCCGGTGTGCCGGGCGCCCTGGTGGCCTCGCTGGGCTTCACGCTCCCGTCACTGGCGCTGATGATCGGCGCGGGCTACGGGGTGTTGGCCTTGGGCGCGGACCTCGGCGACGCGGCCTGGGTCCACGCCCTCAAGCTGGTGGCCACGGCCGTCGTGGCCCAGGCCGTCTGGGCCATGGCCGGCCGGCTGTGCCCGGACCGCGTGCGCGGCACCGTCGCGCTGGGCGCAGCGGCACTGCTGGTGATCTGGCCGGTGCCCATGGCCCAGCTGCTGGCCATCGCGGCCGGCGCTCTGGTGGGGCTCAGGTATTGCCGGCAGGACACGGCGCCTGGCGCCGCGGAGGTGCTGCCCCTCGGTCTCGGCCGGCCGGCCGCGGCGGGGCTGCTCCTGGCGTTTGCGCTGCTGCTGGTGCTGGTACAACTGCCCGCGGGGCTTGTCCCGCTGCCCGGCTGGGACCTGTTCGCCGCGATGTATCGCGCGGGGGCGCTGGTGTTCGGCGGCGGTCATGTGGTGCTGCCGCTGCTGGAGGCGGAGACGGTGCGCACGGGCTGGGTCGGTGCCGACGCCTTCCTTGCAGGCTATGGCGCGGCGCAGGCGTTGCCGGGCCCGCTGTTCGCCTTCGCGGCCTTCCTCGGCACCGTGCAGGGGCCGGTGCCGCATGGCTGGCTCGGCGGTCTGCTGGCCATCGCTGCCATCTTCCTGCCGTCGTTTCTGCTGGTGTTCGGTGTGCTGCCGTTCTGGCTGAGCCTGCGCCGGTCAGCCGCAGCGCAGGCGGCGCTGGCGGGGGTCAATGCCGCCGTGGTGGGGCTGTTGCTGGCGGCGCTCTATGACCCTGTCTTCACGGGCGCCGTGCGCGATGGGCGCGACATGGCGGCGGTGCTCGCCGCCTTCGCGCTGCTGCAGTGGTGGCGGGTGCCGGCCTGGGCACTGGTGCTGACGGCGGGCGGCGGGGCGGCGCTGCTCGCTGCGCTGTAATGGGCGCCGGAACGGGCCGGAGCGTCAGGATTGCGCGAGACCGGGCGCGGCCCCGGGCCCTATGCAATCAGGGCATGGTCAGTGCGGCGGGCTCGGCGTCCGGTACGAAGCTGAGTACCTTGCCGTTGATGCAGTAGCGCTTGCCGGTGGGCGGCGGACCGTCGTTGAACACATGGCCCAGGTGGATGCCGGAGCTGGCGCTGCGCACCTCGGTGCGGCGCATGCCGTGGGAATTGTCCGGGTGCAGGGTAATGGCGCCGTCCACGGGCTGGAAGAAGCTGGGCCAGCCGGTGCCGCTCTTGAACTTGGCGTTGGTGCGGAAGAGCGGTGCACCGGTGATGGGGTCCACGAACACGCCCGGGCGGGTCTCGTCCAGGTGCGAGCCGGTGAAGGGCCGCTCCGTGCCCTGCTCGAAGGCGATGCGCCGCTGCTCCGGCGACAGGATGCGCTGCCCCAGCCAGGCCCAGAACCGCGCCGCATCGCCCTTGTAGCCGGTGTAGCGCGAGACCTCCCGGCCGTCCTCGAACAGCACCGTGGTGGGCGTGGCGAACAGCGCCTTGTCGAGATCCCAGCCCGCCGGCGACTTGGTGGCGTAGGTGGTGGCCACGGGCACGCTGGATGACCAGTCATCCAGCACCTCAGCGCGGAAGCGCTCGCAGAACGGGCAGTCCTCGGCCTCGAAGACGATGAGCTGGCGGGCCCGGCTCAGCTCTGCGGCGTTCAGGGGCTTGGGCAGCGTGCGGGCGGGCTCGCCGGGGTAGGCGACGTTGGTGCCGCCCAGGCCGCAGTAGCCGTTCGGGTTCTTGACCAGGTAGTCCTGATGATAGCGCTCGGCGCGATTGTAATGCCGCAGTGGCGCGATCTCCGTGGTGATGGGGCCATAGCCCGCGGTGCGCAGCGCCTGCTGATAGGCAGCGCGGGTCTCGACGGCGATCGCGCGCTGCTCGGGGCGCGTGAAATAGATGGCGCTGCGGTAGTTGGTGCCCACGTCGTTGCCCTGGCGGTCGCCCTGGGTGGGGTCGTGGTTCTCCCAGAAGGCGATCAGTACCTCGCGCAGTGAGACCTGGTCCGGGTCGAAGGTGACCCGGACCACCTCGGCATGGTTGCGCTGGTCGCTGCGCCCGCGCTGGATGGCACGCTCCAGGCGCAGCACGTCCTGGTAGCCCGCTTTGGCCGCGTCGCCGCCGGCATAGCCGGACTCCACGTCCAGGACGCCGGGGACGGCCGCCATGCGCTTCTCGGCGCCCCAGAAGCAGCCCATGCCGAGCACGATGGACTCGGTGTCGGCCTTGGCCTGCACGGGCGCGGCGACGGCGAGGAGCAGGAAGGTGAGGATTGGGAGCGTGACTCTGTGCATTTCGGAACCTGTCGGTGGGGTGGTTGGCGCCTACCCCCTGAGACCGGCCGGGACGCGGATTCGTTTCCGTCCTCGGGCGAGCGCATCACACCGGCCCGGCTGTGGGCGGCGCCGCGTCGCCCGGCGCGTCCACCCACTCGTAGAGCTCCGGTGCGGCTTGATCACAGCGGGCACAGGTGCCGCAGACGCTGCCGGCGGGGAGCTTGCGCACCCGGCCCTTGCGCTCCAGGGTCGCGAGCATGCCACGCAGCGCATGCATGTCGGCGTCGAAGCGGTGCGCCATGTCCTGCAGCGACACCCTTCGGTGCTCGGCAAGGTAGTCACGGAGCTCGGCGAGGATCATCTGTGGCCTGAGGCTGTGCAACGGCTGCGGCATCCGAAAGGATAAGGGTGGCGCATCCGCAGCACAAAAAAAGCCCCGCGGATGCGGGGCGAGAAGATCGGCGTGCGGGGGCGGTTGCCCGCCCCGGCGCGGTTCTCAGTGGCCGGTGGCCTCGCCGGCGCCGCGCGGCACGCGCACATCCTCCACCAGATGCTGAATGTGCTCCGGCGGTGGTGCGGTGACGGCGGCGACGATGAAGGCGACGACGAAGTTCACCAGGGCGCCCACGGCACCGAAGGCGTTCGGCGAGATGCCGAAGAACCAGTCCGGACCCATGCCCATCTCGGGCATCAGGAACTCCGTGCCCGGGATGAAGAAGATCCCCTTGTGCTGGAACACGTACAGCAGCGTCACCGTGATGCCCGCCAGCATGCCGGCGATGGCACCCGTGTTGTTCATCTTCTTCATGAAGATGCCCATCATGAGCGCCGGGAAGATACTCGACGCCGCAAGACCGAAGGCGATGGCCACGGTGCCCGCCGCGAAGCCGGGTGGATTGAGCCCCAGATAACCGGCGGCGATGATGGCGACGATCATCGAGATGCGCCCTGCCATGAGCTCGTTCTTCTCGCTGATGCCCGGCATGAACACGCCCTTCAGCAGGTCATGGGAGATGGCCGAGCTGATGGCGAGCAGCAGGCCGGCCGCCGTGGACAGCGCCGCCGCGAGGCCACCGGCCACCACCAGGGCGATGACCCAGTTGGGCAAGCCTGCGATCTCCGGGTTGGCGAGCACCATGATGTCGCGGTCGACGCTGACCATCTCGTTGCCGGCCCAGCCGTAGGATTCGGCCTGCTCCGCGAACTCGGGGTTCTCGTCGTTGTAGTACTGGATGCGGCCGTCGTCGTTCTTGTCCTCCCAGACCAGAAGGCCCGTGGTCTCCCACTTCTTGAACCACTCCGGGCGATCTTCGTAGAGCAGGTTGCCTTCCTCGCTGCCCACCGGACCCACCTGGATGGTGTCCATGAGGTTCAGTCGCGCCATGGCACCGACGGCGGGCGCCGTGGTGTAGAGCAGCGCGATGAACACCAGCGCCCAGCCTGCGGAGTAGCGGGCGTCCTTGACCTTGGGCACCGTGAAGAAGCGGATGATGACGTGCGGCAGGCCGGCGGTGCCGATCATGAGCGACAGCGTGTAGACGAACATGTTCAGCGAGCTGCCCATGACCTGCGTGGTGTACTCCTTAAAGCCCAGATCGGTGACCACCTGGTCGAGCTTGCCGAGCAGGGTCATGCCGGTCTGCGCGCCGTCTTCGACGTAGCCGGCACCGAGGCCGATCTGCGGCAGCGGAACGCCGGTGAGGGTGAGGGAGATGAAGATGGCCGGGATGGTGTAGGCCAGGATCAGCACGACGTACTGGGCGATCTGCGTATAGGTGATGCCCTTCATGCCGCCGAGCACGGCATAGATGGCGACGATACCCATGCCGATGTAAAGGCCCATTTCGTAGCTCGTCTCAAGGAAGCGCGAGAAGGCCACGCCGATGCCCTTCATCTGACCGATGACGTAGGTGATGGAGGCCAGGATCAGGCAGATGACAGCGACGATGCGCGCCGTCTGCGAGTAGTAGCGGTCGCCGATGAACTCGGGCACCGTGAACTTGCCGAACTTGCGCAGGTAGGGCGCCAGCAGCAGCGCGAGCAGCACATAGCCGCCGGTCCAGCCCATCAGGAAGACGGAGGCCCCGTAGCCGTTGAAGGCGATGAGCCCCGCCATGGAGATGAAGGATGCAGCAGACATCCAGTCGGCGGCGGTGGCCATGCCGTTGGCCACGGGGTGAACGCCCTTGCCGGCGACATAGAACTCGCCGGTGGTTCCTGCGCGGGCCCAGATTGCGATGCCGATGTACAGCGCGAAGGTGAAGCCGACGACCGAATAGGTCCAGATATCGAGATTGGTCATGGTTCAGGTGCCCCTTATTCGTCCACGTCGAACTTCTTGTCCAGCCGGTTCATGGCCGCGGCGTAGATGAAGATGAGCACCAGGAAGGCGTAGATCGAGCCCTGCTGTGCGAACCAGAAGCCGAGCGGATAGCCGCCGAGCTGGATGCTGTTGAGCGGCTCGACGAGGATGATGCCGAGGCCGTAGGAGACGATGAACCATATGATAAGCAGAATGACCAGGAGCCGGACATTCGCCTTCCAGTAGGCGGCGCGATTTTCGGGTGTCACCGTGTTTGTCCCTCCCTCTGAGACAGGTATCGGTTGGGTGGATATGGTCGGTCGGCGGGGAGGCCGTCGGTGGCGACGCGACGCGAATACCACTGCGCGCGGGCTGGCCGGCGCGACCCCTCAGCGTTGTTGTCGTGATCCATGACCGCGTGCAGTACGGGGTCATGGCTGCCGGCGCATTGTGTTGCCGTAACTCCTGAAGTGTCAACGCCAAAGGGCCATATGTTGCGCGCCAAGCAATATTCATGATTGTTTTGGTGGGTTATGGCCGGCGGCACGGGCGCCGCGGCAAGGCGCTGCCACTGTGCGTGCAGGCGTTTTGGTGCGGGGGGATGCGTGCCGGCAGCAACCGCGCACCGGGGCGCGGCCCGCGGCGTCGGCTGGGGCAGCGCTCCTCAGCAACCATAGGTGCTTGCGCCCGTCACGGCTTTTGCCTACCTTGAGGGGTTTATCTTAGAGTCCCCGGGCGGCGGCGCCTGCGGGCCGCCCGCTACCGAGAAGCCCACATGCGCTACATCAGCACCCGCGGCGGCGTTGCCCCGGTCGGCTTTGCCGAGGCCCTGATGATGGGCCTCGGCACCGACGGCGGCCTCCTGGTGCCCGAGCACCTGCCGACCCTCGCTGCGGAGCGGCTGCGTGCCTGGTCCGGGCTGTCGTTCCAGGCGCTGGCGCTGGAGGTCATGACGCCCTTCGTCGGTGACGAGATCCCGCGCGACGACCTCGCCCGCCTCATCGAGCGGTCGTACGCCGGCTTCTCCCACCCGGAGGTGACCCCGCTGCGCCGGGTGCCGGAAGGCGGCGGCGAGCGCATCTACCTGGAGCTCTTCCACGGCCCCACCGCCGCCTTCAAGGACGTAGCCCTGCAGCTGCTGGGCAACCTGTTCGAGTTCCTGCTGGAGCGCGACGGCGGCCGGCTCAACATCCTCGGCGCCACCTCAGGTGACACCGGCTCAGCGGCCATCTACGGCGTGCGCGGCAAGCCGCGCATCAATATCTTCATCCTGCACCCCAAGGGCCGGGTGTCGCCGGTGCAGGAGCGGCAGATGACCACGGTGCTGGACGCGAACGTGCATAACGTCGCTGTGCGCGGCACCTTCGACGACTGCCAGCACCTGGTGAAGACCCTGTTCCGGGATCTGGATTTCAAGGCCCGCCACAGCCTGGGTGCCGTGAACTCCATCAACTGGCTGCGGATACTGGCGCAGACGGTCTACTACTTCTACGCCTGGGGCCGCATCAGCGGCGGTGACCCGGCGCGGCGGGTGAGCTTCGCGGTGCCCACGGGCAACTTCGGCGACGTTTTCGCCGGCTGGCTCGCCCGGCGTATGGGTCTGCCGGTGGAGCGGCTGGTGATCGCCACCAACCGCAACGATATCCTCACCCGGTTCGTCGCCACCGGGACCTATGCGAAGGGCGAGGTGTTCCACACCCTGAGCCCGGCGATGGACATCCAGGTGGCCTCCAACTTCGAGCGCTATCTGTACTACCTGCTGGGCCAGGACCCGGCCGCCGTTCGCGCCAAGCTCACGGACCTGGAGCAGACCGGCCAACTCGCCGTGGAGCCTGCGCAGCACGCCCAGGTGCAGGCGGATTTCGCGGCGACCGCCGTCAGCGATGCCGAGACCCTGGCGCAGATCCGGCGCACCTTCGACGCCAGCGGCTACATTCTGTGCCCACACACGGCGGTGGGTGCGGCCGCGTCGCGCGACAGACCGGACGCGGTCGTGCTGGCCACGGCGCACCCGGCCAAGTTCAACGAGGCCGTGCGCGAGGCCATCGGCCGGGAGGCACCGCCGCCACCGGCCCTGGCGGGGCTGATGGACAAGCCCGTGCGCTGCGCGGAGCTCGACGCCAGCGACGCCGCGCTGCGCGCGCACATCGACAGCACACTCGACCGAGCCTGACGCCGACCGCCCGGCCGTGCATGCAGAGCTCACACCCGCCGCCGCAGCATCGGGGGTCGTAGCCCGGCCCCGGACATCGACACCATGAGCATCGAGCAGAACCGCATCCTGATCCTGGACACCACCCTGCGCGACGGTGAGCAGACCCAGGGCGTCGCCTTCTCCCCGGACGAGAAGGCGCAGATCGCCCAGGTGCTGCTGGAGCAGCTGCGGCTGGACCGCATCGAAGTGGCCTCCGCACGCGTCTCACGCGGAGAGCAGGCGGCCCTTGCCCGCATCATCGACTGGGCCGCCGGCCGCGGGCTGGACGGCCGGGTGGAGGTGCTCGGCTTCGTGGATGACGGCAGGAGCATCGACTGGATCCGGGACGCCGGCGGTCGCGTCATGAACCTGCTGGCCAAGGGCAGCCGCAAGCACTGCGAGACGCAGCTGCGCAAGACCCTGGACCATCATGCCGAAGACATCCGCCGCAACGTCGCGCTGGCACGCGAGCGCGGGCTCGCGGTCAACCTGTACCTGGAGGACTGGTCCAACGGCTACACGGACGACCCGGCCTATGTCTACGCCCTGCTGGAGCGGCTTGCCGACGCCGGTGTCGGCCACTTCATGCTGCCGGACACCCTGGGCGTCATGACGCCGGAGAAGGTCTTCACCGCCATCATGGACATGATCCGGCGCTTCCCCGCCTGCCGCTTCGACTTCCACCCCCACAACGACTACGGCCTGGCGACGGCCAACGTGGTGGCAGCGGCACAGGCCGGTGTTGCCTGTGTGCACTGCACGGTGAATTGCCTCGGCGAGCGCGCCGGCAACGCGTCATTGGCGGAGGTGGTGGTCAACCTGCGCGACCAGCTCGACATGCAGATCGGCATCGACGAGCAGCACCTCGCCCGCGCAAGCGAGCTGGTGCAGTACTTCTCCGGCAAGCGCATTGCCGACAACGCGCCGGTGGTGGGTGAGGACGTCTTCACGCAGACGGCGGGTATCCATGCCGACGGCGACCACAAGGGCGGTCTCTACGCCACGCGGCTGTCGCCGGAGCGTTTTGGTCGCCGGCGGGTCTACGCGCTCGGCAAGCTCGCCGGCAAGGCTTCGCTGGCCAAGAACCTGGAGCGGCTCGGGGTGCACCTGAGCGAGGAACAACAGCGCAAGGTGCTCGCGCGTATCGTCGAGCTCGGCGACTCCAAGAAGCGGATCACCTTCGAGGACCTGCCCTTCATCATCGCCGAGGTGCTCGACTCCAGCGGCTACAACCATGCCGAGCTCCTGGCCTGCAATGTGTCCTCGAGCCTGGGGCTCCAGTCCACCGCCAGCATCAAGCTGCGCCTCCAGGACGAGGTGCACACGGCAGCAGGAAGCGGCAACGGCGGCTTCGACGCCTTCAACAAGGCGCTGGCCGAGATCACCGGGCGGGCCGGGCTGATTCTGCCCCGACTGGTGGACTATGAGGTGCGCATCCCCAAGGGCGGACGCACCGACGCCCTGACCGAATGCACCATCACCTGGGCCCATCGCGGTCCGGCCGCGCCGGCACCCGGGCCCGCCACCGCGCCGGGCAGCGAGGCCCCGGGCTATCCGGAGCGCGCGGGCGGCGGCCAGGGGCTCGCAGATGGGCCAGGTGATGCACCCGCGAAGGGGTTGGCCCGGGCGGCCGGCAAGCGGCACGGCGAGTTCAAGACCCGGGGGGTGCACGCGAACCAGGTGTTCGCGTCCATCAACGCCGCCATGCGCATGCTGAATTTGGTGGTGCACTGGTCGGTGGCCGAGGCCGCGGCCGGTGCGGCCGCCGGCGTCGACGAGGACACGGGCGCCGCACAGCACGTCGCCTGAGGCCCGGCGATCACGTGCCATTGGCGGAGTAAGCTCGGACGTCCCCGCGGCGCCGACTGAAGTCCGCGTACCCGGGGGCAGCCGCCAGCCTTCCGCCGCAACTCGCCCGCCGCCCCAGTCACCCTTGCCGCCCCGCAGCACCCAACGAGCCCAAGCCATGCCACGCCCCGCCAAAGTGCCGTCCCTGATCGCCATCTCCATCGCCTGGTCGGCGGTCATCGCCTTCGTGATGACGGCGATCACCTTCCTGCACCAGACTCCGGGCGAGGTGGCCGCGGCCGGCGGCGGCCTGCAATGGGGTCAGGTGGCCTTCCTGTTCCTGCTGTGGCTCGTCGCCGCCGAGCTGACCTTGCTCATCGGCGGTGGCCTGTACCTTGGTGTGGCGCTGCTGCTGCGCCGGCGCCCGCGCGGGGACTGACAGCCGCCGCCGCAGGTCGCAGCACCGGCGTGGCCCGGGCAGCGGCGCCGGTCAATCGCCGTGCCAGAACCCCTCCAGCAGCTCGAAGGTGGCCTCCGGGCGCTCCCAGTGGGGCAGACCCAGATGCGGCGCCAGGGTCTCGAAGCGCCAGTTGGGCCGCTCGGCGGCGAAGTCCGGCAGGCGCTCGAAGGTCACGTAGGGATCGCGGTCGGCGATGGCGAGCACCGGCACCTCGGTCAGCCGGGCATACAGGGTCGCCAGCGCATCGCGGGTGAACAGCTGGGTGGACAGGAAGTACAGCGGCGCGTGGCGCGCCCCGGGCTGATGCGAGGTCGCGTAGGCATAGTCGATGAGGTCCTGGGGCGGCGCACCGGTGAAGGACTTGCCCAGGTAGTAGCGGATGCTGGGCTTCGACGCCACCAGGTCGAACAGCGGCTGCCGCCACAGCGGCAGGGTCAGCGCGCGGTGGACGGCACGTCCGGTACCGGGGCCGGGCATGGTGCGCGCGCTGAAGCCCGTGGGCGAGATGAGCACCAGCGAGGCCACGGCGGCCGGCGCCGCCAGGGCCGCGCGGGCCGCAAACTCCGCGCTCAGCGACAGCGCCAGCACATCCGCCGGCGCGCCGATCACCTGCTCCAGCAGGGCGCCGATGGCATCGGCGTAGAGGGCAGGGGAATAGACCCGATCGCTGCGCTCTGACTGGCCGAAGCCCGGCAGCTCGATGCTGTAGACCGGACGCGCGCCGCGGCAGCGCTCGAACAAGGGCTTGACCTCGAAGCTGCTCGGGGCGGCGTTGACGCTGTGCACCAGGAGCAGGGGTCGGCCGTCGCCGTCCTCGTCTGCGTAGTAGGCGATCCGCCCGCACTGCGGTGTGTGCAGCTCGGCGAGCGGTGCGGTAAGGGCCGGTGGCAGCGGCGCGGCGCTGCCGGCGCCCCGGGATGCGATTGTTGGTCGGCTCATGTATCGATCTCCCTTGGCCTGTGCGCTGCGGGCGCGGTCATGGTTGCATTGACCCGCCCGCAGCGGGGATTATGCGCGCGCCTGGTGTCGCCGCGTGCGATGTCGTCCGCAATCGCCGTGCCGCAGGTCGGGGACCAGTGCGCGGGCACGGATCTCTGCCGCATCCGCCTCTGGAGCCAAACCGTGAATCCGGAAAAGGTCGTCTTCGGTTTCTTCATCCTGCTGGCGCTGACGCTGAACGTCGGTTTCGTGTTCGGCGAGATCGACAACCCGGGCCACCATCACGTCTGGGAATTCGCAGCTGTTGTGCTGGTCAATGCCGTCGCCACGGTGCTGAAGCTCGGTGATCGTACACAAATGGGCGCCGTGCTGCTCGCCACCAGCCTGGTGGCCATGCTGCAGCTCATCGCGGGCGCCCTGGTGTGGACCATCGCCGCGCACGGCACGGCGGCGGGCTTCACGCCGGACGCCCTGGCGAGCGTAGTGTCACTGGCGGTGGGCGCCGTGGTGGCGAATGTGGTCTCGGTGGTGCTGCTCATCGTCGAGACGGTGATGCTGCGGCGCTGAGCCCGGGGCGTGCGTCCCGGCGAAAGCCCGCCCACCGCCGCGACGCGCAGCCGAGCCGCGGGCCTTCGCGTTCTCAAGCCCATGGACAACATCGTCTTTCTGATCTTCCGGCGCATGCGCGCACCGCTGCTGGCGCTGCTGGTGACCTATGCCATCGCCATGGCCGGTCTGGTGGCCATCCCGGGACAGGACGCCGCCGGGAATCCGGTGCGGCTCAGCTTCTTCGACGCCTTCTATTTCGTCAGCTACACGGCGACGACCATCGGCTACGGCGAGATCCCCTATGCCCTCACCGGGGCGCAGCGGATCTGGGTCACCTTCTGCGTCTATGCGACGGTCATCGTCTGGCTGTACTCCATCGGCTCGCTCATCGCGCTTCTGCAGGACAAGACGCTGCAGCGGGCCGTGCAGGAGCGCCGCTTCGCCATGCGTGTGCGGCAGATCAACGAGCCCTTCTACCTCGTCTGCGGCTATGGCCAGACCGGCAGCGGTCTGGTGCGGGCACTGACCGAGCGCGGTCAGCGCGCGGTGGTCCTGGACAACAATGCCGAGCGCGTCAACCTGCTGAAAATCGAAAACCTGCGCGAGTATGTGCCTGCCCTGCGCGCCGACGTGCGCCGGCCGGACAATCTGCTGCTGGCGGGGCTCAGGCTGCCCAACTGCCGTGGGGTGCTCGCCCTCACGTCCGACAACGACGTGAACCTCCGCGTCGCCCTCGCCGCGAAGCTGATGCAGCCGGGCGCCAAGGTCGTCTGTCGGGCAGATTCGCATGAGATCGAGGCCAACATGGCATCGTTCGGCACCGATCACATCTACGACCCCTTCGACACCTTCGCGCTGTATTTCGCCACGGCCCTTCAGGCCCCCTGCCTGACGCTGCTGGCCGACTGGCTCGGGGAGCTGCGCGGCAGCGCACTGCATGACCCTGTGCAGCCGCCGGCGCACGGGCTCTGGGTCATCTGCGGCTACGGGCGCTTCGGCAAGGCGTTGTATGGGCACCTGAAAGAGCAGGACATCGAGCTGGTGGTGGTGGAGGCACGCCCGGAGCGCACCGGCAAGCCGGACTGTCCACTGGTGCATGGCCCGGGCACCGAGGCCGTGACCCTGGAGCAGGCGGAGATCCACCGTGCAGTCGGACTCATCGCCGGCACCGACAACGATGCCAACAATCTCAGCATCGTCATGACCGCCAAAGCCCTGAATCCCGGGCTGTTCACCGTGCTGCGCGAGAATCACCTGATGAACCGCGAGCTGTTCGACGCCGTGGATGCGGACATCATCATGCACCCGAGCCTCATCGTTGCGAATCGAATCCGGGTGCTGCTCGGCACGCCGCTGTTGACGGACTTCGTGCACGACGCCCGCTTCGAGGACGACGCCTGGGCCTGTGAGCTCATTGCCCGGATCGCCGCGCTGGTGCACGACAAGGTCCCGGACGTCTGGCAGGTGCGCATCGACGCGGAGGATGCCTATGCCCTCATGCGGCGGAGGAAGGACGAGCCGCTGCCGCGGATCGAAGACCTGCTGCGCGACCCCCGCGACCGCGGCTGCAGGCTGCGGGCGGTGGTGCTCCTGCGCCGCCGCGAGAACGGTCGCACCCTGTTGCCCGATCCGAAAGACCGGCTGCGGGAGGGCGACGAGCTCCTGCTGTGTGGTCGCAGCACGGCCCAATCCAGCATGCGCTGGACGTTGCAGAATGTGCACGCCCTGACCTATGTCCTGCATGGCGCGAGCCCACCCCGGGGCATCGTGTGGGCGTGGCTGCTGCGCCGGCAGCGTCGGCGCGCAGCCGCAGGCGCAAAGCCGGCTGACGCCGCCGAAGTCGATGACACCGGGCCCGTGGACTGCGAGGAGTCGCGCTGAGGCGGCAGCACGGGCTCGGGGCAGGCCCTGGGGAGGTTGGCCGGATGCGAGCGCTTGGCGGGTGCGGCGTTTGAATCCCCCGGGGCGCTGTCATATGGTCAGCAGCGGACTGAATGCGCGCAGCGGGCCGGCCCGCAGGTTCCTGCCGGCCGCACCCAATGCCACCACCGGGAGGCCGTCATGAATGCATTGCTCGACCGACTCGCCGCGGACCACCGCCGTCTCGCGCACCTCATGGTGCTGCTCGAAGGCATGCTCGACCGCTTTCACGCTGGAGCGGAGCCGGACTACGAGCTCATGTGCGAGCTCCTGGAGTACATGATCGACTATGCCGATCAAGTGCATCACCCGAGCGAGGATCTGATCTTCGAGCGGCTGCTGGCCCAGCCGGGGCAGGGTCACGATGTGCTGCGCCGGCTCATGCTGCAGCACGAAGCACTTGCCCAGCTCAATCGGCGCTTCAAGGAGTCGCTGGAGGGCATCGTCCACGAAGAGGTGCTGCAGCGCGAGGAGGTGGAGCAGCAGGGCCGCGAGCTGCTGGCCACCCTGCGTGAGCACATGCGCCTCGAAGACGAAGAGGCCTTTCCCATTGCGGCTGAAGTGCTGACGGGTGCCGACTGGGCCGAGCTCCAGGCGCAGGCGCCCACCGCCGAGGACCCGGTGTTCGGCAAGGCGGACCCGGAGCGCTTCCGCGCCCTGTACGGCCAGCTGCAGTCCGAGCTGCGCCAGTGACCGCGACCGCCGCTCGCGCATCTGCACCGGGCAACGCCGGCGTGCCCGCGTCGCCGCGCTGCTGCGCCCTGCGGCGCGTCAATCCCTTCCTTGGGCTGGTGATGCTGGTGGCCACGGAGCAGGCGCGGGCGTTCAGCGCCGACGGTCGTCACTGGCAGCTTCAGGTGGCCGCGTATCCGCCGCGTGGGCTCTGGAGCGGCGCCGGCCATGCCGCCGAGCGGCGCTGGTTTCGCTTCGGCGATTGGTCCGCACAGGCGGGCCTGGCACGCGTGCCGGTCAACCCCATCCTCGATGTCGGCGATATGCTCGACGCGGCCGATGCACTGGTGGCCGCGGTGGCCAGGGTGGAGCACCAGGTGCCCTTCACCCCTGCCGCGGAGCTGGAGCTCTGGCAGCTGGACCAGGACGGCCGGCCGCTGGCACTGCTGGACACCGCGCTCGCGGCGGACGGCCTCACCGCGCAGGACGCCCCGGCCTGGAGCGCCGGCGGTGGCGGCGAGCGCCGTTTTCACTCACCCACGCTGGCCGCGGCCGGCGAGCGGATACAGACGAGTGGCGCGCCGGTAGACCACGCGCGGGCGCTGGAAGCGGTCGTGGCGCAGGCGGCAGGCGGCCCCGGCAGGGCAGTTTGGGTGGCGCGGGAGGCAGACGGCGGTGGTCGCATCGTCGCGGCGCCTGCGGCTGCCGGCCCGGCGCCGTCGCTCGCCGCCGAGGACTTCCCAGCCCTGCACCTGCGCGAGGACTGGCCCGATGCCCGCACCACGGCGCTGGTACGGGATTACAT
Source organism: uncultured Thiohalocapsa sp. (assembly GCF_913063425.1). Taxonomy (GTDB): domain Bacteria; phylum Pseudomonadota; class Gammaproteobacteria; order Chromatiales; family Chromatiaceae; genus Thiohalocapsa. The sequence continues at coordinate 68,905 of NZ_CAJXYK010000007.1, forward strand.
GGACTGGCTCTCGCCGTATCTGCTGACCCTGCCGACCCTGGATGCAGCGCGCCGCGCGTCGCTGGAGCGCGCCGCTGTGCGCTGCCCAAGCCTCGTCGATCGGCTCTGGCGCCTGTACCCGAGCCAGATGGACCCCGAGCTGATCCGCCGGGCGCGGGTGCAGGCCAGGCTCCGCTCCGCCGCCACCGACTGATGCAATGCGCCCGTCGTTGTCCGTACCCGTCGTGAATGGAGCCCGAGTCTCCCGGGGCAGCGATGCACCGGCGCATTGTCTGTGCCGACTCCGCCCCGACCTTGGGGACATTCGCGGGGCGCAGTGGGCCGCCGCGCCGGGCTGCTGCACCGGGCTGCTGCAGGGCGCTGACCGCGCCGGCGGCGCCCGCAGGCCTGCACTTAAGGCCACATCACTGCCCCAAACATCACGGCCAACCACCGCGGCCATACATTAGGGTAGGCAGGGAAACCTGACGTCCGCCAGATCATGCGATACAAGAACGTTCCCGGATTCGAGCACGGCACGCCGGAGAGCCTCGGCGTGCTCATGTTGAACCTCGGCACACCGGATGCGCCGACCCCCACGGCCGTGCGCCGTTACCTTGCCGAGTTCCTGAACGACCCGCGGGTCGTGGAGCTGCCGCGGCCCATCTGGTGGCTGGTACTGCACGGCGTCATCCTCCGCGTGCGCCCGAGCCGCTCGGCGCGTGCCTATCAGTCCGTCTGGACCGAGCGCGGCTCGCCGCTGCTGGACGTGGCCCAACGCCAGGCCACTGGGCTGCGGGCCCTGCTCGACGCGCGCTTCGGCAACGGTGTGCGGGTGGAGCTCGGCATGCGCTATGGCAAGCCCTCGGTGGCGGAGGCGCTGGAGCGCCTCAAGCAGGCCAACGTACGTCGTCTGCTGGTGCTGCCGCTGTACCCCCAGTACTCGGGCACCACCACGGCGTCCATCTTCGATGCGGTCACGGATGAGCTCAGCACCTGGCGCTGGCTGCCCGAGCTGCGGTTCATCAACCAGTATCACGACGACGCGAGATACATCGAGGCCGTGGCGCACAGCATCCGGTCCTATTGGGACGAGCATGGCGAGCCCGAGCGGCTGCTGTTCTCCTTCCACGGTATTCCGAAAAAGTATTTCATGGCAGGCGACCCCTACCATTGCCACTGCCACAAGACCGCGCGGATGGTGGTGGAGGCGCTCGGGCTGCCGGAAGACCGCTGGCTGGTGTCTTTCCAGTCCCGGGTGGGGCGCGACGAATGGCTTCAGCCCTACACCGACGAGACCCTCAAGCTCTGGGGCGCTGACGGCGTCAAGCAGGTCCATGTCATCGCCCCGGGATTCTCCGCGGACTGCCTGGAGACCCTGGAGGAGATCGACGTGGAGAATCGCGAGTATTTCCTGGAGGCCGGCGGCGAGGAGTATCACTACATCCCCTGCCTCAACGACGACCCGCACCACCTGGAAATGATGCTCGGGCTGGTGGAGCGGCATGCCTGCGGCTGGCCGGAAATGGCCGGCGTGGCCGAGGACTGGTGAGCTGACGGCGGCAGGCAGCCCCCGCCGCCGCGCGCGTCCCGGTCGCTGGCGATTGCAACCGACCGGGGCCGTCCGCACCTGAGCCGCACCTTCAAGCAGACACGCGTATGCGTCGGACTCAGCCCGGCGCCGCCCCACCGCCATGGACAAGAACCCCTTCCCCACCGAGCTCAACCTGAACCAGAGCACCCGGGTGCTGGAGATCAGCTTCGACGACGGCGCCCGCTTTCGCCTGCCCTGCGAGTACCTGCGCGTCTACTCACCCTCCGCCGAGGTGCGCGGCCACACGCCCGACCAGGCCAAGCTCCAGGTGGGCAAGGAGTACGTCAATATCCGGGACCTGCAGCAGGTGGGCAGCTATGCCGTGAAGATCGTCTTCGACGACGGCCACAAGTCCGGCCTGTACGATTGGCAGTACCTCTACAAGCTGGGCCGCGGCTGGCAGCCGCTGTGGCAGGATTACCTGCGCCGGCTCGCCGATGTGGGGCGCAAGCGCAGCATCGAGGATCCGTTCGAGGCCATGCAGGCGCGCGGCGAGCAGCCGTCGGAGCTGCCGGCGGCGTCCGCGAGCTGACACTGCCCGGAAGCCGCTCCGACCGGGCGACTCCGGGGCCTCGGAAATGGACAGGTCACACCCATCGGGTCGCCACGGCCCCGGGGGCGCAGTACTCGACAGCGCCCGGCAGTAGGTCGGGTCAGCGACAGCATGACCCGACCGTCAGCGGGTCATGTCAACACTGCGTCGGGCTGGGCTGAGACGGGCTGGCCTGAGACGGGCTGGGCTGAGACGGGCTGGGCTGGGACGGGCTGGGCTGGGACGACCCCGGCGTAATCCTGCTCACCCGCCGGCCTCAACACAGCACTCAATGCCGCCCAGCGCGAAACGCCAGACATGCTCCACCAGCTGGTCGAGCCGCTCGGGCACGGCTGCACGGTCCGGATGCAGCCGGGTGAGGATGGGCGCGGCGTGGTAGTAGTACAGAATCTGCCCCACCACGCTCGCGGCGCAATCGATGGTCTGCGGATGCTCCGGCGGGCGGCCCAGCAGCTCGCCGACGATGCTGTAGAGCTCGCGGGCGTCCGGCTCCAGGTGCTCGGTGACGATGCGGTCAAGCACCTCGCTCGGGTTGGCCATCTCCGAGAGATAAATGGTGCTGAGCTGCACCTGGCGCTCGGTGTTGCCGGCGCAGCAGAAGATCTCCTCGAAGAGTGCACGGATGTAGACCCGCAGCCGCTCGGCGGGTGGCGCGCCCGCCGGCAGAAAGTCCGTACGCCGTTGCCGCAGCGTCTCGAACAGGGTGCCGTAGATGGCCTCGTAGAGGCTTCGCTTGTCGCCGAAATGGTAGTGCACCGCGGCGGTGTTGGCGCCGGCACGGCTGCAGATCTCGCGGATGGTGGCTGCCTCGTAACCCCGCTCGGCGAACACCTCCAGCGCTGCGGCCAAGAGCCGCTCCCGCGTGCCGCCGGCCGCTGTCGTCGCCTCCTCCGCCCTCTGTGCCAAGCGTCGTTCTCCTGCAAGGAACCCTGGTCGCGCGCCAGTGTACCGCAACGGCCCGACGGGCTGCGGCGGGCACCGGCGGTGGCGACGCGCAGACCGATACCCTCCCGACAGGCGCCCGGCGCTTGGGTGGCGACCCCATGGCTGGTGTAGAATCAGCCACATGTCGGCACGCCGCCGCGGCGCAGCCACCCGCCGCGGCAGATCATGCACAGCAGCAGCGGTGATGCGCCTTGAGCAATCCCAACGATACCTCCGCCGCCAATAACAGGCTCAGCAGAGGCACCAGCACCAGCGCGGGCCTGCCGGGCGGACCGGGTCCGCAGCGTCCCCGCGCATCAGCCAGGCGGGGCAGCCGTCGCCGCACCGGCAAGGCGCGCCGGCCGCACGCCTTCTTCGGTATCGTCGATTGGTTCTCGCGCCTGGTGGCAACGCCGCTGGCGCTGCCCATGGATCTGGCGCTGTTCGGTGTCATCGGCGCATCGCTGTTGCTCTACAGCATCGCGGATGAGCTGCCGCAGGTGGAGGCGCTGCTCGAGGTGAAGCTGGAGGAGCCGCTGCGCGTCTACACCGCCGACGGCTCGCTGATGGCGGAATACGGCGTGCAGCGCCGCCGCGCGGTGGACTTCGAGGACATCCCGCCGGATCTGGTGAATGCCTTCCTCGCCGCGGAGGACAGCCGCTTCTACGACCATCGCGGCATCGATCTGATCGGTCTCGGCCGTGCGGCCTACGCCGTGGCACAGGCCGGCGAAGCCACCCAGGGTGGCAGCACCATCAGCATGCAGGTGGCAAGAAACTTCTTCCTGACGCCGGAGAAGACGGTCAAGCGCAAGCTGACGGAGATCCTGCTCGCCATGCGCATGGAGACGGCGCTCAGCAAAGACCAGATCCTGGAGCTGTACCTCAACAAGATCTTCTTCGGTAACCGCGCCTACGGCATTTCCGCCGCCGCGGAGTTCTACTACAACAAGACCCTGGACGAGCTGAGCCTGCCGGAGATGGCCATGCTGGCCGGTCTGCCCAAGGCACCGTCCGCCAACAATCCGCTGGCGGACCCGGAGCGCGCCCGGGAGCGCCGGGACTGGATCCTCGACCGCATGCTGGAGCTGGGCTACATCGATGCGGTGGATCACAGCATGGCCTGGGTGTCGCCGGTGACGGCGACGGCCTATGTGGCCCCGGTGGAGTTCGATGCGGGCTATGCGGCGGAGATGGCGCGTCAGGCGATGGTGGACCGCTTCGGCGCGGAGGAGGCCTACCGGCTGGGGCTCGAGGTCACCACCACCATCGACGAGAAGCTCCAGACCGAGTCCGACCGGGCGCTGCGCCGCGGCCTCATGGCCTACAACCGCCGCCACGGCTATCACGGCCCGGAGGACCAGCTCGCCGACATCGAGAGCATGTCGGAGCAGGCGTTGGACCAATACCTCGCCGAGCGCCCGGTGGTGCCGGATCTGCCCGTCGCCGTCGTGCTGGAGGCGGGCGCCTCCTCTGCCGAGGTCTATCTGGGCGGGGGCGAGACGCGGGAGCTGCGCCTGTGGCAGGTCAACCACATGCGCAAATACGTCAATGAGAACGTCAAGGGCCGCCGCCAGGGGCGGGTGGACCGGGTCATCGCCGCCGGCGATGTCATCCGCCTGCGGCAGAACAACAAGGGCAGCTGGATTCTGGCCCAGGTGCCCACGGTGGGCGGCGCTTTGGTGGCGCTCTCGCCCACGGACGGTGCCATCCGCGCCATCTCCGGCGGCTACGAGTTCGACTGGTCGAAGTTCAACCGCGCCACCGACGCGCGCCGTCAGCCCGGCTCCACCTTCAAGCCCTTCGTCTATGCCGCCGCCCTCGGCAAGGGCTACACACCGGCGAGCCTGGTGAGCGATACGAAGACCTCCTTCGGCAGCTGGAAGCCCAAGAACGCCGACGGCAAGTACATGGGCACCATTCGCATGCGCGTCGCGCTCGCCAAGTCCCGCAACCTGGCCATCATCAACCAGGTGAACAAGATGGGCATCGACTACACGCGTGACTTCCTGCAGCGCTTCGGCTACAGCATGGAGGACATGCCGCGCAACTACGGCCTCGCGCTCGGCGGCGGCAGCTCCACCCCGTTGCAGCTGGCGGCGGCCTATGCGGTGTTCGCCAACGGCGGCTACAAGGTGGAGCCGCACATCGTGCAGCGCATCGAAGACGCCAACGGCAACCTGCTGTTCCAGGCGGAGCCGCCGCGGGCCTGTGTCAGCTGCTGGCTGGAGCCGAAGGCGGGCGAGGCGGAAGTCCTGGGCCTGGACGAGGCGGGCAGCCCGCTGGCGCAGCAGGTGCTGGACCCGCGCATCTCCTACAACATGCACTCCATGCTTCAGGACGTCATCACGGACGGCACGGCTAAGCGGGCACGCCGGCTGCGCCGCTCCGACATCGCCGGCAAGACCGGCACCACCAACGAGTCACGGGATTCCTGGTTCGCGGGCTACATGCCGCGGCTCGTCACCGTCGCCTGGATGGGCATGGACGACAACCGCCCGCTCGGTGCAGGGGAGTGGGGCGGTACCGCGGCGCTCGGCATGTGGGTGGACTTCATGGCCGATGCCCTGGAAGACGAGCCCATTGCCAAGATCAAGCGCCCGGAGGGCATGGTGCCCGTGCGCGTCAGCTCGGCCACCGGCCGGGCCACCAGCGGCGGCGGCGTGCTGGAGTACATCCGCAGCGAGTACCAGCTCATGACCCTGGGGCCGAATCCGGTGAAATACGCCGCCGCGAGCGGCTCGGGCTCGCGCTCCGGCAACCGCTCCCGCAGCAGCGGTCCACGCCGCAGTGCACCGCGGCGGAGCGCGCCGCGGGTGATGGACGAGCTGTTTTGAGCGCCGGGCATAGGGCCAGCCGCGGGATGCGGCTCATGCACCGACCGCGCCGGGGCTGACCACCCCGGCCGGCGTCGTCGCCAACGCGACGTCGGCGCCTTCGCCTGAGCTGATGCACAGTGCGCCGCCGGCGGGTATCAGGCAGCTGCCGCCGCGCTTCAGCCGCAGCCGTGATGCGCTGCCCCGCAACTCCACAGCCCCGTCCAGCACCAGCCCCAGCATCGCCGCGCCCGGCTGCAGCGGCGCCGTGGCGCCGGGTGCCAGCCGCAACCGGTGCAGCGCGAGCTCGGCCACAGGGGGCTCGTAGCTGTGCCAGCCGGCATGGTCGGCCCGGATGGAAGGGGTCAGGATCTCCGGCGCATGCGGGTCCAGGTGCAGCACCTCCAGCAGTGCCTCCACGTCGATGTGCTTGTCCGTGAGGCCGCCCCGCAGGACGTTGTTGGAGTTGGCCATCACCTCCAGACCCGTGCCCGCGAGGTAGCTGTGCAGCGCTCCGGCGGGCAAGAATATGGCCTCCCCCGGGCGCAGGTGCAGCAGATTCAGGAGCAGCAGGGACAAGAGTCCGCGGTCGTAGTGGCCGGCTGGGGAAAACCGGCGATGCGCCTGCAGCAGCCAATGACAGCGCGCTTGCTCTGGATCGGTTGGGGGATCAGTGCCTGGATCAGCCCGTCCCTCGGTGGGGTCGGGCGCCCTGCGGTGGGCCTGAGCAACCACCGGCCCCAGCAGCGCGTCCACCGCCGGCTGGGGCAGGCGCATGAAGTCCGCGTAGAGCCGTCGCAGCCCGTCGGTGGTGCCGTCCAGGCGTGTCGCCAGGTCGGCGAGCGATGGCCAGCGCGCCAGCTCGGCTTGGATTTCCTCCAGCGGCCGAAAGCCCCGCAGCGCATGGAAGTCCGTCAGCGCCACCAGCAGCTCCGGCTTGTGGTTGCGGTCGCGATAGCAGCGTTTGGGGTCGTCGAGCGCAAGTCCGAGCCGGTCTTCCCGCGCAAAGCCGCGGGCCGCCTGGTCGCGGTTGGGGTGAACCTGGATGGACAGCGGTGTCGCCGCCGCAAGCACCTTGAACAGGAACGGAAGCGCATTGCCGAAGCGCTGCACTGTGGCTGTGCCGAGCAGGGCCTCGGGCGCCGCAGCGATGAGCCGGTCCAGCGGCACTTTGGCCGGGCGCAGGCAGACGGCGGCGGGCAGGTCCGGATGGGCGCCGATCCAGAGCTCCGCCTGGGGCGCGGCGGCAGGGGCTGGCGCGCCGAGCAGCTCCGGTATGAAGCGGTGATCCCCCCACCCGTAATGCTGGATACCGCAGCAGAGCGCCACCGGATGGGGCCGCGCGACATAGGCGGCGATGGCCGCGGCGATGCGCTGCTGCGCCGGGTCGGGCACGCCGCCGTTGGCTGCGGCCATGGCTCAGCGGGCGCTGTCGCCGGTGATGGGAACGAAGCGCACGGGCAACAGTGCCTGCTCTTCCAGGCGGCCGTCGGCCTGCTTGGTGAGCACCGTGAGCTGCTGGATCTCGCCGATGCCGCCCACGGGCATCACCAGGCGCCCGCCGACCTTGAGCTGCTCGATGAGCGGTTGCGGGATCTTCGGGTGTGCCGCAGTGACCACGACGGCGTCGAAGGGGGCCGCCTCGGGCCAGCCCAGATAGCCGTCGCCCGCGCGCACATGAACCTGGTCGTAGCCCAGTGCCTTGAGGGTCTCTGCGGCGCGCTCGGCCAGCTCCGGCACGATCTCCACGCTGTAGACCTCCACCCCCATGGCGCCCAGCACTGCGGCCTGGTAGCCGGAGCCGGTGCCCAGCTCGTAGACCCGGTCGCCTGCATCCACACCGGCCAGATGGCTCATGACGGCGACGATGTACGGCTGGGAGATGGTCTGGCCCTGGCCGATGGGCAGCGGGCTGTCGCGGTAGGCCTGGGACTTAAGCGCCGGCGGGACGAAGGCCTCCCGCGGCACACTGCGCATGGCAGCGATCACCGCGGCGTCGAGCTGGTCGGTACCGAGGTAATCCGCGGTGGCGGCGACATCCCGCTGGATGCCGTCCACCAGCCGCTCACGGGCGGCGGCATAGCGCTCGGCGTCGTCGGGCGCCGTGCCTGCGCCGGCGGCGGTACCGCCCAGGCCGAGCAGCAGCAGCGCCGGCGAGAACAGGCGCAGCAGGCGTCGGGATGGGTTTGGGGCGTGCATCATGGCGGCCGTCGGTTAAGGGCTGCCTTTGCCGGCTCGCGGGGCAAAGGTCATTGCAGACGGAGCCCGTGCGGGGCACGCTTTCGATCTTAGCACCGCCCGCAGCAGGAGAGGGAGGCATGTTGGCTCCATTCAGGTCCGTCGTCACCGTCAATCCAAGCAGGGCTGCCCGGCGACGCGGCAGCGCGCGCCGCCGATTCAAGCCCGGATGGCCGGGGCTTCTGTGCGCCGCCGTGCTGGCCCTGCTCGCGGCCACCGCAGCGCTGCCGGTCGCGGCAATGGGGAGCGCGGCAATGGGGGGTGCGGCACAGGCGGTTGCGGCGGAGGGCGCCGGCACCGGTGACATTGCCTGGGTCACCGGCAGCGGTCCGGAGGCCGAGGTCCATCTGTACTTCTTCTGGTCCAAGTCCTGTCCGCATTGCCGGGAGGCCCTGCCCCAAATCGAGCGCATGGACGCGGAGCTGCCCTGGCTGCGGCTGCACACACATGAGCTCACCGCGAGCCGCGCCAGCGTCGCCTTGTACGTGGACATGGCAGAACAGCTGGGACGCGACGCGCGCTCGGTGCCGGCCTTCTTCATCTGCGAGCGGATGCTCACCGGCTGGGACGATGCGGACGGCATGGGCGCCCAGATCCGTCGCCTCGCCGAGCTGTGCCGGCCGGCGGCGAGTGCCAATGGTCCGGCTGCGGCTTCCGGGCCGGCTGCCGGGGCGGGGAATGCGACTGGGGCTGGGGCCGGGGCTGGGGCTGGTGGCGCGTCGGGCGGCGGCCTGTTCCCGGAGGCGGCGGCCGGGCCGCTCAGTGTTCCGGTGCTCGGCAATGTGGATGCCGAGCGGCTGTCGCTGCCCGTGTTCACCCTGGTCCTCGCCGGGCTGGATGCCTTCAACCCCTGCGCCTTCTTCGTGCTGCTGTTTCTGCTGAGCCTGATGGTGCATGCCCGCTCACGGGCCCGCATGCTGCTGGTGGGCGGCACCTTCGTGTTCTTCTCGGGGCTCGTCTATTTCCTGTTCATGGCCGCCTGGCTGAACCTGTTCCTGGTGGTGGGCGGTGCCCCGGTGGTGACGGTCATCGCGGGCCTGGTGGCCGTGCTGATCGGTGTGCTCAACGTCAAGGACTTCTTCCGGCTGCGGGCGGGCCCCAGCCTGTCCATCCCCGAGGGCGCTAAGCCTGGTCTTTATCAGCGGGTGCGCGGGCTGCTGAATGCCGAGCACCTCGGCACCATGCTGTTCGGCACCGTCGCCCTGGCGCTTGCAGCCAACAGTTACGAGCTGCTCTGCACCGCGGGCTTCCCGATGGTCTACACCCGCGTGCTGACCCTGCAGGCGCTCTCCGGCTGGACCTATTACGCCTACCTGGCGCTCTACAACCTCATCTACGTGCTGCCGCTCGCCGCCATCGTCCTCGTCTTCACCTTCACCCTCGGTGCCCGCAAGCTGAGCGAGCGCGAGGGGAGGGTGCTGAAGCTCCTCTCCGGTGTCATGATGCTCGGCCTGGGCCTCACCATGCTGCTGCGCCCGGACGCCCTGGGCAACCCGACCATCGGCGTCGCCCTGCTCGCGGCGGCGCTGCTGGTCACCGCTGCGGCCCTGTGGCTGACGCGGCGCTCGCCGGTGGGTGCCTGATGCCGGTGCGCCGCGCACGATAATCCGAGCCGACATGAAGGGGGAAAGCATGGATTTGACCGATAAAGTCGCCGTGATCACCGGCGCCAGCCGCGGACTGGGCGCCGGCCTTGCCGCACGCTTTCTGGAGCGCGGTCTCAAGGTCGGCGTCTGCGCAAGGCACCGCCCGGCGCTCGACGGCGATGACACCAGGCTGCTCACCCAGGCCGCGGACGTCACCGACTACGCCGCCATGGCGCAGCTCTGCGCCGACGTGGTGGCCCGCTTCGGCCGCGTGGACCTCTGGATCAACAACGCCGGGCTGCTGGCGCCCATCGGCCCCTTGCGCGACAACGACCCGGATGCCTTCGCCCTGAACATCCAGGTGAACGTCACCGGCGTGTTCAACGGCAGCCGCGCCTTCATCCGCCATGTGCGCGAGCGCGGCGGTGACGGTGTGCTGCTCAACATCAGCTCCGGTGCGGCGCGCAATGCCTACGCCGGCTGGTCCGCCTACTGCGCCGGCAAGGCCGCCGTGGACCGCATGAGCGAGGCCATCGCCCTTGAAGAGGCCGGCAGCGGTCTGCGCGTGCATGCCGTCGCCCCGGGCATCATCGACACCGACATGCAGGCCATGATCCGCGACTGCACCCCGGAGCAGTTCCCGCGGGTGCAGAAGTTCCTGGATCTCAAGGCCAAAGACGCCTTCAGCTCACCCGCCTTCGTCGCCGACCGGATGCTGGAGCTCGCCTTCGACCCCGCCGCGGACACCCCCGTCGCCACCACCCTGCCCCTGGAGCACGGCTGAGCGACCACGCCAAAGCCCCAGGATTCGGGGACAAGATTCGCGGACGGTAAACTTAACTTCGGTGCTGAGCCATTGCCGGCTCAGCACCCAGTACACCTGCGCCGAAGTGACACCAACGAGCCTTGCGCACTGCGAAGCCCGCTTCCGCGTCGGTATCGGCGTCGCTGTCGGTATCGATCCCGATCCCGATCCCGATCCCGATTGTTCGCAGTAGTACGGGGCCGCTGTACTGGGGTGGATGAGCGAAGCACATCCCCCAGAGGGAAGCGGCGGATGCGCTGCGCTTATCCGCCCTGCAAGGGTTGGATTTGTTGTTGAACCGTCACGTGCTTCGTCCATGCCGGCGGCGTGCCGTCGAGCCACCGGCTCGGCGCGGTCACTTGAACAGGTCCTCCGCGGCCCGGCGCAGGCTGTCCGCGTCCGCCGTGTCGCCCGGGGTCTGCTCCGTAAAGGTCGGCTCGAAGTAACCGCAGAAGTTGGCCCGATCCTTTTCCGTCACCTGGTCCGCAACCGGCTCCGCGCAGTCGTTGGGCCGGCCGGGGGCGTACCAGCGGCAGTTGCGGCAGCAATGGGTGGATTTGCGGCAGCCCGGGCAGGTGCCCTCGCGGGCGTAGTCGAGCTCCGTGAGCTCCGTGCCGCAGTGCCAACAGCGGCCGATGGCGGGGTAATGCATGGCTCGGCTCCTCCAAAGTGCCAAGGACTGTCCGGCTGGCGCGCAGCGGCTCGTCGGTGTGCGTGGCCTCAAGCATGCCCTTAAGTGAAGCGCATCGGAAGCCCGGTGTGGCGGGCGCGGGAGCTGGTGCGAGGCTGCGGAGCACCGGAGGCCAGGCCATCATTTGCCGCCGGCGGACTGAAGTCCGCCGGCCCCAGGGTGCCGACTGAAGTCGGCGTACCCGGGCGGCCGCGCGACTTCCAGTGTGGGTCACCGGGTGCGCGTCCCGCCCGAAGCAATAGGGGCGGGCCGGAGAGTTGGTCGGGCATGCGCCTGCGCTCTACTCCGGCTGAACGCGCAAGACGTCCGTAAGCTCGGTGAGGATACGGCGTGCAAAGCCGATGGGCACCGAGTAGTGGCCCTCGCCCGGCAACAGTGTGAGGCTGGTATCAGGCAGATGCGCCGCGAGCCAGCGGGCGTGGCTCACGGGGACGGTACCGTCCGCCTCGCCATGCCAGATGCGGATGGGTCGGTGTATCTGCCCCAGTTCAAGGCCCCAGTCGTGGGTGTAAAGCCACAGATCCCGCCGCGCGCCCAGGGCGCCGTTGCGCATGGCGTCCGCGATGGTCCGGTTGAGGATGGCCGCGGTGTCGCCCGCACGCAGCACGGCCCGGTCGGCGGCCGGCGCGGCGATATGGCGGAACTTCTCCACCAGCTGCGGCCAGCGGGCGAGCACGGCGGTGGTGGGTGCCCCGTAGATCAGGTCGGCGACCCAGCCGGGCCAGCGCCCGACCCGCAGGCTGGCGCGGGCGGCGGGGTTCATCTGTCTCGTCAGTCTGGCGTGATGAATCGGACCAAGGGGACACACCAGGGTGCAGGCGGCGAGGGCGCCCGCCCGCGCAGGCGGCAGGCGCGCCGGCAGGTGGCAGGCACAGGCGAGCGCGTAAGGGCCGCCGCCGGAGACACCGACGATGGCGAAGTGGGACAGCCCGAGCGCGCCCACCAGTGCGGCACAGTCGTCTGCCCAGTCGGCCAGACGGCGGCCGGGGGCGTGGTCAGAGTCGCCGTAGCCCGGGCGGTCCGGCGCGATGATGCGGGCGCCGGCGGCGACGGCGTCCGCGTGCATGAGCCGCGCCTCCCGCCGCGAGCTGGGAAAGCCGTGGCAGTAGAGCACCGGGTGGCCCGAGGCGGCGCCGTACTCGGCATAGGCGAGGCGGCGCCCATCCGGCAGGGTCACGAAGTGCGGGCCGTCGTCCGGCTCGGTGGTGCCGGCTTCGTGCGTATGGATGCTGGTCATCGGGCTGCGGCAGCGTGACTGGGACCGCTCCGGGGTGGCGAGTCGCGCAGCCGGCGCACAGGGCGGTCAGCGGCAGGCATCGGCACGCTCGCCGTCCAGCTCGATGATCTCCAGGCGGTGGTTGCCGCAGGGATGGACATCGGAGGGACCCTGTGTCAGCAGTACCAGGCCCTCGGCGATGCCCTGCTCCGTGAGCCAGCTGCGCACGAACTCCGTCCAGTCCGCCAGGTCGGTGCCGACCTCCTGCGGGTAGACGCCATAGCTGAAGCACAGGCGCTGGGCCGTCTCGGGATTGGGGGTGAAGGCCACCACCGGGCAGGGCAGCCGGAAGCGGGCGATGCGCCGGGCGGTGTTGCCGCTGCGTGTGGGCACCGCCACCAGCCGCGGGTGGCTGCGCTCGGCGGTGTGGTAGGCGCTGCGGGCGATGAGGTCCACGGCGCGGCGGCTGCCGTCGGCATCATAGGCGCCGACCCGCTCGGCCTGCAGGCGCAGATTGCGCTCCGGCTCGATGGCGGTGGCGATGCCCGCCAGCATCTCCACGGATTCCACCGGAAAGCGCCCCATGGCCGACTCCGCCGAGAGCATGACACAGTCCGTCCCGCCCAGGATGGCGTTGGCCACGTCGGTGGCCTCCGCCCGCGTCGGCCGGCGCAGGGTCACCATGGACTCCAGCATCTGGGTGGCGGTGATCACAGGCTTGCCCACCCGGTTGGCGAGCTCCGTGATGCGCCGTTGCGCGACCGCGATGGTCTCGATGGGGATCTCCACGCCGAGGTCGCCGCGGGCCACCATGAGCCCGTCCGCGGCGTCGAGGATGCCCTCCAGGTTCTCAAGGGCCGTGGCCCGCTCGATCTTGGCGATGACAAAGGGGTCGTAGTCGAGCGATCGGGCGGTGTCGCGCACCGCGCTGATGTCCTCGGCCGTGGCGACGAAGGACTGGCTCACGGCGTCGATGCGATGCTCCGCGGCAAACTCGAGCCAGGCCCGGTCGTCGTCGGTGAAGGCGCTGATGCCGAGGTCGATGCCCGGCAGATTCAGCCCCTTGCGCGAGCGCAGCTCCCCGCCCGCGCGCACGTTGCAGACCACATCGCAGCCCTGCACCTCGACGACCTTGAGCAGGATGAAGCCGTCGTTCAGGAAGAGCCGGTCACCGGGCTGCACCGCCGCCGGCAGGCCGGGGAAGCTCACGCTGACCCGGTCTGCGGTGCCGACGCAGTCCTGGGTGGTGAGCGTGATGAGCTGGTCGCGGTGCAGCTCGATGGGCTCGTCCGCAATCTCGCCGACGCGCATCTTGGGCCCCGGCAGATCGCCCATGATGGCCACGCGCCGGCGCGTGTCGGCAGCGGCCGCCCGCAACCGGTCGATGACGCCCGCGTGGTAGGCCGGATCACCGTGGGAGAAGTTCAGGCGGGCCACGTCCAGACCCGCCTCGATGAGCGCGCGGAGCAGCGCCGGCTGGTCGGACGCCGGGCCGATGGTGGCCACGATCTTGGTCTTGTGCGGGCGGTATTGCATGCTCAGGGTTCCGTGCTCGCGGCGCCAGCGGCCAGTCCGCGGCGCCCGTCATAACCTGCGATGTTAGCGAACCCCGAGCCTCGGCAGGCGTTGCAGTCTCGTGACGGACGACGGGCTGCCGGAGTACCTCAGCGTCGAGCGGACTTTCGTGGTTTTGCTGTTGCCCGGCGTCAGCGTCGGCACGGCGGCAGCGAGCCCCTCAACCTCGCCCTGGTCAGCGCCGGCCAGGCCGCCGTCTACCCGCAGCACTGCCGAGATGGGCGTTACTACGCCGCGCAGGACAGGGCGCGGGACGTGGGGCGCGGGGTGTGGGCGAGGACGGGGCCGCAGCGGCCCTGAGGGTGGCGACGCCGATTCACGCTCCGTATACTCTGCGGTCACTATGTTAGGGGGACCCCCGATGGCATCCCCGGAAGGCAGCATACGAAGGAGAAGCGAGCATGCGGAGTTTGCAGATAATTGCGGCGTTGACCGCTATGGCTGGATGGACCGTACCGCCGGCTGAGGCCGGAGTGTTCTACGATGCGGTAACCGACGGGGACTGGAGTGATCCTTTTACCTGGACACCCTCCGGCGGTCCCCCGGGCCTGGATGATGGCGCGCGTATTGCCGGAGGCGTTCTCGGGGCAGATCCGGCGAACGTTTTCCTGTCCCGGGACACTGTGACGGACCTGGTGGAAGTCGGGACCGCAAGCGATGCCGAGGGCAACCTGCTGCTGAGGGGCTTCTCACTGTCCACGGGCTCGCTGCGGATTGGCTCCTCGACCAACGGCACCGGGACGGTCGACCACGCCGGGGGTCGCCTGGGCATCAGCGGGGAGCTTACCGTCGCAGGCGGCAATACCTTCACCTTCGCTCCACAGGACACCAGCGATTCGCTGGTCGTGAAGCTTGGCGCCGTTGCCGCCACCTCCGCCACGGCGAATATCAGTACCGAGGTCGAGGTGAAAGGCGACGGCAGCACGCTGCAGCTCGGTGCGCCGCTGTCTCTCGCGGAAGACCTGGATGTATGGGGCGACACCAATGGGACTGCCTTCGTACAGGCGGCGGGCCATGACATCTCGGTGCGGGATCTCGTCCTTGGACTGGATGCCGGCCCAGGATACGCGGGTGACATCATCGATGACGGTGCGATCATCGTGAGCCGTGATCTCGTTGTCAGGGCGGGCTCCTTCACGCTCGATGCAGATGACCGAGTGACCGGCGGTCTAAGCGTCAGGAATGGCGCTGGGGTCACCACCGGGGCCGCGACTAACGTCAGTGGAGAGGTCAGCGTCACGGCAGCTGGAAGCCGCCTTGATCTTGGCGCCGCGCTGAGCCTGACGGGAGACATCACTGTTTGGGGTACAGATACAGCCCTCGGGCCGGCCGTGCTGGATGCTCGCGGCCACGACATCACGGCCCGTAGAATCGATCTGGGGAGCACTTACTGGGCCGGCCAACTCACCAACGACGGTGCCATCCAAGCAGACTCCCTCGACGTCGGCTCGGGCAGCGCGCTGCTGCTGACAGGCGGCGATGATGTCGTCCTGTCGTCATTGCGGGTCCAGAACAGTTCTGCCCTGACAATTCGGCAGTCACTGGGCGAATTGAGCGGGTTGACCTTTGACGGCACAACGCTCGATCTGCAGACAAGCGGACTGCTCGCGCTTGAGTTCGACGATGCGTTGACCCCTGGACTGGACTGGGCCTTCCGCTGGGCTAATCCCGCTACCGGCGACGACTGGGTGGGCGAGCTTTCCGATCTGATCGCACAAGGCAATATCCAGTGGACAGCACCGTGGGCCGTTTCGGTGTTCGGCCACACTGATGGCTATACCTACATCGGCTACAGGGATGCGCAGGTGCCGGAGCCGCGCGGGCTCGTGTTGGCAACCCTTCTCGCGGGTGTCGGGTATCTGAGCGTGGTCCGGCGCTTCGGGGCGCGCCCTATCCGCGGCGGCCGCGCTTCGAAGCCTTGACCAAAGGCGCATCCTGGTGACCCAACCCGCGGGCCCGCCCCCAACGCCATGCCGCACCCCGTCGTCAGCATCGCCGAGCCGACCACGCCCAAGGCGGAGTACTGGTCCGCCGCCGGCATCGCCGTCTTCCACGGCAGCACGGACCCGACCGACTTCCCGCCCCTCGACGACGGCGCCGCCCAGCACCACTGGCTCGGCGGCTTCGGCGCCGCCTGGGCCGAGTGCCCGGCGGGCGCTGAAGGCTGGTGCGCGCAGCCGCTGGATGTGGCGCTGATGCTCGCGCTCTCCGGCCGGGAGCAGCTGCTCGCGCGGGTGTGCTGCGGGGAGGGTGCGCCGGCGGTGCTGCACTGACAATCTCCCGCAGCACCGGCGCCGGCATGCGAGGGGACTATTTCCCGAGCGCGCGAACCTGCTCACGCATCCGTGCGACCGCGTCCTGCCGGACAGCAGTGTCATCCCCGTAGCGCTGCGCGACGGCCGCGATCTCCTGCGAAATGCTCTGCTCCCAGGTTGCCCCGGCAAGTTTGTCGGCGGCCTGCGTCTTTCGCGCCCGCAGCGCCGCCAGTTCCCGGCCGCGGTCAGCCTGCAGCTTTCTGATCGCCGGGCGCGCTGGTGATGCTCTCCGGCTACCACTCCCAGCTCTACGCACGCGAGCTGCGCGGCTGGCGCCTCGGAACATGTCAACCTTTTTCCGACACTCGCCGGTGTGATTGCTAGTTCGATATGGCGCGCGCTCGCTGCCGGCGAGGCCCGGCAGTGCCCGGCCGCCGCGCGTGGGTGCAGGCGCCGCGCCTGACCGCGGGGCGCGCGGACTGCTCCGGGCGGCACTCAGCGTCGGCCAGGGGCGCCAACCCGACCGCCCGGCTGCGATCGCGGCGCCCGCGTGGCCTGGACGCTCGGACGCCCCTCGTCGGCCCCCACTGCGCCCGTGCGCTGTCACGCCCCTTGCAAACACCGCAAGGGCCGCGCCAGCGCACTGGGGCGCGCGCCAGTCGGCCCAGTGGGCTCGACGTACTTGCGGTAGGTCCATCCCGGCCCGTTGCTGCGCCAAGTTGTCAGGCAGCACCAGTCCTGCATTGATCGGAGCCCCGCGGCGCCTGCCGGCCTCGGATGCCCGAGCCGGCGGACCTTGTTGCAGCTGATCGGCTTTGTTGGGAAGCTTGGAGATCGACAATCCATCGGGCAGCGGTGCGCCCGAGGGGCGGTGACATGGGACTCGCACTCAAGCTCTACGATCAGCTCGACGCGGCCGCCGACGATCGGGCGCGGTTTCGGCTCATCATCGAGGCCATCGGTCAGCTCGAAGAGGGCTGGCCGCGGCCGGGTGAGGTCGCGCGCACCACGGACGTGCGCGAGGCGGGGCTGCGTTTGCAGATCGAGCTCGGCGGGGTGCGCAAAGAGATCGTCCAGAGCAAGAACGCGCTGCTCATCTGGCTGGTGTCGCTGATGTTTCGCCCAGGTGCTCGCCATTGCCGCGTTGGTGAAGCTGCTCTGAGCCCGTCCTGATCTTTGTTGCGCGTCGGCACCCGCGATCTTGCCCTCGACCGCCCACCCCCAGCCCGGCCAGGGCCGCCCCGGCGATGGCGAGCCCGGTGCAGCGCCGCCAGAGCACCTCTCGGGCGCCGTGGAGCGGGTCACCTTCCACAGCCCGGAGAGCGGCTTCTGCGTGCTGCGGCTCAAGGTGCGGGGGCAGCGTGACCTGGTGACACTCACCGGGCAGGCAGCGAGCGTGTCGCCCGGCGAGTACGTGGAGGCGGACGGCTGGTGGGTGCAGAGCCGCAGGCATGGGCTCCAGTTCAAGGCGCGGCAGCTGAAGGTGATCCCGCCGAGCACGCTGGAGGGCATCGAGCGCTATCTCGGCTCCGGCATGGTGAAGGGCATCGGCCCGCACTTCGCCCGCAAGCTGGTGCGGGCCTTCGGCGAGCGGGTGTTCGATGTCATCGAGGACAACCCCGAGCGCCTGCTGACGCTGCCCGGCATTGGCCCCAAGCGCCAGCGGCGGGTGACGGATGCCTGGGCGGAGCAGAAGGTGATCCGCGAGATCATGGTCTTTCTGCAGTCCCACGGTGTGGGCACCGCGCGCGCCGTGCGCATCTACAAGACCTACGGCGAGGCGGCCGTGGAGCGGGTGCGCGAGAACCCCTACCGGCTCGCCCTCGACATCCACGGCATCGGCTTCAAGACGGCGGACCAGCTGGCGCAGCGGCTCGGCGTCCCAGCCGACTCACCCCTGCGCGCCGGCGCCGGCGTGCGCCATGTGCTGCAGGAGATCGCCGGCGACGGCCACTGCGCCGCGTACCTCGACCAGCTGACGGCCAAGGCGGCGACCCTGCTCGGCATTCCGCCGCCCGGCATCGAGCAGGCCATCGCCGCAGAGATCGCCGACGAGCACCTCGTGGCGGAGACCATCGACGCCCGCCCCGCCGTGCTGCTGGCGGCCCTGCAGCGGGCGGAGTTGGGCATCGCCCGCGGCATCGCACGTCTGACGCTGGACTCGCCGCCCTGGGGTCGGATCGACACCGACAAGGCCCTCGGCTGGGTGGAGGGCAAGACGGGGATGACGTTGTCGGCGTCGCAGCGCCAGGCCATCGCCGCCGCCGTCAACGGCAAGGTCACCATCGTCACCGGCGGCCCCGGGGTCGGCAAGACGACGGTGGTGAACGCCATTCTGCGCATCCTGCGTGCTAAGGGCGTGGCCGTGCGCCTCTGCGCCCCCACGGGCCGTGCCGCCAAGCGGCTCGCGGAGCTGACCGGGCAGCAGGCCAAGACCATCCACCGGCTGTTGGAATTCGACCCCCAGGGGATGGGCTTCAAGCGCGATCAATACAGCCCTTTGGAGACGGACCTCCTGGTCTGCGACGAGGTCTCCATGGTGGATACAGCGCTCATGAATCAGCTGCTGCGGGCAGTGCCCACAACTGCTGCCGTGCTGCTGGTGGGGGACGTGGACCAGCTGCCGTCGGTGGGCCCCGGGGCGGTGCTGGCCGACCTCATCGGCTCGGGGCGGGTGGCCACGGTACGGCTCACCGAAGTCTTCCGGCAGGCCGCGGCGTCGCGCATCGTCGTCAACGCCCACCGCATCAACCGGGGCGAGCCGCCGCTGGCGTCGGCCAACGACGCCGACAGCGACTTCTACCTGATCCGCTGCGAGAACCCGGAGCAGGTGCACGAGCGCCTGCTGCGGGCCGTTGCCGAGCGCATCCCGGCCCGCTTCGGGCTGGACCCGGTGCGCGACATCCAGGTGCTGACGCCCATGCACCGCGGCGGCCTTGGCGCCCGCGCGCTGAACCTCGCCCTGCAGGGGCTGCTGAACCCCGCCGCCGAGCCACGCATCGAGCGCTTCGGCTGGACCTATGCCCCCGGCGACAAGGTGATCCAGCTGGTGAACAACTACGACAAGGAGGTCTTCAACGGCGACATCGGCCGCGTCCACAGCATCGACACCGAGGAAGGCCTGGTGCACATCGACTTCGACGGCCGCCGCGTGGACTACGAGCTCGGCGAGCTGGACGAGATCGCGCTCGCCTACGCCACCACGGTGCACAAGGCCCAGGGCTCCGAGTATCCCGCCGTGGTCATCCCGCTCGCCATGCAGCACTTCACGCTCCTACAGCGCAATCTGCTCTACACCGCCGTGACCAGGGGGAAGCGGCTGGTGGTGCTCATCGCTGAGCCCAGAGCGCTCAACACCGCCGTGCACCGGACCGGCGCCGGGCGGCTCACGCGGCTGCGCCAGCGGCTCACCGAGACGCAGGTGCCGGACGGGCAGGGGCGCCTGGCGCTGTGACCTGACGGTGACGACCACTGGCCCGTCACCGGCACCATCGACGACCCCTTTGCCAGCATCGGCCGCGCCACTTTGGAGGGCGTCGCCGGGCCCGGCGATCGCATCCTGCTGCGCGGGGGGACCTACCTGCTGAACAGCGGTGCCTGGATCGGCGCAGGCGGCGACGGCGGCGCGCCGCTGAGCCACGACTACGACCTGATGAGCGGCTACAACGGCGCCATCGACATCCGCATGCCTGCATCGTGCCCAGTCGGCGGCGGCAAGTCACGCCGCTTGGACTGTATCGACTTGCGGAATTCGCCGGGCCAGGGGGCAACCGTTCTATTTGGGTTGATTGTCCTGATCCTGCCGCTTGCCCATCCCCTGGGACGGCCCCGTAGCCTCCCATAGGCGCACTGAGCCACCCTGTTGCGCACTTTGCCCCGCTTCCGCATCCAGACCGCACCCAAGGGTACTTAAGGATTTTTTAATCAAGCCTCGCCTAGGCTGTACCCGTCCGTGCCCCGGCAAGGTGTCTGACCTGCCTGCGCCCGGCGCCCGCCGTTCCTTCCCCCCGGTTCGGCAGCGCGGGCGCCGTGCCCCAGAAGCGGCGGGCCAGGCGCCGCAGCCGGAGCGCGGGCGACCACGCCGGGTTGACGCCGAATGCGCGCGGGGTGAGCAGCGGTTCAGTCGTGATGCCCAAGCGCTCGATTCAATCGGGTGCGGCTCCCGGTCTGGGTGGTGCATTGCGTGTATCACTGCTGTCAGCGATGCGCGTGGGCAACCGGGCAGTGGACGAAAGCGCGGAATCATCCACGCTCAATGGCAGCCGGCAGCCTATGTGGGCGACTGGTTGTGTGCGATACGCCGGAAGTGCCCGCAGGGGCGGATCGATCCAATATACGATCCCTATTGAAGAGTGTCCGAAGAGAGCATCCCGGAACCGCCTATGTATATGATCAGATTAATCATAAAGTCCTAAAAAATAATAATAATGGGCTGAATCGTCTTTGTCTCGGATACGCTGAGACAACGGATGAAGCAGGCATCGCATGTGCGCATGACGTGTCCGGAAAAGACGTTCGGAACGTGGACGCCCCGCGCCCATTGCAATTCCTCGATGTCAGGTCAACCGCAATTCGCAGGCGGCTGCTCAGCATTTTGCGGCCTTGCTCACAGTCTTGCTTCCAGCTGCCGGGCTAATTAATATCCTTATTCAAAAATAGGGGAACCGCCCATCAATTAAGTAGGTTTTACGCTTAACCACAAGCAGCTGAGAAAAGCCGCTTGAGCTTGCGCCGGTTATCGGCGTGCCCGACAGACGCGATCCAGCGCGTTTCAAACCAGAGTGGAGTGGCCGGATGACGACCCGCGAGACCTTCAGTGATCACCTCAGGCGCCACGGCGTGAGCCGCCGCAGCTTCCTGCGCTTCTGCGCCATGACGGCATCCGCGCTGGCGCTGCCGCCGGCGCGGGCGCGAGCGCTTGCCGCGGGCTTGAGCGCCGCGCCGCGGCCGAGCGTCATCTGGCTGTCGTCTCAGGAGTGCACAGGCTGCACGGAATCCCTGATCCGTGCGGCAGAGCCCGGCATTGAGTCCCTGATCCTGGACCACCTGTCGCTCGACTATCACCACACCCTGCAGGCCGCGAGCGGAAACGCCGCGGAGGCGGCGCGGGCCGCCGCCGTCGCCGAGCACTTCGGCGCCTATGTGCTGATCGTGGACGGCGCCGTGCCCACGGGTGCGCAGGCGGCCTGGTCAACCGTTGCCGGCGAGACCAACCTGGACATGCTGCGGCATACGGCTGAAGGCGCCGCGCTGGTGCTCTCCGTCGGTACCTGTGCCGCCTTCGGCGGCCTGCCGGCGGTGGCGGCAATCCGGGCGCCGGCGCTGAATCAAGGCGCGGCGAAGGGCGTCGGCGACCTCATGCGCGCGGGACTGGTGCCGCGCCGACCGCTGGTGAATGTCCCGGGCTGCCCGCCGGTACCGGGCGTCATGGCGGGCGTCATCGCACATTTCCTCGCCTTCGGCGCACCGCCCGACCTGGATGAGCTCGACCGTCCGCTCGCGTGGTTCGCCGAGACCGTCCACGACCGCTGCCCGCGGCTGCCGCACTTCAACCGTGGGCGCTTCGCCCGTGCCTTCGACGACGACGCGGCACGCCAGGGCCATTGCCTGTACGAGCTCGGCTGCAAGGGACCGGAAGCCCATAACGCCTGCGCGTCGATGCGATGGAACCTGGGCACCAGCTTCCCGGTGCTGTCCGGGCATGGCTGCCTCGGCTGCTCGGAGCCCGGCTTTTTCGACCGCGCCCTGGCACCGGGCGGCGACCGCTTCACCGGCAGCGTCTTCTACCCGGACGAGCCGCCCGCGGGCTGACCGGCGGCCCCGCCCCGAGTCCCTGCACCCGCAGCGGACGGCCTGCGGCGGCCATCGCCACAGGCCCGGGCCCGTCTGCGCCTGAAAAACACCCCAGCAGCACGCCGAGCAGCACCTCGGCAGCATCCGGAGCAGCATCATGAGCACCGTCGTCGTCGACCCTGTCACCCGCATCGAAGGCCATCTGCGCATCGAGGCCGAAACCGAGAACGGCATCATCACCAGCGCCGCCAGCGCCGGCACCATGGTGCGCGGGATCGAGAACATGATGATCGGCCGCGATCCACGCGATGCCTGGGCCATCGCGCAGCGCATCTGCGGTGTCTGCACCCTGGTGCACGGGATCGCCTCTGTGCGCGCCGTGGAGCAGGCGCTGGACTACCCCATCCCGCCCAACGCCGAGCTGATCCGCAACCTGATGATCGCGGCGCAGTTCGTGCACGACCATGTCATGCACTTCTATCACCTGCACGCGCTGGACTGGGTGGACGTGGTCTCGGCGCTGGAGGCCGACCCGGCGGCCGCCGCGGACCTGCAGCAGTGCCTGAGCCCCTGGCCCAACAACACCCGGGGCTACTTCGCCGATGTCCGGGACCGCCTGGCCGCCTTTGTCGGCAGCGGCCAGCTCGGCATCTTCGCGAACGGCTACTGGGGCCACCCCGAGTACCGCCTGCCCCCGGAGCTGAACCTGCTCGCCTTTGCGCATTACCTGGAGGCCCTGGACTGGCAGCGCCGTGCCGCCCGGCTGCACGCGCTCTTGGGTGGTAAGAACCCGCATCCGAACTTCGTCGTCGGCGGCGCCCCCTGCGCCCTCGACGGCAACCCCGGCAAGACCGCCCTGGACCGGCGCGGCCGGCGCGTCATCGCCGAGGTCATCGCGGACATGCAGCGCTTCGTGGACCAGGTGTACGTCCCTGACACCCTGGCCATTGCCGAGTACTACAAGGACTGGACGCTGCGCGGTGAGGGGATCGGCAACTTCATGACCTACGGCGACTTCCCCGACCCGGAGGTCGGTATGGACGATCCGGCGCGGCTGTTCATCCCGCGGGGTGTCATCCTCGGCCGGGATCTCACCAGCGTGCAGCCGGTGGACCTGGACGACCCCGACCAGGTGCGCGAGTCCGTCACCCACTCCTGGTACGAGTATTCCGCCGGCAAGGACGCCGCCCTGCACCCCTACGACGGCGAGACGCGCCCGCGCTACACGGGCCCAACGCCGCCCTATCAGCGCCTGGACCCCGAGCAGGGCTACTCCTGGCTCAAATCCCCGCGCTGGCGTGGTCAACCCATGGAGGTGGGGCCCCTGGCGCGGGTGCTGATGCTCTATGCCACCGGTCATGACGCGACCCGCGCGCTCGTGGACGGGACGCTGGAGCAGCTGCGCCTGCCGCTGTCGGCGCTCTACTCCACCCTGGGCCGGGTCGCCGCCCGCACCCTGGAGACCAAGCTCATCGCCGACCGCATGCCCGGCTGGCTCGACCGGCTGGAGGCCAACATCGCCGCGGGTGATGTGAGCACCCACAACGACGCCCTGTTCTATCCCGCCCGCTGGCCCGCGAGCGCCCTGGGCGCCGGCTACACCGAAGCCCCCCGCGGCGCTTTGGCGCACTGGGTGGTCATCCGCGACGGCCGCATCGCCAATTACCAGTGTGTCGTGCCCAGCACCTGGAATGCCGGACCCCGGGACGCGGCCGGCGTCGCCGGACCCTATGAGGCGTCCCTGCGCGGGCAGCCGCTGCACGACCCGGCCCAGCCCATCGAGATCCTCCGCACCATTCACAGCTTCGACCCCTGCATCGCCTGCGCCGTCCACCTGGCGGACGCCGACGGTGGCAGCCGGATCGAGCTGAACGTGCGCTGAGCGTCGTCTGCCGGGCGCCTGCTGCTGTTACGGATGTGTGTCCGTCATCACCTGAATCCTGCGGGGTATCACAGATGCATCTTTTTCAACTCATGCCTTGGGGCCGTGGCCGCGCATGGCCCATCAATCGCCCACACTTTCGCGCGCTCGGCGCCGGCGCCCTGCTGCTGCTCGCCTGCAGCGGCGCCATCGCCTGGCCCGGCTACGGCGAGGAGGTGGACGCCTTCTGCGCCGGCTACGACGGCTCCACGCCCTTTGCCGATCTCGGTGGCGGCGGCGACGGCTGCCTGCTCTGCCATCGTGACCGCTCGGGCAGCGGGGCCCAGCCGGGCACCTGGGACTGGTGGCGCAACCGGACCTTCGAGCTGTACTGCACCGGCACACCGCCGAACCGGGCGCCGGATGGTCACATCACCGCGCCGCTCGCCGATCAGCGCATCAGCGCCGGCAGCACCCTGCGCTTCGAGGGGGCGGGCAGCGATCCCGACGGCGATGCGCTGACGCTCAGCTGGGACTTCGGTGTCGGCACCGCCACCGGCCCGGGGCCGCATGTGGTGACCTATCCAAGCGCCGGCACCTTCACCGTGCGCCTCGCTGTCGCCGACGCCGATCTAACGGACCCGACCCCGGCCACGCGCCGTATCGAGGTGACCGCGGCCACCGGCTGCATCGATGCGGACGGCGACGGCTGGCTCGCGGGGGACGCCAGCTGCGCACCCATCGATTGTGACGACGCCGATCCGAGCGTGAATCCCGGGGCCGTCGAGGACTGCGCCGACGGCCTCGACAACGACTGCAACGGACTCATCGACGGTGCCGACCCGGCCGCCGTCGCCTGCGCCGGCTGCCTGGACGCGGACGGCGATCGCTTCAGCCCCGAGGGCGGCCTGTGCGGACCCATCGACTGCGACGACACCGACCCGACCGTGAACCCCGGCGCCGTGGAGGACTGCACCGATGGCCGCGACAACGACTGCGACTTCTACCTCGATGACACGGACCCGGATTGCAGCGGCGATGACTGCCGCGGCCGGCTGCTCCCGGATCCCGGCCTGGGCGTGCTCGTTGCTGTGGACCCGGGTGCTGCGGAGCCGCTGGACGGGCTGGTGGTGAGCGGGCCGATCCAGGTCTTCGTCGCCGACCGCGACGGCATCGAGCTGGTCCACTGGTTCGTCGACGGCGAGCTCGTGGACAGCGATGGTACGGCCCCCTGGACGCTGGGCGCCGACGATGAGGACACGGACGCTGGCGGGGCGTCGGGCTTTCTCGACACCCGGGAGCTGGCGAACGGCTGGCATGGCATCACCGCGGACGTCACGCTGAGCGAAGGCCGGCAACAGCGCTTCACGGCCGCCGTGCTCGTGGACAACCCGGATCGCCCCGGTAGCGAGGATGACGATCACAGCGACGATGACGGGGAGCGCGGCGGCGACCCCGAGGACGGCGATGAGCGCGACCGCGATGACGACGAGCGCGATGATGGACGGGACCGCGATGACGGGGGGGATCGCGAGGACGATGACGACCATGGCCACCGCGAGCGCGACCGCGACCGCGACGACTGATGGTGTCAGTGTGGCGCGCTGGCAGGCAACAGGGCGACTGTCCGCGGCGAGCGTTGCCGGCGGCGGCTGTCAACGGGCTGGTACAGCGGCGCCGAAGTCTGGCGAACAATCGGGATGGGTATCGCTGTCGGGATCGATTCCGATGCGGGCTTCGCAGTGCGCAGGACTCGTTGGCGTCACTTCGGCGCAGGAGAGCTAGGGCAGCACGTCGGCGACGGCGATGCCCCGGGCGTCCGCAGCCCGGAGCGGCGTGATCCGCTCGGACGCTCCGAGCACGGTCCGGCGCGCGTAGTCACCGCCGGCGGGCTCCCGATGCACCTCCAGCACGGCATCGACGAGGTTCAGTATCCAGTACTCGGGGATGGCGTTGCGGGCGTAGAGTGAGCGCTTGCGGGTGCGATCGAAGTCGAGGGAGCTGTCGGCGACCTCGATGACGAGCACCGCCGTCGTCGGGTGCGCATCGCGATAGTCGCGTGGGGTGCCGGTGACGACGGCGATGTCGGGCTCGGGCTCGGAGTGCCCGTCGATGGCGAGGGGCAACTGGGTGCGGACGTCGAAGCCACGACCGAAGGCGCTCCGCATCGCTTCTTCGGCGAGTCGCACGCCCGTTGCGTGCAGGCTTTCCTGTGGCGCCATGTCCAGAATCTCGCCATCCACCAGCTCTACGCGGGACTCCGGGTGGAGCCCGCCGGACGCAATGAGACGCTCGTACTCGCCCCGGGTCCAGACGTGTGGCAGGTGCGCGGCGGCGGGCATCAGTCGGCCTCGGGTCGGCGTGCTGAACAATGGGGTTTGGCTGCCGCCGCAGTATAGCCAATGCGCCGGCGCCTCCACCCGTCGCCGCGCGGCGGCCGTCCGCGACGGCGCGCTACTTGTGCAGAAACCCCATGAACTCCGCGCGGGTGCGTGGGTCCTCCTGGAAGCTCCCGCGCATGGCGCTGGAGACGGTGGTGCTGTTCTGCTTCTGCACCCCGCGCATCATCATGCAGGTGTGGCTCGCCTCCATGACCACGGCGACGCCGTGGGCGCCGAGATGCTCCATCAGGGCGTCGGCCACCTGGTTGGTGAGGCGCTCCTGCACCTGGAGCCGGCGGGCGAAGACGTCCACCACGCGGGCCACCTTGCTCAGGCCCACCACCTTGCCGTTCGGCAGATAGCCGACGTGGGCGTGACCGAAGAAGGGCAGCATGTGGTGCTCGCACATGCTGTAGAACTCGATGTCGCGGACGATGACCATCTCCTTGACGTCTTCCTCGAAGACGGCCTTCTTGATGATCTCCTCCGCGGAAAGCTCATAGCCGCTGGTGAGAAAGTCCATGGCCTTGGCCACCCGCAGCGGTGTGCGGCGCAGGCCCTCGCGCTCCGGGTCTTCGCCGATCTCGTGCAGCATCTGCCGCACCAGGCGCTCTTTGGCCTCGTCGTAGACCTCGTTGTCCGCCTCAGCTTCAAAGCTGTCGGCATAATGGCCGTCGGTGGCGATGCGCGCGATGCGCCCTTCTGCTGCCATGGTCGTCTTCCTGCTGGGTCGGTCGCCGCGGCCGGGTGGGGCGCCGTCCGCGTCTTAAACGCTCGAAATCGAACCCGGTCGCTGCGGCCGGGCCCCTGTGGTTGGCGCAGACATAGGGGCGCGCGCGCGGATTCCCATTGCGCTGTGTGCCGGCGGCTTTCTGGCGGCGGCACCCGGCTTCCGGTAGCATAGTGCGCTGAAACGCTCGGCCGCTGTCCACTCGAACGCGCGGGGAGACCTGTCTTCGGCCGACCACACTTGTGCGCGCTCGACCGGGCCGGCCGCCATCTACGCGAGCATCCGCAGCGGAGGCGCACATTTCCGCCTCGACCAGCGCCAGCCCGACCAGCGCCGGCCCGACCATCCCGGCTGCGCGGCCGGTCCGGGACTCGGCTCCTCTGCCGCGCCGGCATCCGCCCCCGGCCGGTCCCCTGCACGCCGACCTCTCAGCGCAGACTGCCGCGTCGGCCGGTCCTGACAGCACGCTGTGCCGCTCGCCATCCCCGCTGCCCCAAGCCCGAGGAAACAAGCATCATGTGTGGATTCTGCGGTGAGATCCGCTTCGACGACCGCCCCATCGACCTGGCTGCACTGGCCGCCGTCAACGCCGTCATGGAGCCGCGCGGGCCGGATGCGAGCGGCCTGTTCCAGCAGCGTCGCGTGGCCCTGGGGCACCGGCGGCTCAGCATCATCGACCTCAGCACCCATGCCAACCAGCCCATGGTGGACAGCGACCTCGGGCTCACCGTCGCGTTCAACGGCTGCATCTACAACTACAAGCAGCTGCGCGAAGAGCTCGCCGGGCAGGGCTATCGCTTCTTCAGCCACGGCGACACCGAGGTGGTGCTCAAGGCCTTCCACGCCTGGGGCCCGGACTGCGTGCATCGTTTCCACGGCATGTTCGCCTTCGCCGTCGCCGAGCGGGACACGGGCCGCCTCACGCTGGTGCGTGACCGCCTCGGCATCAAGCCGCTGTACTTCGCCGAGCTGCCGGGCGGTGTGCGCTTTGCGTCCACGCTGCCGGCGCTGCTCGCGGGGGGCGGCATCGACACCGATCTGGACCCCGTGGCGCTGCATCACTACATGCATTTCCACGCCGTCGTGCCGGCGCCCTACACCATCCTGCGCGGCGTGCGCAAGCTGCCGCCCGCCACCATCCGCGTGATCGAGGCCGACGGCACCACCCGCGAGCACGGCTACTGGGCGCCGACCTTCGAGACCCTCCCGGAAGAGCAGGGGCTCAGCTTCGAAGACTGGCAGGATCGCGTGCTCGGCGCATTGCGCACCGCTGTGGACCGCCGGCTGGTGGCGGATGTGGACGTGGGCGTGCTGCTTTCGGGGGGGCTGGATTCGAGCCTCATCGTGGGACTGCTGGCGGACCAGGGTCAGAGCGGGCTCAACACCTTCTCCGTCGGCTTCGAGAGCGTCGGCGACGAGGCCGGGGACGAGTTCCAGTACTCGGACATCATCGCCAGGCACTACGGCACCCGGCACCACAAGATCCATGTGGATTCCGCCTCGCGCCTGCTGCCGAACCTGCCCGGCTGCATCCGGGCCATGGCGGAGCCCATGGTGAGCCACGACGTCATCGGCTTCTACCTGCTCTCCCAGGAGGTGGCCAAGCACGTCAAGGTGGTGCAGAGCGGGCAGGGCGCCGATGAGGTCTTCGGCGGCTACCACTGGTATCCGCCCATGCAGGAGAGCACCGATGCGGTTGCCGACTACGCGCGGGTCTTCTGCGACCGGGGCCACGAGGAGTACCTGCGCGCGGTGCACCCCAGGCTCCACGGCGACGACTACAGCCGCGACTTCATCCGCAGCCACTTCGCCATGCCCGGCGCCGAGGCCGCGGTGGACAAGGCGCTGCGCATCGACCAGCTCATCATGCTGGTGGACGACCCCGTCAAGCGTGTGGACAACATGACCATGGCCTGGGGCCTGGAGGCCCGCGTGCCCTTCCTGGACCACGAGCTGGTGGAGCTCGCTGCGCGCATCCCCGCCGAGCACAAGCTCTGCGACGAGGGCAAGTGCGTGCTGAAGGCCGTCGGCCGCCGGGTGATTCCCAAGGAAGTCATCGACCGGCCCAAGGGCTACTTCCCGGTGCCGGCGCTGAAGTACCCCCGCGGCGAAGTGCTCGACATGATGCGCGACGCCGTGACCTCCCAGCGCGCCCGCGACCGCCGGCTCTTCCAGCCCGAGTACGTGCAGACGCTGCTCGCGGAGCCCGAAGCGCACATCACCCCGCTGCGCGGCTCCAAGCTCTGGCAGGTGGCGTTGTTGGAGCTTTGGCTTCAGGAGCAGGGCGTCTGAAGGCAGTACCAAGGACGCCTTACGGAGTACGACGGGGCCGCGTCGCACCGGTAGCCGGCGCCCCGAACTTCGTACGCCGTACCAACCGCGAGAGCGCCGACGTCCAAGCAGTAACAAAACGGGACGAGAGGACAATTGCATGACCAGCCCAAGAGACAGCATCCACCACCGACTGGAGCGCAAGCGCGGCCCCTCGGTGAGCAGCTGGGACAACAAGCCGCGCAGTGACGACGAGACTTGGTCCGAGACCGTCATCGACTGCGGCTGGGGCCGGCTCATCTTCGGTCAGACCTTCAACGACCCCCAGCGCCTCGCCCGCTCCCTGCAAGACGAGCAGCAGGGGCGCCGCGACGTGGCGCTCTACCTGCGCGACCCGCACGTGGTGCTGTCCTACGCCCCGCAGGACCTGTTTCTGGACCCGTCACACACGTTCCGGCTCTGGTTCGAGCGTTACCAGTTCACACAGCGCCGCCCCCGGGGCTTTGTGGTGCGGCTGCTCACCAGCCACATGGACGCGGAGGCGGCGCACCGGCTCTATGCCTCACGCAAAATGGTCCCGCCGGACCCGGACTTCATCTTTCGCCAGCGCGCCTCCCGGGTGCTGCACTACTGGGTGGCGGAAGACCTCCAGGACGGGGCCATTCTCGGCGTCGTCTGCGGTGTGGACCACGTGGAGGCCTTCGGCGACTACGAGCGCGGTGCGAGCCTCTGGGCGCTGTGCGTGGACTCGCAGGCACCCTATCCGGGCATCGGCGAGATGCTGGTGCGACAGGTTGCGGAGTTCTACCACGCCCGAGGGCGCGCGTTTCTGGACCTGTCGGTGATGCACGACAACCGCGGCGCCATCCGGCTGTACGAGAAGCTCGGCTTCGAGCGCGTGCCGGTGTTCGCCCTCAAGAACAAGAACGCCTACAACGAGCCGCTGTTCATCGGCAAGCAGCCGGAGACCAACCTCAACCCCTATGCCACCATCATCGTCAATGAGGCGCGCCGGCGCGGCATCGGCATCGAAGTCATCGACGCCGAGGCGGGGTATTTCGCGCTCAACCTGGGCGGGCGGCGCATCGTCTGCCGGGAGTCCCTGTCGGAGCTCACCACCGCGGTGGCCATGAGCCGTTGCGATGACAAGGCCGTGACCCAGCGCCTGCTGCGCCGCGCCGGGCTCAAGGTGCCGGCGCAGTGCGCATTCGAGGCCCTGGACCAGGCGGAGGCGTTTCTCACCAAGCACAAGCGCGTGGTGGTGAAGCCCGCCCGCGGTGAGCAGGGCGCCGGCATCAGCGTGGACATCCGCTCCGTCGCCGAGCTGGAGCGCGCCATCGCCGCCGCCGAGCGCATCTGCGAGACGGTGATCCTGGAGCAGTTCTGTGAGGGCGACGACCTGCGTGTCATCGTCATCGACTTCGAGGTGGTCGCCGCCGCCATCCGTCGCCCGGCCCATGTGGTGGGCAACGGCCGGAACACCGTCAACGAGCTGATCCAGATCCAGAGCCGGCGGCGCCGCGCCGCCACCGGTGGCGAGAGCTCCATCCCGCTGGACGACGAAACCGAGCGCTGCGTGTCCCAGGCCGGCTACCGCATGGAGGACGTGCCCCCGGAAGGCGAGCTGCTGGTGGTGCGCAAGACCGCAAACCTGCACACCGGCGGCACCATCCACGACTGCACCGATCAGCTGAGCCCGACCCTGGCGACGGCGGCGAAAAAGGCCGCACGGGAGCTTGACATTCCGGTGACGGGGCTGGATTTTCTCGTCCCTGATGTCGGCGGCTCCGAGTACGTCATCATCGAGGCCAACGAGCGCCCCGGTCTCGCGAACCACGAGCCGCAGCCCACCGCGGAGCGCTTCGTCGATCTGCTCTTCCCGCAGACGGCGACGCGCCATCCGGCCAACCGAGAGTCGTACGCTTGAAAGCCGTCCCTATCGATTCCGAGTACCTGCTCGACGTTCTGCTGCGGCTGCTGTTCACGCCGAGCCCGTCCGGCTACACCGACCGTGTGGTGCACCTGGTGTGCGAAGAGCTGGAGCGCATGGACGTGCCCTTCGAGCTCACCCGCCGCGGTGCCATCCGCGCCACGCTCAAGGGCGAGGCGGAGCGCCCCAACAAGGCCGTCGTTGCGCACATCGACACCCTGGGCGCCATGGTGAAGGCCCTGAAGCCCAACGGCCGGCTGCAGCTGGTGCCCGTGGGCCACTGGAACTCGCGCTTCGCGGAGGGTGCGCGCTGCACGCTGTTCACGGACCACGGCCAGCACCGCGGCAGCATCCTGCCGCTCAAGGCCTCCGGTCACACCTTCGGGCCGGAGATCGACACCCAGCCCACCGGCTGGGACCATGTCGAATTCCGCATCGACGAGCGGGTGTTCAACCTGGAGGACCTGCTGCGGCTCGGCGTGCATGTCGGCGACTTCGTTGCCATCGACACCTCGCCCGAGGTCACCGCCACCGGCTTCATCAATTCCCGCCACCTTGATGACAAGGCCGGCGCCGCCCTGCTGCTCGCCGCCACCAAGGCCGTGAAAGAGCAGGGCGTCGAGCTGCCGGTGGACTGCCATCCGCTGTTCACCATCTCCGAGGAGGTGGGCTCCGGTGCGTCGGCGGCACTGCACCAGGACGTGGCCGAGATGCTCACCATCGACAACGGCACCACCGCCCCGGGTCAGAACTCCAGCGAGTTCGGCGCCACCATCTGCATGGCGGACATGGGCGGGCCTTTCGATTACCACCTGACCCACCGCGTCATCCAGATCTGCCAGGAATTCCAGATCCCGCACCAGCGCGACGTCTTCAGGTACTACCGCTCCGACAGCGCCGCCGCGCTGGAGGCCGGCAACGATGTCCGCACGGCCCTGGTCACCTTCGGCATCGATGCGAGCCATGGCTACGAGCGCATCCACCAGGAGGCGCTGGAGTCCATCGCCAGGCTCGTCGCCATCTACATGCAGTCGCCGCCGCTGTACGCCCGCGACCGCTTTGAGATGGGTCCACGGGCGGGCTTCCCGACGGTGCCTGGGTGAGGCAGGGGCGAGGGGCGAACGGCTTGCCCTTCCGCGCTCGCCCTGCGCGTGGCGGCCTTGATCACGACTCCGTCCATGCGCGGGCCTACCCTGCGTAGTCAGGGCTTCCAGCCCTGATTGTGTCAGGCCAGGATGGCCTGACTTCGCAGTCAGCGGCCAAGGTGGTCGGCGTTATGATCAAGGCCCGCGTGGCACCGCGCCGAGACTGGACAAGCATGCCGCATAGCCCGATCTTCACAGGCTGCCCCCCGGCATTGGAGTGGATGGATGTCAACGGTCACTTTCGACACGCTGGAGCTTGTGGAGAAGCTCAAAACCGCCGGCTTTGCCCAAGAGCAGGCAGAGGCGGTGGTGCGCGTGATCGCGGACGCCCAACAAGAGCTCGTCACCAGGGAGTACCTCGACCACGCCCTGCAACGTGAATTCGCCTCGCAGCTCGGTCCCATCCGCACGGAGCTGGCCGTGCTCAAATGGATGATGGGCGTCGTCATCGGCGGCCTCGTTGCGCTCATCATCAGGAGCTTCTTTACCTGAGCCCGGTGCTGCTTGCTGTCCCCGAACGCACAGCGCCCGTGGCGGCAGGCGACCTCCGCCCCGGCCGGCAACTGGATCATCCAGCCGATGACAGGGAACAGATGCAGGGTAGACCACGCCGTCGGCGGCGTCCGCCCCGACGCGCTCCAGGGTCAGGGGACTTCACGGCCGGGCTCGGGAGCTCCGCCCGCGGCATGTCGAGTGCCGCCAGCAGCGCGCGCAGTTCCCGCTCGACCCGCGCACGGTCCAGGGTCTCGGCGATCAGGCGTTATTGGATCTGCCGGTCCAGGTCCAAGGCACGGCTCCGGTCGCCGGCGCGAACGGCGGCGCCGAGGTCGGCGAGGAGTTGGTCCAGGGTTGGGGGCATTCGGCTCCTACCTCCGGATGCCTGTCCACACCGGGGCGATCAGGCCGGCCGATCCGTTGGAGCGGCGAGGTCGGTGTTCAGGGCCTCGATGGCGGCGCGTGCCAGGAATCCGGCCCGGGTCTCGTGGCGCTGCCGCGCCTGTTCGTCGATACGGCGCAGCAGACGCACCGGCAGCGCGATGTCCACGTGCTCGGTCTCGTCGGACAACAGCGTCGGATCAACCTCGGCCAGCGCCCATGTCCAGCCCGCGAGCTCCGGGTTGGCGCGGTGGACCTCCAGCGAGCCCGGCGGCGGCACGGCACCGCCGTCGTCGAGCACTGTCTCGACCCAAAGCGCGATCACCTCCGCGGCGTTCGCCACGGCCTCGTCCAAGGTGTCGCCGGCGGAAAAGCAACCCGGCAGGTCCGGGACGACGACGCCGAATGCCGTCTCGTCGCTGCCGATCTCGATGGCGATGGGATACCTCATGGCGCTACCTCCGATGAAGGCCTGCCTGCTTCAACAGTTTGTCGGTCAAGCCCGGACCGAGATCCTTCTTCGGGTGGGGCACACTGATGTGGCCCGGGGTGGTTGGGGGCGTAAAGATGTGATGCGAGCCCTTCACGCGTCGCAGTGTCGAGCCCGCGCTCTTCAGCCGGCGAATCAACTCGGCACTGGTCACCTGGGCCAGCCGATGCTCAAATGGAGGCAGGCGACGATGTCGTCTCGCTCCAGCTCGGGATGATCCGCCAGGATCTCGTCCCTGGTCATGCCGGAGACGACCAAGTCCAGGATCGCCTCGACCGGCCAGCGCATGTGACGCACACAGGGCTTGCCGTGGCAGATGTCCGGGTCGATGCTGATGCGGCTCAGGTCGGGCATGATGGATGTCATCCGGGTTGTCTGAATCGAAGATACCCGGCGCTCGGGATGCCGGCAAATGCGCGCTCCGTTCTCGGCAAGTCGGCGCCTGGCGCATCGTCGCGGCCCGGGATGCCGCTCCCAAGATGCGCAGCCGTAGGGTGGGCACGCCATTTGTGCCCACGCGAACCGAATCCCTTGGGGTCGACACCTTGGTTGTGTCCGCACGCGTCACGCGCGACCCCGCCGACCTCGGTCGCCAGGGCCGACGGCCAAATGCTGGGATCGCACACAACTGTGTGTAGAAGTTTACCCGTGGACCGTGCACGATTTCCCACCAACACGAGGCGCATGGGTAAGCGATGTCTGCGACGCGACAAAGCAGAGCTCACGCCAGCAAGACGCCGCCGGGCCGACCCGGCACAGCCCGAGCCATCCGCCGTCGGCTAGCCGCTCAGAGCCTGTCGCAGCTCCCACAGGCCATCGTCGAGCCGCACCCGCGCGAACCAACGTGCGGCATCGCCAAGCACCAGCGGTCCCTGCCTGCCCAACTGCTGAAAAGTGCGTTCGCCCGCCACAGGGAGTGGGCTGGACACATGCTCGCGCGCAATTGAAACGCGCTGCAGGCGAGCGCGGCTTTTCAGGCGCATGGCTCGCCCGCCCGACAGGTCGGTACGGCATCTCTGACCACGCCCAGCGGCTGCGTCCCGCAGGTTGAAACACTGTGCTGGACAAATCAAACGTGACACGAACCCCCGTAGGCCGGATGCGGATGTGCAATGGGCGACCTGACCCCGGCGGTGCGTGACGGATGTGCAATGGGCGACCTGACCCCGGCGGTGCGTGACCCCGGCGGTGCGCGCGGCGTCCCGCAGGTGCGGCACGCGGGCCTCCAGGAACCTCGGGTCGCTGCAGGCGGTGACGACATCGCTCGCGAAGTCCCTGAGCAGGTCCCAGGCCCGGGCCTGGACGCAGCAGACCAGGGCGCAGGCGCGGGCGGCGCGCGCGGCAGCCGCACCAGGTGCGCGGGACACTGGCGGCAGTCGCTGGCGCCGAAGCCCGCGAGGGGAAACTCGGCTTGCGGCAGTGACGCCAGCGCCTGCAGCCAGTGGTGCTCCAGGCAGGCGGTGCCGTAGCTGACCCAGAGTCCGGTGATGCGGCAATGGGCGCGGTCGGTGGGGCGATGGCCGGATGGCGTCTTGAAATCCTACCGGCGCGATTGCAAAACTGCCGCGGGCGAGCCGCGGCCCCAATCCTTTCGGGATGCTGGCCGGTTGCGGCCGTCAGCCTTCGGTGCAGTATGACGGACGAGCATTTCTACAACGACCTGGATGCCACCTGCGACCAAGTCTGGCAGCGGCTCGGGCGCGGCGCCGCGGACCGCCGCTCGGGCTTCCATACAGTGCAGCTCGCGAGCATCGGGCTGGACGGCACGCCGCGGGTGCGCACCGTGGTCCTGCGGGGCGTGGACCGCGCGGCGCGGCAGCTGCGGGTGCATACGGATCGGCGCTCGCCGAAGTTTGCGGAGCTTGCCGAGCGCCCGCCGGTGGAGGTCTGCGCTTACGACCCACGGTCGAAGATCCAGATCCGTGTCCGGGGCCGTGCCGACCTCGCCACGGCCGAGGCTGCGGATGCGCCCTGGGCGGCGACCCAGCCCGGCTCCAGGGCCTGCTATCGGGCGCCGGCGGCACCGGGGGCGCCGGTGGATGACCCACGCCTGCTGGACCCTGCGCCGGCGCCGCCGGCGGACGCGGAGGCCGGCCGCGAGCACTTCAGCGTGGTGCTCGTGACGCTGGCGCACATCGACTGGCTGTACCTGGCTGCGCGCGGCCACCGGCGGGCCTGCTT
Organism: uncultured Thiohalocapsa sp.; assembly: GCF_913063425.1. Taxonomy (GTDB): domain Bacteria; phylum Pseudomonadota; class Gammaproteobacteria; order Chromatiales; family Chromatiaceae; genus Thiohalocapsa. The sequence continues at coordinate 104,795 of NZ_CAJXYK010000007.1, forward strand.
CGAGTGGCATGAGGGCCGTTGGCGCGGCGCTTGGCTCGCACCCTGACCATTGGCCAGGCAGGCAGCCGGTGACCGTCTGTCTATGCCGGGCGGGTTGTCTGTGAGCGGGAGCAGACACCGACAGCGCGTGGTCTAACGGTGACAAGCCGGTCAGCGTCGTCCATCGCCCAGCATGCTCCACCGTCTCATCGTTGGCACCGCCGCGCTGCTGTACACCTTCGCCGTGGTCTTCGGCGTGCTGCTGCCCCTGGTGTGGCACCCGTTCAGGCTGCTGACGGACCCGGACTACGGCCAGGAGCACCAGCGCCGGGGTGTCGCCACCTGGCGGGCGCGGCCAGCGCCGTCGACAGACGCAGAGCGCGGCATTCGCCTGGACGAGGTGCGGCGCCTGCGCCGGGCGCTTGCCGATGCCGGTGTCGGATCGACCACGCTCAATCTGCTTCAGGCACGGGAGCAAGAGCTGCAGACGCGTCGCCGCCCGACACCGAGCCCCCCCGATGACACAGCGGTCAGAGACCCGGTCGCCGCCAACGCCCGCCACTTCCTCTGGGCCGTGGCCGCCGCAAGCATCGCCTCCGTGCTGCTCGCACTGGACGCCTTCAACCCCGGCGCCCCCCAACGCCGCCGCAAAGCCCAGGGCCCATAAGAATTACGGGGACGGTAACCTTGATTTTGCTCGCCAGCGCCCACGGCGAGCAGCGTCTCGAGCAGGCGGGTGGGGACGATCTCGGGCTTGTCGCGGCGAGCCGCCGCGGCCGGGCTGCGCCGCGGGGAGCTGCCGCGCCGTGCCGTCAGCCGAACGCCAGACGCTGCTCGGTGCCGTCGGCGGCGCGGGTGTTGACCTCGAAGGCGCAGGTGGCGAGGTCCGCGCGCAGGGTCGCCACGTCGCTGCCGTTGCGCCAGGTGAGCGTCAGCTCCGGGTCCGAGGTGTCCGCGACCTCCAGGCTGCCCAGGAATGCCGGGTGGGTGTTGCGCAGCCGGATCAGCTCCAGCTGGTCGCGCACGATGGGCCGATGCAGCCCGGCACGGACGTCCTCCCGGGACAGGTTGGTGCGGTTGATCTCCTTGTGGCCGGCGGCGCCGCCGGCATCGGCGGCGGCATAGTCGTTCTTGCCGGCGAACAGGTCCAGGTACCACACCTGTGGGATGCCGGGCATGAAGAGCTGGATGGCCCGGGCCAGCAGGAGCTTCTGCTCGTCCTCCCCCAGCGCACTGAAGAAGGTGGCGTTGACCTGGTAGTAGGCGATCTTCTTGCCGTCGGTGCCGTAGAGGTTCTTGACCCGGCCGCCGTGGTTGATGATGGCCTCCATCACCGCATCGATGCGCTCATCGTCCAGCAGGCCCTCGTGGTGCGCGCCCGCCACCATGGCGCCGCGCAGATCCAGCACCGGGATGCCGTCGTGGCAGCCGAGCATGTTGATGGTCTCCAGCCCAAGGGTCTGGATCTCGTCGATCCAGCGCTTGAGCGGGGTGCCGGTGTGGTGCTGGAGGGCGTCGATGACCAGCCCGGGGAAGAAGAAGTCGTAGATGGGATAGCCGTGCTGCGCCACCTCCTGGTGCAGCTCCTTGCCGTATTCCGCATGCACCTCAGGAAACACGATAAGGTCGTGCTGGCGGGCGATGGCGCGCAGGCGGTCCAGATACTCCCAGGTGCCGGGCTTGTTGAAGAAATTGGGCTTGCCGGGCTCCTTGTGCAGGTAGGCGAAGGCGTCAAGCCGGATGATCCTGGCGCCGTAGCCCGCAAGCTTGCCCAGGGTCTCGTCATAGAACTGCCAGACCAGGTCGGAGCCCGCGTTCAGGTCCATCTGGCCCAGGTATTCGCGCTTACTGTCCACCACCGCGAGGGTCTCGCTGCGGTAGTTGTTGTAGCCGTCCAGGTCGATGTCATCGGGCGCGACGCCATTCTCGAGCGCGCCGTTCACCATCATGGCGATGGACGGCGCCACGGACTCGTCGACACCTGCCGCGATGAGCTCATCCGGGGAGATGGGCCGGTAGGTGACCTTTTGGTAGAAGGTGTTCCAGTAGGGCCGGTCGGTGCCGTCCGGGAAGCGCACGTCAAGAATGGGCAGGCCCGGCTTGCGCAGGAAGAGCTTCTCCAGGTGCTCCGCGTGCGGCGTCACGTGGCCGTCCGCGCCCATCTCGCCGTGCTCGTGCCAGAAGGCGTTCCAGTCCACGAAGAAGTCCTTGTACGGCGACTCGTCGCCGTTGCGCAGCAGGTCCTTGAACTGCGGCGAGGCCACGGAGAGGTGGTTCAGCACCAGGTCGAACTTGAACTGGATGCCCCGCGCCGACAGCGCCGTCAGGTCGTCTGCCGTCACCAACGCCTCGTTCAGGTCGTAGTCGATGACGGAAAAGCCGCGGTCCAGGTCGCTGTGAAAGCAGGTGGGCAGCAGGTACAGGAGCGAAAAGGCGTCGTCGAAGGCCCGCTCGTGCAGGAGCGAGACGAGATCGGCGAGCCGCTCGCCGATGCTGTCGGGATACACATTCAGCATCACGCCGTTGGGCAAGGTCCGGACAGCAGCGTCCGCGTGGTGTGCCATAGCTGATCTCCCCTGGCTGGGTCTGGCAGCGGTTGCGCTGGGTTTTCGGCTGCGGCGGGGCCGCGTGCTTCGACGGGGCTCCGCGCTCGGGCTTGCGCTGCCCGACACGGACGCCGGCGACATCTTGGAGTGCATGATGGACGCCACGGCGACGCAACGACAAGCCGTGCACTTGACCTCGGGCAAAGCGGGTCGCAGCAGAAACCGCTAAGGAAAAGCGGGAGACGGCGATTGTGCGATGCGATGATCTGGGGCAAGGGCGCGGCGGGTGCGCCGGGCGGCGTCGGCGGCCCGGCCGTGGTGCATGCCGGATCAGCACCGGGTGCGGTGTCGTCGGGCGGTCAGTTTCGCCGCGCTGCACCAGCGTGGTGGCCCAGCGCGGTTTCCGGCGGCGGAATCGGTCAGTCGCGCTGCCCGTAATGGCCGCGACGCACACCCGCCAGCAGCTGCGCGAAGTCCCCGCCGCTGACCTTCACCAGGTGCTGGTGGTCGCCGGCCTCGAAATAGACCTCCGCGAGTGTGGTCAGGCCCTCGTCGAGGAAGGTCTCGATGCCGTAAAGCGGCCCCAGCGGCGGCACCGCGCCCGGCGCGCAGTCGGGCAGCAGCTCCGCGAGCTCGGACTCCTCGTCCAGCGCGAAGGCGCGGCCGGTGTCCTCGTTCAGCGCATCCAGGTGCAGCCAGGTGTCACCCGGGATCACGGCCATGGCGTGTCCGTGGCCGTCGTGCAGCATCACGGCCTTGGCGACATGGTCTTCCGACACATGCGCGGCGGAGGCCGATTCGTGGGTGGAGCCGGTGGGCGGATGGGGCACCAGCTCAAAGGTGATGTCCTCGGCGCGCAGCCGGCTGTCGACGCGTGCGGCAATGCTCATCTCGATCCTCCTGGGCCGCGGGGAGTGCGGCTCTTCTCCTTAGAAGCTTGGTACAGCCCTGGGTGCTGTTCCTAGGCGGGGAATCGCTGATGTGTGCCGGTCGCTCGCCCGATGGGCAGCCTGCGCCGAAGCGCGCCCGCGTTGAGTTACCCGGCGGCTGCCGTGGTGCCCGTTGCCGATCCTTAGCGTCGGCGGCGTCCGACACCGTGGCCGCGCCCGGCAGCGCTTGCGATTGCGCGCGGCGCGGCCTAGTCTCGCGCTGGCCATCCACAGAAGAACGAACGCCACGAGGAACGCGGGCCATGTTGCTGAATCTTCCGGGCACCGTCTGGGCCATGCTCATCGGGCTTGCGGTGCTCATGCTGCTGCCGCTTGTGATCATCTGGGTCGCCTACAGGTATTTCCGCTGAGCGGCGCGCCCGCCGCCGGTTGCGGGGGTGAGCCGCTGCGCCACCGCCCAGGCCGCTGGTGGCAGGCGGGCCCCGCCATGTGATCCGGCCCATCACTTGACATAATCCTATGCAGCCGCTACTTTACATAACGCAGGCGCTCAACGAGGCCTGCGAAGCGTGCGGTTCGCAAGAACGCACACCCTAGAGAACATGTTGCTCAACTGGAGGATATGTCCATGACGACTATCGACTTTTCGCCCCTGTTCCGGTCCATGATCGGCTTCGACCGGCTGTCCAGCGCGCTGGAGACGGCCTACCGCACCGAGCCCGGCGGTTATCCGCCCTACAACGTCGAGGTGCACGGCGAGAACGACTACCGCGTCACCATGGCGGTGGCCGGCTTCTCGCAGGATGACCTCGAGATCGAGGTGACGGACAACGTGCTCCGCGTCTCCGGCGGTCGCTCCGAGCAGGACAAGGAGCAGGACACCAGGTACCTGTACCGCGGCATCGCCAACCGCAGCTTCGAGCGCAAGTTCCAGCTCGCCGACTATGTCCGGGTGGTGGATGCGCGCCTGGAGAACGGCCTGCTGCACATCGACCTGCGCCGGGAGATCCCGGAGGCCATGAAGCCGCGCAAGATCGCCATCCGCGGCGACGACGCGCGCCTCATCGAGGGCCAGCAGCAGGAAGAGAAGGCCGCCGCGTAAGCGCGATGGCGTGAACGCTGCGCCGCAGGGATGCGGTCATCAGGAAGGCCGGGCAGTCGCCCGGCCTTTTTCGTGCCCGGCCATTTTTGAGCCCGCCCCACGCTGGTCGCCTGGGCTGGGGTCCGGGAACGCTCGGCAAGCAGCCGTGCGGCCCCACAGGCGCTCGGCATCAACAAGCTGTCTGACCGCGGCGGCACGCATGCTGACAGACCCGGCGCTGCGGGGGCTGCCTGGTGGCCCAGAGCAGTTGCGAGGCAGGAGGCGGCGGCCTGCCGGACGCGGCCATGCGCTCCCTGGCGGACATCCGCGGCGAGACCCGCCGGGTGCTGGCGGAGGTCTTCGCGCGTGAGCAGGCGGCGGGCCGGCTCGCCGCCGGGCGCGAGCCGGAGGCGCTGGCCGACTATCTGATGACCCTGATGATGGGCATGGCCGCCATGGCGCGCGGCGGGGCGGACTTGCCGGCGCTCGCGCCGGTCATCGATCTTGCGGTGGACGGCTTCTGATGCGGATGTGCGGGCTGTGGCCGCAAGCGGCGGGTTGCCGGCCGGCCCTGGCCGTGCCCGCCGGCAGGGCGCCGGGCGCGGCGTCGGGCAGGGCGCACCGGCCTGATGCCGGCCGCTCCATCAGCGCTTGCTGCGCAGCGCCTTGACCTGATCCGCGCTCACCGGCGCCGCGTCGTTGCCCCAGCTGGCGCGGATCCAGCTCGCCAGGGTGGCGATCTGCTCGTCCGTGAAGACGCTGCCGAAGGACGGCATCACCACGTGCGGCGAGTAGGCCTCGTCCGGCTCCGCCGGCGCCCCCAGCAGCAGGGTCTTGATGACATCGTTGGGCTCCGGGAGTGTCACCGCCTCATTGCCGGCCAGCGCCGGAAAATAGGGCGCCAGCCCCTGGCCGTGGCTCTGATGGCAGCCGGCGCAGTAGCCGGCGTAGAGCTTGCGGCCCTTGATGTAGGTCTCCTCAGTCAGCTGATGCGGCACCGGTGGTGTGGTCGGCGGCGCTTCCTTCGCCGGCTGATCCTTCAGGTACACGGCCATGGCGCGCAGGTCCGACGCCGCCAGCTGCGACAGGCTCTGGTGCACCACCTCGGCCATCGGCCCCAGGGCCGCCGTCTCCGGGCCACTGCCCGACTTGGCCGAAGGCGCCTCGCCGGTGGCGAAATAGGTGGCGATCTCCTCCACACTCCAGGCGCCGAGCCCTTCTGTCAGGTCCGATGTCAGGTTGGGCGCATACCAACCGTCGACGATGGCGCCGGTGAGGGCCTCCTTGGGCTCCGTGGCGCCGGCGAGGTTGCGTGGCGTATGGCAGCTGCCGCAGTGGCCGAGCCCCTCCACCAGGTAGGCGCCGCGGTTCCACTCGTCGCTCTTGTCCGGGCTCGGCTCGAAGCGCGCATCGTCCAGGTACAGCGTCTGCCAGCCGAACAGCAGATCGCGCATGTCGAAGGGCCAGCGCAGCTGCGTCTCCGGCGGCTGATAGCGCGACGGCTCCAGCGAGAACAGATAGTCCTTGATGGCCAGCAGGTCATCGTCCTTGACCTTGGTGTAGGACGGGTAGGGCAGCGCCGGGTAGTAGGGCTTGCCGTCCGGGCGGATGCCGTGCTGGAGCGCGCGCAGGAAGTCCTCGTCACTGAATGCGCCGATGCCGTAGCCCTTGGCCGGCGTGATGTTGGGCGTGTAGATGGTGCCGAAGGGCGTGTCGATGCCGCGCCCGCCCTCGAACAGGTTGCCGCCCTCGCGGGTGTGGCAGGCAACGCAGTCGCCCGCCAGGGTCAGATAGCGGCCGTAGGCCACCCTTGCCTCGGACAGGCCCCCGTAGGCCCGCGGAGGCGGCAGCGCCGTGGTCGTCGCGGGCGGCGTCGCACCGGCACCGCTGCCTTGCGCAGGCGCTGATTGCGCTGCGCCTGCGGCAGCCGGCGACGGCGCTGCGGGCGCCTCCGCGGCCGGGGCCTGTCCGGCGCCGAGGGTACAGGCGAGCAGGGTGGTGAGGACGACGACTCGGTGGTCCATAGGTGTGCTTCTCCAAACGGGGAGTGGGTCTGGCTGTGCGGGCGGGAATTGTGCCCGACGCAGGCGCCGACTTCACGGTTCGGATTCTGCGGCTAAGGCCGCCGCGCGGCCGGCGGGTCATCGCGTGGGCGCCGGCATGCGCCCCTCGCAACCTCGGGCCGGTGCTACCGGGTCGGCCAGGCTAGGGCCGCGCGGATTGGGTCTGTGGCCCGTGGGGGCTGAAGCGCAGGGGGCAGCGCACCAACGCAAGGTCCTGATCCTTATAGTGTGTCAGCACACCGGGCGCCGCGCAGACTCGAGGCGGCGCGGAGCGTCGCGCAGGCCCTCGGCAATGTGACCACGGCGCATCTGTTGTACCTGGACCAGGATGCCCCCTGTGTCAGGCCCGCCGCGAGTCCGGACCCCCGAGCCGAACATGCGGGGGATGAGCTGCCGTAGGCGGCAGGGTGGCCAAGCGCCAGCGCATCCAGCATCCGCGGGGTAAAGCGTCACTGCCTGCCTGGGCGATGCAATGCAGAGTCCGGTGGTCGGCACCGGGAAAGCCCGCCGGATCGGCCATAGCCGTCACTTGGACCAGAAGGCGCGGCCGACGATGTGCTCAGGCCATCTTGGCCAGCCGCTGCAAGGGCCGCGAGCCCGGCCCGCAGAGGTTTGCCAGCGCGGGCATGGTCAAGCGATCTGCGGACGAGGACCCTGGTCTTGATCAGCGGCCTCACGCCGCTGCGCCCGCGCTTCCCGGATGACGGCAGCGATCTCTTCTTCGCTGAGGCCGTCAGCCCCGGTCTCGGCGGCGCTGCGCCGAACGGCGTCCAGCGCCCGGCCGAAGCGGGCTGCACGCAGGGCCTGCAGGTCCTGCTTCAGGCTCATTGGGCTGGTCTGGGTGAGGATGGCGCAGGGCTTGCCATTGCGGGTCAGCACCAGCCCGCCCCGCTTTGGCGAGACGCTTCCACACCGCGCTGGGCCGAGCCCGCAGCTCGCGAACATCAATGCAGTCCATGGGAGGGCCTTGGCAGGACATGGCAGTGACGCGGCGAAGCATAGCCAAGGCGTGCATGACGCAAGACCGGGCCGGGCACCGCCCGCTGCCGCCACGCCCAAGCCCCTCATCCTCGATTCCACTCAGCCCGGTGTCAATGCCTCGCGACACCGCTCCGGCGGTGTCGCGCATCCCCGGGCGCTCTGCGCCCTGCTGCGTACAGGACGCAGAACAAGACCCTTTGTTGACCTGATGCAGCATCAGGGTTTCCCTGATCAGGCCGTTGTGCGCTACCGTTGCCGTACACGCGCGATTGGGTCAACGGGGGCGCAGCTTGGGGGCGGGGCGCAACGGCAACGGCAACGGCAACGGCAACGGCGGAGACCTGGGCTTCGAGGCCCAGCTCTGGGCCGCCGCGGACAAGCTGCGCGGCAACATGGAGGCCAGCAGCTACAAGCACGTTGTGCTCGGGCTGATCTTCCTCAAGTACATCTCCGACGCCTTCGAGGCCAGGCGCGAGCACCTGCTGCGCGACGCCGCGGACCCGGAGAGCTTCTACTTCGTCCAGGAAGAGGCTGCCCGCTACGCCATCGCCGAGGACCGCGACGAGTACCTGGCCGAGAACATCTTCTGGGTGCCGAAGGAGGCCCGCTGGTCCCACCTCCAGGCCAACGCCAAGTCCCCCGGCATCGGCAAGACCATCGATGACGCCATGCTCGCGCTGGAGGCCGCCAATCCGGCGCTCAAGGGCGTGCTGCCGAAGGACTACGCCCGCCCCGCACTCAACAAGGTCATGCTCGGCGAGCTGATCGACTTGATCAGCGGCATCGCCATGCAGGAAGGCGCCGACCGCTCCCGCGACATCCTGGGGCGGGTCTACGAGTACTTTCTCGCCGGCTTTGCCGGCGCCGAGGGCAAGCGCGGCGGGGAGTTCTACACGCCGCGCTCGGTGGTGCGGCTGTTGGTGGAGATGCTGCAACCCTACTCAGATCACAAGAAGGGCGGCCGCGTCTACGACCCCTGCTGCGGCTCCGGCGGCATGTTTGTGCAGTCCGAGCGCTTCGTCGAGGAGCATGGCGGGCGGCGCGGCGACATCGCCATCTACGGCCAGGAGAGCAACTACACCACGTGGCGCCTGGCGAAGATGAACCTGGCGGTGCGCGGCATTGACGCGGACATCCGCTGGAACAACGAGGGCAGTTTCCACCGCGACGCGCTGCCGGACCTGCGGGCCGATTTCATCCTCGCCAATCCGCCCTTCAATGTCTCCGACTGGGGCGGCGAGCGCCTGCGCGAGGACGCCCGCTGGGCCTACGGCGTGCCGCCCGTGGGCAACGCCAACTACGCCTGGCTGCAACACATCCTGCATCACCTGAGCCCCACCGGCGCCGCCGGCGTCGTGCTCGCCAATGGATCGATGAGCACCCAGCAGTCCGGCGAGGGCGACATCCGCTCACGCCTAGTCGAGGGCGACGTGGTGGACTGCATGGTGGCCCTGCCGCCGCAGCTCTTCTATTCCACCCAGATCCCCGCCTGCCTCTGGTTCCTGGCCCGCGACAAGCGGCCGGTTCGCAAAGACGCCCGCGACCGCCGCCGCGAGGTGCTCTTCATCGATGCCCGCAAGCTCGGCCATCTGGTGGACCGCACCCGCCGCGAGCTCTCCGATGACGACATCGCCCGCATCGCCGGCGCCTACCACGCCTGGCGCGGCGCGGACGGCGCCGCCGCCTACACCGACGAGCCCGGCTTCTGCAAGGCCGCGAGCCTGGAGGAGATCCGCGGCCACGACCACGTGCTGACCCCCGGGCGCTACGTCGGCGCCGCCGCCGTCGAGGACGACGGCGCGCCCTTCTCGGAGCGCTTAGCGGAGCTGAAGGCGAAGCTCGATGAGCAGTTGGCGGAGGGGGAGGAGTTGGGGGCGTTGATTCAGGCGAAGTTGGAGGGGGTAGTCAATGTCTGACTGGGTGACAACCAGCCTGGGCGAATTTGCGACCCTCCAGCGGGGGCACGATTTGCCCGAGCACTCGCGACATACCGGAGATGTCCCGGTCATCGGCTCCTTCGGGATCACGGGGACTCATTCTGAGTGGGTTTCTCAAGGCCCCGGAGTCACCGTTGGACGAAGCGGTGCTTCAATCGGCGTGGTCTCGTATGTCGAAAGAGATTATTGGCCGCTCAATACATGCCTTTATGTCACGGATTTTCACGGCAACAATCGGCGCTTTGTCTACTATTTCCTGAAAACGTTAAATCTCGCCAATTTCAACTCCGGAAGTGCTCAGCCCTCTCTAAACCGCAATTACATCCATCCGATATCCATACATGTTCCGCGACGGACGGAGCAAGATGATATCGCCGCTCTCCTCGGCGCCCTTGACGACAAAATTGAGCTGAACCATCGGACCAACGAGACGCTGGAGGCGCTGGCGCGGGCGATCTTCAAGGACTGGTTCGTGGACTTCGGCCCGACGCGGGACAAGGCCGACGGCCGCGCGCCCTACCTCGCCCCGGCGCTGTGGAGCCTGTTCCCGGATCGGCTGGATGCGGAGGGGAAGCCGGAGGGGTGGACGCGCGAGCGTATAGGCGAGCATGTCAAGGCTGCGAAAGGCCTGAGCTACAAGGGCTCGGGGCTGACAACCGCGGACTCCGGCATGCCATTGCACAACCTGAACTCCGTGCTGGAAGGCGGCGGCTACAAGACAGACGGACTCAAGTTCTACGCCGGAGATTACAAGCCTAAGCACACGGTGCGACCGGGCGACCTGATCGTCGCGAATACGGAGCAGGGTTTCGATCATTTGTTGATTGGATACTCCGCAATAGTTCCCCGCTGGACTGGCAAGGAAGCTCTCTTTAGTCATCATCTCTACAGGGTTGAGCCGCTGTCCGTCTCCCCGGTGAGCCGCATCTGGCTGCACTTCGCGTTGAGCGCTTCCTGGATCGGGGATGTCGTGCGTCGATTCTCGAACGGCACGACGGTCAATATGCTCCCTGCGGACGCTTTCGCACTTCCCGAGATCACGGTACCCAATAAGGAGATCGTCCGGGCGTTCGATGGCCTAGCGGAGCCGCTGTTGAGCCGGCAAGAGGACAGTTTCTGCGAGTCCCAAACGCTCGCCCAAACCCGCGACCTCCTCCTCCCCAAGCTCATGTCCGGCGAGATCCGCCTGCGTGACGCCGAGCGCATGGTCGAGGACGCAGCATGAGCACGGCGCCGCTCGGCCGGCTGGCGAAGGTGGACCTGCGCGACGCCTGGCAGTCGGAGGCCGGCGACTTCACGCCCTGGCTGGCGCAGGCGGAGAACATCGCGCTCCTCGGCGAGGCCATCGGCCTGGAGCTGGAGGTGGAGGCACAGGAGAAGGACGTCGGGCCGTTTCGTGCGGACATTCTGTGCCGCAACACCGCCAGCGGCGCCTGGGTGCTGGTCGAGAACCAGCTTGAGCGCACCGATCACATCCACCTCGGCCAACTGCTCACCTACGCCGCCGGGCTCAATGCGGTGACCATCGTCTGGATCGCGGCGCGCTTCACCGAGGAGCACCGCGCCGCGCTGGACTGGCTGAACGACATCACCGACGAGCGCTTCAACTTCTTTGGGCTGGAGGTGGAGCTGTGGCGCATCGGCGACTCCGCCATTGCGCCGAAATTCAACGTCGTCTCCAAGCCCAACGACTGGACGCGCTCGGTGTCCGATGCGGCCAAAGGCATCAGCGAGACCGCGCTCACCGACACGCAGCGCCTGCAACTGGACTTCTGGGCGGGCTTTCGCGCGCACATGCTGGCGCAGGGCTCGCCGGTTCGGCCGACGCGGGCGCTGAAGCAGAACTGGATGTGGATGGCCATCGGGCGCTCCTGGTGCAAGCTGATGGCCACGATCTCGACCTGGAGCAGCGAGACCCAGGCCTACGGGCCGGGGGAAGTGCGCGCGGAGCTGCACCTGACGGACGAGGACGCGGGAACCTACTTTCAGCTCTTGGCGCGCGAGAAGGCGGCCATCGAGGCGAGATTCGGAGAGCCGCTCATCTGGTACACCAAGGCGGGCGTGCGCAGTTGCCGCATCGGCGTCATGCGCGGCGCCGATCTGCAAGACCGCGACACCTGGCCGGAGCTGTTCGAGTGGCTGCGCGTCAAGCTCGAGGCGCTCAACGCTGCCTTCCGGGAGCGCGTTCGCTCGCTGGATGCCGCAGATTGGCAGCCGGACGACGCGGCGGGCGGGGATGCGTGACCAAGCTCGGGAAAGAGCACTCAGCCGCCGCCGCGGTCGTTCGGCTCCTGGAGCCTGATTGCCCCAGGGCCCGCGCTTCGTGCCGACGCGGGCAAGGCGCCACGCCGAAGCGGCCGACCACGCCGAGGAGCAGATGCTGATGGATGCCAATACACGCAAGGAACGGTTCTCTTTGGCCTACATCGCCGCGGTCGCCGCCAAGGCCGGGTTCGACCTGATCGAGCCCCGTGTGGACGTCGACAGCATCGACGGCGCCCTGATCTCGCACGCAGGGCGACGGCCGAGGATTGAGTTTCAGGCGAAGGCGACGGCCCGGGACGTGCTCGGCGACGCGGACATCGGGTACGCGCTGCCCATAAAGAACTACAACGACCTGCGCGCGGAGGTCATCGTGCCGCGTATCCTCATTCTCGTCGTGCTGCCGCAAGCCGAGGACGATTGGCTGACCCACAGCGAGGAGGAGCTGGTCCTGCGTCACTGCGGCTATTACCTATCGCTCGCGGGCCTGCCGGAGCGCGATAATACCGCCAGCGTCACTGTGCGCATCCCCCGCGAGAACCGTTTCGATCCGACCCGGCTCGCAGCCATGATGAACCTTGCCGCTCTCTGAGTCGTCATGCGAACCGAACTGACCGACGAGGCCGCGCTGAGCAGCTTGCCCTGGGGCGACTTGAAGTCGTACCTCGATGTGCAGGGGTGGGCGCTCGTGGACCGCATCGGGGACAAGGCCCTCGTGTACCGGCCCGGGGACGGGTCCCGCGAGGCGGTGGAGATCCTGGTGCCCGCACGGGACGACCTCGGCGACTATGCGTTGCGCATGGCGGAGGCCGTGCGGATTCTGGCTGACGTGGAGCAGCGATCCGCCCTCGCCGTCTACGGTGATATCACCTTGTCCGGTCTCGATGTCGTGCGCCTGCGTGCGCCGACTTCCGAGGCGGACGGCGCCATCGCCATCGAGGAGGGCGTGACCCTGTATCGCGAGGCCGAGAACCTGATGCTGTCGGCGGCCTGTGCAGCAGTAGATCCGCGGCGCAGCTATCACTTGCGTAAGGTGACCGAGGCCACGGACTACCTCAAGTCCGTGCGGCTCGGTCCGAGCGAGCGCGGCAGCTATATCCTGACCGTCTTCTCGCCGGTCCAGCCGCGGCTTGGGGGTCAGCAGCAACTGGAGCTCGGCGACGAGCCCTTCTCCCGCACAGTGACGTTGCGCCTGGCCGACGCGCTCGGCGCCGCCAAGCGGGCAGCCGATCAGGCGATCTCCGATGGGGCCTTCGCCCCGTTCGACGCCGCCGTTGCCCAGGGTGTCAGCGCGAATCTGTGCGAGGCGGTGGCGCGTCTGGCCGAGGCCGCGCGCGGGATCGACATCGGCCTGTCCTGGGCGCGCACCCGGCCGACCGGCCGCCGCAATCAGCGGTTCCATTTCAGCCCGGATGTGGCGGACGTCCTGCGGGAAGCGGCCAGCATCTTTCGCAGGTCCGAGCCCCTCACGGACGAGCGTCTCAGCGGCTTCGTGATCGCCCTAGACCGGCCGGTGGAGCACTTCGACGGCAGCGCGACCTTGCGGGTCCTGCTCGACGACAAGCCGAAGCGCGTCCGGGTGCGCTTCGAGCAGTCCGTTTACGCGCAAGTGATCCGCGCGTTCCAGGAGAAGCTGGTCCTATCCCTCCGGGGAGACCTGTATCCGGTTGGCCAGCGGTGGGAGATCCGCAATCCGCGGGAGATCCGTATCGAGGAAGACCAGGATGCCGATGTCGCCGATGATTGACGGCGTTTGCAGACGCTTAGGGCTGTTCTGAACGGCCCGCATAACTAACGAAGAACCGCCCGCTCGTACGGTCAAGCAGTCGTGGGCCCGGGCAGCCCGGTGCACGGCCGCACCTGAAAGCCGGCATCGCACAGTGACGGGAGAACGAGCATGGCAAAGCTCGCCGAAAGCCACGTCGAAGCCGCCACGCTGGCCTGGCTCGCGGAGCTGGGCTACACCACCGCCCACGGTCCCGACCTGTCCCCGGATGGCGCCACGCCGGCGCGCGCGAGCTACGCCGACGTGGTGTTGATGGACCGCCTGCGCGCGGCGCTGGCGCGCATCAACCCGCACCTGCCGGCGGCGACGCTTCAGGAGGTGGTGAAGAAGATCCAGCAGACGGAGCTGCCGGACCTGGTGCAGGAGAACCGCCGCCTGCACCGGCTGCTGGTGGAAGGGGTGGACGTGGAGGTGGAGCGCGCGGACGGCAGCCTGGGCGGGGACAAGGCCTGGCTGGTGGACTTCGCGGACCCCGCGAACAACGACTGGCTGGCGGTGAACCAGTTGGTCGTCATCGAGCATGGCCCAATGGGCACAAAGGAGCGCCGCGCCGATGTGGTCGTGTTCGTCAACGGCCTGCCGCTCGGCGTGCTGGAGCTGAAGAACCCCGGCGATGAGAACGCCACCCTTGCCGGCGCCTACAACCAGCTCCAGACCTACAAGGCGGACATCCCGAGCCTGTTTCGCACCAACGGCGTGCTGGTGACCTCAGACGGGCTTTGCGCGCGCATCGGCTCCCTGACGGCGAGCCTGGAGCGCTTCATGCCCTGGCGCACAGTGGACGGCAACGAGATCGCACCGAAGGGCGCGCCGGAGCTGGAGACGCTGCTCAAGGGCGTGTTCGAGCCGGGGTGCCTGCTGGCGCTGGTGCGGGACTTCACGGTGTTCGGCGACACCGGCGACGGCGTGGTGAAGATCGTCGCCGGCTACCACCAGTTCCACGCGGTGGAGCACGCGGTGACGGCCACGGTGCTGGCGTCGGCCCCGGCGGGCGACCGGCGCATCGGCGTCATCTGGCACACCCAGGGCTCGGGCAAGAGCCTGCTGATGTCCTTCTACGCCGGGCGCATCATCGCGGAGCCCGCGCTGGCCAACCCGACCATCGTCGTCATCACCGACCGCAACGACTTAGACGACCAGCTCTTCGGCACCTTCAGCCTGTGCCGGGCGCTGCTGCGCCAGACGCCGCAGCAGGCGGACAGCCGCGAGGATCTGCAACGGCTGTTGGCGCGGCCCTCCGGCGGGGTCATCTTCACCACCATCCAGAAATTCGCGCCGGCGAAGGGCGAGCAGGACTACCCGCTGCTGACCGACCGGCGCAACGTCGTGGTCATCGCCGACGAGGCGCACCGCAGCCAGTACGGCTTCAAGGCGCGGGTGGACAAGCAGACCGGCGAGATGGCCTACGGCTTCGCGAAGTACCTGCGCGACGCGCTGCCGAACGCGTCGTTCATCGGCTTCACCGGCACGCCCATCGAGCAGGACGACGTCAACACGCCGGCGGTGTTCGGCGAGTACATCGACGTCTACGACATCAACCGTGCCGTCGAGGACGGGGCGACGGTGCCGATCTACTACGAGAGCCGCCTGGCGCGCGTGGAGCTCGACGACGCGGCGAAGGCCGTGATGGACGAGGAGGTCGAGGAGCTGACCGAGGACGAGGAGCAGAGCGAGCAGGAGCGCCTGAAGCGCAAGTGGTCCAATGTGGAGGCGGTGGTGGGGGCACCGAACCGCCTCAGGCAGGTGGCCGAGGACCTGGTGGGGCACTTCGAGGCGCGCGTTGCCGGCATGGACGGCAAGGGCATGATCGTCTGCATGAGCCGGCGCATCTGCGTCGCGCTGTACGACAAGCTGGTGCGCCTGCGCCCCGACTGGCACAGCGACGACGACACCGCCGGCGCGGTGAAGATCGTCATGACCGGCTCCGCGGCCGACCCGGAGGTGTGGCAGCCGCACCTTGGTCACAATCGGGGCGGCAAGTCACGCCGCGACCTGCTCGCGAAGCGGGCGCGGGACCCGGCCGACCCGCTGAAGCTGGTCATCGTGCGCGACATGTGGCTGACCGGCTTCGACGCCCCCTGCATGCACACCATGTACGTGGACAAGCCGATGCAGGGCCACGGGCTGATGCAGGCCATCGCGCGCGTGAACCGCGTCTTTCGCGACAAGCCGGCGGGGCTGGTGGTGGACTACATCGGCATTGCGCAGCGGCTGAAAAGCGCGCTCAAGGACTACTCCGACAGCGACCGCCGCCAGGCCGGCATCGACGAGGCCGAGGCCGTCGCGGTGCTGCAGGAGAAGGTCGAGGTGGTGCGGGCCATGTTCCACGGCTTCGACTATGGGCGGGGGATCAGCGGCACGCCGCCGGAGCGCCTGCAGGTGCTCGCCGGCGCCATCGACTGGATTCTGACCCGCGCGCAGGAGGCCGCGGCCAGGGAGGAGACGCCGGAGGGCAAAAAGCGCGCGCACCGGCGCTTCAATGACGCGGTGCTGGCGCTGTCGAAGGCCTTCGCGCTCGCCGCCGCCAGCGATCTTGCGCGCGACATCCGCGACGAGGTGGGCTTCTTCCAGACCGTGCGCGCGGCGCTCGTCAAGCCGACCCCGCGCGGCGCCAGGAGCGCGCAGGAGCGCGACCTCGCCATTCAGCAGATCGTGAGCCGGGCGGTGGTGTCCACCGAGATCGTGGACATTCTGCAAGCCGCCGGCATGCAGCGGCCTGATATCTCCGTGCTGTCGGACGAGTTCCTGGCCGAGGTGCAGGGCATGGAGCGGCGCAACCTCGCCGCCGAGGCCCTGCGCAAGCTCCTGAACGGCGAGATCCGCTCCCAGGCCAAGAGCAACGTGGTGCAGACCCGCGCCTTCTCCGAGCGCCTGGAGGAGGCCATCGCGCGTTATCACAACAACGCCATCACCACCGCCGAGGTCATCCAGGAGCTCATCGACCTCGCCAAGGCCATCCGCGCCGCCCGGGTGCAGGGCGAGGAGCAAGGGCTGTCCGCCGACGAGATCGCCTTCTACGACGCCCTCGCCGACAACCAGAGCGCGGTGGAAGTCATGGGCGACGCGAAGCTGCGCGTCATCGCCACCGTGCTGCTGACCCAGCTGCGCAGGAACGTGACGATCGACTGGGCGCAGCGCGACTCCGCCCGCGCGCGGATGCGCGTGCTGGTCAAGCGCATCCTCCGCCACTACGGCTACCCGCCGGACCTGCAGGACGCCGCCGTGCAGACCGTGCTGCGGCAGGCGGAGGTGTTGTCGGAGCGGTGGGCGGGGTGAGTGCGTAGAGCGGCGCGTCGGCGGCGGAGTGCACTGGTTCCCAAGCTCCGCTTGGGAACCGGGCCTGGAAGCTCTGCTTCCCGAAGACGCGAAGCAGAGCTTCGGGGCCGCATTCCCAAGCAGAGCTTGGGAACGAGTGATACGAGTGATACGAGTGTCGAGCGAACAGAAGGAGACTGCCATGCCCCGCAGCCGCTACCGCTTCGTGGGTGATGATGCGCCGTACTTCATGACCATGACCGTCAATCACTGGCTGCCGGTGTTCACGCGCCCGGCAACCGTCCAGGTGCTCTACGACAGCTGGCGTTGGCTCGCGCTGCATGAGGGTTTCCGGCTGCACGGCTACGTCATCCTGGAGAACCACCTGCACCTGGTCGCTGCCGCGCAGGACATCGACAACCTTGCACGACGCTTCAAATCCT
Source organism: uncultured Thiohalocapsa sp. (assembly GCF_913063425.1). Taxonomy (GTDB): domain Bacteria; phylum Pseudomonadota; class Gammaproteobacteria; order Chromatiales; family Chromatiaceae; genus Thiohalocapsa. The sequence continues at coordinate 122,018 of NZ_CAJXYK010000007.1, forward strand.
TCCCGGCCCGACAGATCATCGACCACCTGACCGCCGCCAAGGCGCTGCGGCTGCTGGAATTGCTCGCGCTCTTCAAGCGGCGGCACAAAACCCAATCGGCGCATCAACTCTGGGAAGAGGGCAGCCACCCGCAACGCATCGAGGCGGAGGTCGTGATGCGCCAGAAGCTCGACTACATCCACTGCAACCCGGTCAAGCGCGGCTACGTCGATCTGCCCGAGCACTGGCGCTGGTCCAGTGCGCGCAACTACGCCGGGGAGCCCGGACTCATCGACGTGGACAAGGATTGGTGAAGCCCACGGCCCCGCTGGTGCGACTGCTGATTCCCGTCTTCGCTACTGATCCACTGGTCCACTGGTCCACTGGTGCACTGGTCCACTGGTCCACTGGTCCGCTGGTCCGCTGGTCCGCTGGTCCACTGGTTCCACTGGTTCCCAAGCTCCGCTTGGGAACCGGGCCTGGAAGCTCCGCTTCCCGAAGACACGAAGCAGAGCTTCGCGACTGCGTTCCCAAGCAGAGCTTGGGAACGAGTGAGCAGGAACTTGTTGGTGCGCAGGGGGGGACTCGAACCTCCCCGGATTGCTCCACTGGTACCTAAATCCAGCGCGTCTACCAGTGGAGCTTGTGCCGCGGCTCGACGAGCCGCTCCGCAGGGCCTTGGCGCAGCTGGGCTAGGCAGGCGGCGCCGTCGGCAATCGCCCGAATTCGTCGATGACGCGCACCAGGCAGGGCGGGGTATCCGACCAGCGCCAGAACACGAGGTTGCACCGCGACGGCGCGTCCGGCGCTGGGTTCGAGGCCGGTGCAAAGCTCGGCACCAGCGCGCCTGCGAGGCCGGCACCGATCAGCGCATCGGCGAGCTGCCAGCTCGGCGGCGTGAGGCCGCGGCTGGCGAGGTCTTCCCAAGGGCAGGCGAGGGCGGTGGGGTCGAGGTCCGCGGCGGTGAGTGCGGCTGGGTCGGTGAGGTCCGCGATCGGCTCGCACTGCACCCGGTAGGCGACCAGCGTCATCGGCTGGGCCTTGAACGGAAAGCCCTGTTGCGCCTCCAGCCAGGCCGTGGTGATGTCGAGCGAGGTGTAAAGCGCAGGCAGGCCCCGGCGGTTGAAGCGCCCGCCGTGGCGCGCGGCACCTTCCCCGGAGCTCGGCAGGTAGGCCCAGCGGGGGTTGTGGGCGCGGTAGACGATGCCGTCGAAGGCGCGCGCCCGCAGGTCACGCGCACGCATCGCTCAGCCGCCGGGCAGAAGCGGCCGGTCAGGCGTAGCCGCCATCGGCAATGCGCGACAGGTAGTCCTTGACGGCCTGTGCGCGGCCCTCCTTGAGCAGGTCTTCGGCGGTCTTGTCGCCGAACGATGCCAGCGGCTGGGCACGGAACCAGGCAAAGGCCCGGGCCGTGGACCCGGTCCAGGGCACGGCGCGGTTGATGATGTCCAGGGTGTCGCGCAGGCGCTGCTGCGTCTTCGGGGAGGCGATGCGGGCGCGTTTGCTCACGGCGTCACGCGACAGCCCGGTGGCCTGCGCCAGCTCGCTCTTGGTGATGTGCAGCAGATCGGCCAGCGCATCGGTCTCGACGACGCCGCTGTCCGACAGCAGCTCGGTCAGGTCTTCTGCGGTTGCGGACATGGGCGCCTCACGTTAGGGCTATTATCTGGGGTGAAGTATGCGGCATGCCCGGTCGATTGCAAGCGGCCTGCTGGCCGCGGGGTCGGCGGCGGGGTCTTGCCTTTTGTCTCCGTGGAGGTTGGCGGGCGGCTTCGCTTGGGTGTGCTGTAGTACTGAGGCCAGCGCTTAGCGCGTCGTTGCAATCGGTTTCGGGTCGTCGCGAGCCGCTGGACCATCGCCGCGACGGCCGCTGTCTGGGGCCTGGCGCGGGTGTGGTAGGCGTTATCGTCATATTCCCACCAGTCCCAGCAGCCGTTGGCACTGGTGCACTGGGTGCAGTGGTTGCACTGGTTGCACTGGTTCCCAAGCTCCGCTTGGGAACCGGGTCTGGAAGCTCCGCTTCCCGAAGACGCGAAGCAGAGCTTCGGGGCCGCATTCCCAAGCAGAGCTTGGGAACGAGTCAACGAGTGAGCAGGAACTTAGAGCTGAACGCCGAAGTAACGCTCGGAGTTGGCGAGCCCGTCGAAGCCGACGAGCGATGTCGAAGTCGCTGTCGTCGCGGGCATCTTCCCGAACGGTTGAGCCGAACAGGGGGAGCGCGGTGACGCCGCAGCGTCGGGCAAGCCGCGGCTTGTGCTGTCTGAGTAGGTCCAGCGTTGCACTGGTCCACTGGTTCCACTGGTTCCCAAGCTCCGCTTGGGAACCGGGTCTGGAAGCTCCGCTTCCCGGAGACGCGAAGCAGAGCTTCCACTGGTTCCACTGGTTCCCAAGCTCCGCTTGGGAACCGGGTCTGGAAGCTCTGCTTCCCGGAGACGCGAAGCAGAGCTTCGGGGCCGCATTCCCAAGCAGAGCTTGGGAACGAGTGAGCACGAGTGAGCGAGTGAGCAGGAAATTGTTGGTGCGCAGGGGGGGACTCGAACCCCCACGGATTGCTCCACTGGAACCTAAATCCAGCGCGTCTACCAGTTCCGCCACCCGCGCCCGGGGAGGGGGTAGTCTAGCGGGTTGCCGGGTGGGACGGAATGCGCCGCGCGCAGGGGTTGTGTGCGGTGCATACTGCGCCCGCCTCTGCGCGGGGGTTGGACGAGTCGGCGCCAGCGCTGTTCCGGCCGCCGCGACACCTTATGCAGACACTGACGGAGACCGCAGACGATGATGACGCGACGCTTGGGACGGATGTTGGTGACGGGGGTGCTGCTGCTGGCGCTCGCCGGCTGCATCCGGGTGGATCAGACGCTGACGCTGAACGCGGACGGCTCCGGCACGCTCGCGATGCGCTACGGCATGTCCGAGCAGACCATTGCGCAGCTCAAGGCCATGGAGCAGCTGGGCGCCCAAGGGGGGCAGGGGCCTGGAATGGCTCAGGAACAGCCGTTCGAATTCGAGCCGGCGGAGGTGCGCAAGGCGTTCGAGGCGGACAAGCCCGCCGGGGTGGAGCTGACGGCGCTGTCCTCGGAGGTGGTGGACGGTTGGAAGTACATCGACCTCACCCTGACCTTCGACGACGTCCGCGCCCTCAAGCGCACGGAGCTGTTCGAGGACAGCAAGCTCGCCATCGAGCGCGTCGGCGGCCGCAACTATCGGCTCACCCAGCGCGGCGCCGGTGACGTGAGCGCGCCGGGGGCGTCGGAGCAGCAATTGATGCAGCAGATGTCGGCGATGCTGACGGGCTTTCGCATCGCCCAGACGCTGGTGGTGCCGGGCGACATCGTCGACACCAACGCGACGGCCGTGGACGGCAGGCGCGCCACCTGGGTGTTCGACATCGCCGAGGACCCGGATGTGATCAATACGCTCGCGCAGACCGACCTGGAGCTGGTCTTCGCCGGCGACGGTGTGCAGCTGCCGGTGGTGTCGCCCTAGCGAGACGCTGCAACGGGCGCGTCCGCGCCCTGAGCTGTTCCCAACAAGCCGGCCCGGACAGCGCGCCGGCGGCCCCAGGCAGGCGCGCCCTGGGGGCGCCGGCTTTCAGCCGGCGTCGCGCGCCGGGGGCTCGATGCCCCCGGGGCGCGATCTGCGGGGCTGGAGCGGGGCGTTGGTTCATGCTGCATGCGCTGGACGGCCGGCTGTGCGTGGGCACTCATGTCTGCCCGGACGGCGCCGACGCGGCATTGAGCCGCGCCGACGCCGGGCCGGCTGGAAGCCGGCGGCCCCAGGGAGGCGCGCCCTGGGAGCGCCGGCTTGCAGTGACTGTGGTTGCCGCTGGTGGGCGGGGCCTGCTGCCCCGCGCGGGAGATGCGCCAAGCTCGGTGCTTCGTCAGGGTCGGCCGTCGAGGGTTCGCAGCCGCGTTCCGGCCGGCAGTGGGCGCAGCCAGATATCGAGCCGGCCAAGGTCCGGCGGCAGCGCATCCCGGGCGGTTTCCGCCGCGTCCATGTCGGGGTGCAGGCTGTGCACCAGTCCGTACCAAGTCCCGCCGCGCCAGGTATTCACGGTGAGGTACACCTGTGCCGGCAGACTGTGCTGGGCGATGAAGCGGTCGATGGCGTCGCGCTCCGGGAAGCTTGCCAGCTGCAGCGCGATGGTTCCGGGATCGGTGGTGAGGGTGTCATCCTGGGCATCGGCGCCGGCACTCGCAGCCTCTGCTGCGAGGGCGTCGGTCCCGGCCAGGCGCTCGCGCAGGCCGTCGAGCCCGGCGGACAGGGCGGCGAGCTTCTGCTCCAGCCGGGCCTCCATGGCGCTCAGCGCCGCTGCCAGCTCCGGGGCGCCGGGCGCAGCGCCGGTGTCTGCTGCCGGCGCCGCGGCGTCGCTCCGGGCCCCGGCGACGCGCTCCAGGCGGCCCTCCAGCGCCGTCAGGCGGTCGCCGATGGCCTCGATGGCGTCGGCGAGCTCGTCGACGTCTTCCACCGGCGGGCCGTTTGGTACCGCGGCCCGTTGCCGCTCCAGCCGGCCGAGGCGCTGCGTCAGGTCGTCGATGGCCTGGGCCTGGGCTGGGTCGTCGGCGGGTGCTTCGGCCGCGGCGTCGGCCTGCTGCTCCAGCCGGGTGACGCGCTGCGCCAAATCGTCGCGGGCGTCTGCGCCGGTGACGTCACTTGCCGGTGTGCCGGCGGCGGTCTCAAGGTCTGCGATGCGCGCCTGCATGGCGTCGCGGACCTGGAACAGCTGGGAGAACAGCAGCAGCACCGCCGCCAGCAGGATGATGCCGATGCCCGTGAGCACCAAGAGAGCGGTGTGGTCGCGGTGGCGCTGGGCACGGATCTCGTCGCGGTGCGTCTCCAGCGCCTTGCGCAGCTGTACGGCGGTGCGGCGGCGGTCGTCGTCCACGTCGGCGATGCGCTCCACCAGGGACTTTTCCATGTCGCGCATGTCGCCGACGGGGCTGTCCGGTGAGCCCGGGTCGCCGGGGTCGCCGGGCGGCGGCGGTGGGCGGCGCAGCGACTCCGTGGGGTCGGGCTCGCTGGGGCGTCGTGGCGACTCGCTGTGGAGAAAGCGCGCGAGCTCCGGGTTGTCCGCCTCGTCTTTGTGCTGGGATGCGTCTTGATCCGGTGAATCGGTCATGCCTGCGTGATCCGTCGTCCTGGTGGATGAATACCTCAGTGACCGTGCATGATCCGCGAGCCGGCTGCGGTTGCCAAGCGGGCGGCGACGCACGCCGGGGTGGGTGGCGCTGGGGACGTCACCGGTGCGGCTTGGGATGTGCGGGTGCCCACCGCCATATGCCCGGGCAGCAACGGGCTCAAGGGCGGCTGATCGACCGCAGCGGAGGTGTGCATGCAGGTGGCGGGCAAGACGGCGCTGGTGACGGGCGCCAATTCCGGGCTGGGCAAGGCCGTGGCCACAGCGCTGGCGGCGAACGGCGCCCGGGTGCTGATGCTCTGCCGCAGCGCCGGGCGCGGTGCGGCGGCGCGGGACGAGATCATCCAGGCCACCGGCAACGGGCAGGTGGAGCTCATCGTCTGCGATCTCGCCTCCCAGGCGGACATCCGTGCCGCCGCCGCGGCGGTGCACCAGACCACCGACGCGCTGCATTTTCTGGTCAACAACGCCGGTACCGCCTTCGCCGAGCGCGGCCTCACCGAGGACGGCGTCGAGCGCACCCTCGCCGTGGATCACCTCGCGCCCTTCCTGCTCACCCACCTGCTGCTGGACCTGTTGGAAGCCGCGGCGCAGGCGGGCGAGGCGGCGCGCATCGTCAATGTCGGGACGAAGATCGACACGGCCATGGATTGCTCGGATCTCAACTGGGAGCGGCGACCGTACCGGATGATGGCGGCCTATGGCGAGGCCAAGCTCGGCAACATCCATTTCACCCGCGAGCTGGCGCGGCGGCTCGCGGGGACCGGGGTCACCGTGAACTGCGTCTTCCCTGGGGTGTTCCTGTCCAATCTGGGGGGCACCGACGGGGCGCAGAACTGGGCGCTCAAGCTCTTCGCCAAGGCCTTCGGCTGGGCGCTGCCGAAGCCGGCGCGGGCCGCCGAGCGGGTGACCTGGCTGCTGACGGCGGACACCGTGGCCGAGGTGAGCGGCGAGTATTTCGGTGACCGCAAGCCCATCCCGGCGCCGGCGCAGGCCGACGACCCGGCGGCGAATGCCGAGCTTTGGCGCTTGAGTGCCGGGATGGTGGGGCTCGATGGCGACGCGCGCTGAGAGCGCGTGAGGACACTCTGCATTGGGCGGGCCAGCGCAGCCTGACCCCACGACGGGCGTCGCTTGTCCCTCACTTGTCGGGTTGTGCTGTCGCTGCGCCGACCGACAGCTCACCCGACCTACAGCTGCCAAGGGCTCGCACGATGCGCCGATTGCGGCGTCGGCGCTTGCGCCCCGGCCCCGGCGGGCGTCAGCTCACGAGCCAGTTGCGGGCGCTGTCCAGCTCGGCGGCGGCGAAGACGCGCACCTGCCCGGGCATCATGAAGCCCATGGCCTTGGCGGCGCTGCGCAGCCAGTCCACGTCCGTCACCAGCGCGATGCGCTCCCAGGCGGCGAGGTGGCTCAGGCCGACCTTGGCGTCCTCCCACAGGGCGCCGACCTCGAAGCCGTCGAAGTCCTCACCCAGGTGGTAGAGGAGCCGGACCTTCTCGTGGGCCATGAGCGCCTCCTCCACCGCCGGCAGGATGTGATCTTCGTAGTCCTGCGCCGTGACCTTGCCGTGGGCGCTGAAGCCGATGACGTAGTCCGGAAGTCCGCTCAGTCGCTCGATCATCGGATGTCCTCCTGCCGTTCGGCACTGTGGCTCGGGCGCCGCGCAAAGCGGCGTGCCCGTTACCCCACAGCATAGTCCGGCGGTGCGCGCTCAGCGGGCCGTGCGCAAGTGCTGCGGACGCCTGCGGCTGCCGTGGCGGTGGTGGATCTGCCTGGCCTCGCTGCGGGCCTCGGCGCGGGCGCGCAGCGCGCCCATGCGCTGGCGGGCGCGGAACCAGGCCTTGCCGTTGTCGACGATGGGGGCCGGATAGTCGCGGCCGATGACGCAGCCCGCGGCCTGCTGGATGTGCGCCGGCATGGTCTCCGGGCGCGGCAGATAGGCGTCCGGCACCAGCGCCAGCTCCGGGCACCAGCGGCGGATGAAGACACCCTGGGGGTCATGGTCGCGCACCTGCTTCACCGGCGAGTAGATGCGCACGGCGTTGATGCCGGTGGTGCCGGATTGCATCTGCGCCTGGCTGAAGTGGATGCCGGGCTCGAAGTCCAGGAACAGCCGCGCCAGGTGCAGCGCGGGCTCGCGCCAGTGCTGCCACAGGTGATAGGCGGCGAAGCTCATCAGCATCGCGCGCATGCGGAAGTTGACCCAGCCGCCGGCGGCGAGCGCGCGCATGCAGGCGTCCACCATCGGATAGCCGGTCTGTCCATGGCGCCAGGCGTCCAGCAGGGCGGTGTCCGGGCGCTCGTCGCGCAGGCCGTCGCAGGCGCGGCTCAGGTTGCGGAATTCGATGTCCGGCTGATCTTCCAGCTTCTGGATGAAGTGGCAGTGCCAGTGCAGGCGCTTGGCGAAGGATGTGAGCGACCGCGCCCAGTCCTGCGCCTCGCGCTCCGGCATGGCCTTCAGCTGGGCGATGCGCGCCGCGGTGGCCTGGTACACCTCGCGGACGGACAGGTTGCCCCAGGCCAGGTGCGGGCTCAGCCGGCTGCTGCCGGACCAGGCGGTGACAGGGCTGGAGATATCGCCCTGGTAGGCCCGCGAGCGCTTGGCCAGGAAGTCCGCCAGCACCGCGCGGCCGCAGGCGATGCCCGCAGATACGGCATCCGGGCGTGGGGTGCCGGCGACGCCGAGGTCTGCGGCGCTCTGCAGCCCGGCGCTCGGGAGGTCGAGCACGCCGTCGATGTGCGCGGGCTCGGCCCGGATCGGCTCCGCCATGCGCCGGCGCCAGCGTGCGGACCAGCCGTCGCGCCCGGCGTGTGGGCGAAAGACGCCGTGGTTGGGCAGCTCGATCCACTCGATGCCCTGCTCGCGACACCAGCGCTTGACACGCTTGTCCCGTTCATACGTGATCCCGAGACCGGTTTCCTCGTGGCTCCAGAGGCGGGCGATGGGGCGTTGCGCGTGGAGCCTGTCGAGCACGTCCGGCAGGTCGCCGACGCGGGTGACGAGCCCACCGCCGCGGGCGCGCAGCGCTGCGTCCAGCTCCGCGAGCGAGGCGTTGATGAAGTCGAGATGTGCCGCGTGGGTGGTGGGGTGCGCCATGAGCTCCGGCTCATAGACGTAGAGGCAGAGCACCGGGCCACGCGCCGCGGCTTCGGCGAGCGGTGCATGGTCGCGCAGGCGCAGGTCACGCTTGAGCCAGATCAGCTCGACGGGACGGCCACGGGGTGGATGGCTGGACATGTGGCCTGCTTCCGGGGCTGGTGGGGATTGGGATGCGGTGCGGAGGCGCTGCGGCTCGGCGTCCGGCGCAGAGTGCTGAGACCTCGGCGCCCAGCGCCTCGGATACCGACGTTGGAGGAAGCTGAGGCTGCGTGCGGCGCCGACCGCTGTCTGCGCGAAAATCGGCATCCCCGGGCCACGGATCAAGCAGGGGGATCACGTGGTTGTGCTCGGCGCGGTCGGCTTCAGCCGGCGTCACCGGGCCGGCTGACACCCGCTCGATCAGGGACCAAGCCGCGAGCAACCCGGGGAATCAAGCCGTCGCGCTGCTTGTCGTATAGGGTTAAGCTAGCGTAACGCACTGCGGTGTTGCGCCGGCCCTGCCGGCGAAGACCGCAGATTGCCCAACAACAGGATGCGTCCGCCAGGGCGGCGGGGGAGTGAATATGAAAGATAATGGGGAGTTTACCCACTGGGTCGCGAGCATCGAGCGCGGCGACTGCGGCTTCACCTATCTGCGCCTCTACGGCGACGCGCCCGCCTGGGTGCGTAACGAGGCCATCAACCGCTTCGGCAAGGGCACGGTGTTTCTGCCGCCGCGGCAGAACCGTCCGCCGGCCGCTGCTGCGTAACGCGCCGGCGCGGGGGCGGCATCAGCACGGACAGCCGCCGAGGTTGCTTAGGAATGGTTGTTGCTTAGGATTAGGAACGGTTGTTGCTTAGGATCAGGAACGGTTGTTGCTTAGGATCAGGAACGGTTGTTGCTTAGGATCAGGAATGGTTGTTGCTTAGGAATGGTTCAAGAACAACTGAACCGGGGGAGCTGTAGCAAGCCCGGGCGGCGGATGCGCTGCCCCCAATTTCTGATCAAGGTCCGCCCCACCCGCGTTCACCTTGTTTCTTGACCGTCGCTTACGGCGGCGGCGCGGTGCGCCGGCTGGCGTCTGCTGCAAGGTGCTGGCCCCACGGGCCGAGCCCGGGCGCAGCGATTGCGCAGCCAAGGCCGCCCTGCACGAGGCTGTGGCCAGGGGGCTGTGGCCAAAGGGCTGTGGCCAAAGAGCTGTGGCCAAAGGCAGGCCAGGTCAGCGACAGCCTGGCCCGGCCGTCACCGCATCGGCCCCAGCCACTGCCGAACCACGCTGCCGAACCACGCTGCGGGTCCACGCTGCGCGCTGACCTGTCTCCGTGAGCGCCTGACCCACGCTAGACACTGGTTCCGGGTGTCCGCTCACCCCACTGCGCCTCAGCCCAACCCCTCCATGCTGATCCGCTCAGCCGGAATGCCGGCGGCGGCGAGCGCGCCGCCGATGTCCTCCACCGCCGTTGTGGGGCCCGCGATGTAGTAGCGCAGACCGTCAGGCGCCGGCAGGTCCGATTGCAGCATGGCGAGCAGGTCACTTGTCCCGGCGCCCACCAGCGGGGTGAAGGCGAAGTTGTCGAGTGTCTCCTTCAGCGCCCGGCACCAGCGCTGGTGGTAATGACCGTCCGGACGGTCCACCGTCCAGTACAGGTGGAAGGCCTCGATGTGGTCGATGGAGATGGCATGCTCGATGAGGCTCTTGATGGGCGCGATGCCGTCGCCGATGGCCACGAACACCGCGGGCTCCGTGGCCTCCTCGCGCAGCACGAAATCCCCGGCCGGACCCTGTACCCGGATCATCTCCCGGGTCGCTCGGTGCTCGAACAGGTGGGCGCCGAAGGCGTCGTCGCCGCGACGCACGGAGAACTGCAGATGGCGGCCGTCGCAGGGGCAGGAGGCGATGGGCAGCTCCCGCACGGCGCCGTCTTCCAGGGTGAGCCGGGCGCGCTGGCCGGCCATGAACCTGAGCGTCTGGGTGCGCGGCGTCTGCACGTGCAGCAGCAGCAGGTCCTCGCCCTCCGGCTCCAGCTTGCGGATCTGGGCGCGGATGTCCTGCTGCGGCAGGTCCGCGGTGGTGCGCGCCTCGGAGGCCTCCAGCACCAGGTCCGTCACCGCCGTGTTGGAACAGGTGAGCATGTAGCCCATCTGCTTTTCGCGCTCGGAGAGCACATAGTCGTGTTCCGCGATGCGCGTCACCTCGCCGGAGACGACCCGCGCCTTGCACTCACCGCAGTTGCCGCTGGCGCAGCCGTAGCCTAAGCGCACGCCGGCGCGCACGGCGGCCTCCAGGATGGATTCGGTGCCGTCCACGAAGAACTCGTGGCCGCTCGGGATGATCTTGATGCTGGCGGACATGAGGCGTAGGAAGGTGTCTTTCGCGAGCAGCCCGGCGCGTGCGTCTTCCGGCGGCAGGGTGTCGATCTCGCCGCGGCGGGCGTCGAGCCAGGCGCGCAGCGCATCGGCCCCGGCGCCGCCGGCAAGGCGCTCGCGCAGCTCGTCCAGCAGCGCGGCCTGGGCATCGGCCTGGGCGGCCTTCTGTGCCAGGGCCTCGCCCAGGGAGCGGATGCGCGCCACCAGCACCTCCGGGCTCGGCAGCGCGGTGTCCGCATCATGGCTGCGCGGCAGCGCATCGGCCTTGATTCTCTCCACCTGCTCCAGCTTGCCCGTTTTCTCGAGCGTGACGCTGGGATAGACCCGCAGCAGGTCGGCGATGTCGAGCTCGCCCTCGAAGGTGGTGAGCTCGCCCTTGCGGATGCGCCGCTGCAGCTCGGCACGGGTGACGCCGGCGAGGCGGGCGGCGCGGGACAGGGAAACGCGTTGAGTCATGATGGGGATGCGGGCAGTACCGGCAAGGTCTGGTGCTCCAGTCTACCCAACAAGGTGGGCCGCGGCGGCCCGGGCACAAGCGCTCCAATCCCGCTCAGGCGGCTGACCCGGCGCCGCCGTCCGGGGCGCGCCCCACCGGCCGCCAGGTGGTCTCCTCCCGCACCACTTCGTAGCGCGCCCAGCGCGCCAGCTCGGCGCGGCTGATGGTGCCCGTCTCGCGCCGGCTGCGCGACGACCCGGCGCCGGCGACGGTCCGGTAGATGACCAGGTCGTTGTCCGGCGCTTCCGGGGCGTCCACGACGCAGCGCACGGACCACTCGGGGCCGAAGCGCCCGTTGCTGTAGCAATGCCCCGGCTGGATATCCGCTTCCCGCAGCCTCTGCTCGTCGGCATGGCGGGTTGCCAGGGCATAGATGCGCAGCAGGTCTTCGTCGGAGACATCGATGAAGGAGCCGATTTGGCGCAGCGCGTAGGCCAGGTCGTCCCGATCCAGCGCCGGCGGCTCGGACGCTGCGGTGGGCTCTGGTGCGACCAATGCTGCCGGATAACGCCGCCAGGGGAAGGGGTAGTTGAACAGGACGCCGACCGCCAGGAGCGCCAGCAGGTTGGCGAGCACAGGCACCAGCAGGAAGCCGTAGCCGAGGTCCCTGACGGCGGCACCGCCGAGCACCGCCGCCAGCGCCGTGGCACCGCCCGGCGGATGGATGCAGCGCGCATAGTGCATGGCGAGGATGGCGAGCCCCACCGCGAGCGGCCCGGCCAGCATGGGCGCGGCGATCCATTGCGCCATGCTCACACCGACCGCGGCGGAGAGGAGATGGCCCCCCAGCACGGGCCAGGGCTGCGACAGCGCGCCGTGGGGCACCGCGAACACCAGCACCGCCGAGGCGCCCATGGAGGCCATCACCAGCGGCTCGGCGCCGGCCGGCGCCAGCCACATGGCCAGCGCGACCACCAGCGCGATGCCGAGCGCGCCGCCGGCCATGGACAGCCAGCGCTCCAGGTGGCTCGATGGGTGTTGCTCGATGCCGAGCCAGCGGAATCTCATCAGGTGAACATGTCGGCGGTGATGTTGCGGAACCAGCCGATGGCGAACTCCACCTCCGCGGCCCTGGTGCGGGGATCCGCGTCCAGCGCTGACAGCCCGCCTGCGTCCGGCACCGGCGTGATGCGGCCGTCCTGAAGCCGGTAGACACCGGCCACGGAGATGCCGTGGTCCGGCGCCAGGATGCTGTAGCAGGTGTTCACATAGGACGGCGCCGGCGGCGGCTCGCCGTTCACAGCGGCGGCCACGGCGGCGGCGCAGACCTTGCCCTGGGCGTTGGCCGCATAGCCGGACTTGGGCATGGCGCCGGCGATGGCGGCATCGCCGATGATGTGAATATCCGGCGCCTGCGCGGACTCGAAGGTCTGCTGGTTCACCGGGCACCAGCCGGAGCTGTCGGTGAGGCCGGCGTCGACGGCAAGGCGCGCGGCGCGCTGGTGCGGGATCAGGTTCACCACGTCCGCCTGGAAGTCCTCCACCAAACCGGTGAGCGTGCGGGTCTTCGGGTCGATGGCCTCGATGGTGCCGCCGCCCGCCGCCGGCACCCATTCGATCATGTCGCCATAGTGCTCCTGCCAGCCGGCCTGGAACAATCGCTGCTTGGAGAAGGCGTCCTTGGCGTCAAGGATCAGGACCTTGGACTTCGGCTTGTGGTGCTGGAAGTAGAGCGCCATCTGCGCCGCCCGCTCGTAGGGGCCGGGTGGGCAGCGGAAGGGGTTGGGTGGCGCGACGATGGCCACCACGCCGCCGTCCGGCATGGCCTCCAGCTGGCGGCGCAGCAGCAGCGTCTGCGGGCCGGCCTTCCAGGCATGGGGGATGGTGGTCTCGGCCACGGCCTCGCTCATGCCGTCGATGGGATCGTAGTCGAAGGACACGCCGGGGGACAGGATCAGCTTGTCATAGTTGTAGCGGGCGCCGCCGGCACCGCGGACATAGTGCGCATCCGGGTCGATGGCGACGATCTCGTCCTGCATCACGGCGATGCCGCGGCGGGTGAGGCCGCGGTAGTCGAAGGTGAGGCTCTCGATGTCCCGCTCGCCGGAGATGACCTCGTTGCTGAGGGGGCAGGAGACATAGCGTGGATTGCGCTCGATGAGGGTCACGCGGATGTCCGGGTCCGCGAGCTTCAGATACTTGGCGGCGATGGCACCGCCGTAGCCGCCGCCCACCACCACCACGCGGGCCTTGGGGCCGGGTGCTGCGGCCTGGGCGCGGGCGCTGCCGCTCGGGACCAGCCAGCCGCCGGCGCCCAGGGCCGCGGCCGCGAGGGCCGACGCGCCGGCGCCGAGGAAGCGGCGGCGCTGGGCAGCGACCGGCAGGGGCGGCTCAGGTTGATCGAGGCGCTTGCTCGGCTGCTCTGCGCCGCTGCCGACTGGGGTATGTCGCGTGGGGATGCGCATGACCGGGGCCCTCATTTCTGGCTTTCGTAGTAGTGGGCGAGGGCGGCGAGCTCGGCGTCGCTCAGCTCCAGGACCCGCTCCGCCATCTTGCGCGGCTGACAGCGCATGCCCTGCGCTCGGCAGGTCTCCAGCGCATAGCGGGTGTAGGGCGCCCATTGGCCGGCCAGGCGGGGGGATGCCTGGTCCTGGTCGCGGCCGCCGTCGGCATGACAGGTGGCGCAGGCGCGCTCGTGGATCTGCTCGCCCTGGTGCGCGATCTGCCCGTCCACCGGCCGGTCGGTGGAGACCCAGGGGCGGGCGGCAAACCAGCCAGCGATGGCGGCGATCTCCTGGTCCGTATAGCCGCGCATGATGCGGCCCATGATGGTGGAGGGTCTGAGCCCCGTCTTGTAGTCCGTCAGCACGGTGACGAGGTAGCCCTTGTCGAAGCCGGCGATGCTGGGCATGGCGGCACCGGCGCTGGCGCCGTCGGTGCCGTGACAGCCGGCGCAGGTGTGCGCCAGCATGTCCGCCGAGCGCACGTCGCCGGCGCGGGCTGCGGGGATGGACAGGATGACGGCGAGCGCCAGCAGGGTCAGCAGCATCAGACTACCGGTTGGGCTCGCGGCGGGGCCGGCTGCATCGGGGTGCGTTCTGGGCTCGGCGGCTTGCGGCGGGCGCCGTCGGAGGATTGCGGGCATGGGGTCTCCTTCGGTGTGCGGCGTTGCTGAAGCAGCCGCCGCGCGTGGCTCAAGGTGTCGCATCAAAATGCAGCCGCCGCCGGCTGGCCTTGATGACCCTCAAGACTGCGCCGCCGGCGGCGGCTTTCGCACCCCGACTGACCGGGGTCAACACCGCACATCGCCGCTTGATTCGAGTCAAGGCCACCTGCCCTGCTCGCACCGAGACTCGCGTCAGCCTCAGTGCCCGGGTCTGCGTCGGGCGCCCTGGCAGCTGAGCGCCGAAGACTGAAACCCAGACCAACGCGCGCCAAAGCGGCGCGGCGCCCGCTAACCCCCAACCGCGAGTCCCCTGCCATGTTCTGCAACCAATGCGAGCAAACCTTCCGCCAATCCGCCTGCGTCAACGCCCCCGGCACCTGCGGCAAAGACGAAGACATCCAGTCATTGCAGGAGACCCTGCTCTATGGCCTCAAGGGCATGGCCGCCTATGCACACCATGCACGCCGCCTCGGCCAGACCGACGATGAAGTCTCCGCCTTCATCGAAGAGGCCCTGTTCGCCACCATGACCAACGTCAACTTCGACCTCGACACCCTGCTCGGCTATTGCCTGAAGTGCGGCGAGATGAACCTGCGCGTCATGCAGATGCTGGATCAGGGCCATGTTGAGACCTTCGGCAAGCCGGCACCCACCAAGGTCAAGGAAGGCACTCAGGCCGGCCCCGGCATCCTGATCACCGGCCATGACCTGATGGACCTGTGGCAGCTGCTTCAACAGGTGGAAGGGACTGAGATCAAGGTCTACACCCACGGCGAGATGCTGCCGGCGCACATGTATGAGCGCTTCCGCGAGCATCCTAACCTCGCCGGCCACTACGGCGGCGCCTGGCAGGAGCAGAAGAAGGAATTCGCCGCCTTTCCCGGGCCGGTGGTGGGGACGACTAACTGCGTGCTCATTCCGCCGGACAGCGGCCCGTTCGGAAGCTATGGGGGCCGGCTCTTCACCACCAACGCCGTCGCCGTGCCGGGCGGCACAAGGCTCGAGTCCGGCGACTTCCAGCCCGTCATCGCCGCCGCGCTGGCCGCCGAGCCCTGCGCGGAGCACATCGTCGGCGAGTCCACCATCGGCTTCCATCGCAGCGTGCTGCTGGACCAGGCCCAGACCATCGTCGACGCGGTCAAGGCCGGGCAGATCAGCCGCTTCTTCGTCATCGGCGGCTGCGACGGCGCCGAGAAGGGCCGCAACTACTTCACCGACTATGCGCAGGCGACGCCGGAAGACTCTTTCATCCTGACCCTCGGCTGCGGCAAATACCGCATCCGCGACTATGAATACGGAGAGCATCTCGGCCTGCCGCGCCTCATGGACATGGGCCAGTGCAACGACGCCTATGGCGCCATCGCCGTCGCTCAGGCCCTCGCCGACGCCTTCGACTGCGGCGTCAACGACCTGCCGCTCACGCTGGTCATCAGCTGGTTCGAGCAAAAGGCCGTCGCGGTGCTGCTGACCCTGCTGCACCTGGGCGTCAAGGGCATCACCCTCGGCCCGAACCCACCGGCCTTCGTCTCGCCGAACGTCTTCAAGATCCTGCAGCAGCGCTACGACCTGCGGCTCACCGGGCAGGATGCGCAGGCGGATCTGCGGGTGGCGGTGGGCGCCTGAGCCGAGCGCATCAGGGCCGGTTCCGCTGCGGCTGCCGTCCCTGGCATACTCTCGGGATGTCCCGTGCACCTGTCGCCGCATCTCAGGGCCCGCCGATGGCGCCGAGCCGCCGCAAGGCCCTCGGCGCCTACTACACCGCCGCGCCCGTCGTGGAGTTCCTGGTGCGCTGGGGCCTGGGCTTCGGTGGCGCGTCGGTCATGGACCCGTCCTGCGGTGACGGGCGCTTTCTTGTAGCCGCCGCACGGCACGGGGCGCGGCGGCTTGTCGGCTGCGATCTGGACGCGGAGGCGCTGCGCACCGCCGGGGCCAGCCTGCCGCCGGACGCGCCCGGGGCGGCGTGGCACCACCGCGACTTCTTCCTCCTGTCGCCGGAGCAGACCGCTCCCGTTGACCTCATTGTCGGCAACCCCCCCTTCATCCGCTATCAGCAGTTTTGCGGGGAGAGTCGCGCCCGGGCCCTGGCATCGGCGCTGCGCGTCGGTGCGCGGCTCAGCCGGTTGTCGGCCTCTTGGGCGCCCTTCCTGCTGCACGCGATGCAGTTCCTGAGCACCGGCGGGGCCATGGGCATGGTGGTGCCGGCCGAATTGGCCCAGACGGCTTACGGTACCGAGACGCTGCGCGCGCTCTGCGCCGGCTTCGCGCGCGTTCGCCTGCTGACGTTTCGTCGCAATTGGTTCGACGGTGCGCAGCAGGAGACTTTTCTGCTGCTCGCGGAAGACCGGGGCGGCGCAACGGCGTCCGCCGAGCTGGTGCCCTTGGACCGCATCGAGGATCTTGCTGGATTCGCCGTGTCGGCGGCCGGGCAGGATGGGTTCAGTCTGGATACCGCCCGTGGTGGCCGTCTGGGGCTTGCTTTTGTCGCTCCTGCGGCCCGTGACCTGTACCTTCGGCTTATTGACCACGCTGATGTGGTGGAGCTGTGCTCCTTGGGCGAGGTGGCCAACGGCTATGTGTCCGGCGCCAATGACTTCTTTCACTGTACCGCGGCAGATGGTGCCCAGCGCGGGCTGCCGGAGGAGTGGCTGCTGCCGGTTGCGCGCAACAGCCGGTCACTTGTGGGCTTGACGTTCACGCAGGGGGATCTTGCGTGTGCCGAGGCGCGTGCTGTGCCACACCACCTCATTCTGCCGCGCGACGACGATCTCTTCGCTGCCGACAGCGTTGCGCTCGAAGCCTTTCAGCGCGCCGGCAAGCGTGCGGGTATCCCAGCGCGCTACAAGTGCCGCACGCGTAACCCTTGGTGGCGGGTCCCGGGACTGGTCCGGGCGGACGTGCTGCTGCCCTACATGATCGGCAGCGAGCCTCATGCCAGCGTCAACTGCGCGAACGCACTCTATCCAAACAGCCTGCATGGTCTTCGGCTCGCCAATCCGATGCTCGCGGCGCGTGTCGTGCTCGGGCTCGCGAGCAGCCTGTCGCTGCTCAGCATGGAGCTGGTGGGCCGCAGCTACGGCGGTGGCATCCTCAAGCTGGAGCCCACGGAAATGCAGCGCGTCAGGCTCGTCCTGCCGACCTGCGGCGAGCAGCAGCTTCGTATGGTATTCGAGCTGGCGGACGCGGCGCTGCGGGGTGGAGATTTCAATGCCGTAGTGGAAGTGGCTGACAGCCTGATCCTGAAGGATCAATTGGGTTTGTCAGCGGAAGACATTGACTGCCTGTCGCAAGCGCGTTCGGCGCTTGTCGAGCGCCGCCTGACGCGGTCACGGCGCAATAGGCCATGACGGACTTTACTGCATCTCTGGCTGAGCTGATTCGGGCGCAGGAGAAGCCTGTCCCAGATGCCCCTGGCGGTGTGAAGAAAAACTACACTGAGGCCCTGAGCCACGAGATCTCTCGTATCCTCGCGGCCACGCTGAATGACCTGGGTTTGGAGCAGGCGCGGGCACCCAGCGGCAATCGCGACAAGTCGTTTATGGGCGGCTACGGCACTAAGGGCGTCGACGTTTACCTATCAGATGAGCGCCATGGGCTGTTATTGACATCTGGTGTTAAGGGCCTGGTGTTCGATCCGCGAAAGAATCTGAAGAACCGCTATCGGGACATGGTGATGGAGGCGCTTGAGCTGCATCGTCGCTGTCCCTACGCTATTTGCGGGCATCTATTCTTCCTTGGCAAAGCCGAGTCTGCACTGTCATCGAAGAAGTTTGGGACCGTACTCGGCGAGGCTGCGGTGCTGATGTCCGGCATCGCGCAGCGCCGGCTCCCGACGGATGCGCCGGAGCTTTATGAGGAAATCGGGATATTGCTGTTCGACCCGGGTGATCCTGACTCACTGGATCTCGCGCCCCCCGGTATCCCAGAGTCGCTCCACGCAGCAACGTATCCACAACGGCTGGTGGACGCCTTCAATCGACGGAATCCGTTCTATTGACGGCGCAGCCCGACGAGCTTCGGCAGGCACCCCTGTTTGCTGCCCTCGACGACGCGCAGCTGGCGCGGGTACACCAGCGCGCGGCGTCAGTGCGCCTGGCCGCGGGGCAGTTGCTGTTCCACCAGGACGACCCGGCGGCGCGGTTTTACTTCGTGCGCGACGGGCGGATGCGGTTGTTCCGGCTCGGGGCCGACGGCGGGGAGAAGGTCATCGAGCTGATCGGGCCGGGGCAGACCTTCGCCGAGGCGCTGTTGTTCATGGGCACGGAGCGCTATCCGGTCTGCGCCGCGGCCCTGGAGCCGACGCGGCTGCTCGCCATCGATGGCGCGGACTTCAAGGCCATGCTGCGGGAGTCCCCGGAGACCTGCTTCGCGCTGCTGGGGGATCTGAGCCGGCGCCTGCACGCGATGATCGCCGAGATCGACAGCCTGGCCCTGGCCTCGGCGCAGGGGCGGGTGGCGCGCTGGCTGCTCGGTGAGGTGGAAGGTCAGGGCGTCGGTCGGCAGGCATCCATTCGGCTGCGGGTGTCCAAGGCCGTGCTCGCCTCACGGCTGTCCATCAAGCCCGAGACCTGGTCGCGGGTGACGCGCAGGCTCATGGACCAGGGGATTGTTCAGGTCAGCGGAGACCTGATCGAGATCCTAAACCTGGATGCGCTGCGGCGGGCGGGCGAGGGCGGCTGAGGGAACAGCCACGCTCGGCTGTGCGGGCTGCGCGCGGCGCCCGGAACGTCCGGCATGCGATGCTCGGCCCCTTGCCGGGGGCGTTGGCGTCTCTTGTCGGGCGGAGCCGAACGCAACCGCAGCAACGGTGGTCGGCCCCGGGTTGGAGCCGCGGGCCGGCTTGCGCGATGATGCCCGGCATCGAGGCAGCCCGAGCGCGGAGGTGACCGATGGAAGCCCTGAAGCTGAAGACCCTGGACGACCTGCTGTCGTACCCGGAGGAAGACGTCGAGCTGATCGGCGGCGAGATCGTGCGGCGGCCGATGACGCGGGCTCGTCACGGACAAGCCCAAAGTCGCGCGGCCCGTGTGCTTGGGCCTTTCGATAGTGGATCGGGACCGGGCGGCGGCTGGTGGATTCTGACCGAGGTCAGTGTCGCCTACGAGCCGCACGAGTGCCCGCGCCACGACCTCGCCGGCTGGCGTCGCGAGCGCCTGCCGCGGCTCCCGGACGGCATCATGGACCTGCCGCCGGACTGGGTCTGCGAGATCGTCTCCCCCGGCCATGTGAAGAAGGACACGCTGGCCATGCCGCTCTTGCTGCGCCGGCACCGCGTGCCCTTCTACTGGCTCATCTGGCCCGAGGACAAGGCGCTCGTCGCCCATGCGCTGGAGGGCGGTGAATGGCGTGTCATTGCGACGCTGAAGGACGCCGAGCGGGCACACGTGCCGCCGTTCGAGGCGGTGGAGCTGGACCTGGCCGACATGCTCGGGGGCGAGTAGGTGCGGTCGTCAGCGCAGGTCCAGGGGCCGCCGCAGCAAGATCAGAAGAACGCTTTGAGGATGAGGGAAACCACACCGGCGAGCATCAGCCCAAGCATCCAACGGTTGAGGCGCAGCTCACCGTCTTGGCGCTCGAAACGGGTGTCGAGCTTGGCCTCGAGCCGTTCGATGTCGCGCTTGGTCGCGAGCTCGGCCTCTCCTTGCGCTTCTCTGAAGGCGTCGGCGACGGCTTCGGCCTGCCTTGGGTCGAATCCGGCCTCCTCCAGCTTGCGGATGAACTTGTGGGTGTCGAAGGTGATTGCGCTCATGGCTTGGAGGCTGGGTTCCGGCGTCTGGCTCGTTAAGCACGGGTCGCTGCCCGGCGATGCCAAGCCCCGGAGCATCCCTTGAGTCCGGATCGGGCGGTGGCTTCACCCGCCCGTGGCGTTCATATGCCGAAAGATGATCGGCTGCTCAGTGAGGTCGAAGTCGTGGCCGCGGGGCTTGATGGACATGGCTTGGCGGATGGACTGCTTGACCCGCTCGTCGTCGGTGGGGTTGGCGCGCAGTGCCCGGCGCAGGTCGGTGGAGAACTCCTGTCCCAGGCAGAGCAGCAGCCGGCCCTCTGCCGTCACGCGCACGCGGTTGCAGTCGCCGCAGAAGTTGTGGCTGTGCGGGGAGATGAAGCCGATGCGGTTGTCGGTGCCGGCGACGCGCCAGTAGCGCGACGGGCCGCCGGTGGTCTCCGTGGTGGGGATCAGCTCGAAGCGCTCGGCGAGGTCCCGCCGGATCTCGTCGCTGGAATAGAAGGCCTCGGCGCGGTCGTGGTCGCCGATGACGCCGAGCGGCATCTCCTCGATGAAGCTCAGGTCCATGCCGCGGTCGAGCGCGAACTGCACCAGATCGCCGACTTCGTCGTGGTTGCGGTGCTTGAGCACGACGCTGTTCAGCTTGACCCGCTCGAAGCCCGCCGCCAGCGCCGCGTCGATGCCGTCCAGGGTCTTTTGCAGCTCGCCCTTGCGGGTAATGGCGCGGAAGCGCTCGGGCTTGAGCGAGTCCAGGCTGATGTTGATGCGGGTGACACCGGCGTCCCTGAGTGCCTGGGCGTACCTGGGCAGCTGGGTGCCGTTGGTGGTGAGCGTCAGGTCCCGGATGCCGGGCAGGGCGCCCAGTTGCTCGAACAGCCAGATGACATTGCGCCGCACCAGGGGCTCGCCGCCGGTGACGCGGAGCTTGGTGACGCCGAGCTCGCTGAAGCAGCGCCCGAGCCGGGCGATCTCCTCCAGCGTGAGCACTTGCGCCCGCGGCAGGAAGGTCATGTCCTCGGCCATGCAGTAGACGCAGCGCAGGTCGCAGCGGTCGGTGACGGAGAGGCGCACATAGGTGATGTGTCTGCCGAAGCGGTCGATGAGCTGGGATTGTTGTTCCGACATGGGCTTGGGTGACTGCGTGCCTGGTTGCTGTCCGGGGGCCGGGGCGGGGGCCGGAGCTGGGCCATCTGCCTGCTGGCCAATGTGACGCAGGTGTGAATGGTAACCGTTTCCGCCAACCTCGCGTCGGCTGGCATCGGTTGCGGCAATGCCTCCATTTTCTGGGGAATTGCCGGCTGCCATGAGCGTCCGGGATGCGCAGGCGGCTCGGTGCGCCGTGCCCGTCCGCCGTGTCCTGGCCCAACAGTGTGCAAGTCAGCGGCCGGCCCGGGTACGCCGACTTCGGTCGGCACCCTGGGGGTCGGCGAAGCTCAGTCCCCCAGTGGCAGGTGATTGCCCGGCGCCGGGTTTTCCACAGTGCTGCACCAGCTCGGCCCGGGCAGGCAGCGCCGGAGCACAGGCGCCGGATAAGGAAGTGCGGGATTCAGGTCGTCTACGCTCACGCCTTACTTGGCCCAGAGCGCGTGGAAGTGATGTGTCGGCCCGTGCCCGCGACCGACATCGAGCCGATCCGCCGCGGCGATGGCGGCGGCGACGTAGCGCTTGGCCTGCTCGGTGGCGAGGCGCACATCGCCGTTGACGGCGAGGCGGGCGGCGAGTGCGGAGGACAGGGTGCAGCCGGTGCCGTGGGTGTTGTGGCTGGCGATGCGCTCGGCTTCCAGCCAGTGCTCGCCGGCGGGCGACGAAAGCAGATCCGGGCTCGCGGGGCCCGGCAGGTGGCCGCCCTTCAACAGCACCGAGCCGCTGCCGTCCGCGGGGCCCAGCGCCCGCAGCGCGGCGGCCATCTGCTGCATGGCCTCGCGGGTGGTGGGCTCCGGCGCGTTGAGCAGCACGGCGGCCTCCGGCAGGTTCGGTGTCAGCACTGTGGCGAGCGGCAGCAGGCGCTCCCGCAGCATGACCACGGCGGCCTCCGTCAGCAGCCGGTCGCCGCCCTTGGCCACCATCACCGGGTCCAGCACGATGTGCGCCGGGCGGTGGCGGCTGAGGGCGTCGGCCACGGCGGCGGCGATGTCGGCGCTGCCGAGCATGCCGATCTTGACCGCGTCCACGCGGATGTCCTCGAACACCGCGTCGATCTGCGCCGCGACGAAGCCCGGGTCCATCAGGTGCACGCCGCTGACGCCCCGGGTGTTCTGAGCGGTGAGAGCGGTGATTGCCGCCATCGCGTAGCAGCCCTGGGCGCTGATGGCCTTCAGATCCGCCTGGATGCCGGCGCCGCCGCTGGGGTCGGAGCCCGCAATGCTGAGGACATTGGGCACAGGATGGTGGGTCATGTCGGCTCCGGGCGCCTTCGGTGCTGGTCCACCGCCCGGCGCAGCCCGGCGGCGGCGGCCTGCGGGTCTTGCGTGCCGCAGACCGCGGAGACCACGGCGAGCCCGTCGCAGCCGGCATCCAGTACGCAGGCGGCGTGATCGGCGGTGAGCCCGCCGATGGCGACGGCGGGCAGCCGGGTGGCCGTGCGCACGGCGGCGAGGCCGGCGCAGCCGAGCGGCGCGGCGTGATCGGCCTTGGTGGCGGTGGCGAAGACGGGGCCGATGCCGACGTAGTCGATGGGCAGTCCGGCGCAGGCCCGTGCGTGCTCGGCCGTCTGGATGGACAGGCCGAGGATGGCGTCCGGCCCCAGCAGCGCGCGGGCCGCCAGAACGTTGTCGTCCGCTTGGCCGATGTGCGCGCCGTCCGCGCCGATGGCGGCCGCCACGGCAATGCGGTCGTTGACGATGAGCGGCACCCCGGTGCCGGCGAGCGCTGCCTTGAGCGCGCGTCCCTGCTCCATGAGGGCTGCGTCGGGTGCGTCCTTGTCGCGCAGCTGTACGACACTGACGCCGCCCGCCACCGCCGCACGCACGGTCTCCAGCAGGCCCTGTGCGGCACAGAGCCCTGGGTCCGTCACCAGATAAACAGCGAGATCCAGCCGGCGGGTCATGCCGCGTGGTCCTCCGGGTCCGGTGCGCCGGCGTCGTCGGCGGCGGGCGACATCGGCAGTGCGGCCGGCGCGATGCGGGCGTCCTTGTCCAGGGCGTCGGCGCTGAGCCCGGCGAGGGCGTCCACAAAGCAGAGCAGGAAGCTGCCGGGCCCGTCGGCGCCGCGCGCCGCGTGCTCGCCGGCGAGGCCGTAACAGGCGAGGGCGGCCACCGTCGCCTCGAAGGGATCGTCCCAGCAGGCGAGGAAGGCCCCGCAGACGCCGGTGAGGGCGCAGCCGAGGGCGGTGACCTGCGGCATCAGCGCATGGCCGTTGGCGACCCGGGCTGCCCGTGCGCCGTCGGTGACGAAGTCGATCTCGCCGGTGACGGCGACCACGCAGTGGCAGCGCCGGGCCAGGTCCACCGCGGCCTGCTCCGCGGCGGCCACCGGATCGGTGGCGTCCACGCCGCGACCGCCGGTGCCACCGGCGGCGGCGCTGCCGAGGCCGAGGATCTCAGACGCGTTGCCGCGCACCAGGGTCGGTTGCAGCGCCAGCAGCCGCGCCGCCGCGTCCCGGCGCAGGGCGGTGGCGCCGACGGCGACGGGATCCAGCACCCAGGGCTTGCCATGCGTCACCGCGGCGGCGGCTGCCGCCAGCATGCCCGCCAGCCAGTCGGGGGAGAGGGTGCCGATGTTGACGGTGAGGGCATCGGCGAGCGCCGCGAACTCCCCCGCCTCCTCCCGGGCGTGCACCATGGCGGGCGAGGCGCCCACCGCCAGCAGGATGTTGGCGGCGGTGTTCATCGCCACGTAGTTGGTGATGTTCTGCACCAGCGGGGGGCGTGCGCGCAGGCGGCGCAGCGCCTCGCCCGGGGGCGGCAGCGGCTGAGTGGTGGTGATGATGTCTGCTGGCATGGGTGCTGTGCGCGTCGCGGCGGACGCCCTGGGTCCGCCCGGTAAACCTTGCCTGGCGCCGCAGGTGGCGCCGGGCCGGGCCGCGGGCAAGCCGGTGGGCGGCGCTGCACGCGTCGCTTTGTCCGAGTAAAATACTGCGATTAAGCCATCCGGCTGATGGCGGTCAACGCCGCCTCCCTGGGCTGCTGCTACAGTATGCCGCGGCGCCCGGGCGGGGACCGTCACCCGCCCCCTGTGTCCCGCAGCGTGACGCACCTGTGGCTGTAAGGCACCGATTTAACGCAATCACGGCGGATGCGCGCCCGGGCGAGCGTGATCGCGAACCAGCGCCAGGGCGCGGTTGCTGCACTGCAGCATCGGGTTTATGATGCCGCGATTCGGTAATAACCACGATTTTTTGGGGTAATTCCGGAGGGTGCGCAGCGGGCTCTCGCCCTTGCGCACCAGCCGGCACCAGCCAGCATAAGGCACCAGTGTAATCCATGACCGAGTATGCGCTGATTCTTGTCGGCACCGTTCTGGTGAACAACTTCGTGCTCGTGAAATTCCTCGGGCTTTGCCCGTTCATGGGCGTGTCGAAGAAGCTGGAGACGGCCATCGGCATGGGGTTCGCCACCACCTTCGTGCTGACCCTGTCGGCGGTGACCTCCTGGCTGGTGAACGAGTTTCTGCTGGTGCCGCTGGGCATCGAGTACCTGCGCACCATCGCCTTCATCCTGGTGATCGCCGTGGTGGTGCAGTTCACCGAGACCGTGATGCACAAGACCAGCCCGGTGCTGTATCAGGTGCTTGGCATCTTCCTGCCGCTCATCACCACCAACTGCGCCGTGCTCGGCGTGGCGCTGCTGAACCTTCAGGAGCAGCGGGGCTTCCTGGAGTCGGCGCTGTACGGCTTCGGCGCCGCCGTGGGCTTCTCGTTGGTTCTGGTGCTGTTTGCGGCCATGCGCGAGCGCATCGCCGTGGCGGACGTGCCGGAGCCCTTCCAGGGCAGCTCCATCGCCATGGTCACCGCCGGGCTCATGTCGCTCGCGTTCATGGGCTTCGCCGGGCTGGTGTCGGTGTGAGCGCCACCGCCCGGAACGCCCCGCCGGCACTCGTTGCCGAAGGGGCAAGACTATCTGCACGCGGCCGTCGCCCCCAGCCGCCCGCCGGGGTGCTCGTGCGGCCGGCCCGGTCGCCACAACAGGAGATTCGCTCATGCTGACTGCCATCGCCGCCATTGCGCTGCTCGCCGCGGTCTTCGGGCTGCTGCTGGGCTACTCGGCGATCCGTTTCCACATCGAGGGTGATCCCATCGCCGACCAGGTGGACGCGCTCCTGCCGCAGAGCCAGTGCGGTCAGTGCGGCTACCCGGGCTGCCGGCCCTATGCCGAGGCCGTGGCCGCCGGCGAGGCCGAGATCAACCAGTGCGCCCCCGGCGGTGAAGGCACCATGCTCGCCATCGCCGATCTGCTCGGCCGCGAGCCTGTGGAGGTGGGCGAAGTGGTGGAGAAGCCGAAAGCCGTCGCCGTCATCGATGAGCAGGAATGCATCGGCTGCACCAAGTGCCTGCAGGTCTGCCCGGTGGACGCCATCGTCGGCGCCGCCAAGCAGCTGCACGGGATTCTGGCCGCCGAGTGCACCGGCTGCGAGCTCTGCGTCGAGCCCTGCCCGGTGGACTGCATCCACATGCAGGCCATTCCCCAGACCATCGCCAACTGGAAGTGGCCCTATCCGATGGCGCCGCGCATCGCCTCGGGCCGGCCCGGCTCCGGTGCCGACGCTGCCCCGGGGGCCGGCGAAGACGCCGCTGCCGACGCAGCCGAGGTGGAGCATCGCGAGGCGGCTTGAGTCGCTGGCCCGCCGGGCATTGCGCCGCCGAGCCTGCCTGTGCGCCCGATGTTTGCGGCCGGTTTGGCGCCCAGCCGACGCGTCCGGCCCCGAGCGCCCCAACCGCCCCTGACGCCAGTGGTCAGGTACACACGAATCCGCGCCGTGAACTGAGCCCGAGCCATGCTGTTTTCCGTTCTCCATCCCCATCGCGAGCGTTTGTGGCACTTCCACGGCGGCGTGCACCTGCCGGACGAGAAGCACCTGTCCAACGCCGGACCCAGCGTCGCCGCACCGCTGCCGGCACAGCTCGTGGTGCCCCTTCAGCAGCACATCGGTGCGCCGTCCCAGCCCCTGGTGAGCGTCGGTGACCGGGTCCTGAGAGGCCAGCCGCTGGCCAGGCCGCAGGGCTATGTGAGCGCGCCGGTGCATGCGCCCAGCTCCGGAACGGTGGCCGCCATCGAGCCGCGGCAGATCCCGCATCCCTCAGGCCTGAGCGCCCCCTGTGTTGTCATCGACACCGACGGCGAGGACGCCTGGGCGGAGCTGCCGCCACCCCTGCCGGACTTCGAGCAGCTGGACCCCGCGGACCTGCGCGAGCGTATCCGCCAGAGCGGCATCGTCGGCATGGGCGGGGCGTCATTCCCGTCCAGCGTCAAGCTCAACCCGGGGCCGGATCAGCCCATCCACACCCTGGTCATCAACGGCGCCGAGTGCGAGCCCTACATCACCTGCGACGACCTGCTGATGCGCGAGCGCGCGGCGGACATCGTCGACGGCATCCGCGTGATGCTGCACATCCTCGGCGCCGAGCGCTGCCTGGTGGGCATCGAGGACAACAAGCCCGAGGCCATCGCCGCCATGCGCGAGGCAGCCCAGCAACTGAGCGGCCAGGGGGGCGGACAGGCGGGCAGGCAGGCGGGCCGCGCCCAGCAGATCAGGGTCGTCGAGATTCCGACCCTGTACCCGAGCGGCGGCGAGAAGCAGCTGATCAAGATCCTCACCGGCAAGGAAGTCCCGAGCCACGGCATTCCGGCGCAGATCGGCATTGTCTGCCAGAACGTCGGCACCGCCTGTGCGGTGGCGGATGCCGTGCTGCGCGGTCGTCCCCTCATCGAGCGTTATGTCACCGTCACCGGCCGCGCGGTCTCCGAGCCGCGCAACTATCGGGTACGCATCGGTATGCCGGCGGCCGACCTGGTGGCCGCGAGCGGCGGCTGCACCGGCGATCTGGAGAAGCTCGTGGTCGGCGGCCCCATGATGGGCTTTCGCATCGACACGGACGCCGTGCCCATCACCAAGGCCGCCAACTGCATCCTGGCCCTGACCCCCGCCGAGAGCCCGGACCCGGGTGCGCCGCAGCCCTGCATCCGCTGCGGGCGCTGCGCCGAGGTCTGCCCCGCCAACCTGCTGCCGCAGCAGCTCTACTGGCATGCGCGGGCCAAGGACCTGGACAAGGTGCAGGACTACAACCTGTTCGACTGCATCGAGTGCGGCTGCTGCGCCGTCGTCTGCCCGTCCCACATTCCGCTGGTGCAGTACTACCGCTACGCCAAGACGGAGAGCTGGGCGCGCGAGCGCGAGAAGCGTGCCGCCGAGCACGCCCGCGAGCGCCACGCCGCCAAGGAGGCGCGGCTCGAGCGCCTGGAGCGCGAGAAAAAGGCCAAGCTGCGCAAGAAGAAAGCGGCCGTGGCACCCAAGGGCGGCAAGGACGACGACAAGCAGGCCGCCATCAAGGCCGCCCGGGAGCGGGCTGCCGCCAAGAAGCAGGCGGCGCAGGGCGAGTCGGCGACGGCTGCTGGCAAGCCAGCCCCCGGCAGGGCTGAGCCAGCCCCCGGCAGGACTGAGCCAGCCCCCGGCAGGGCTGAGCCAGCCCCCGGCAGGGCTGAGCCAGCCCCCGGCAGGGCTGAGCCACCCCCCGGAGCCGCCGAGCCAGCCGCAGCCGGGCCAGCAGCGGCCAAGGGCAAGGTCGCGGCGCCCGACGGCAAGCCCCCCGGTGCCCCAGAAGACGCGCAGATCGCCTCAAGGGCAGCGGAACAGCAGGGCGCCCAGGGCGCTGTGCCCAAGCCGGTGCCCGACGACGCCCGCCGCGCCGTGGACGAGGCGGCTGCCGCCGGCGCCGACACCAGCCCCGGCCGGCCCGAGCAGCCCTTTGTCCGGGGCACGGATCAGCCGCCTGATCAGGCCGCCGCGCAGGCGTCCGGTCAGACCGACCAGCAGACAGCCCAGCAGCCCTCAGGCGCAGGCACAGACGAGGAGCGGCCGCGCGCAACGGCCGGACGCGGCTGATGCAGGCGCGCACGGGCTTCGTCTCCTCGCCCCACGCGGCGCGGGTCAACAGCGTCGATTGGGTGATGCTTCAGGTGTGCCTGGCGCTGGTGCCGGGCACGCTGGCGCTGGTGTGGTTCTTCGGCTGGGGCGTGCTCATTCAAATGGCGCTCGCCGTGGTCTTCGCCGTCGCCGCCGAGGCGGCGGTGCTGAAGCTCCGCGGTCGCCCTGTATTGCCCGCCATCCGCGACTACAGCGCCGTGGTGACGGCGCTGCTGTTCGCGCTGACCATCCCGCCGACGCTGCCCTGGTGGCTGACCCTGCTCGGGATTCTGTTTGCGATTGTCATCGTCAAGCAGCTCTACGGCGGCATCGGCTACAACCCCTTCAACCCGGCCATGGCCGGCTATGTGTTCCTGCTCATCTCCTACCCGGTGGCCACCACCACCTGGCTGCCGCCGGCGGTGCCGGAGCTGTTGCAGGCGCAGGACCTGACCACGCTGTCCTTCCTGGACTCGGTGCGGCTCATCTTCACCGGCGTGCTGCCGGCGGAGCACACCTGGGATGCCGTCAGCGCCGCCACACCGCTGGACGAGATGCGCACCAAGCTCGACCAGGGCATGACCATCGACGAGATCCGCGCGTCGAGCCCGCTCTGGGGCGACTTCGGCGGCCGCGGCTGGGAGTGGGTGGCCAACTGGTTCCTGCTGGGCGGGCTCTACATGCTGTGGCGGAAGGTGATCACCTGGCACATTCCGGTGGCCTTCCTCGGCGGCCTGCTCATCACCGCCGGCGCCTTCTGGCTGCTGGACCCGCAGACGCACCCGTTCCCGGCCTTCCATCTGTTCTCCGGCGCGGCCATCCTGGGGGCCTTCTTCATCGCCACGGATCCGGTGAGCGCGGCAACCACCAAGCGCGGGCAGCTCATCTACGGCTTCGCCATCGGCGCCATGGTCTTCGTCATCCGCACCTGGGGCGGCTATCCGGACGCGGTGGCCTTCTCGGTGTTGCTGCTGAACATCGCCGCCCCGATGATCGATCACTACACCCAGCCGCGCGTCTTCGGGCAGAAGCGCAGCGCGAAGGCGGGCTGATACGCAGAAACAGCATGCGTGCTCGGGCCGCGCTCTGAAAGCTGCGCAGGTCGGGACAGCAACAGCGTCACCCGACACCCGGCTTTCGAGAGTTCCAGGCCCAACCCGGCACACCACTGAACCCAGGCAACGCTCCCACGCCATGAACAAAGCACCCATCCTCATCGCCGCGGCCATCCTCGGCAGCTTCGCCGTCGGTGGTGTCGGCCTGGTGGCCACCACCCACGAGCTCACCGCCGAGCGCATCGCCGAGAACCAGCGCCAGGCCATGCTCGCCAAGCTCAAGGCCATCGTGCCCGCGGAGCGCATCGCCAATGATCCGCTCGCGGACAGCATCCAGGTGAGTGCCCCGGACCTGCTCGGCTCCGAGCAGACGGAGGTCTACCGGGTCCGCGACACCGACGAGCCGGTGGCCGTGATTCTCCAGCCGGTGGTGCCGGACGGCTACGCCGGACCCATCCGCCTGCTGGTGTCCGTGCTGCGCGACGGCACCCTGGGCGGCGTGCGGGTGCTGGAGCACCACGAAACCCCCGGCCTCGGCGACAAGATCGACGAGAAGAAGGACGATTGGATCATCGAGCAGTTCAACGGCAAGTCCCTGGGCAACCCGCCGCTGGAGGACTGGCAGGTGAAGCGCGACGGCGGCGAGTTCGATCAGTTCACCGGCGCCACCATCACGCCGCGCTCCATCGTGCAGGCGGTGAAGAACACCCTGCTGTTCGTGGAGCGTGCGGGCGATACCCTCTACGCACCTGCGCAGGCGGCGCCTGAGCCGCCGGCGGGCGAGTCCGCGCCGGCGCAGGCGCGCTCGGGCGGCGCCCCGGCTCTTGAGGGGGCGGGCTGATGGCAGACAAGGGCTATGGCGCGCTGATCGGGGACGGGCTCTGGAGCAACAACCAGGCCCTGGTGGCCATGCTCGGGCTCTGCCCGCTGCTGGCCACCACCACCACCGCCACCAATGGGCTCGGCATGGGCCTTGCCACCACCACGGTGCTGGTGCTTTCCAACGCCACCATCTCGCTGATCCGCAACCTGGTGCGCCCGGAGGTGCGGCTGCCCGTGTTCGTGCTGGTGATCGCCTCTTTTGTGACCGCGGTGGAGCTCACCATGCAGGCGGCCTTCTACGAGCTCTATCTGGTGCTCGGGCTCTTCATCCCGCTCATCGTCACCAACTGCGCCATCATCGGCCGCGCCGAGGCCTATGCCTCCAAGGCGCGGCTGGACAAGGCCGTCGTCGACGGGCTGGCCATGGGCATCGGCTTCTCGCTGGTGCTGATGGTGCTGGGCGGCATCCGCGAGCTCCTGGGGCAGGGCACGCTCTTCTACCAGGCGCATCTGCTGCTGGGCGAAGGCGCCCGTGACTTCGGGCTTGAGCTGGGCGACGGCTTCCAGGGTGCGCTGCTGGCCATCCTGCCGCCGGGGGCCTTCATCGGGCTCGGCTTCCTCATCGCGCTCAAGAACGTCATCGACAAGCGCGCCGCGCGGCTCAAGCAGGCGCTGGCCGGCCGCGGCGAGCGCGAGCCCGGTGCCGGCGCGCAGCCGGTGGCAGGCTGATCCTCGCGCATCCTCTGGCCGAGGTCTCAGGAACAGCCTGGACCTGGCCGACACCGGGTGGATCAGCGCAGCGCGTCTCCCGCAGGCGTGCGGTCCAGCGTGGGCTCTGCCGGGCCACGGCCGCGTCGCGATCAGGTGCCGCGGGGTGCCGGTGCAAACCTCGCGACGGCGTTGGCCAGCGCCTCCGGGTCCACGGGCTTGGTCAGAAAGGCGTCCATGCCCGCCTCCAGACAGCGGTCCTTCACGTCCTCTGCGGCATTGGCTGTAAGCGCAATCACCGGTAGCCGCCGTCCGTCCCCTTCCAGGGCGCGCACGCGCCGGGTGAAGTCCAGGCCGTCGATCTTCGGCATGCGCAGGTCGATGAAGGCGAGGTCGTAGTCCACCCGCCGCACGGCCTCCAGGGCCTGCTCGCCATCGGTCACCAGGGTCACGGCGACACCCTGCTGCGTGAGCAGGGTGCGGATGACCGTTGCGGCGATGTCGTTGTCTTCCGCCACCAGGACCTTCGGCGCATCCGGGTCCGGCGTTGCCGGGCTCCCCGCGGCTGATGGGACGGCCTGTGCAGGCGTTGCCGGCGCGGCCGGCGGCGTCTGTGTTGCGTCGGTCGGCTCGGTCGGCTCGGTCCAAGGCGCTGCGCCGGCGGCGTCGTCGTCCGCAGCGGCGCCTTCGGCCGCCAGCACCGCGTCCAGGGCGCTCACCAGGTCCTCGCGCAGGAAGGGCTTGGTGAGGCAGTGCCGACAGTGGCCGTGCAGCTCACCGCGGCGCTGGCCGTAGATGAAGAGCAGGTAGGGCACCTCCAGGTGCAGCAGGCGCCGGAAGGTGGCGAGCAGCCCGGGCAGGTCCAGCGACTCCGGGCTGTCGCCGACGATGAGCAGATCGATGCCGCCCGCCCGCTGCACCAGGGTGCCCAGGCGGCCGATGTCCTGCTCGGCGAAGCAGTGCATGCCGAGCGCGCTGCAGGTATCGCTGACGATGGCGCGCTGGGCTGTGTTGCGCTCGTAGATGAGGACGCGCACGCCCTGGAACTGGGGCTGCGGCGGCGCAGGGGGCCGCGGACAGTCCTGGCCCAGCAGCGGCAGCCAGACCCGGAAGGCGGTGCCGCGGTCCAGCTCGCTGCGGACCTCGATGCGCCCCCCCATGAGCCGGCTCAGGTCGCGGGCGATGGTGGTGCCGAGCCCGGTGCCGCCGTAGCGCCTGGTGGTGGAGTCGTCCGCCTGGCTGAAGCTCTCGAAAATACGCTCCAGCTTGTCCGGCGCGATGCCGATGCCCGTGTCCTGCACCTCCAGCAGCACACCGGTGCGCGGGTCGTCCGGCGCCGCCTCGGCAATGCCTGCGCGCACCAGCACCTGGCCCTGCTCGGTGAACTTGACGGCATTGCCGATGAGATTGAACAGGATCTGGCGCACCCGCAGCGCATCGCCGACGACCCGCGGCGGCAGCGCCGGGGCGACGTCGCAGACCAGGTCGAGCCCCTTGGCCAGGGCGTGGGTGTGCATCACCTCGCAGACCTCGCGCACCGGCTCGCGCAGGTCGAACTGGTTGCGCTCGAGCTGAAGCTTCTTGGCGTCGATCTTGGACAGGTCCAGGATGTCGCCGATGAGGGCCTGGAGCATGTTCGCAGAGCTGGTGATGGCGTCCAGGTACTCGCGTTGCTGGGTGTCCAGCACTGTCGTGCGCATGAGCGTCGCCATGCCCAGCACGCCGGTGAGCGGTGTGCGCAGCTCGTGGGTCATGTTGGCCAGGAAGTCGCTCTTGGCCTGATTGGCCTGCTCCGCGGCCCGGCGGGCCTCGCGCAGCTTCACCAGCAGCGAGTCCTGGTACAGCGGCAGCAGCACCAGCACCAGCACGTGGAAGGCCGCGTCCATCGGGTCCTGCGCCCAGGCGCCGAGCACGATCAGGGTGATGTTGTAGGAGACCACGGCGGCGCTCGCCGCCACCGCCAGGTGCCTGCGCCCGTAGCGGGTCGCCGCCGAAATGAAGATCCAGATGTAGATCAGGTAGAACGGACTGCCGGGGTCGCCGGTCAGGAAGATGGCCAGGCTGACGGCGATGATATCGAAGAAGGCGGAGGTGAAACGGCGCGTCTCCCACTCCGCCCGCAGCAGCACGCTCACCAGGATGCCCAGGTTGAACACCAGATAGACGGCGAACAGGGACAGGAACGCCGGGTAGTCCACCGAGAAGATGCCGAGCAGCGCGGCGGTGCCGATGTAGATCAGCGCGAAGGCCCAGATCCCGAGCCGCACGACGGCCGACTGGAATTCCGGGTTTGCGCGCAGCTCGGGCGGGATCCGGCTGATGGGCGACATGTGGGGCTCCGGTGGGCGAACGGCGCTGTTTCCCAGCGTCGTCCTGTGCGCTTAACTGGCGTGATATATTAGAGGTTCTGCATTTTTCCGGCGCTTCGACAGCGGCCGGCCGCCGCCGGCAACCGGCCCAACCGCCCTGGCCCAGTCCTTCTGGCCCAGCCCGGGCAATCGCCCGCACGCCGGCCCACCGCCGGGACCGGCGCTGCAGTCAATAAGACGGGGAGTTCATCATGTCCAAAAAGCATCCTGTCGTCGCCGTCACCGGCTCCTCCGGTGCCGGCACGACCACGGTCAAGCGCGCCTTCGAGCACATCTTCTACCGCGACGGCATCAACGCCGCCGTCATCGAGGGCGACAGCTTCCACCGCTACGACCGCAAGGAAATGAAGGCGGAAATGGCCCGCGCTGCCGAGGAGCATCGCAACCTGAGCCACTTCGGACCGGAGGCCAACCGCTTCGACCTGCTGGCTGAGCTGTTCTCCACCTACGGCGAGTCCGGCGGCGGCAAGAAGCGCTACTACATCCACAGCCAGGCGGAGGCTGACGAGCACAACGCCCGGCTCGGCACCCAACTGGACCCGGGGCAGTTCACGCCCTGGGAAGACGTGCCGGAGGGCACTGACCTGCTGTTCTACGAAGGCCTGCACGGCCTGGCGGTGACGGAGGACGTGGACGTGGCCCGCCACGTGGACCTCGGCGTCGGCGTGGTGCCCATTGTCAACCTGGAGTGGATTCAGAAGATCCACCGCGACAACGCCGAGCGCGGCTACTCCGCCGAGGCCATCGTCGACACCATCATGCGCCGGATGCCGGACTACATCCGCCACATCACGCCGCAGTTCTCGCTGACGGACATCAACTTCCAGCGCGTGCCGACGGTGGACACCTCCAACCCCTTCATCGCCCGGGACATCCCCACGCCGGACGAGAGCTTCGTCATCATCCGCTTCAAGGATCCGGATCAGCTGGAGGTGGACTTCCCCTACCTCCTTGCGATGATCCCGGACTCCTTCATGTCGCGGCGCAACACCATGGTGGTGCCGGGCGGCAAGATGGGCTTCGCCATGGAGATCATCCTCCAGCCCATTATCGAGCGCATGATGGACGCGCGCCAGGTCTGATCCCTGTCCTCCCCGTGGGCCGGCCGGCCCACGGCGATCCCCACTTCATCTCAGGGACGGGCAGACCCGCCCGTCCGGCCTGAGGTGCCCTTCACGCGGCTGCGCCGGCGCATCGGGCATGACGCTCGTGCCGCGGCGCCGGCGCGTTTGCAAGGCCACGAACGGACGGCCGCCGGATGCACCCGGCAGCCGCCTCTGGGGTCGGCTCAATCGTCCCAGATGCCCATCATGATCGGCACGACCTCGCAGACCGTGTCGCCCGTGCACGCCATATCTTCCAAGAGCGGCAGCCAGGGTGCGCTGAAGCCGACCATTGTGCCGTCATCCTCGCCGATCTCAGGCATTGCGGGCTCGCCGCCCTCGATCTCGAAGACCACGCTGGTCATGTTGCCGTACTCGTCAAGCTGGGGAATGACGGTGACCTCCTCGAAGTCCGACCAGCACCTGCCGCTGCCGAGGAGTCGGTCGTCCTCTTCGCGCAGTGCGATGGCCCAGGCGGCGTGGAGTATTCCGTCCGGGTTCACTTCCAGGTCATCGCTGCCGCCGGTGTCGAGCACGCAAATGGAGGTCGGGCCCTCCGTCAGGCAGGTGCCGTCGCCGTCTTCGTCGGTGCCGATGAAGAGCGTCACCAGTGCATCGCTGTAGTTGTCGACGTTGATGCCGAGGTGCGTGTTCAGTACGGCGACGGTGTTGCCGTCTGCGTCGAGCTTTTCCAGTGCGATCCGCACATTGGCGTTCAGCACCGTGTCGATGCTGCCGCCGCGCAGGTCGAAATACTGGCCATCGCCCTTGCCCTTGGTCGGCGGGATCGGGATGAAGTCCGTACTCAGGGCCTCACGGGAGCCGCGACCTCCGCCGTGGTCGTCGTCGTCCGAGCCGCCGCCGCCGTGGTCATCGTCGGGGCTCGCCAACACGCCGCCGGCCGCGAAGATGACCGCAGCCAACAACGACAGCAGGAGGTTTGTCGAGGTTTTCATTGCATGCATTCTCTGCCGATTTGGAATGGGAGTACTGCTTGACCCGTGGTCTGATCGGCGTGCGGCCAGTGGCGGTCACCCGGTGACACCAGGCGCGCCGGCCTCTCGACCTACGCAGCGCCTGCGAATGACGGCACGCGAAACCATGCGCATGCGAGGCAATGTGCGGTTCCGTCCATTTCACCGTCAGTTTGGGTATACAGCCGCTCTCTGACGAGCACTGACCAGTCCATCCCTAAGAATAGAGCTTGGCTCTGTATCGACCCGGTGATACACGCGCCAGCCGACCAGTTATTGTGTCAGGGCGACCAATGGGCCAGGCACCACCGTCGCGCTCTCCGATGCGTGGACTCCGGGTAGAGAGCATGACTGGTGGGTCTGCCGGTGTCGAATATGCCCGAGCACGCAGAATCTGGGTGAATTGGCCGAGTCGAGCGCCTCGAATATCGCTCAGTCATTGGCTGCGTCACGCATGACCTGCCTGGCGAAGGGGTGCGCAAAAGAGGATGCGCCGGTGGCAAGCGCCCGGCGTGAGGGAATGGACGCGGTCGACTTGGGGCCGGACTGCGCGCCGAGCGGAGCGGGCGCGCGCGACTGCGGGAGCGGAATTGGCGCGAGCGGGATTGGAGCAGCGCGATTGGGCAGCGCATCCCACGAAGACGATCAGGCACCCGGAAACGGCGTTCCCGGGTGCCGCGCTGGCCCGTCCTCTCGGGCCCATCGTCTCCGTGGCCGACAGATCAACGCGTCCCGCGCTGGCGCCGGCCGTCTTCGGTGCGGTCCGGACCTCCTATCCGGTGCCCACTCCCTGGCTTGGCTCAGTCAGCGACCTCAGTCATCGGCCGGCCGCGGGCCGGATCCCGGGTGACCGCAGCCTGGCTGCTGCTCACCCGCGTCCTTCGGACCCCACTGCCCATAGCCCGGCAGGTCTTCCCCTTCGCCCGGATAGTCGTCATCGTCCATATCCACCGGGTCCAGCTCGTCAAGGGTCATGACCCGTGGCGGTCCGCCGGGTGGCCTCGCATTACCGACCTGGGCACCTTCCCAACCCTCGAACGGGGCGCCATGGCCGAGCGCGCTGGTGGAAGCAACGCAGAGCAATGCCACCAAGAGGGTGGTGACAGTTGTCAACAGCTTCATGATGTCCTCCTGATTCCTGTTGCGCATGAAATTGTTGATGCCGACGTGTCCGTGCGCCGACATCAACGGGCGCGTCCGAGCCGCCGGTGCGGATTCCCTTCATCCTCCATGGTCCTGCCAGCGGCTGAGGGTGCTCGGGCTTCGTGCCGCGTTGGTGCGCTGGAAGGCCCAGCGCTTTGCCACCCTCATCTCAAAGAATAGCAGTGCTGAGCGCGCTTTCAATCGGGGCGCTGCCCAGGGTTCATTTCCGTGATTGACGATAAGAAATGGTGCCCGGTGCTTGCCGAATGTCATGGCGTTTGGAGTCGGCAGCCCAGGTGGATGGAGATGTGTTTACGCCTGCACAGGGACAGACCCCGCGGGAGGGTGTTTGTCATCGCGCCGGGATCTTCTGGCCGTACCGCATTCGAGCCGCTGGCTTGCTCAATCATGTCACCGGAGCAGCAAGTGCCCCGGTCTGCCCGGCTTCTCCGGTACGCAGGGGCGACTCGTGTCCTGTGAGTCCTCCGCAGCCGCGCTGCAATCAGAATTGCTGCCCGTTGCGTATAGCCGGCGGGTTGCTGTTCTGGGCTGCGTCGGCGGGATCCATATCCGGAGACACGTCGAACTGGGTTGCGCCCACCGGGTCAGTCATCGTGGCGGTACCCATCGGGTCCGCGCTGGTGTCCAGCGAGCCGTCTTCGAACACGGCTGCATGGTTGCCCAACATGTCGCCGATCTCGTCCGGGCAGGCATCGCCGGCGGCGCAATTGTGGTGAGCCGTCGCTGGCAGCGCCGGGATTGCGAGGGCAATCGCCGTCGCAAGCAAATAGGTTCTCTTCATCATCTGACTCCTGATCTTGATTGGGTCCAACCTGTGTATCCCTGTGGCGCCGACGCTTACCCGAGCGCGACCGAGTCCTTCATCACGCCGGCGTGGATGGCAGAGGGTACAGCCCTTGCGTCCGGCGCCTGTCCCCACGCTTCTGCAATGAAGTTTAGGCGCCTGTTGTTCGGGGGAGGATTGCGAATCGTCATTGACGGCGCGGTCAGCTTGGGTTGCCGTCTTGTTCGGATGGCGCGGACGAGTGCGCGGGCTTTTTTGCCCGGGCGGCCGGTTGCGCTGGTTCATAAGTATTTCAACGGGTAACCTGGTCCCCCGATGTGTTGGATGACGTCGGACGACGCGATGATCCAGTGAATCGCGGTGCCTCGCGCACGCAATAGGGGAAAGGCCTGGGTAAGGAGCAGCCGGCGACTGATGGAAGAAACGGACGGGCGGTCGGCGCAGGGGCGGCAATCGGCTGTCAGGACGGACGCTGCCCGCGCCGGTGGTGTGAGCAGATGCGCCGTCGGTCGGCCGTTCCCGCGCACAGCGTCCATCGGTCCAGGCTGGATCGGGTGGATATGCACGGCGGCTGCGCTACCCTGCCATGGATGGCTGTCAGTTGTGGCTTCGCCGGGTGGCCCTTGGCCCAGCAGTTTCCCGGTGTGCGCCCGGGCGTACAGCCGCCCTGGTCAGTACGGAGGCCGCGTTGCGAGGACGCGCAATCGTTTGGGTGTTGGTCGGCGTGGCACTGCTCACAGCGGCCGGCTTGGCGCTTCGCGGGCCGTTGTTGCGGCCGAATGCTACCGCGGCACTGCTCACCGCCCGGCTCGACCGGGGCAACATTCGCGCATCCATTTTGGCGACGGGCACCGTCCGCCCCCTGGTCACCACGGACATCAGCACGCAGATCTCGGGGCAGGTCGCGGAGGTGCTGGTGGACTTCAATGATCGTGTGGCACAGGGCCAGCTCCTGGCACGGCTGGACCCGCAGACCTTCTCGGCACGCGTACGCGAGGCCGAGGCGGCGCTCGCGGTGGCCGGCGCCGAGCTGGCAGGGCGGGATGCTGCGGTGCTGAAGGCCGAAGCACAACGGCTGCAGCGGCAGGGAAGGCGGGAGGTGGTTGCCG
Organism: uncultured Thiohalocapsa sp.; assembly: GCF_913063425.1. Lineage (GTDB taxonomy): Bacteria > Pseudomonadota > Gammaproteobacteria > Chromatiales > Chromatiaceae > Thiohalocapsa. The sequence goes on from NZ_CAJXYK010000007.1 coordinate 160,054, forward strand.
CGGAGCTGCTGAGTGCCCAGGCGCGGCATGCGGAGGCGCTGCGCAGCTTCGAGCGGGCAGAGCGGCTCGCGCAGCGCGGTGGCGTGTCGGCCAGCGAGCTGCTCACGGCAGAGACGGAGCTTGCCACGGCCAAGGCGCTGCTGCAGGCGGCGCAGGGGCAGTTGCGCATCGCCGACGCCGAGATCGACGCCGCCGTCGCCGAGGTGGCCGGTGCCCGCGCGGCGGCCGACAACGCCCGCGCCACCATTCGCCAGCGGGAGGCGGCGCTGGAGGAGGCCAGCGTCGATCTGGAGCGGACCCTGATCCGCGCACCGGCGGACGGCATCGTCATCCGCCGCGACGTGGAATCGGGCCAGACGGTGGCGGCGAGCCTGCAGGCACCGACCCTCTTCACCCTCGCCGGCGATCTGCACCGCATGCGCATAGACACACATGTGGACGAGGCGGACATCGGCCGGGTCCAGGTGGGCCAGCTGGTGACCTTCACGGTGGATGCCTATCCTGCGCGGCGCTTCAGCGGGCGGGTGACGAGCATCCGCAAGGCACCGAATCTGGTCCACGATGTGGTGACCTACACTGTGCTGGTGGACGCGGAGAACCCGGATCTCGCCCTGTTCCCCGGCATGACGGCCATCGTGCGCATCGTTGTCGAGGAGGCTGCCGACGCGCTGCGGGTGCCCAATGCCGCCCTGCGCTTCGTGCCCAATGGGTCCCTGGAGACAGCCGGTGTCGCCCTGCGCGACGGGGAGGTGCTGCTCTGGCGACCCGGCCCCGCCGGCGCACCGGAGCCGGTGGCCGTACGCACCGGCATCAGCGATGATGAATACACGGCACTGCTTGGTGACGCCTTCGCTCCAGGAGAGGTGGTGATCGTCGGCGAGGGCGGGGATTCGGCCGCTGCGGGCGCCGGCCCGTGAGCGCGCCGCTGATCCTCCTCGACGGGGTCGGCAAGACCTACCTGCTCGGCGTCCGGCCCCTGACCGTGCTCGCGGACGTGAGCCTGCGCATTGCCGCGGGCGAGCTGGTGGCGATCATGGGGCCGTCCGGCTCCGGCAAGACAACCCTGCTCAACATCCTTGGCTGTCTGGATCGGCCCTCCGCTGGGCATTACCGGCTCGCCGGCGAGGGCGTGGAGGGGCTCAGCGCCGGCGCCGCCGCCACGGTGCGCAACCGGCGCATCGGCTTCGTCTTCCAGGGCTTCCATCTGCTGCCTCGGCTCACGGCGCTGGCCAACGTGGAGCTGCCCCTCCTCTACGCGGGCCTCGGCGCGCGCGAGCGCCGCCGCCGGGCCTGGGCCATGCTGCGCCGCATGCAGCTCGCCGACCGCGCCCAGCACCTGCCGGGCGCCCTCTCCGGCGGCCAGCAGCAGCGGGTCGCCATTGCCCGGGCGCTGGTGAACAGACCCTCGCTGATCCTGGCCGACGAGCCCACGGGCGCCCTGGACCGGGAGACGGGCCGGGAGATCCTGGGCCTGTTCCGCGGCCTGAACGAGGACGGCGTCACTGTGATCCTGGTGACCCATGACCAGGCCGTGGCCGCCGCCGCCAGGCGCACCATCCGCCTGGAGGACGGGCGCATCGTGGCGGACATGGCGAGCACGGTGCCGGCGACCGGCGCCGGCGAGCAGGCCGCAGCCGTGGGGCGGCGCGCGCCATGACACGCCTGGGGGCGAGTCTCACCACCGCGCTTGCATCCATGCGCGTGCATCCGCTGCGCAGCGCCCTGACGGCACTCGGCGTCATTGTCGGCGTCGCGGCCGTGATCTCCGTGATGGCCATCGGCGAGGGTGCCCGGCTGCGGGTGATCGCGCAGATCCAGAGCCTGGGCGGCAACCTGCTGCTGATCACGCCCGGCAGCGAGCAGCGGCAGGGGGTGAGCGCTGGCGGCGGCAGCGCCCAGACACTGACATTCGAGGATGCCCGGGCCATCGCCCGCGAGATCCCGGGCGTCATGGTGAGCGCCCCCACGGTCTACCGGCGCACGCGGATCGTCCACGGCAATGCCAACTGGGTGACCACGGTGCAGGGCATCACCAACGACTACCTGGTGGCGCGGGAATGGCGCCTGGCGGACGGCCGCCCCTTCTCGTCGCTGGAGGAAGCCCGGGGTGCGAAGGTCGCTTACCTCGGGCAGACGGTGGCCGAGCGCCTGTTCCCGGGTGCCGCGGCCGTCGGCGCGATGGTGCGCATCGGCGGCGCTCCCTATGCGGTCATCGGCGTGCTTCAGGCCAAGGGGCAGAGCACCGCCGGCTCCGATCAGGACGACAAGGTCATGATCCCCCTGACCGCCGCCCTGGCGCGCAATCTGGGGCCGGGGCGCCCGCGCCTGGGGGCGGTGCAGTACATCATGGTGAAGGTGGCCGCCGCGGAGCGACTCGACACGGCACCGGCGGAGATCCGGCGCCTGCTGCGCCAGCGCCACGGGCTCTGGGCGGAGCGGGATGACGACTTCAGCATCCGCAACCTGGCGGACGTGCAGGCGAGCCGCGAGGCGGCCACCGGGGTCCTCACCTTCTGGCTGTCCGCGGTGGCGTCCATCTCGCTCATCGTCGGCGGCATCAGCATCATGAACATCATGCTGGTGTCCGTCACCGAGCGGACCCGGGAGATCGGGCTGCGGCTCGCGGTGGGGGCGCACCCCGGGGACATCCGCCGGCAGTTCCTCGCCGAGGCCGCCCTGCTGTCGATCTTCGGTGCGCTGGTGGGGCTGCTGCTGGGCATCGCCGTGGCCTGGGTCATCGGCGGGGCTCAGGACCTGCCCATTCGCGTGCGGCCGGTCTCGCTCGCCACCGCCGCGGGCTTTGCACTGGTGACGGGGCTGGTGTTCGGCTTCTACCCGGCGCTCAAGGCCTCGCGTCTGTCACCGGCGGAGGCCCTGCGCAGCGAGTAGGCCCCCGTCGGTCCCGGGGCGGCTGGTGGGCCGCCATCGCTCGCGGGTGCCCTCAGCTGCCGTGCTGACCCCCGTCGGCGCCGGCGGGCGGGCGCACCGTCAGCAGGTGCACACGGCGGCTGTCGGCGCGCATCACGGTGAAGCGGAAGCCGTCGATCTCGGTGCGCTCGCCACGGGCGGGCAGGCGGCCGAAGGCGTTCACCACCAGGCCGCCGATGGTGTCGAACTCGCCGGCGTCCAGGTCGCTCTCGAAGTAGTCGTTGAAGTCTTCGATGTTGGTGCGGGCCTTGACCGTGTACTCGCCCTTGCCGCGCTTGAAGATGAAGGCGCCCTCGTCGTGGTCGTGCTCGTCCTCGATGTCGCCGACGATCTGCTCCAGCACGTCCTCGATGGTGACGAGCCCGGCGGCGCTGCCGTACTCGTCCACGACAATGGCCATGTGGTTGCGGCTGGCGCGGAACTCCTTCAGCAGCACGTTCAGTCGCTTGCTCTCCGGCACGAAGACCGCGCCGCGCAGGTGGTCGCGGATGTTGAAGGCGCCCTGGCGACGGCTCTCGGTGCAGTAGGCGAGCAGGTCCTTGGCGAGCAGGATGCCGATGACCTCGCCCTTGTCCTCGCCGGTGACCGGGAAGCGCGAATGCGCCGAGTCCACGGCCACCTCCAGGATGCGCTCCAGCGGGTCGTCGCGGCGCACGCTCACCATCTCGGCGCGTGGGATCATGATGTCGCCGACGCGCAGGTCGCCGACCTGCATGACGCCCTCGATCATGCCGAGGCCGTCGCGGTCCAGCAGGCCGGTGCGCTCGGCGTCCTGCAGGACTTCGATGAGTGCGGCCCGGTCCTTGGGCTCCCGGCCCAGCAGGCGGCAGATCCGTTTGCGCCAGGGGGTGGGTTGGGGCGTGGGTTGCGCGCCGTTACGCGCTCGATCGCTCGTCATGCGGCTCTTCGGGGACCTCGTAGGGTGTTGCAAATCCTAACCCGCTGAGAATCGTGCTCTCCAGCGCCTCCATCGCCGTGGCCTCGACGGCGTCCTGGTGGTCATAGCCCAGCAGGTGCAGCGTGCCGTGCACCACCAGGTGCGCCGTGTGGGCGGCGAGGGTCTTGCCCTGGGCGGCGGCCTCCCGGCGCAGCACCGGGGCGCAGATAACCAGGTCGCCCAGCTCCGCCCCCAGGTCGTCCAGCGCTTCCGGGGGCAGGCCCGCCGGCGGCTCGAACGGGAAGGACAGGACATTGGTGGGGCCGGGCTTGCCGCGGTAGCGCTGGTTCAGCGCCGTGCCTTCGCCGGTGTCCACGATGCGCAGTGTGACTGCGGCCCGCAGTCGGGTCGAGCCCTGCCGGGCGGGCGCGGCTGCCAGGGCGGACCGCACCCAGGTGGCGAGCTGTGCATCGTCCGGCAGATCGTCCGCGGCGCAGGCGCGCTGCACCCGCAGCCGCACGTCCGGGCCGGGGGGCTGCGACGAAGGGGGCTCCGCGTCGGCTGACACGGGGGATTGGTCGGGCTGCGTCACCGGTGGTCGTCCCTGCGGCCCTGGTGACGCTCCGGGCGCTGGTCGTGGCGCTCGTCCTGCGCACGATCATGCAGGTCGTAGGCGTTGACGATGCGCTGTACCAGTGCGTGTCGCACCACGTCGCGGGAGCCGAAATGCGTAAAGCCGATGCCGGGCACGTCTTTGAGCACGCCGAGCGCCTGCTTGAGCCCCGAGGGCTGCCCGCGGGGCAGGTCGATCTGGGTCACATCGCCGGTGATCACCGCCGTGGAGCCGAAGCCGATGCGCGTCAGGAACATCTTCATCTGCTCGGGCGTGGTGTTCTGGGCCTCATCCAGGATGATGAAGGCGTCGTTCAGGGTGCGCCCGCGCATGTAGGCGAGCGGCGCGACCTCGATGACATTGCGCTCGATGAGCTTGTTGACCTTCTCGAACCCCAGCATCTCGAACAAGGCATCGTAGAGCGGGCGCAGGTAGGGGTCGATCTTCTGCGCCAGGTCCCCGGGCAGGAAGCCGAGCCGCTCCCCGGCCTCCACCGCCGGGCGCACCAGCAAGAGCCGCCGCACCCGGTCGCTCTCCAGCGCCTCCACCGCGCAGGCCACCGCGAGATAGGTTTTGCCGGTGCCGGCGGGGCCGACGCCGAAGCTGATGTCATGGGTGACGATGGCGTGCAGGTAGGCCTGCTGGGTGGGACCGCGGGCCTTCACCAGCCCGCGCTTGGTCTTGATAACGACGTCGGGTAGGCGCTCGGCGGTGTCCTCCACCGCCGCGTCGGCGTCCGCCTGCTGGAGCTGCAGGTGCACGGACTCGGGCGAGACGGGCTCGGTTTCGGCGACGTCGTAGAGCTCGCGCAGCACCTGCTCGCCCACCGCTGCCGCCGCCGGCTCGCCGACGATGCGGAAGCTCGTGCCGCGGTTGCTGATCTCGACGCCGAGCCGCCGCTCGATGAGCCGCAGGTGCTGGTCGAAGGGTCCGCACATGCTGGACAGCCGCGCGTTGTCCGCGGGCGTGAGCTCCAGGTCGATGCTGTGGGGCGCCGAATGCGAATGGGGGCTCAACTGGTGGCGGCACCCAGGGCCGGTGCGGCGGCATCCGCTGCCGCGTAGGGGGTGGCGGCGTCCGCTGCCGCTGGCGGCGAGGCCGCGAATGACGCGGAGAGCTCACCGCGCAGGGAGTTGGGCAGGGCCTCGGTGATACGCAGGTCGGCGAAGGTCCCGATCAGCGTCTCGGGCCCGGCGAAGTTCACCACCCGGTTGTTCTCGGTGCGCCCGGCGAGCTGGGTCGGGTCCTTACGGGACGGTCCCTCCACCAGCACCCGATGCACCTCACCCACCATGCGGCGGCTGATGACCTGGGCCTGGTGGTTGATCTGCTGCTGAAGCCGGGCCAGGCGTGCCTGCTTGACCTGCCGCGGCACGTCGTCCGGCAGCGCCGCCGCCGGTGTGCCGGGCCGCTGGCTGTAGATGAAGCTGAAGGACTGATCGAAGCCGATGTCCGTCACCAGCGCCATGGTGGCCTCGAAGTCCGCCTCGGTCTCGCCCGGGAAGCCGACGATGAAGTCCGATGAGATGCTGATGCCAGGGCGGGCGCGCTTGAGCCGGCGGATCTTCTCTTTGTACTCCAGTGCTGTGTGACCGCGCTTCATCTGCGCCAGGATGCGATCGGCGCCGCTCTGCACCGGCAGGTGCAGGAAGCTCACCAGCTCCGGCACATCCCGATAACACTCGATGAGGCTGTCGGAGAATTCCACCGGGTGCGAGGTGGTGAAGCGGATGCGCTCGATGCCGTCCACCGCCGCGACATAACGAATGAGCAGGGCCAGGTCGGCGATCTCGCCGTCGTGCATGGGCCCACGGTAGGCATTGACGTTCTGCCCCAGCAGATTGACCTCGCGCACGCCTTGCTCGGCCAGGCTCGCCACCTCCGCGATGACATCGTCGAAGGGCCGGCTGATCTCCTCGCCGCGGGTGTAGGGCACCACGCAGAAGGTGCAGTACTTGGAGCAGCCCTCCATGACGGAGACGAAGGCCTTGGGACCCTCGGCACGGGGCTCCGGCAGGCGGTCGAATTTTTCGATCTCCGGGAAGGAGACGTCGATCTGCGGCGCCCGCTCGGCGAGCAGGGCATCCAGCATGTCCGGCAGCCGGTGCAGGGTCTGCGGGCCGAACACCAGATCCACATAGGGTGCGCGCTCGCGGATGGCCTCGCCCTCCTGGCTCGCCACACAGCCGCCGACGCCGATGACCAGCTCCGGCCGCCGTGCCTTCCACGGCCGCCAGCGCCCAAGCTGGGAGAAGACCTTCTCCTGCGCCTTCTCGCGGATGGAGCAGGTGTTGAGCAGCAGGATGTCTGCCGCCGCCGGGTCGTCGGTCAGCTCGGCGCCATGGGACGTCCGCAGCACGTCCGCGATGCGCGCGGAATCGTACTCGTTCATCTGGCAGCCGTAGGTCTGGATGTAGAGCTTGCGTGTCATGCCTTGGGAGATGGCGGCGACGGCGCGCGGGTCAAAGCCGTGCTGGGGCCCGATGCTGTCTGAGACCGGCATGCTTTGCCCCCGAAGACTGGGGTCAACCGCACGAGAAGCCGTTCAGTGTGCGAGGATCGTCCTGTACTGTCAAGCACTTGGGTTGCCGCGACCGGGGTTCCCGGCGATCGGCCCGAGCGTAATCGCGGCGCCGCATGGGGCTGCCACCGCAGCGCTGCCTCAGCGTTTACCCTGGATGAGCGATTCCGGATGGCGCTCCAGGTAATCCGCCAGGCTGCGCAGGGAGCGCGCGGCGCGGGTCGCCTCGGTGAGCAGCTGCGAGAGCTCGTAGCGGGTGGCCGAGCCCTCGCCGGCGAGGTCGGTGATGGCGCGCATGGCCTCCCCGGCGTTGTCCAGGGCACCCGTGGCTGCGTCCGTGACGGGGCCGATGCGGGCATCGAGGTTGCGGGTGAGGCGCGAGACATCGCTGCTCACCTGGTCCACGCGCTGCTCGATGCGGTCCGCCAGCGGCTCCACCCGTGCCTGCAGCGTGGTGGCGAGCTCGCCATAGGCCGCGAGGCTGCTGTCGGCGCGCTTCAGCAGCGGGCGCAGCTCCGCGTTCAGCTCCTTGAGCGCCGTACGGGTGCCGGCCAGTGTGCCGTTCAGGTTCTCGAGCGCCGCCTCCAGGTCCGGCGAGCGCAGCAGCGTCTCCAGCGCCTCCAGCGTGCCGGTGGCGGCGCCCACGAGGCTGCCCAGGTCGATGTTCTGGAGCATCTCCTCCACTTGATCGCGCGTGGCGGGCGTGGGCGGTACGCGCACGGGCCCGCGCGGCTTCTGCTCGAGCTCCAACGGCGGCGCCGCATGATCGAGCCCCAGGGTGATGACGTACTGGCCGGTGACGAAGCTCACCGACTCCAGCTTGGCGCGCAGGCCCTGCCGCGCCACCAGCTCGATCAGCAGGGCGCGCAGGTCCTGCCCGTTCTGCTCGGTGGCGTCCAGGATGTGCAGCTGCCGCGGCCAGATCTCGTAGCGCACCGGGATGCGAAAGCGCTCCCGCGAGGCCTCGTAGTCCACGCCGATGCCGGTGACCTGGCCCACGGGCACGCCCTGGAAGAGCACCTGGCTGCCGACGTTCAGCCCCTGCACCGTGGTGGTGAAGTAGGTCACCATGGGCACCCGCTCGCGCATCCAGGCGCCGCTGCTGAACACCAGCACGGCCACCACCACCAGCACCAGGGCGCCGAGGACGAAGCTGCCGATGACGGTGGGGTTGGCCTGTTTGCTCATTGGGGTGGATCGCCTGCACCCGGATGGTGCGGGGTTGGCGTGGTTGTCCGTTCCGGCCGAAAGGGGTGAGGGCTGAGGGCTGAGGGCTGAGGGCCGGGCGGCCCGGGCGGCCTGGCGAGTGCTGCGGGGTGCGCCGCGCGCAGCATGCTGCCGGTGCAGGCGTTGTCAGGCTGCTGCATCTGCGCCGTCCTCGCCGCGGGTCAGGAAGGCGCGCACCTGGGGCACGGGGCTGTGGTCGCGCAGCTCGCGGGGGTTGCCGGTGGCGAGCATGGTCTTGGTCTCGGCGTCCAGAAACACCGCATCGTCGGCGATGGTGAAAATGCTGTCCAGCTCGTGGGTGATGACCACCATGGTGGTGCCGAGGCTGTCGCGCAGCTCCAGGATCAGCTCGTCCAGCCGGCGGGCGGACAGGGGGTCGAGGCCCGCCGACGGCTCGTCGAAGTACAGCGTGTCCGGGTCCAGCGCCATGGCGCGGGCCACGCCCACACGCTTGCGCATGCCGCCGCTGATCTCGGACGGGTAGTGGTCACCGTAGCCCGCGAGGCCCACCAGCGCCAGCTTGTACTCGGCGATGGCGCGCATCTGCTCCGGGGCGAGCCTGGTGTACTGCTCCAGCGGCAGGCAGATGTTTTCTTCCAGGGTCATGGAGCTCCAGAGCGCGCCGCTTTGGTACATGACGCCGTTGCGGCGCATCAGTGCGCTGCGCCGTGCGGTGGGCAGCTCCCACAGGCTCTCGCCCCCCACCAGCACCCGCCCGGACCAGGGCGGCAGCAGTCCCGTGAGGCAGCGCATGACGGTACTCTTGCCGCAGCCGCTGCCGCCCATGATGACGAAGACGTCGCCGCGGCGGATGTCGAAGCTCAGGTCCTGCTGCACCAGGGTGTCGCCATAGCCGAGGCTCACCCCCTCCAGGCGGATGTGCGGCGTGTCGGTGCCGGTGCCCTCGGCGGTGGTCACGACAGCCCCACCGCGTCGAAGATAATGGTCAGCACCGCCGCGGCGATGACGATGAAGACGATGGCGGTCACCACGGCCGAGGTGGTGGCCTCGCCCACGGCGGCGGCGCTGCGCCCGCACTGCATGCCGCGCAGACAGCCGGAGGCCGCGACGATGGCGCCATAGACCGTCGCCGCGATGAGGCCCTGGATGATGTGGTTCCAGCCGATGGCGAGCTGGGTCTGGGTCAGGTAGGCGGACAGGGTCAGCCCGCCGACCACGGTGCCGACGAAGGCCCCGCCGAGGATGCCGAGCAGGTTCGCGTAGATCGCAAGCAGCGGCGTCATGGCGATGAGCGCCAGCATGCGCGGCAGCACCAGGAACTCCATGGGCGGGATGCCGAGGGTGCGCAGCGCATCGATTTCTTCGTTGACCTGCATGGTGCCGATGCGCGCGGCGAAGGCGGCACCGGTACGTCCCGCCAGCACGATGGCCGTCACCAGGGCACCCATCTGAATCACCGTAGCGAGCCCCACGAGGTCTGCGACGTAGATCTGCGCACCGAACTGCTTGAGCTGCTGGTCGCCGATGTAGCCCAGGATCATCCCCACCAGGAAGCTCACCAGACCGACGATGGGCAGGGCGTCGGCGCCGGCCTCCTGCATGATGACCCACAGGTCAGAGTGCTTGAACCGCGCCCGCCCCAGCAGAAAGCGACGGAATGCCAGGGCGCCTTCGCCGAAGAACTCCATGATCTCGCCGGTGGACTGGATCAGGTCCAGGGCATCGCTGCCGACCCGGGACACGAAGGACGGTGTCGGTTGCATGGCATGGCCGCCGCGGCCCGTCTGCGGCACGGAGCGGGCGAGCTCCAGCAGCTTGCGCAGGCCTGCAGGCAGGCCGTCCGCGTGGCAGCGCATCTCCCGCCGGGCGCAGAGCTGGTGGATGCCCGCGATGAAGGTGACCAGCCCCGAGTCCCAGTCCGTCAGTGCTGCCGTATCGAAGCCGAGCTGCGTCGCCCCTGGTGCGTCCTCCAGCATCCGCTCCGCCTGGGCCAGCCGTGGCAGGCGCTGCGTCAGCCGCCAGCTGCCGGCGAGCACCAGCGTGGCGTGCTCGCCGTCGCTGTGCAGGTCGACTGTGGGTGGCAGGGGGGTGGTCATGCGTGCCGGCTCGGTGGGCTTCCAGGCCAATGCATCATCCTACGCCATGCGGGCGGGTCCAAAGCGCGATCAAGCAAGTCTGCGGACCGCCGCCAGCGGCCAAGGCGGCAGCAGAAGGGCGTTCCGGTGCAGCGCCAAGGGGGATGCGGTGCCTCAAGCGGTGGGGCGCGGAGCTTGGGCGACGGTTCGCGCTCAGTCGGTGGCCGCCCGAAGCTCGGCGGTGCCGGCCACGGCGTCCATGTGCAGCGTCAGCTCCAGGTAGAAGCGCGCGGTGAAGGGCTCGTCGCCGCAGCTGCAGCCGCCGACGATCTCTTCCCCGAACACGCCGAGGCGCAACGCGCGCCCCGCGGCATCCCGGCCGAGCAGGCTCAGGCGCACACTCGCCGGGTCGATGTGCCCGCCGTGGTCGGCGACCGCCGCGAGCAGCGGGTGCCCGGCGACGATCGGCGTCAGGGCCTCCAGCAGGTCCGCCGCCGGCAGCCCGGCCCAGTCGGTGGCCGCCGCCGGCAGTCGCAGCAGCGTGCCCGAGGCGCTGGCGGTGCTGTCGGCGCCCGGCTTCATGGCGCCCGCGCAGCCCTGGGTGCCGGCTCCCGGGCCACGCGCCGGGCGAAGTTGTCGATGAGCGCCGCCACCTGGTCCCTGGCCACGTGGTGCAGCCCGTGACCCATGCCCGGCAGGCGCACCAGCTCCGCCAGCGGTGCCTGCTGTACCAGGCGCTCGGCATGGTTCCAGGCCGGCACCACCGCATCGGCATCGCCGGTGACCAGCAGCAGCGGGCGGCGGATGTAGGCGTAGTGGGCGCTCTGGCGCTCCAGAAAGGGGCTCAGGCGGCGCACGTCCTCGGCATTGGCGAGGAAGGTCTGCGGGCGCAGTGTCAGCGCCACGCCCGTGCGGTTCAGGTAGTCCGGCGGCGGCGCATTGGGCGCAAAGGCGTCGGCGAGGCCGTCCGCCAGCAGCAGCCGGCCGAGTGTCAGCGGCAGGGTGTGGGCGAAGAGCGGCCCCAGCACCGGCACGCCGGCGAGGTCGTTGTACCAGGCCACGCCGCCCTCCCAGGGGTGGCTGCCGCCCGCCAGCAGCACGCCGCCGGCGGCGTCGTCCGGATAGGCCAGCAGGTAGGCGAGCACCACGGCGCCGGCGAGCGAGTGACCCACCAGCACCGGCCGCTCGATGCCGAGGCCGAGCAGCAGCTCGTGCAGCAGGCGCGCCTGCTCGGCCGGGTCCGGCCAGCCACCACCGGCCCCGAGCAGCGGCAGACTCGCTGCGCGCAGGCCCGCGCCCTCGGCGTGCTCGCCCCCGGTCTGCTCACCCCCACCGCGCTCGCTGTAGCCGTGGCCGGGGCGGTCCACGGCCACCACGCGGTGAGCCTCCGCCAACGGCGGCAGCAGGCTCGCGTGGAAGTCCAGCAGGCTGGTGGAGGCGCCGTGGATCAGCACGATGGGCCTGGTGTCGGCCGCCGCGGGCCCGGCGATGCTGTAGTGCAGCCGCACGCCTGCCACCGCCGCAAAGCGGCCCACCGGCGGGTGGCGCGCCTCCAGGCGCCGTGCCTCCAGCTGGGTGATGCCGGCGAGTAGGCCGAGCAGCAGCAGTGGGGCGATGAGCCAGGGCATGATTGGACGGTGGCGTGGCGGGCCTGACGCGCGCCGCGCGCCCGGCGCCTCAGTGATTCGCGGCCGCGGACAGCCGCGGGGCCGGCACCGGGCGCCGCGCTGAGAAGAGCCCGCTGCGGGCGGTTTCGGTGATGGCGGACACGGCGGGGTGCTTGATGCGCCGCTCGGCGGAGATGACGTAGAAGCGCTCGGTGACCTCGTCGCTGCGGCCGATGGCCTCCACGTCGTACTTGGTCAGCACATCGTCCTCCACCGCCTGCGGCACCGTGAACACGCCGGCGCCGGCTTCGCCGAAGGTCTTCATCAGCGCACGGTCCTCGATCTCCGCCACCACCCGCGGCTTGATGCCGAGCCGGTCCAGCCAATGGTCCATGGCGCGGCGCAGGGCGCTGTGGGTGCTCGGCATGAGCATGGGCGCGCCGTCGAGGGACTGCGGAAAGCCCTCGCGCAGGCGCGCGGCCAGCGGCCGGGCGGCGCAGAAGACGCTCGGCGTCTCGCCCAGGGCGTGGTTGTAGGCGCGGATGTTCAGTGCCGGGTTCAGGGGGCTGTCCGTCAGCACCAGGTCCAGCTTGTGCACGGAGAGGTCCGCCAGCAGCTCCGTGAGCGGCCGCTCCACGCACTGCAGCCGCACCGGCTCGTCCATGGCCAGGGCCGGCGCCAGCACACGGTGGGTGAGCAGCTTGGGCACCACCATGGCGACACCGACATTCAGCGTCAAGCCGCCGCCCGGCGTGCGCCCGGCGAGCACGTCCTGGAGCTCATCCCCGATGCGGAACATCTCGTCGGCGTAGGAGAACACCAGCCGGCCCGTGTCCGTCAGCGCCAGCCCGCGCCCGGACTTGGTGAAGAGCTTCGCGCCCACCTGGTCTTCCAGCTCGCGCAGCTGGCCGCTGATGGTCTGCGGCGTCAGGTGCAGGAGATCGGCGGCGCGGGCGATGGAGCCGTGGCTGGCCACGGCCCAGAAGTAGCGCAGATGCTTGAGGTTCAGGTGAGCCATGTCGTGGAAGACCCCGGGGCTGGTGCGGGCCGGCGATGGACGGACCGCAAACGCTTCGATTGTCTCGAAGTGTTTGGGGTCGGGGCTCCGGGATTTCGAGCCATAACAGCGCTGGGGTTACCCTAGAAGGAGCGGTTGGACGGTCGTCAGGGTGCGTCCCGCGGGGTGCCTGGCAAGGCACAACGACGAGGAATAGTT
>NZ_CAJXYK010000008.1 GCF_913063425.1 uncultured Thiohalocapsa sp.
TGGGTGATGCCCTCCAGCGCATCCGAGATGGGATGCGTGTAGTCGTAGGTCGGATACAGGCACCACTCGCTGCCGGTCTGGTGGTGGATCACACCATGGCGGATGCGGTAGAGCACCGGGTCGCGCAGATTGATGTTGGGCGAGGCCATGTCGATCTTCGCCCGCAGCGTGCGCGATCCGTCCGGGAACTCGCCGGCACGCATGCGCTGGAACAGATCCAGGCTCTCCGCCGCCGGGCGGTTGCGGTAGGGGCTGTCCTGCCCCGGCTCGGTGAGGGTGCCGCGGCGCGCCCGGGTCTCCTCCGCGGACAGGTCGCAGACGTACGCCAGGCCCTGCTGGATCAGCTCCACCGCAAAACCGTAGAGCTGCTCGAAATAGTCCGAGGCGAAGTACAGGCGCTCGCCCCAGTCGTAGCCGAGCCAGCGCACATCGGCCTTGATGGACTCGACGAACTCCAGGTTCTCCTTGTGCGGATTGGTGTCGTCGAAGCGCAGGTTGCAGGTGCCGCCGTAGTCGGCCGCGATGCCGAAGTTCAGCACGATGGACTTGGCATGGCCGATGTGCAGGTAACCGTTCGGCTCGGGCGGAAAGCGGGTGCATACGCTGCGGTGTTTGCCGCCGGCGAGATCCGCGTCGATGATCTGGCGGATAAAATTGGTGCGGGGTGGTGTATCACTCATCTGCATGGTCGGTGCCGCGGGCCGCAGCGGGCCGCAGGATGCCGCCGTCGGCACCGCGCAACCGCCGCGATGAACGCCGCAGCATACTTGCTTGCGGGCTCGCGTAGAAGGGTGCGGATGCAAGCGCCGCGTTGCGGGCGGGTCGGATTGGCGGCTGGGTGTCCAGACGCTTGCCTGCGCTGCCCTACAGAAATCCCGCAAACGCTATGCCGGCATTTGCCAGCGACGGTCATGATCACTAACCTGTCGGGCGGTTGGTCGCAGAGCTGCTGCGCGCGCCGCTGGCCGCAGGCGTGGTCGCTCGCCCGGCAGGCGCAACCGCTCATTCATTCACCCCAGGAGATCGTATTCATGCAGAGAGCCATCCCCCTCGCCGTGCTTGCGCTGTGCGCCGGCTTCACGGCCCACCTCGCCCTGGCCCAGGACCAGGCCGGCGGCAACCAGGCCGGCGATGCCGCCAAGGCCTTCATGCAGAAGCTCGACACCGACGGCAGCGGCGGTATCTCGCTGGAGGAAGCCACGGCGCCGCAGAAGGAGCAGTTCAAGGAGAACGACGCCGACGGCGACGGCTTCATCACCGCCGAGGAGGCAGGCGCCGCCTTCGCCGAGCAGGTACCGCCGGAGATGATGGAAGCCATGAAGGAGCGCGGCATGCCGGACCCGGGCGAGACCTTCGTCAAGAACCTCGACCAGAACGAAGACGGCAAGGTCGACCCGACGGAGTTCGAGCAGCCCACCAAGGAGTCCTTCGCGGCCATGGACAAGAACGGCGACGGCATCGCTGACGAGGCCGAGGCGACGGCCTACTTCGAGGAGATGCGTGCGAAGATGCAGGAGCGCATGCAGCAGATGCAGCAGCAGATGCAGCAGATGCAGCAAAGCCAGCCGCCCGCCACCGAGTGACGCCCGTCGGGCACGGCAGGGACGCTGTGCCGCGGTAGATTGGACAGGCCAGGAGCGGGCCTGCCGACACCCGCACCTTCGCCCTTCAAAGCACCCGCAGCAGCGTCCCCTGCGCCGCCGGCGACGCAGCCAGGTCGGCCCCGGCATCTGCCGCTGCGGCAAGGTCCAGGTCGTAGAGCACATCCACGCCCATGCGGAAGATGCGCGGTGTCAGCCGCAGCGCGTCCGCCAGTCGCTCCGTGCGCGGCAGGCTGACCCCGGGCCGACCCTGACCGATGATGAGCGGCGCCACCGCGAGCTGAAGCCGCGAGAGCACGCCTGCTGTGAGGCAGCGGGACACGGTCACCCCACCCCCTTCCACGAAGAGCCGCCGCAGCCCGCGCTCCGCGAGGGCGCCCACCAGGGCATGCAGGCGCAGCCCGTCGGCATCCGCCGGCAGCTCCAGGCGCTCCACGCGATCGTGGCGGCGCCCGCCCCCTTTGCCCGCCGCGGTGCACAGCAGCGTCGGTGCGGCATCGTCGCGGAACAGCCGGTAACCATCGCCGAGCCGGCCGCCGGGGTCGAGCACCACGCGTACCGGGCTCGGCCCCGCCACCAGCCGTGTCGTCAGCCGCGGATCATCGCTGGCGACGGTGCCGGCGCCCACCACCACCGCATCGCAGAGCGCGCGCATCCGGTGCAGATGCAGGATGTTGTCGGGCCCGGTGACGAAACAGGACTCTCCCAGGTGCGTGGCGATACAGCCGTCCAGGCTCTGGCCCAGGTGACCCACGACCCAGCCGCCATCCTCACCCCCGGCGCAGAGGGGCAGATAGAGGTCCAGCAGGTCCCGCACCGGCGCCGGCGCGTCCGGCTGTATTGTCCAGGCGCCGGAGGCTCCTCGCCCGAGCCAGCTCGCAGCGACACCGGACGGCGCGCCACCTCGGCCCGCCGCCGCCAGCAGCGCGGTCCAGGCGGCCGTACCGGCCGCCGCGGGAAGGCCTGCCGAAGGGGTTGACGGAGTGGGCGGCAGCATCCGCGATCGCCCGGCTCAGGCGCGGCCCGCAGGCGCGGGCGGCGCCAGCGCCGCGAGCGCGTCGACGATGCCGAGCAGCACCTGCGCCAGGTGCGACAGCAGCGCCGCGCCGCGGGACGCATCTGCCCGCGCCGCGTTGCCGCAGACGCCGGCGGGGTGCAGGTCCGTACAGAGCCAGCCGAGCCCCACCGGCCCCTCGAAGCCGAGCCGGCCGCGGCCGTCATCCGGCTGCGCGGGTGTGAAGTCCCGGGCGGCATCCATGCGCACCAGCTGCGGCGCCAGATGCAGCATCAAAGAGGTCTCCACCTCACCGCCGTGCAGGCCGTACCGCCACTCGTCTGTGTCGAAGAGCCCGGCCGGCATGCCGAAGGCCGGCCAGAAGGCCCGCACCACCTGCATACGCAAGTGTGCGCGCCAGCGCACGGCGGCCAGGTCCATCAATGCGGTCTGGCCGCCGTGGCTGTTCAGGAGTACGAGCCGGCGGACGCCGGCAGCGGCCACACCGGCCGCCACATCGGTCCACAGCGCCAGCAGCGTCTCGGCGCCGGCGCTCAGCGTGCCGGCGACGGCCGCATGCTCTGGGCTGTGGCCGATGTCCAGCGCAGGCAGCACGAGCAGCCGCGGGCCGGTGTCGCCCCGCGCCCGCAGCAGCTCCAGGGTGCGGGAGACGAGGCCGGCGCTGATGGCGGCGTCCGTGGCGAGCGGCAGATGCGGGCCGTGCTGCTCCACCGCCGCCACCGGCAGCAGGGCGACGGTCGCATCGACATCCAGTGCCGCCAGGTCTGCGGCCGTGAGGTCCTGCCAATAGCCCGATGCGACCGTGCTCACGGCACGCTGGCCCGATGTCGCCGGCGACTGCGCCGACGGGCGCCGTCAGGCACGGCCAGGACCGACGACCAACGCACTCAGGCGACGGCCACCAGCTCCAGATCGAACACCAGGTCGTGTCCGGCGAGGGGATGGTTGCCGTCGACGGTGACGTTCTCGTCGTCGAACTGCGCGACCGTGAAGCTCACGGTCTGGCCCTCGGGACTGCGGGCGTTGAGGACCATGCCGACGGCGAGCTCGATGTCGTCCGGGATCACCGAGCGCGGCACGGTCTGGGTCATTTCCTCGTTGCGGGCGCCGTAGGCGGAATCGCAGGGGATGGTGACGGACTTCTGCTCGCCGGGCGTCATGCCCACGAGGGCGCTCTCGAACCCGGCGATGGTCTCGCCCTGGCCCAGCGTCAGCTGCAGGGGCTCGGCGCCGCGCGAGGAGTCGAACTCGGTGCCGTCCACCAGGCGGCCGGTGTAATGGACCTTGACGGTGTCACCGACGGCGGCGGTCTTCTGGGTGTCTGCGGACATTGGCTGATCCTCTGGGGTTGCTTGCGGGGGTGATCTGCTGCGGAGGCCCGCCGGGCAGTCCGGCAGACCGCGGGCGCCGACCCCGTGCACGAACGCGGCCGACCGAGAGGTCATTGCATGAGTGCTCACCTTAGAACAGCGCACCCCGTGGGTGCAAACGCTCGGAATCTGGGCTTGTGCCGCCGCGGGCGGGCGCCGGGGCGCCCGTACCTCCGAACGCCGTGACTATGACCCAGCGCTCAACCGCGGCGTCAGCTGAATGCGCCGCCCTCGCCGTTGGTGTAGTCGAAGGTGATTTCCTCGCCGGGCGCGATGCGGCGCGCCGCGTAGAGATCGAAGCCGTCGAAGGCGGCATTGGGGCTGGCACTGTGGTTCAGCCAGCGCAGCAGGTTGCGCCCGCTGCGCCCCGTCCAGTGCTCGCCGTCGGTGCTGACCCAGAGCACGTAGGTGCCGTTGCGGCGCGCGGCGGGACCGGCGTAAGTGCCGATGTAGTCACCGGGCGCGAAGGCGATGCGCGCGAAGCAGCCCTGGCCGTGAATGGGCGACGGACCGCGGCGGACGCGCTCGCGCAGGCGCCCCGGACCTGCACCGCCAGCGCCACCGCCAGCTGCGCCGGCGCCGGTTGCCGGGCCGTCCTCCACCCCTGCCCCGGGCTCGGGCATCAATCCCGGCGTGCGGCCTCGAAGGCGGCCGCAAGCGCGCCCCGGGGCGCCTGGTCCTGCTCGCTGCGTCCGGCACGACCCTGCCGGCGCTTGCCGCCGTCCGCCGGGCGCGGCTGCCCGCCGCCGGGGGCTGCCCGGTCGGCCTTGCCGCGCGCCTGTCCCGGCCCGGTTTCCGCCGGCGCATCATCCAGTCGCATGCTGAGCCCGATGCGCCGCCGCTCCAGGTCCACGGCCAGCACCTTGACCTTCACCACCTGTCCCGACTGCACCACCTGGTGCGGGTCCTTCACGAAGCGGTCCGCGAGCTTCGAGATGTGCACCAGGCCGTCCTGATGCACGCCGATGTCCACGAAGGCCCCGAAGTTGGTGACATTGGTCACCGTGCCCTCCAACACCATGCCGGGCCTGAGGTCCTCCGGCGCCTCGATGCCCTCCTTCAGCGCTGCTGTGGCGAAGGCGGGGCGCGGGTCACGGCCGGGCTTCTCCAGCTCCACCAGGATGTCGCGCACCGTGGGTGTGCCAAACACCGCATCGGCATACTCCCCGGCGGAGAGCGTGCGCAGGATTTTGCGGTCGCCCATGAGCGCCGTGACAGGCTTGCCGGTGCCCGCGACGATGCGTCGCACCACCGGATAGGCCTCGGGGTGCACGGCGGAGGCGTCCAGGGGCTCGTCGCCGTCGCGGATGCGCAGGAAGCCCGCGCACTGCTGAAACGCCTTGTCGCCGAGCCGCGGCACGTCGAGCAGTTGGGCGCGGTTGCGAAACGGCCCCCGCTGGTCGCGGTGCTGCACCAGATTCTCGGCCAGGGTCGCCGAGATGCCCGACACCCGCGCAAGCAGTGGTGCGGAGGCCGTATTCAGGTCCACGCCCACTGCGTTCACGCAGTCCTCCACCACCGTGTCCAGCGAGCGCGCCAGCCCGGTCTGGTTCACGTCGTGCTGGTATTGGCCGACGCCGATGGACTTGGGGTCGATCTTCACCAGCTCCGCCAGGGGGTCCTGCAGCCGGCGGGCAATGGACACCGCCCCGCGCAGGGAGACGTCCAGCTGCGGCAGCTCGTGGGAGGCGTACTCCGAGGCCGAATAGACCGAGGCGCCCGCCTCGCTCACCATGACTCCGGTAATGCCGAGCTCCGGGTGGCGCTTGGCGAGATCGCGCACCAGCCGGTCCGTCTCCCGCGAGGCGGTGCCGTTGCCGATGCTGACCAGCCTGACGCCGTGCTCGCGGCAGAGCTTGGCGAGGGTGGCGATGGTCGCATCCCACTGGTTGCGGGGCGCATGCGGGAAGACGCTGTCGGTGGCCAGCACGCGGCCGGTGCCGTCCACCACGGCCACCTTGACGCCGGTGCGAAGCCCAGGGTCGAGACCCATGGTGGGCACACGGCCCGCGGGGGCGGCCATCAGCAGTGCGCGCAGATTGGTGGCGAAGACGCGGATGGCCTCGGCCTCTGCCGCCTCCAGCAGGCGCCCTTTCAGGTCCAGGTCGAGCCGGGTCAGGAGCTTGATGCGCCAGGCCTTGCGGGCGGTCTCCACCAGCCAGGCGTCGCCCGGGCGGCCGCGGTCGGCGATGCCCAGCTGCACGGCCACGCGGGCGCGCAGCGGCGCGTCTGCATCGGGCGCGTCGCCGGCGGCGAGCTCCAGGCTCAGCACACCCTGGTTACGACCCCGGAACAGCGCCAGCGCGCGGTGGGACGGAATCCTGTGGATGGGCTCGGCGTGGTCGAAATAGTCGGAGAACTTGGCGCCCGTGCCCTCCTGGCCCGGCAGGACCCGGGACTTGAGGACGCCGCGCTGCCACAGCGTCTCGCGCAGCTCGCCCACCAGCTCCGGGTCCTCCGCAGCCCGCTCCATCAGGATCTGCCGGGCGCCCTCCAGGGCCGCCGCGGCGTCGGCCACACCCTGCTCCGGACGCACGAAGTCCGCCGCCTGCGCCTCGGGGGCAAGCTCCGGCCTGGCCAGCAGCGCGTCCGCCAGCGGCCCGAGGCCCGCCTCCCGGGCCATCTGCGCCTTGGTGCGCCGCTTGGGCCGATACGGCAGGTAGAGGTCTTCCAGGCGCTGCTTGCTGTCGGCGGCCTGCACGGCCTCGCGCAGGGTGTCGCTCAGCTTGCCCTGCTCCTCCAGGCTCTTCAGCACCGTCGCCCGGCGGTCTTCCAGCTCCCGCAGATAGCCGAGGCGCTGCTCCAGCAGGCGCAGCTGGGCGTCGTCCAGGCCGCCGGTGGCCTCCTTGCGGTAACGGGCGATGAAGGGGACGGTGGCGCCGCCGTCGAGCAGGCCCACGGCCGCCTCCACCTGCGCGGCGCGGACGGAGAGCTCTTCAGAAATGACTTGAACGATGGATGGCATGCCTTTGAATCGGGTCCGAATCGTGCGGGACCCCCATTCTAGGCAATGGCAGGCGGGCTCGCCACGCCCGCAGGCGCGCGCGGCGTGGCGGTCTAGTCGATGCGGCAACGCTCGCCGTAGACGGCCATGACGGCCTTCAGCTCTGCAAGCACCCAGGCGCGCTCGGCGTTGTCGAGGTCGGATGTCTCGGGCAGATCGACACCCTGCTCCAGGGTGTCGATGGCATCCCACACCCTGCGGCATCCGCGCTCGCAGATGGTCTCGACGCGTACCTCCAGCAAAGGTTTCTGCTGTGCCGCCAAGGCTGTGCCTCCCACCGTGTCATCGGCTGGTCGATCAGACGTTGCTGATACACCAAAGTATGCGGCATCCCAAGGCCGATGTCAGCGGTTTGTTGGCTGCTGTCGTGGATTTCCTCAATCCCGCCGTGCACGACTCTCGGCTGCCCCGGCGGCGGCCGGGAGTGCGGGCGCCGGCGCAGCCAGGCCGCGCCGTTCGCGTTATCCTTGCGGGCCGATGGTATTCGCCTGGACCTTCAAGCCCCGCCCTGAGCCGATCCGGACGCGCCGGAGACCCGCCTTCAGATCATGCCTGCTGTGAACCTCCAACGCGCCGACGTGTGTAAGATCGGGCGCCGCCTGCTGCTCGCGAGCGGCGCCGTGGCGGCGCTGGTCACACTGGGCGCCCTGGGCCTCGGGGCCTGGCTGCTGCAGGCGGAATCGGCGGCGGCGGAGCTCACCGGCACGGACGCGGCGGCGCTTGCCCGCATGGGCGCTCAGCTGCTCGCGCTGCAGACGGTGGCGCTGACGAGCCTGGCGCTGGTCTTCCTGACGGCGCTGTGGCGGCTGCGCGGCCAGCTGTCGGCCCTGGCGGAGAGTCGGGAGCGCAATCGGGCCATCGTCGACAAGATGGTGGACGGCGCCATCCACATCGATGCCCGGGGCCGCCTGGTGGCGCTGAACGCAGCGGCCGAGCGCATGTTCCAGCGCGACAGCGGCGCCGTGCGCGGCGAGCCGCTGTCGATGCTGCTCGCCGTCGCACATCGCGACGAAGTCGAGGCCTGCATTCGCGGCCCCCAGGGGGCCGGCTGCCGGCCCATCAACGCCGCCCGCGAGCTCACCGGACTGCGCCGCGACGGCAGCGAGTTCCCCCTCTACCTGGCACTGAGCGAAGTCTCAGTGGGCGCAGAGCCCGTGTTCACCGCCATCGCCCGGGATCTCACCGAGACGCGCCGGCGCATGGAGGAGCTGGCCGAGGCCCGCGATCAGGCCATGGCCGCGGACCGCGCCAAGAGCCAGTTCCTGGCCATCATGAGCCATGAGATCCGCACGCCCATGAACGGCATCCTGGGCATGCTGGATCTGCTGCGCGACGGCGCCCTGACGGCCCAGCAGCGCGAGTTCATCGACACCGCGGAGCAGTCGAGCCAGGTGCTGCTCGGCATCATCAACGACATTCTGGACCTGTCGAAGATCGAGGCCGGCAAGCTTGAGCTGCAGCAGATCGACTTCGACCTGCGCGCCACGGTGGAGGAGGTCACGGCGCTGGCCGCCGGCCACGCCCGTGACAAGCAGCTGGAGGTGGTGAGCTTCATCGAGCAGGACGTGCCCACCAGCGTGGTGGGTGACCCCTT
The DNA here is from genome assembly GCF_913063425.1 of uncultured Thiohalocapsa sp. Lineage (GTDB taxonomy): Bacteria > Pseudomonadota > Gammaproteobacteria > Chromatiales > Chromatiaceae > Thiohalocapsa. The sequence continues at coordinate 8,585 of NZ_CAJXYK010000008.1, forward strand.
CCGACTGCGCCAGGTGCTGATGAACCTCACCAACAACGCGCTCAAGTTCACCGACCGCGGCGAGGTCGTGGTGCATCTCACCGCCATGGAGGTGGCGGACACCGGGGCGCGCATTCGCATCAGCGTACGCGACACGGGCATCGGCATCGACGAAGAGGTGCAGCGTCAGCTGTTCCGGCCCTTCTCTCAGGGTGATGCGTCCACCACGCGCCGCTTCGGCGGCACCGGCCTGGGGCTTGCCATTTCCAAGCGGCTGGTGGAGCTGATGGGTGGGGACATCGGCATGGCGAGCACCCCGGGGCACGGCGCGACCTTCTGGTTCACGGTGACCCTGGGCCGGGCCGCCGAGCCCGCCGAGCAGCCCGCTGCGGACCTGCACGGCGTGCGCGTGCTCATCGTCGACGACAATGCCACCAACCGCCTGATTCTGGAGAACTATCTGGGCAACTGGGGTGCCGAGAGCCACAGCGTCGCCGGCGGTCTGGAGGCGCTGCGGGCGCTGCAGCAGGCCCGGGACGCCGGGCGCCCCTTCGCGCTCGCCATCCTCGACATGCAGATGCCCGAGATTGACGGGCTGGAGCTGGCGCAGCGCATCAAGGGTGACGCGACCGTCGCCGGCACCAGGCTGCTGATGCTGAGCTCGCTGGGCTTCCCCGGCGCGGACGCCCGGCGCGCCGGTATCGGCGTCAGCCTGCTGAAGCCGGTGCGCCAGAACCTGCTGCACGAGGCGGCACTCAAGGTGCTCGGCGTGGGCGACCGCGAAACCGGCGAGGTCGCCGCAGGCCCGCCCCGGGAGCAGTTCCGGGCACGGGTGCTGGTGGCCGAGGACAACCCGGTCAACCAGCGCGTGGTGGTGCTGATGCTCCAGCGCTTCGGCATCCGCGCCGAGGTGGCCGGCAACGGCCGCCTCGCGACGGAAGCCCTGGCAGGAGAGCACGGCTTCGATCTCGTGTTCATGGACATGCAGATGCCTGTGCTGAGCGGTCAGGACGCCACCCGCGAGATCCGCCGCCAGGAGGCCCACAGGGGGCGCACCGCGGTGCCCATCGTCGCCATGACGGCATCGGCCACCGCCGCCGACCGCAAGGCCTGCCTCGCCGCCGGCATGGATGATTTCATCCCCAAGCCCGTGCAGCGCGACGCGCTGGAAGCGGCGCTGCGGCGCTGGCTGCCGCAGCGTGCGCTGCCCACGGGCGCGGGTGCCGCAGGCAGCACGGTGGCGTGAGCTCGCCACCATCCCACCGTGGGCGACCGCGACCGCGCCCGCGCCTTGACAACCAACCCCGACCCTGATCGGAACCAAGCCGCTCCATGGACAGCATCCAGATTGCCCTGCTCGCCTTCGTGCAGGGGCTCACCGAATTCCTGCCCATCTCCAGCTCCGGGCATCTGATCCTGACACCCCTGTTGTTCGGCTACGAGCTCCAGGACCTCTCCTTCGACGTCGCCGTGCACCTGGGCACCCTCGCCGCCGTCCTGCTGTACTTCCGGCGCGACCTCGTGGCCATGGGGACGGCCATGCTCGCCGGGGCACGCGGGGGCGCCGGCCCCGAGCAGCGCAAGGACGCCCGGCTCGGCTGGATGGTGATCATCGCCACCCTGCCCGTGCTGGTGCTGGGGCTGCCGCTGAAGCAGGTGCTGGAGGTGCTGCGCAGCGACGACACGCTCATCGCGCTGGTGATTGCCGGCACCACCATCGGCTTCGGGCTGCTCCTGTGGTACGCCGATGTGCGCGGCAGCCGCCGCCTGGACGAGTACGCCATCAACTGGGTGGCGGCGCTGTTCATCGGCCTGTTCCAGGCCATCGCCATCATCCCCGGCACCTCCCGCTCGGGCATCACCATGACGGCGGGGCTTTTCATCGGACTCACGCGGCACGCCGCCTCCCGCTTCTCCTTTCTGCTGGCCATTCCGACCATCCTGCTCGCGGGTGCTGTCGCCACCAAGGATCTGCTTCAGGCCACCGGCGCCATTGACTGGACGGCCCTGGTCATGGGCGCCCTGCTGTCCTTCATCGTCGCTTATCTCACCATCCACTTCTTCCTGGCGTTCATCGAGCGCGTCAGCATGCTGCCCTTCGTGCTCTACCGGCTGCTGCTGGGTGGGGTCATTCTGTGGCTGGTGCTGATGTGAGCGCTGGTTCGACGGCGCCGGGTCCGATGCACCTGGGCTCAGGCGGCGGGGATTCGACAGCCATGACCGGCCCCTGCACCGAGCGCACCTGCTCAGCGGGGATGCCGCCGGTGTCGCGGTTTCGGGTGTGCATCCAGTGCCGGATGGCCGCCGCATCGCCGCCCACCAGGGCATAGAGACTTCGGTAACAGCGAATCAGCAGCAGCGCCAGCTCCCCGGCCTTACTGTCGGGGTCCAGACCACGGCTGAACGCGGTGCGCTCGCGCCCGACGATCTCGGCCAGTTGCTGCTGCGACAGGCCGAGTCCGTTGCCGGCGTTGAGCAATGCTTTGGTCAAGACTGCCCGTAGGTCGGGAGGCGCGACGGGAGCGGCGTGTACGGGGGCGTGCATTTCGGGAAAGCCCGGGATTAACCGTTGCCTACGCAACGTATAGGTCAGGCTTGTGGTATTTGCAACGTCAAGGGCGATGGCCGTGAGCCACATCCAGCCACTGGGTCAGCGCCGCGAGCACCCGCCGGCCCTTCTCGGCGTCGCTGGCGAAGGGGGCGCGGCTCAGCTCGATCATGACCCAGGGCAGCTCCGCGGCATGGGCACGGACGATATAACCGCCGCTGAATGGCCGGTTCAGGGTCACCTCGCCGCCGAAGTGCCGCTGGAAGCAGTCCACGAGCCCCTCGGCCCAGTCCGGCGGGCAGGCGCCGTTGCCGTCGCCGATGCAGACCTCAGGGCGCGGCTGGCCGCAGTCGGGGCCCACCGGCGGGCCGGCGGCGGCCATGGTGTGGCAGTCCACCCCGAGCAGCACGCCGCTGCCGGCAAGCTCGGTGAGCTTGTGGTGATAGGGCCGGTGCCAGCGCTGGAGCAGGGTCTCCACCGTGGCGGGCGGCAGCGGCGCGCGGTAGACCGGCTGGTCCCAACAGGTGTGCGTCTTCACGACGCCGTCCTTGCGCAGGTCGCCCTCGGCACGGTTCAGGTCCACGAAGGCGCGGGCGATGTCGGTGGTGACATAGTGCGCCACCCGGTCGCGCAGCACGGCGTAGATGGCGGCGGCACCCTCGTCGCCGTCACGCGCGATCTGTGCCGGCGTGAGCAGGCTCAGGCGGGCGACCTCGTCGGGCACCAGGAGCCCGGCATGGGGCACGGAGATCAGGAGCGGCAGCCGGTCCACGCCGAGCACTCAGCGTCAGTCGGCGGGGCCGGCGGCGGAGCCGTCACGGCGCGGGTCGGCGACGCCGATGCAGGCGTCACCCTCGCGCAGCACCAGCTGCACGCAGCCGAGGTAGAAGCTGTAGGGGTCGCGTGGATCGACCTCGAAGCCATGCCGCGCCAGCTCCCGGGGGATGTCGTCGCGCATGCGCGCCGCCTCCAGGGCGACCTTGCCGGGGAGGCTGCAATGCAGCCGCGGCGCTTCCACGGCGTCCAGCGGCGTCGCGCCGCGCTCCAGGCGCAAGAGCACCTGCAGGATGGCGGAGACGATGCGCTCGCTGCCCGGCGAGCCGATGGCAAGCCAGGGCCTGCTGCCGCGGAAGACGATGGTGGGCGCCACCGACGCCCAGGGCACGGCGTTGGGCCTCAGATAGTAGGGATGGGCGATGTCCTGGTACTCGAAGGCGCTTATGTAATTGTTGTAGATGAAGCCGAGCGTCGGGCTCACGGTGAAGGAGCCGTAGACGCGCTCGATGGACTGGGTGAGCGCCACGACGTTGCCGGCGGCGTCCATGACGGACAGATGCGTGGTTTCGCCGCTGTGGCCCCGCCGGCGCCGGGCGATGCTGCCGCCCTCCCCCTTCAGCAGCCGGGCCTTGATACGCCGGGCCACGCGCTTGGCGTAATCCAGATGCGTGATGTCCTCGCCCAGCTCCAGCTCCTGGGCGAACAGCGCCGGGTCCTCCGGGCGGTCAGCGCGGTCCAGGTTGGCCCGGCGAATGACATGCGCCAGCAGCAGTGCGCCGCGCGGGTTGTCCGGGTCCCGCGCCGCCGCGGGAAACTGCTCCAGCAGGTTCAGCGCCTCGATCAGCGTACGCCCGGCGCCGGGGGGCGGGAAGGTGAACACCCGCTTGTGCGCGAAGTGGGTCGCCAGGGGGCGGCGCTCCGTGGGCCAGGGGATCTGCGCCAGATCGTCGTCCCGCAGCAGACCGTCGTTCGCCACCATGTCGGCATGGATGGCCCGGGCGATGTCCCCCTGATAGAAATCCTCGACGCCATGCTCGGCCAGGCGCCCCAGCGTCGCGGCCAGCGTCGGCTGGCGGAAGCGCGCACCGATGGGATAGGGCGTCCTGCCGTCCTTCAGGAAGAAGGCGCCGGCGGAGTGGTTTTTGAGGTGCTTGAGCTCCCGGCGCGTCAGGTGATGCTGGAGCGGCGAGATGCGATACCCCTCCTCCGCCAGGCGAATGGCCGGAGCCAGCACATCGTGGAGGGTCTTGGTGCCGTAGTGCTTCAGCGCATAGGCCAGCACCGCCGGCGTGCTCGGCACCGTGGTGGCGCGGTGCCCGCGCAGGCGCGCCGTGCGCGCCAGCTCGCCGGGCGGGGTGCGGTTCGGCGCCCGGGTGGCCCCGTCCAGGCAGAACTTGCGGCCCTCCGCCGACAGGTGCAGCAGCAGCATGGTCTGGCCGCCGAGGCCGCAGGCGGCGGGCTCCACCACGCACAGCGCAAAGGCGGCCGCCACCGCCGCGTCCACGGCATTGCCGCCGGCGGCGAGCATGGCCGCACCGGCTTCGCTTGCGTGGTAATGCTGGGTGGAGACCATGCCGCGGCGGGAGACGCTCACCCGCTGCGGGTGCACCACCCGGTGGTCGCCGGGGTCCGGCGGCGGCCCTTCCGGCGGTGTAACCTCCGGCTCCACGGCCCTGGTGCGAGCGCTCATGTCCGCCCTCAGCCGTCCAGCAGGCACTGCATCAGCAGCAGGGTGCGCTGCACCAGGCTGATGCGCGAGACGGCCTCGTCACTGGTGAAGAGATCGCTCGCCACCGGTCCCAGACCGCACACCACGGGCACCCGATCGGGCACCAGGCCGGCAGCGGAGGGCCACAGCGAGGAATCCGTCCCCAGCGGGATGTCCCACTCGGCAGCGATGTCCTTCAGGCCCTGTACCAGGGGCACATTGATCTTGCGCTCCGGCATGGGTGGCCGATCCGAGACCATCACCAGGTCCCAGTGCACGCCGCCGCCGCGCAGGATGGCGCGCATGGCCCGATCCAGCGCGGCCACCTGGACCTGGTCCGGATAAGACACCTGCAGCCCGATGCGCACGCGGTGCGGCAGCCGCATGGGGAAGGCGTCGGTGGCGATGTCCGACACGGACACGGCAACCCGTGTCTTGCGGTCCGTGAGGCCGGTGAGCTCGTCGAGCTTGCGGTAGAGCACGCGCATGACTTCCGCACTGCGGCCGGCCTGTCCCAGCCTGAGCGCCTTACCCTCCACCCGCAGCCGGTAGCGGCGCTGGCCGCGGCGGGAGGTGATGATGCGATCGCCGGCGTTGCCGGGGTTCAGCACCAGCACCCGGCCGGCATCGGCGCAGGCGCGGCGCAGCACCTCCGTGCTCTCCTCGCAGTCCCGGCCCTCGTCGGCGTAGATGGCGACGCCGAGCTTGGTGCGGTTCAGCCGTCGCACGTGCTTCACGGCGCGAAGCGCCATTTCCAGCATGGCCAGGGATGCCCGCGACGACCCCACCCCCTCGCCATAGAGCCATTCCGGGTCGCGGTGGAAGTGCTCCATGCCGAGCTGCGGGTTCACGGGCACGTCCAGGTGGCCGACCACCAGCGTACCGCCGGCGAGCCCGGCGGGGCTCTCCCAGGTCCAGATGTCGCGGTCGTCGGTGAGCTCGCGCACCAGGCGCAGACCGATGTCGGTCATCTGCTCGGTGAGACGCTGCGCGGCGAGGCGGATGCCCACGGGGTCGTCCGAGCGGCTGCCCACACCGGTCCACTCCTCCAGCAGCTTCTCGAGCCGGTCGCGGCGCTCGGTGAGGAAGGCGAAGGCGGCGTGCTTGGGGTCGGAGCGCCGCCGGCTCAGGTCCGGCGGGTTCGGCGTGCCGAAATAGCGCGCCGCGGCGACCTCCACCAGGCGCACCACCAGGGCGTCGAAGTCGAGCCCCACGGCCTCGGCGCCGGCCACATAGGAGCCGTGCTCGCCAAGGCTCGGCAGGCTGTTGATCTCCAGGACATAGAGGTTGCCCGCGGCGTCCACACGCATGTCCACGCGGGCGCAGTCGTAGCAGCCCAGCACATGGAAGGCCTGGAGGGCCGTGGCCTTGGCCTTCGCCGCCAGCGCAGGCTCGATGTCCGCCGGGCACTGCACCCGCACCTCGCGCCCGGAGGTGTGCTTCTTGTCCTCCATGGTGTAGATCTGCGGCCCGCCCTCGCCGAAGATGAGCTCTGCCGGCGGGAAGGCCTCCAGCGCCGTGCCGTTGCCCAGCAGGCCGACATTGATCTCCCGGCCTTCGATATAGCGCTCGGCGAGCACCGGCTGGTCGAACTGCTCGAAGATCACACCGGCCGCCTCGCGCAGCTCGGCCTCGTCATGGACGATGCGGATGCCGAAGGAGACAGCCTCGTTCTTGGGCTTGACGATGAGCGGAAAGGCCAGGTCGGGCAGCTCGAACCCCGGGGCATCCAGCACCGCGAACTCAGGCGTCGGCACACCGCGCTGGGCGAACAGCATCTTGGCGACCACCTTGTCCAGCGCCAGCGAGTGCGCCAGCGGCCCGGAGCCCACGTAGGGGACACCGACCATCTCCAGAATCCCCGGTACGTGCGTATAGCGCGCCTGGCCCTGAATGCCGTAGGAGAGATTGAAGGCCATGCCGGGGCGCTCGCCCTTCAGCGCCCGGGGCATGAACTCCTCCAGATTGTCGATGAGGTCCTTGTCGCCCTCCAGCGCGATGGCCTGGTGGCCGGCCTTCTTGAGCGCGTTGACGATGCGGTTGATGGCCTTGATGCCGTACTTCTCGCGGTTCGGCTGCCCGAACAGATTGATGACCTTCTGCGACTCTCTGTTGTAGATGACGGCGACCTTCATGGGGCCTCGCTGTGGGATTCGGCGCCTGCGCCCGGGCCGGGCTGCTCACTGGCTGCGAGCATACACCCTGCATGCGCAACGGGTGGGCGCGTGGACGCCGGACGCGCAAGGCAGCGTGGCGGCACGGTGAGCGCCGGCGCGGCGGTGATGATTGCGTGGCGGTGGTCGGGCCGCGGCAGCGCGGCCTGGCAGGCCCGTGCGCTGGGGCAGGCGCAGCGTCGGCGCACGTCGGCTGCGGTGCTGTGCCGGCGGGCGGTGCGGCTCAGGCTCCGGCCTGCGGCTTCCCGAAGAGGCGGAAGTAATTCTCCGCCGTGAGCTCGGCGACAGCGTCGGCGCTCATCCCGCGCAGCTCGCCGATCTTCTCGGCGACATGGCGGACGTACCTGGGCTCGTTCTTCTTGCCGCGGTGCGGGACCGGGGCCAGGTAGGGGGAATCGGTCTCGATGAGGAGGCGCTCCAGCGGCACGCGGCGGGCGACGTCGCGCAGGGACTCCGCGCTCTTGAAGGTCACGATGCCGGAGAAGGAGATGTAGAAGCCGAGGTCCAGGGCCTGCTCCGCCATCTCCCAGGTCTCGGTGAAACAGTGCATGACGCCGCCGGCCTGCTCCGCGCCCGCCGCGCGCATGATGGCGATGGTGTCTTCGCGGGCGTCCCGGGTGTGGATGATGAGCGGCAGGCCGCTCTCGCGGGCGGCGGCGATGTGCACGCGAAAGCGTGCGCGCTGCCAGTCGAGATCGCCCTGGTTGTAGTGATAGTCGAGGCCGGTCTCGCCGATGGCGACGGCGCCGGTGTCTGCGGCCAGGCGCACCAGCTCCGCGACCGTCGGCTCGCGCGCCGCCTGCTCGTTGGGATGCACGCCCACCGAGATGGACACGTCCGACTCACCCGCCACCTTGGCGCGCATGGCGTCGAATTCTTCCAGATCGATGCAGACGCAGAGCATGTGCCCCACGCCGCTGTCGCGGATGGCCGCCATGAGCGCCTGAAAGCTGCCCTCGTAGGGGGTCAGATCGACGCGGTCGAGGTGGCAGTGGGAGTCAACCAGCATGGTACGGGATCGGGTCACATGGTGTGGGTGGGACGCTCGGCCTCCAGACTGCCGGCGAGGTACTCTTCGATCTTGCGCCGGGCGTCACCCTTGTCCTGATCGCTGAACTGAATGCCGACGCCGATCTGACGGTTGCCCTCGGCGCCGATGGGGGTGATCCAGACCACGGTGCCCGCCACCGGAATGCGCTCCTTCTCGTCCATCAGCTGCAGCAGCAGGAACAGCTCGTCCCCGAGATTGTAGCGCCGGCTGGTGGGGATGAAGAGGCCACCGTTGCGCACGTAGGGCATGTAGGCTGCGTACAGGGCCTGCTTGTCCTTGATGGCGAAGCTCAGGATACGCTGACGGCCGCTCTGGGTCTCGGAGTCCATAGCCATTCTCGAGCCATTCTTGGGGTCCGCTCGCGGCGCCGCTGCGCCGGGTGGGAGGGGTGGAGACGATACTCGGGTCGGCGGCGGCCCCGCATCAGCGCGCGGCTGCGCGGGGCGTACCGCGGGTCTGGCGGGGCGCCGGCCGGGTCAGCGCCGCCCAGCGCAGCAGCAGCGCCTCGAACAGGAGCTGTTTGTTCACCGTCGACTGCGCCTGTGCCCGGGCCGCGTAGACCTGTTGCAGGAAGCCGTGCGCACCCGCCGCGGGCAGATCGGGTGCCATGGCTGCGAGCCGCCCGCGCTGATCGGGATTCACCAGACAGGATGCATCCGGGTGCACCGCAAGCCGCAGTTTGTCACTCACCCAGCCGCAGAGCCAGTCCAATACTAGCCCCGGCTCCAGGGACTGCCAAGACTTGGCCACGGCCACCGGATCCGCCTGACCGACGCTGATCTGGTGCAGGGCTGAAAGGCATTGCTCGCGTGCCCCGAGGTCGGTTGCATCCGCCAATGCGAGCGCCCGCAACGGGGCGCCGTGACCGAGCACCAGCAGACGCTCGGCGTCGGCGGCGTCCCCCGCACCGGCAGCGAGCCGGTCCCGGAGCCAATCCATGGCCAGGTCCCGCGGCGGCGTCGGGAGGGCGATCTGCTGACAGCGGCTGCGCACCGTGGCCGGCAGGCCGCCCGGGGCCTCGGCCACCAACAGCCACAGCGTGGCGGAGGCGGGCTCCTCCAGGGTCTTCAGCAGGCTGTTGGCCGCGACGGTGTTCATGGCCTCGGCCGGCGCAATGCGGTACACGGCGCGCCGCCCCCGGCTGGAGGTCATGGTTTGGCTGCCGCAGAGTGCCCGCACCTGATCCACCTTGAGCTCGCCGGTCTTGCTGTCCGCATCCGCCACCAGGCGGGTCAGATCCGGATGGCTGCCTGCGGCGAGCAGCCGGCATTCGGCGCAGACTCCACAGGGCAGGCCCTCGGGACCGGGCTCGGCGCAGAGGACTGCGGCGGCGAGCAGGTCCGCGAAACGGCGCTTGCCGATGCCGGCTGGACCGCGGATCAGCAGCGCATGCCCCAGGCGATCGGCCTGGATGGCGGAGCGCAGGGTCTGCCAGGTGTCCCGTTGCCACGGCAGCAGGTCGAGCTGGACTGGATCGGCCAGAATCACCGGTCCGCCCCCTGCGCACCCGGTCCCGCGCGGACCTGCGTCAGGTAAGCCGCCACGGCAGCCAGGCTGTCCGCGGCCACGGTCGCAGGCTCACGCGCGGCGTCGATGCGGCGGAAGCGCCCGGGCTCGGCGGCGGCCCGCTTGCAGTAGGCATCGCGCACGCGCTCGAAGAACTGGATCTGCTCCGATTCGAAGCGGTCCGGCGCCGAGCGACCGCGGGCGCGGGCGAGCCCCACCGCCGCTGGCAGATCCAACAGCAGGGTCAGGTCCGGACGCCGTTCTCCCTGCACCAGCTGCTCCAGCGCGGCGATACGCGCCATCGGCACGCCGCGGCCTCCGCCCTGGTAGGCATAGGTGGCATCCGTGAAACGATCGCACACCACCCAGGTGCCGGCCGCCAGGGCCGGCAGGATGCGGCGCCTGAGGTGCTCCGCGCGGGCCGCGAACATCAGCAGCAGCTCCGTGTCCGGGTGCATGCCGGTGTTGGCGGGGTCCAGCAGCAGGCTGCGGATGCGCTCGGCGATTTCGCTGCCGCCGGGCTCACGCGTCACCAGCACGGTAAGGCCCGCAGCGCGCAGCCAATCGGCCACCGCAGTGCGCTGCGTCGTCTTGCCGGCGCCTTCGATGCCTTCGAGGGTGATGAAATGGCCGCGCATGTGGGTGAGCGCTGCGGAATCCACTGCCAGCGAGTGGCGGGTGGCGGATCAGGTGCCGGCCGCCGCGGTTTCGGCGTCCTGCGCCGCCGCACCGGCGTCGGTCTCGGTCTCTGGCTCGGGCTGGCGCAGGTCCGCGCAGGGCTGATTCAGCTGGTAGTGGCGCACGGCGCAGTTGTGCTCGTCCAGGGTGGCGGAGAAGTAATGGCTGCCGTCGCCGCGTGCGACGAAGAACAGCTCGTCGCCGTCCGCCGGGTGCAGCACGGCGTGGATGGCTTCCCGGCCCGGCAGGGCGATGGGGGTGGGCGGCAGCGCCGGGATGACATAGGTGTTGTAGGGCGTCTCCCGGCGCAGATGCTCGCGGGTGATGTCACCGTCGAACTCGTCCCCGAGGCCGTAAATGACCGTCGGGTCCGTCTGCAGCCGCATGCCCTGCTCCAGACGCCGGGTGAAGACACCGGCGATGCGCGGTCGCTCCCCCGCCCTGCCCGTCTCCTTCTCGACGATGGAGGCGAGGATCAGGGCCTCGTAGGGGGTTTCGATGGGCAGGTCGTCGCTGCGACCCGCCCATTCCTCGTCCAGCACGCGGCGCATCCGCGCGTGGGCGCGGCGCAGGATCTCTTCGTCCGTGGTGCCGCGGTCGAAAAGATAGGTGTCCGGAAAAAGCCAACCCTCAGGATGCTCGGCCTCGATGCCGAGCCGCTCCACGAGGGCTTCATCGGCGAGGTCCCCGAGCACCATCTCGAAGACACCGGGCTCGGCGATGGCCGCGAGCGCCTCGCGGAAGGTCGTGCCCGGCACGAAGGTCACCGGGAACTGGATGGAGCGTCCGCTGGCGAAGAGGGCCAGCAGCTCCGGCGGGCGCATGCCGGCCTCGATGGCGTATTCGCCCGCCTTGAGCGCGTTCTGCTGCTCGGTCTCGTAGGCGTGCAGGGTGAACAGGAAGCGGCTCGAGATCCAGCCGCGGTCGGCGAGATCATGGGCGACGCCGCGGATGGTGGCGCCCTCGCGCACGCGATAGACCGCCCGGTCGTCCTCCAACTGCAGCGGGGTGGCGAGGAAGTCCTGGTACAGGCCGAAGCCGCCCCAGGCCATGGCGCCGCCGACCAGGGCCAGCACCAGCAATGTCGAAACAATGGTCTTCACGACTGCATCTCCGGTTCCAGTGCGATCTGCCGCACCCGCTCGATGAGCGCGGCGGGCACCGCCTCGGGGCGGCAGCGATGGGCGCCGATCCGGGCCACGGGCAGCACGCCAAGCAGGGCGTTGCTGATGCAGAGCCCATGCGCCGCAAACAGGTCTTCCGGGCGCAGCACCCGTTCCGCGAAGGGCACGCCGAGGTCCCGGGCGCAGTCGCGCACCAGGGTGCGGACAGTGCCGGCGACCCCGCAGTGCGTGAGCGGGGGCGTGGCGATCCCGGCGTCGTCCAGCAGGTACAGATTGGACATGGTGCCGCAGACGACCTGCCCGTGAGCGTTGCACATGACACCGTCCAGGACACCCGGGTCCGACCATTCCGCGCGGGCCAGCACCTGCTCCAGCCGGTTCAGGTGCTTGATGCCGGCGAGGCGCTGATTCTCGCCGAGACGCGTTCGGCAGAGCGTCAGCCGGACGCCGGCTTTCGCGCCGTCGATTACCGCCGGCAGGCCGGGCGCGAAGGACAGGATGCGTCTCGGCTTCGGGGCGGGCGGGGACGCATAGCCCCTTGGGCCGCTGCCCCGGGTGACGACGAGCTTCAGCACGCCATCCGCGGCGGCGACGTTGGTGAGCAGCGCCTCGGCCTCCGCGGCCAGGCGCGCCGGCGCCGGTGCCGGGATGTCGAGCCGCGCACAGCCTGTTGCCAGGCGCTCCAGGTGCTGCCGCCACAGACAGGGCCGACCGTCGCGCACGGCGATGGTCTCGAACAGGCCATCGCCGTACTGCAGCCCACGGTCGCTGACCGGTATCCGGTCCCCGGGCTCACCGTCGATGAGCGTCATCGACCCGGGCATGGCAACGACCAGGGATGCTGTGCCTTGGGCCTTGAGGCGGTGGCGGCTGTAGGGGCGCCTTCAGGGGCGGCTAGGGGCGCTTGAAGATCAGCGTGCCGTTGGTGCCGCCGAAGCCGAAGGAGTTGCTGAGCGCGTACTCGATACGCATCTGCCGCGCCTCGTTCGGCACATAGTCCAGGTCGCACGCTGGGTCCGGCGTCTGGTAGTTGATGGTGGGCGGCGCCACCTGGTCGCGGATGGCCAGCACGCTGAAGATGGCCTCCGCACCACCGGCAGCGCCCAGCATGTGGCCCGTCATGGACTTGGTGGAGCTGACGGCCAGCTTGTAGGCGTGCTCGCCGAGCGCAAGCTTGATGCCTTTGGTCTCGGCGATGTCGCCCGCGGGCGTGGAGGTGCCGTGGGCGTTGATGTAGTCGATGGCCGCGGGCTCGACGCCGGCGTCCTCCATGGCGAGTCGCATGCAGTCCGCGGCGCCCGTGCCGTCCTCGGACGGGGCCGTCATGTGGTAGGCGTCCGAGTTCATGCCGATGCCGACAAGCTCCGCGAGAATGGGCGCGCCACGCGCCCTGGCCGCCTCGTATTCCTCCAGCACCATGACCCCGGCGCCGTCGCTCAGCACAAATCCGTCACGATCCTTGTCGAAGGGCCGGCTCGCGCCCGCAGGGTCGTCATTGCGGGTGGACAGCGCGCGTGCCGCCGCGAACCCCCCGAGTCCCACCGGGGATGTGGCCATTTCCGCCCCACCGGCGAGCATGGCGTCGACGATGCCATGGCGGATCATGTAGGCGGCCTCGCCGATGTTGTGCGTCGCCGTGCTGCACGCGGACACGATGGAGAAGTTCGGGCCCTTGAGTCCGTACTTGATGGACAGATCTCCGGCGACCATATTGACGATGTTGGCCGGCACGAAGAACGGCGAAATCTTGCGCGGGCCGCCCGCGGCATAGGCGGCATAGTTGTTCTCGATACCCGTGATGCCGCCGATGCCGGAGCCGATGGCGACACCGATGCGCTTGCGGGTCTCGTCCGTAATCGGCAGCCCCGAGGACTCGATGGCCTGCGTGCCCGCGGCCATGCCGTAATGGATGAAGGCATCCATCTTGCGGGCGTCTTTCTTGGAGATGTACTGCGTGACGTCGAAGCCGTAGATCGGCCCGCCGAAGCGCGTGCTGAAGGGCTCGACGTCAAAATGGGTGATGGGCTGGATACCGCTGCGCCCGGCCAGAATGCTCTCCCATGCCGAGGGAATGTCCTGCCCGACGGGCGCCACGATGCCGACGCCCGTGACGACGACCCTTCTACCTCTCATGCTTCACCTCCCGACGACCTGGTGGGGACGGCTGGATGGGGGACGTGCGCCCATACCGCGGTCCGCCCTGCCCGGACGCACCCCGAAAGCGCCCGCGATGTGCCGGCGCGAGCCCGGGGCACGCTCAGCTCAGGTGCTCGTTGATGTAGTCGATGGCCTGCTTCACCGTGGTGATGTTTTCGGCGTCCTCGTCCGGGATCTCGGTGTCGAACTCCTCTTCGAGCGCCATCACCAGCTCGACCGTGTCCAGCGAATCCGCGCCGAGGTCATCGACGAAGGAGGCCTCGAGCGTGACCTCTTCTTCCTTCACGCCGAGTTGCTCGACGACGATCTTCGTGACTCGATCTTGAACGCTGCTCATGCTGTTGAACCCTCGTGCCTTGTCTGGCTTCACGTGTTTGGGGTCGCGTGGGCACGCGACCGCGGTATTCTAGTGACAAATCAGTGCGGATAAAAGCTCGAAAGGACACCAATAAGCCGATACAAGCCATTGATTGAGCTGCTGATTGTTTGCCGTCCGTCAGGCCATGTACATGCCGCCGTTGACGTGCAGCGTCTCACCTGTGATGTAGCCCGCACCGGGTGACGCGAGGAAGGCGACGGCCGCCGCCACTTCAGCCGCCGCGCCGAGCCGGCCCAGCGGTATGGACCCGAGCAGCGCCTCGCGCTGGGCGTCGCCGAGGCCGCGGGTCATGTCCGTGTCGATGAAGCCCGGTGCCACGCAGTTCGCGGTGATGCCGCGGGCGCCGACTTCACGCGCCAGGGACTTGGTGAAGCCGATCATGCCGGCCTTCGCCGCCGCGTAATTGGTCTGCCCCGCATTGCCGCTCGCCGCCACTACGGAGGCGATATTGATGATGCGCCCGCGGCGGGCCTTCGTCATTGGCCTGAGGCAAGCCTTGGTGACGCGATAGATCGAGGTCAGGTTGGTGGCGATGATCGCGTCCCAGTCGTCCTCCTGCATGCGCAGGAGCAGACCGTCGCGGGTGATGCCCGCGTTGTTCACGAGAATCCCGGGAGCGCTGCCAAGACCGTCCGTCACCTGTGCGAGCACGGAGTCGACGGAGGCCGGGTCGGTGACGTCGAGCCGCAGACCGAGCACGCGACGGCCGTCGCCGGCGAGCTCGTCGCGAATGCGCGCGGCGCCGCCCTCGGTGGTGGCCGTACCCGCGACGGCGGCCCCCTGCTCCAGCAGCGTCTCGGCGATGGCGCGGCCGATGCCGCGGCTCGCGCCCGTTACCAGTGCCACTTCACCGTCAAGCATCCGCCGTCACCTCCAGGGCATGGTCCAGCCCCGCCGGGTCCGACACCGGCAGGGTCTTGATGGTCTTGTCGATGCGCTTGCCGAGGCCCGTCAGCACCTTGCCCGGACCCGCCTCCACCGCCGTGGTGATGCCCATGGCGGCCAGGGCGCGAATGGTCTCCACCCAGCGCACCGGACTGTGGATCTGCTGCGCGAGCAGCGTGCGCAATGCCGCCACGTCCCCTGCCGGTGCAGCCGAGACATTGTGCAGCACGGGCACCCCGGGCTCCCGCAGCGGCGTGTGCGCAAGGCGCTCCGCGAGCTGCGCGGCGCTGTCCTGCATCAGCGCACAGTGCGAGGGTACGCTCACCGCCAGCACCACGGCCCGCTTGGCTCCCGCCGCTGTTGCCGCGGCCGCGCCCCGCTCCACCGCGGCCTTGTGGCCCGCGATCACCACTTGCCCAGGCGCGTTGAAGTTGACGGGCTCCAGCACATCGTCACCCGCCTGGTCCGCGCAAACTGCCCGCACCTGATCGTCATCAAGCCCCAGGATGGCGGCCATGGCACCGGTGCCGGCGGGCACCGCCGACTGCATGAGCCGCGCCCGCTCGGCCACCAGACCCACGGCGTCCGCGAATTCCAGTGCCCCGGCGCACACCAGCGCGCTGTACTCGCCCAGGCTGTGGCCAGCCACCGCCGCCGGCATCGGGCCGCCGCGGGCCTGCCAGCAGCGCCAGACGGCGACGCCGGCGGCGAGCATGGCGGGCTGGGTGTTCTCGGTGCGGTCCAGGTCCTCCGCCGGGCCCTCCGCAGCGACGGCCCAGAGGTCACGGCCAAGCACCTCGGATGCCTCGGCAAAGGTGGAGTGAACTTCCGGCTGGGCCGCCGCCAGGTCCGCCAGCATGCCGACGGACTGGGACCCCTGGCCGGGGAAGAGCATCGCGAATGTCGCTGTGGTCATGCGGAAAGCGCGTCTTGTTGGTCTCTGTCGTCACCGGCTCGAGCGGGCGGACCCGCTGCGGGCGCCCGATGCCGTCTTCAGTAGCGCAGCAGCACCGAGCCCCAGGTGAAGCCGCCGCCGAAGGCCTCCATCAGGACCGTCTGGCCGCGCTGGATACGCCCGTCGCGCACGGCCTCGTCGAAGGCCAGCGGCACCGAGGCGGCGGACGTGTTGCCATGGCGATCAACGGTGACCACCACCTGTTCCATGGGGAGGTCCAGCTTGCGGGCGGTGGCCTGGATGATGCGCAGATTGGCCTGGTGCGGCACCAGCCAGTCGATGTCGGCCCGGGTCATGGCATTGGCCTCCAGGGTCTCGTCGACGATGCGCCCCAGGGTGGTGACGGCCACCCGGAACACCTCGTTGCCCTTCATTTCCATGTAGGGCGAGCCTTGATTGCCATTGGCGACGCCGGCCGGCACCTGCAGCAGCTCACGGTGGGCACCGTCCGCATGCAGGTGCGAGGAGATGATCCCCGGGGCGTCGGCGGCGCCGAGCACCACGGCGCCCGCGCCGTCGGCGAAGAGCACGCAGGTGCCGCGATCGGTCCAGTCGATGATGCGGGAGACGGTCTCGGCCCCCACCACCAGCGCATGGCGCGCGGCGCCGGTGCGGACGAACTGGTCCGCGACGCCGAGGGCATAGATGAAGCCCGTGCAGACCGCCTGGATATCGAAGGCGGCACAGCCACGAATGCCGAGGCGATGCTGGAGCAGGCAGGCGTTACTCGGAAAGATCTGGTCCGGCGTGGTGGTGGCGACGACGATGAGGTCGATGGCGCCCGGATCGATGCCCGCGGCGTCGAGGGCCCGGCGCGCGGCGCCTTCCGCGAGATCCCCGCAGGTCTCGCCGTCAGCGGCGATACGCCGCTCGACGATGCCGGTGCGCTCACGGATCCAGGCGTCCGTGGTGTCCACCATGCGCTCGAGGTCATGATTCGTCAGGACCTTCTCCGGCAGGTAGCCGCCGGTGCCGAGGATGCGCGCGTAGGTCGTCATGCGCTCGCCCGCACCGCTGCCGGGGTGAGATGGGCCGCGACCTCGTGCTCGATGCGGGCGATGACCCGGGCGTTGATCTCGTGCTCGGCGATGTGGATGGCGTTCTCGAAGGCCTTGGCATCGGCGCCCCCGTGGCTCTTCACCACGATGCCGCGCAGGCCGAGCAGGCTCGCACCGTTGTAGCGGCGCGGATCCGCCTCTTCCTTGAAGGCCTTGAGCGTCGGCAGCGCGAGCAGACCCGCGAGCCTGGACCAGAGATTCCTGCGGAAGTGACTGCGCAGCATGTGCGCCACCAGCTTGGCGACCCCTTCGCTGGATTTGAGGGCGACATTGCCGACGAAGCCGTCCGCCACCACCACATCGACCCCGCCCATGAAGATGCCGTCTCCTTCCACATAGCCCGCGTAGTTGAGATCGGAGGCGGTGATCAGCTCGTGCGCACGCCGGACCTGGTCGTTGCCTTTGATCTCTTCCTGACCGATATTCAGCAGCCCCACCTTGGGCCGCTCGACGCCGGTGACCGCCTTGACGAGCTCACTGCCCATCACCGCGAACTGGAACAGGTGCTCGGCGCTGCAGTCCACATTGGCGCCCAGGTCCAGCATGTGTGTGCTGCCCTGCACCGACGGCATGGCGCTGATGATGGCCGGGCGGTCCACGTTGGGCAGGGTCTTCAGCACGAAGCGCGCGGTGGCCATGAGCGCGCCGGTGTTGCCGGCGCTGACGCAGGCGTCCGCCTCCCCCGCCTTCACCAGGTCGATGGCCACGCGCATGGAGGAGTCTTTCTTGCCGCGCAGGGCTTTGGAGGGCAGCTCGTCCATGCCCACCACCTGGCTCGCGTCGTGCACGCGGAGGCGCGCGTCCTGATCGGGCCTGGGGTCGGCGTCCAGCAACGGCTCGATGACGCCGCGCTGCCCCACCAGCACCAGATCGATGCTCGGCACCTTGGCGAGAAAGGCCCGTGCCGCCGGCACCACCACGGGTGCGCCATGGTCGCCGCCCATGGCGTCCAGTGCGATGATCGGGCGTCGGCTCATCATCGGCTCCCGGGACGCTCGCAACGGCAGACGCTTGTTGGGGTGCAGCGACCGCGGGCTCAGTCGGCGCGCTCCACGACCTTGCGGCCGCGGTAGAAGCCGTCGGGTGTCACATGATGGCGGCGATGGATCTCGCCGGTGGTGGGGTCTTCCGACAGCGTCGGCTTGCTGAGCGCGTCGTGGGAGCGGCGCATGCCGCGCTTCGACGGGGTCTTGCGGTTCTGCTGGACGGCCATGGCGGGTCTCCGTTGTTCTCTGTTGCCGCACCGGCATCGACGCCGGCGCGCCGGCTTCTGTTTCATACCGGGCCCGGGCGCGGCGGGCACGGCCTCAGTGGTATCGCTTCAGCCCCTCGAGCGCGGCGAATGGGCTGGGCTCCCCGGACGCCGGGGACGCATCGCCTTCCGGCTCGGTATACGCCGGCGCGCTGCAGGCGCCCACCGGATGGCGCGGCACCGTCGGTACCGCAAGCAGCAGCTCGTCCTCCACCAGCGTTGCCGGGTCCAGTGTGGCCTCTTCCGGCAGCAGGGGCTCGTAGTCCTCGGGCAAGCGTGCGGCTTCGTCCAAACCGTCCACGACGGCGAGCGTGAAGGTGCTCGCCACCGGCAGCTCCAGCACGCCGTTGCACCGCTCGCAGCGCAGGCGCAGGGTTGCCGTCACCTCGCCCTGGACCAGATCGCGGCCACTCGCGTCCCGCCGAAAGGCGAGCCGATAGGCGGCACAGCCAGGCTCGGCCGTCGGGTCGCTCAGCACCAGCTGGGCCAGCCGCGGCAGCCGCGACAGCGGCAGCGTGCCGGCCAGCTCCCGCTGGAGCTCCGCCAGTCGCCGCGGGTCAACGGACTGCGGTAAAGCGTCGCACATAAGCCGTCAAGCATAACCCAGTGGTTCGCGTTCGGCAAGCACTGCGCCGGCAAAGGCCGCCAAGCGGGTCACGGGCGTCGGCCCCGCTGGGTCCGTCGTCAAGCCGTGGTGCGTCAGTTGCCGGTCAGCGCCAGCAGGATGCCGGCGGCCACCGCGGAGCCGATGACACCTGCCACGTTGGGGCCCATGGCGTGCATGAGCAGGAAGTTGTGGTGGTCTGCTTCGAGGCCGACGCGGTTCACCACACGCGCCGCCATGGGCACCGCCGACACGCCTGCCGCGCCGATGAGTGGATTCACCTTGCCGCCGGTGGCCCGGTGCATGATCTTGCCCATGAGCACTCCGGTGGCGGTGCCGATGCAGAACGCGAGCGCCCCCAGCACCAGTATCCCGAGGGTCTCGAGTGCCAGGAACTTGTCCGCGGACAGTTTGGAGCCGATTGCGAGCCCCAGCATGATGGTGACGATGTTGATGATCTCGTTCTGCGCCGCGCGGCTCAGCCGCTCGACGACGCCGCACTCCCGCAGCAGGTTGCCGAAGGTGAGCATGCCGATGAGGGGCGCCGCCGACGGCAGCAGCAGGGCACACAGAATGAGCACCACGAAGGGGAACAGGATACGCTCCAGCTGGGAGACGGGCCGCAGTTGCTGCATCACCACCCGCCGCTCCTCGGGCGTGGTCAGCGCACGCATGATGGGCGGCTGGATGATGGGCACGAGCGCCATGTACGAATAAGCGGCGACGGCGATGGCGCCGAGCAGGTCCGGTGCCAGCCTGGAGGCCAGAAAGATGGCCGTGGGTCCGTCCGCGCCGCCGATGATGGCGATGGCCGAGGCGTCCTGGAGGGTGAAATCGAAGCCCGGCACGAAGTTGAGCAGGATGGCGCCGATCAGGGTCGCGAAGATCCCGAACTGCGCCGCCGCCCCCAGGAGCAGGGTCGAGGGCCGCGCGATCAGCGCGCCGAAGTCCGTGAGCGCCCCCACCCCCATGAAAATCAGCAGCGGGAAGATGCCCGTCTCGACGCCGACGGCGTAGATCATGCCGATCATGCCGTCCGGACCGCCGATGCCGGCCACCGGGATGTTGCTGAGCAGCGCCCCGAAGCCGATGGGCACCAGCAGCAGGGGCTCGAATTTCTTGGCGATGGCGAGGTAGATGAGCCCACAGCCCACGGCCATCATCAACGCCTGGCCGAAGTCCATGTTGGCGATGCCCATGGACTGCCAGAGCTTCAGCAGTTGGTCCATCTGCGTTCTTGGCTCTTATCTCAGGCCACGGACAGGAGGGGCGCGCCGAGCCCCACCGCATCGCCTTCCTTGACCCGGATCTCCACGACCTTGCCCGCGATGCTGGCGCGGACTTCGGTCTCCATCTTCATGGCCTCCAGCACCAGCAGCACGTCGCCGACGCTCACCTGCTGGCCCGGCTGCACCTGGACGCGCACGATGTTGCCGGCGAGCGGCGATTCCACCATCTGGGCCGCGGCAGCGGGTGTCGGCGCTGCGGCCGGGGGGGCTGCCGGGGTTGCCGCCGAGACCTGCTCGATGCTGCCCTCGGGCGAGACGGTGACCGCGTAGCTGCGCCCGTCCACCTCCACGCGGTAGTGCTCCGGGCCGCCCGCCGTGCTGGGGGCCGCCCCGGGCTGACTCCCAGGCTGGGCCACCGACCGCAGGGCGGCCTCGCGCTCGGCCTGCTCCTTGGCATCCAGCTCCCAGGGCGGCGGCTCGAAGGCCGACGCATCGCCGCGGTGCTCCAGAAATTTGAGGCCCACCTGCGGGAACATGGCGTAGATGAGCACATCGTCCACCTGGTCCTGGGTCAGGTCGAGCCTGCGCTCGGTGGCGATGCCCTCCAGCTCCGCCGTCAGCCGGTCCAGCTCCGGGCTCAGCTCGTCCGCGGGCCGGCAGGTGATGGGCTCCTCGCCGTCGGCGAGCACCCGCGCCTGCAGCGCCTCGTTGACGGGTGCCGGCGTCTTGCCGTAAGCGCCCTTGAGCACACCAGCGGTCTCGTTGGTGATGGATTTGTAGCGCTCTCCCATGAGCACGTTCAGCACCGCCTGGCTGCCGACGATCTGGCTGGTGGGCGTCACCAGCGGGATGAAGCCCAGATCCTCCCGGACCTTCGGAATCTCCTCCAGCACCTCGTCCAGGCGGTCCGTGGCGCCCTGCTCGCGCAGCTGGTTCTCCATGTTGGTGAGCATGCCGCCCGGCACCTGCGCCACCAGGATGCGCGAGTCCACACCGCGCAGGGAGCCCTCGAAGCGCGCGTACTTCTTGCGCACCTGACGGAAGTACGCGGCGATCTCCTCCAACAGCTTCAGGTCGAGGCCCGTGTCCCGCGGCGTGCCCTCCATGATGGCCACCACGGACTCCGTCGGCGAATGGCCGTAGGTCATGCTCATGGAGGAGATGGCCGTGTCCACCATGTCGATGCCCGCCTCGGCGGCCTTGACGATGGTGGCCGTGCTGAGGCCGGTGGTGGCGTGGCACTGCATGGCGATGGGAATGCTGCAGGTCTCCTTCAGGCGCGACACCAGCTCCTCGGCGACATAGGGCCGCAGCAGCCCAGCCATGTCCTTGATGAACATGGAGTGGCAGCCCATGTCCTCCAGCCGCCGACCCAGGTCCACCCAGTAGTCCATGTTGTGCACCGGGCTCACGGTGTAGGACATGGTGCCCTGGGCATGGGCGTCCGTGTTGAGCGCCGCGCGCACCGCCTGTTCCAGGTTGCGCAGGTCGTTCATGGCGTCGAAGATGCGGAACACGCCGATGCCGTTCACCGCGGCCCGCTCGACGAACTTTGCGACCACGTCGTCGGCGTAGTGGCGGTAGCCGAGCAGGTTCTGCCCGCGCAGCAGCATCTGCTGCGGCGTGTTGGGCATGGCGGCATGCAGCTGCCGCAGCCGCTCCCAGGGGTCCTCGCCGAGGTAGCGGATACAGGCATCGAAGGTGGCGCCGCCCCAGCTCTCCAGCGACCAGTAGCCGACCTGGTCCAGCTTGCCGGCGATGGGCAGCATGTCCTCGATGCGCATGCGGGTCGCCAGCAGCGACTGGTGCGCATCGCGCAGCACGACATCGGTGATGCGTAGCGGTTTCTTTTCGGTCATGGGTGACTCCCCAACGGAACGGCGCGGATGCGGGGTGCGTGGGTCGGCTCGGCGCGGGCTTGGTTTTACTTAGGGGGCTGCGCGCCTGCCGGCGCGATAGCGGGCGACGGCGGCGGCGATGACCGCAATGGGCAGCTCAGTGTCCGCACCGACACCGGCCACAGGCACTGCGGGCTCGGTCTGCGGCAGCGGCGCCAGCCGCGCGGCGGCCCAGGACATGACCCGCAGGATGCCGACCAGCAGCAGCAGGAAGCTGAAAACGATGCCCATGCCGATGAGCATCAGCCGCAGGCTCTCGAACAGCAGGGCCGTTTCGCTCATGGCTGGGGTGACCTGTGGGGTGACCTGTGCGCGGATGCCAAGGAGGTTGCCGATGCCTGGACGCTGCCGGGCAGCGGCTCAACGGGCGTCGAAGGGATGGCGCATGACGATGGTCTGCGACCGGTCGGCGCCGGTGGAGACGATGTCGATGGGCGCGCCGCCCAGCTCTTCGATCTTCTCCAGATAGGCGCGGGCCGGCGCCGGCAGGCCGTCCAGGGATTCCACGCCCACCGTGGACGCCTGCCAGCCCGGCAGCTCGACGAAGTGCGGCTTGCACCGGGCGAGCGCGTCGGCGCCCACGGGCGGGGCATCCAGCAGCTCGCCGTCCAGCTCGTAGGCGGTGCAGATGCGGATGGACTCCATGCCGTCGAGCACGTCGAGCTTGGTGATGCACAGGCCGGAGACGCTGTTGACGATGAAGGAGCGCTTCAGCGCCACCATGTCCAGCCAGCCGCAGCGGCGCTTGCGCCCGGTGGTGGCGCCGAACTCGTGCCCCTGCTCGCCGAGTCGGTCGCCGTCGGCGTCGAAGAGCTCCGTCGGGAAGGGGCCGCCGCCCACGCGCGTGGTGTAGGCCTTCACGATGCCGAGGATGTAGTCGAGGTGCCGGGGCCCGACACCACTGCCGCTGGCGGCACCGCCGGCGGTGGTGGTGGATGAGGTGACGAAAGGGTAGGTGCCGTGGTCGATATCGAGCAGCGCACCCTGGGCGCCTTCGAACAGCACATTGGCGCCGTCGCGGCGCATCCGTGCGAGCCGCCCCACCACATCGTCCACCATGGGAGCCAGCTGCTCGCCGTAGGTCAGCGTGGTGTCCAGCACTTCGGAGAAATCCACGGGCTCGGCCTTGAGGTACTGGGTGAGCGTGAAGTTGTGATAGTCCAGCACCTCACGCAGGCGCTCCTCGAAGTGCGACGGCTCCAGCAGCTCGCCAAGGCGGATGCCGCGGCGGGCGATCTTGTCCTCGTAGGCCGGGCCGATGCCGCGCCCGGTGGTGCCGATGGCCTTGGCGCCGCGGGCGTTCTCGCGGGCGATGTCCAGCGCCTTGTGGTACGGCAGGATGAGCGCGCAGGCGGGGCTGATGCCGAGACGCTCGCGCACCGGCACGCCGCGCGCCTCCAGCATCGCCGTCTCCTCCAGCAGCGCATCCGGCGCGAGCACGACGCCGTTGCCGATGAGGCAGGTGACGCCGTCGTGCAGGATGCCGGACGGGATCAGGTGCAAAATGGTCTGCTCGCCGTCGATGACCAGCGTGTGGCCGGCATTGTGGCCGCCCTGGAAGCGCACCACGGCGTCCGCGCGCTCGGTGAGCAGGTCGACGATCTTGCCCTTGCCCTCGTCGCCCCATTGGGTGCCGATGACAACAACGCTCTTGCCCATGTCGGTTAGGTCTCCGCTGGCAGCCGCTCAGGTGATCGGCTGACAAGTTAACACGATGTTCATGCTTGGGGGAGCAGGCGCCGCCCCAACACCCGCACAATCGGCGGCCGCGCTCGCAGCCCGGGCCAGGTCACGGCGGGCCTCAGGCATCGGCGCCGGGCTTGATGGTCCAGCCGTCCCCCTCCGGCACCAGCACCTCGACCTCGGCGCCGCCGGGCTCCGCGGCCCCGGGCAGCCGATACACCACCCGCCGCCCGGCGCGGCGCAGACGGCCCACCTCCGCCTGGAGAGCGGCATCCGCACTCCAGGGCGCCAGCACCGTCGGCGCTGCGGCCGCCTCACGCGCCGGCGCCTGGGCGATCAGCCCCTTCAGGTCGGTGCTGAAGCCCACCGCCGGCCGCGAGCGCCCGAACACGCGGCCGATGTCGTCGTAGCGGCCGCCGCGACCGATCTCCAGCCCCCAGCCGGGCACGAAGGCCGCGAACACGATGCCCGTCTTGTAGTTGTAGCCCCGCAGCTCGGCGAGGTCGAAATGCACCGAAAGCCCGGGCAGCCAGCGCGCGGTCTCGTCGGCGACGGCCCGCAGCCGGGCAAGGGCCGCCTGCACCGGCGCCGCCGCCTGCGCCAGCGCCGCAGCGGCGCGCTCCAGCGCATCGTCGCCGTTCAGCTCCGGCAGCGCCAGCAGCATGTCGCCCACCGCTGCCGTGACGCCGGCGCGCTCGATGAGCGCGTGGATCTCCGGGATGGCCTTGCGCTGCAGGGCATCGAACAGCGCCATCTCCTGGCCCCGGTCCAGCCCGGCCTGGCTCGCAAGCGCCCGGTAGATGCCCACATGACCCAGGTCCAGGTAGGCGTTGTCGATGCCCGCCGCTTCCAGGGTGGCCACCAGCAGGCGCAGGATCTCGACGTCGCTCTCCACGCCGTCGTGGCCGAAGATCTCGGCCCCGATCTGCAGCGGTGCCCGGGTGCCGGCGAAGCCATCGGAGCGGGTGTGCAGGACCGTGCCCAGGTAGCACAGCCGGGTCGGCGCTTCCCGGCGCAGGCGATGGGCGTCCATGCGCGCCACCTGGGGGGTCATGTCCGCGCGCACGCCGAGCAGGCGCCCGCTCACCTGGTCCGTGAGCTTGAAGGTCTTGAGATCGAGGTCGCTGCCGGTGCCCGTGAGCAGGCTCTCCAGGTAATCGATGAAGGGCGGGATGACCAGCTCATAGCCCCAGCTCGCATACAGGTCGAGCAGCAGGCGGCGCAGGCGCTCCAGGCTTGCCGCCTCAGGCGGCAGCACCTCGTCGATACCGTCCGGCAGGCGCCAGCGTTCTTGGCTCATGGGGCAGATCAGCGCAGCAACAGATGGGAAGGACAGGCGGCTCGGAGCCGGACGATTGAAGAAAAGCGTCCGGCTCAGTTGATCAGGTACAGCAGGGCGACGCCGCCGAGCATGCTGAAGAGCCCGCTCACGCGCAGGCTGCGGTTGTCCTGCCGCGCCACCTCCAGCAGCACCCGCCGCATCAGGCCCGGTGCCAGGAACGGCAGCACGCCTTCGATGACGAAGAGCAGTGCCAGGGCCACCAGAAGCTCATGCCACATGGAACCACGAGAGAAGACTGCGAGCGGACGTGACGGCAGGCCGTGCCGCCTGGCGGCAAGCCCTGGCTGCCACCGGGGGAATCATTGCAGATGCCGGGGATAAAGTCTAACGCCCACCGGGCGGCGGGCGCGAGTGGGACGCCGCAGCTGCGGCGCGCGGGCGGGGGCTGCACCCTCGCCCGGCGCGGCGACGGCGCTCAGCGCAGGCGCGAACTCCAGTCCGGCTGCGGTGCCGGGGCTGCCGCCTGCGGCGGCTCAGCCGCGGGTGCGGCACTGCGCTCCGCACCGCGCATGTTGCCGAAGAACTTGAAGAAGTCCGAATCCGGCGCGAGCACCAGCGTGCTGTCGCCGTCGCCGAAGGACGCGCGGTAGGCGTTCAGGCTGCGGTAGAAGGCGTAGAACTCCGGGTCCGCCGTGTACGCGGTGGCGTAGATTTCCGCCGCCTTCGCATCGCCCTGGCCGCGGGTCTGCTCGGCCTCTTTATACGCATCCGCAAGGATGACGGTGCGCTGGCGGTCGGCGTCGGCACGGATGCGCTCGGCGGCTTCTGAGCCCTTGGCGCGCAGGTCCCGGGCAACGCGCTCGCGCTCGGCGCGCATGCGGTTGTACACCGACTCACTGACCTCCGGCGGCAGATCGATCTTCTTGACCCGCACATCCACGACATCGACCCCGAGCTCCGTGGCCTGGGTGTCGATCTGTCTGGTGAGCTCGGCCATCAGCTCCAGCCGGTCCTCCGACACCACCTCCTGGATGGTGCGCTTACCGAACTCGTCACGCAGGCTGGTGTTGATCCGCTCCGAGAGCAGCCGCGCCGTGCGCGCCGAGTCGCCGCCGGTGGAGCGGAAGAACTGCGCGGCGTTGCTGATGCGCCACTTGGTGTAGGAGTCGACGATAACGTCCTTCTTCTCGATGGTCAGAAAGCGCTCCGGGCGCGAATCGAGTGTCTGAATGCGACCGTCAAAGGTGATGATGTTATTGAGCAGGGGCACCTTGAAGTGCAGCCCAGGCTCATAGTCGCTGCCGACGATCTCACCCAGGCGCAGCTTGATGGCCGTCTCGTACTCCTTGACGATGAAGGTGGAGGCGTAGATCAGCAGTGCCAGCAGCACCAGGCCAGCCGGCAGAAAGATCTTTTTCATGTCATCCATCAGCGACTCCTCCGATCACGCGAGGTTGTGCGGCTGCGCGGGTCCGGTGCGCGCGTGCTTGCGGTGGTGGGCTGCGACAGGTCGCGGCGCGCGCCGTTGCTGTTGGCCTGGCTGCGCGGGGACTTGTTCATGAGCTGGTCCAGGGGCAGGTACATCAGGCTGTCGCCGCCCGGCACGTCCAGCACCACCGTGTTGTTGGCGCCGAGCACGTTCTCGATGGTCTCCAGGTACAGGCGCTCGCGGGTGACGTCCGGGGCCTTTTCGTATTCGGTGAGCACCGCGGAGAAGCGCGAGGTCTGGCCTTCCGCCTCGGCGATGACGCGGTCGCGATAGGCCTTGGCGTCGGCGATGGCGCGGGCGGCCTCGCCGCGTGCCTGGGGCAGAATCTCGTTGGCATAGGCCTCGGCCTGGTTCTCCAGGCGCTCCTTGTCCTCGCGCGCCTTGATGGCGTCGTCGAAGGCCTCCTTCACCGGCTCCGGCGGCTTCGCCGGCTGCATGTTGACCGAGGTCACCAGGAGCCCGGTCTTGTATTCATTCATCAGGTTCTGCACGCGCTCCTGGATGATGGCGGCGATGGCGCTGCGGCCCTCGGTGAGAATGAAGTCGAGCTTGCTGCCGCCGATGGTCTTGCGCACGACGGTTTCGGTGGCGTCGCGCAGGGTCTTCTCGGGCGTCTGGTCCTGGAACAGATAGTTGGCCGCGTCCTGGATGCGCGACTGCACCGTCAGCTCCACGTCCACGATGTTCTCATCCTTGGTCAGCATGGCCGCCTTGTGGCTGAAGGACGAGATCTCGTCCACGTTCACCAGCTGCACCGACTCGATGGGAAACGGAATGTGCCAGTGCGGGCCGGGCTCGGTGGTCTTGGCATAGGCACCGAAGCGCATCACCACGCCCCGCTCCGCGGGGTCGACGATGTAGATGCCGGTGAACAGCCAGACGATCAGCAGGACCGCGGCGATGATGCCGATGGTGCGCTTGCTGATGTCGGCACCGCCGCCACCACCGCCACCGCCCTTGCCGCCCCCCAGGAAGCCACTGACGCGCTCCTGCAGCTTGCGTACGATCTCGTCGAGATCGGGCGGTCCGGAATTGTTGGGGCCGCTGCCCCAGGGGTCTTTGCCGCCGCCTCCGGGCTCGTTCCAAGCCATAGTGTCTCCGCAGATCGTCAGTTTGGGTGTTTCGGGTGCCGACCGCTGCGCTCGCCGCCGACCGTACTCACGAACGGGGCCAAGTGCCGGCCGGCGCAGATGATATCAAGACGCTGACTGACAGCGCCGGGTCGCATCGGCGGCCCCGGACCGCCGAGTGGCAGGTGCCGGCGCATCGCGCCGGCGGCAGACCTGTGGCGCCGGAACCCACCCGCGCGCACTGCTGGTGGCTCCGGCCCGCCCGGGGGACGACCATCGCCGGTCGCAGTCGTCGGGCGCGCTCCCGGGGCCGGCTCTGCACGCCGGTCAGCGCGCGCTCGCCGGCTCCCGGTCGGCCGCGGCAACGTCCCGGGGCATACCGGGTGCGGCGATGGCGCAGATGCGGCGACTCAGCGCATCCTGGCCCTGCTCCACTCGCTGCCAGCGCGCCTGTGGCATGCTCACCTGCATGTCCCAGCCGCCGAGCTCCGTGGGGCTGTCCTGCTCCACGCTCGTATGGCGGAACAGCCAGGCCCGCAGCGCGCCGTCCTGTGGCCCCAGCAGCAGGCGCTGGTGGACCGTGGCGGTGGCAAGCCGCTCGGCGATGGCGTCCAGCAGCAGGTCAACGCCTGCTCCTGAGACAGCGGACAGCCAGACCCGTTCAACCCGGCCGTCGGCATCCCGCTCCACCCGCGGCGTCGGATCGACGCCGGTCTCTTCCAAGGCGTCGATCTTGTTGTAGACCATGATGCGCGGCACCGCGTCGGCGCCGATCTCCGCCAGCACCGTCTCCACGTCCTGGATGTGCCGGGCGCGCTCCAGCGGGTGTGCGTCCACCACGTGCAGCAGCAGGTCCGCGGAGCGCGTCTCCTCCAGCGTCGCCCGGAAGGCCGCCACCAGCTCATGCGGCAGCTCGCTGATGAAGCCGACGGTGTCCGCCAGCACCGCCTCCTGCCCGCCCGGCAGCGGCAGCCGCCGCAGGGTCGGGTCGAGGGTGGCGAACAGCTGGTCCGCCTGCAGCACCCCGGCCGCCGTGAGCCGGTTGAAGAGCGTGGACTTGCCGACGTTGGTGTAGCCCACCAGGGCCACCGCCGGCACTTCGCGGCGCTCACGGGCACGGCGACCCTGGCTGCGCTGCACCTCGATGCGGGCCAGGCGCTCGCGCAGCAGCGCGATGCGCTTGCCGAGCAGGCGCCGGTCGGTCTCCAGCTGGGTCTCGCCCGGGCCGCGCAGGCCGATGCCGCCCTTCTGGCGCTCCAGGTGGGTCCAGCCCCGCACCAGGCGGGTGGACAGATGGCGCAGCTGCGCCAGCTCCACCTGGAGCTTGCCCTCGAAGGAGCGGGCGCGCTGGGCGAAGATGTCGAGGATCAGGCCGCTGCGGTCCACCACCCGGCATTCCAGCAGGCGCTCAAGGTTGCGCTCCTGCGCCGGGCTCAGCGCATGGTCCACGATGACCAGCTCCGCCTCTGCGGCGGCCACCAGCGCCTTCAGCTCTTCGGCCTTGCCGGTGCCGATGAAGTATTTCGGGTCCGGCGCAGCGCGGCTGCCGCCGATGAATCCGACGACGACGGCGCCGGCGGCGACGGCGAGCTGCTCCAGCTCCTCGCGGGCATCGGCGGCAAGGTCGCCGCCGACGGCGAGCTGCACCAGCACCGCCCGCTCACCGGAGGTGGGGCGCTCAAACATGGTGGGTCAGGCTCAGTTGTTGCCCTCCTCGGCCTCGGCATCCTGGGCCGGCGGCAGCTTGACGTTGCGCGCGGGCACCACCGTGGAGATGGCGTGCTTGTAGATCATCTGGCTGACGTTGTTCTTCAGCAGCACGACGAACTGGTCGAAAGACTCGATTTGGCCCTGGAGCTTGATGCCGTTCACCAGGAAGATCGAGACCGGGATCCGCTCCTTGCGCAACGCGTTCAGAAAGGGATCTTGCAGGCTTTGGCCCTTGGACATTGTTGTGTCTCCATATTGTCTTGCACCGGTCGGTTGTTCCGCAGCCGGTGTGAGGGACGTTTGTGGGGCGCATCAAAAACTGGAAAATAGCATATCCGCCTGGGTCGGGGCGCTGGAAAAACGCCGCCCGCGGGGTCGCATCCGCCGTCTATTGACGCCGATGCGCGCCGCGCCTGCGGGCCGTGGCTTGCGCGCTGCCGCATCGCTCAGGATGCCGCGCCCAGCCCGTGCCGCACCAGCCCGCGCCGCACCAGCCCGAGCGCCTGCTCAAGCGGCGCGGCGTCGTCCCACAGCCACTGGCAGTCGGGCTCGCTGCGCAGCCAGGTGTACTGCCGCTTGGCGAGCTGACGGGTGGCGGCGAGCGCGCGCCGGCGCATCTCCCGGGCATCGCAATCGCCGGCGAGATGTGCCCAGGCCTGACGGTAGCCCACGGCGCGCATGGACGGCAGCTCCGGTGCAAGATCGCCGCGGCGCATCAGCCCCCGAACCTCGTCGAGGAAGCCCGCCGCCAGCATCGCATCGAAGCGCGTTTCGATGCGCCGGTGCAGCACTGAGCGCTCGCGGGGCGAGCGCACGAGCTTGAGGGCCGGTACCCCGAGCCCCTGCCCCGCCGCCTGCCACAGCGCGCTCATGGGCCGGCCGCTTGCCAGATACACTTCCAGCGCACGCTGCACCCGCTGCGGGTCGTTGGGATGGATGCGCGCGGCGGACACCGGGTCCACGTCCGCGAGCCAGCGGTGCATGCCCGCGATGCCGCGCGCCGCGGTCTCCGCTTCCAGCCGTGCCCGCAGCGCCGCATCCGCCTGCGGCAGCGGCGAGAGGCCCCGCAGCAGCGCCCGGAAATAGAGCATGGTGCCCCCCACCAACAGGGGCAGCGCGCCCCGGGCGCGGATCTCGGCGATGGCAGCCAGCGCATCCGCCCGGAAGCGCGCAGCGGAATACGCCTCCGCAGGGTCGCAGATGTCCACCAGGCGGTGCGGATACTGCGCCCGCAGTGCCGGCGACGGCTTTGCGGTGCCGATGTCCATGCCCCGATAAACCAGCGCCGAGTCGACGCTCAGGATTTCGCATGCCTGCTGCGGCGCCAGCGCATCCACCAGCGCGACGGCGAGGTCCGTCTTGCCGGCTGCGGTGGGCCCCATGATCAGCACCACCGGTGGGCCGTTCTCCGGGCTGCCGGTGAGTCCGTGTGCCGGCGGCCCGGCGGCACCCTGGATGTCGCCGGACATTCAGCGCCCGCGCAGGAAGAGCGCGTCCAGCTCCCGCTGGGTGAGGCGCGTCCAGGTGGGGCGGCCGTGGTTGCATTGATCGGCACGCTCGGTGCGCTCCATGTCGCGCAGCAGGGCGTTCATCTCCGCCAGGGTCAGGGGGCGATTGGCGCGCACGGCGCCATGGCAGGCCATGGTGGCGAGCAGACCGTCCACGGCGGCCTCGATGCGATCACTGCTGCCATGGGTGCCAAGGTCCGCGAGCACATCCCGCAGCAGTTGCTCCGCATCCGCCGCCGCGAGCAGGGCCGGCAGCTCCCGCACCACCAGCTGCGTCTCGCCGAGCCGGCCCACCACCAGCCCGAGCCGCTGAAGGAGCGATGCCTGCGCCTCGGCGAGGTCCGCCTCGGCACGGCTCACATGCACGCTCACGGGCATCAGCAAGGGCTGGCGCACCAGCGCCTGGGCATGCACCGCCTGCTTCAGGCGCTCATAGCCGATGCGCTCGTGCGCCGCATGCATGTCCACGATGATGAGCCCATCCGCGGTCTCGGCGAGCACGTAGATGCCGTTCAGCTGGCCGATGGCGAAGCCGAGCGGCGGTGTCTCAGCGGACTGCTCCGGCGCGGCAGCCTGCGTGGGCGCCGGGTATTCCGCGCTCGGCGCAGGCTGCTGAAAGACGAGCCCGGCCGCGGCCTGGGCCGGATACACACGCCCGCTCCCGCCCCAGCCACCGGCCCAACCGCCGGCATAACTGCTGCGGGTCTCCGCCACGCCGAGCGGGAGCGACCGGGGCGCTGCGTCGCGGCCAGCAGGGGCGTCCGCGCCGGCGCACTGCGCGTCGGCGTCAGCCGCCCTAAGCGCCGCAGGCGTGTCGGGCGTCGCCGCAGGCGTGTCCTGCCCCGTCCCCTGCTGCCCGCCGGCGAGCCGCCGGTGCAGCGCGCGGAAAATGAAGTCGTGCACCTGGCGGGACTCGCGGAAGCGGACCTCGTGCTTGGCGGGGTGCACGTTCACGTCCACCTGCCGCGGCGCCAGCTCCAGGAACAGCAGAAAGGCCGGATGGCGGCTGTGGTGCAGCACGTCGCGGTAGGCCTGGCGCACGGCGTGGGTGACCAGCTTGTCCCGCACCAGCCGGCCGTTGACATAGAAGAACTGCATGTCCCCCTGACTGCGGGCGAAGGCCGGGCTCGCCACCAGGCCATGCAGCCTGAGCCCCACTGCGGACTCGTCCAGTGCGAGGGCGTGGGTCAGAAAATCCTCGCCGAGCAGCCGCCGCAGCCGATCGGCGGCCAGCGGCTCGTCCGCCGCGGGCAGCTCCAGGGACACGCGGCCGTTGTGCGTGAGGCGCAGCGCCAGATCACTCTGTGCGAGCGCGAAGCGGGTCAGCAGCTGATCGATGTGACCGAGCTCCGTGCGCTCGGTGCGCAGGAACTTGCGCCGCGCCGGCACGTTGTAGAAGAGATCCCGCACCTCGACGCTGGTGCCGGCGACCTGGGCCGCCGGCTGCGGCGGGTCCATATGGTCGCTGCCGTCGCAGGCGAGGCGCCAGCCGTGGGGCTCGCCGTTGCGGCGGGAGGTGATGGCAAAGCGCGAGACGGAGGCGATGCTCGGCAGCGCCTCACCGCGAAAACCGAGGGTGGCGACGCCTTCGAGGTCTTCGAGGCTCGCGATCTTGCTGGTGGCATGGCGGGCCAGGGCCAGTGGCAGGTCATCCCGGCCGAGCCCGCCGCCGTCATCGGTGACGCGGATGAGCTTGATGCCGCCCTGCTCCAGATCGACGCCGAGGCAGCGGGCGCCGGCGTCCAGGCTGTTCTCCACCAGCTCCTTGACCACGGAGGCCGGGCGCTCAATGACCTCGCCGGCGGCGATCTGGTTGACGAGCTGCGCAGGGAGGGGGCGGATGGCTGCCATCGCGCAGATGGAACCAGATGCCCGCGCTGCCCGCAAGCCGCGGGCCGGTGGGCGGTACGTGCAGAGCAGCGCGGAGCCGTGGAGCGGGGTCAGCCGTCCGGCGGCGACGGCTGCGCACCGCCCTGCGCCGAAACCGGCTTGGAGTCTTGGGAGATCACCGCAGGCCCCGGCGCCGCAGCCGGCCGCCCGGCGATGCCGGGCAGGCGCGGCGCCTCTGCGAGCCGCACGCCGGAGAGGTCCAGGTCGTAGCGCCGGGCCACCTCGGCGAAGGTTGCCCCGCCCGCGGCGGGGAGTGCGCCCACCTCGTCGCGGCCCGGGATGTCGTCGCGCGCGAAGCGGGTGCCGGGCGGCGGATAGTCCTCGAAGTAATCGACGATGCCCTCCACCAGGTAGTCGGCGAGCTTGTCCTGATAGCTCCTGCTGCGCAGGCGCTTCTCTTCGTCGGGATTCGAAATGAACGCCGTCTCCACCAGCATGGAGGGGATGTCCGGTGACTTCAGCACCGCAAAGCCCGCCTTCTGGATGTGCGTCTGGTGGACATCGCCCAGCGCGCGCAGCTTGGACAGCACCCGCTCGGCGGCAATGCTGCTGTGCTCCAGGGTCGCATTCTGCGTCATGTCCAGCAGCACGCCCGCCAGCACATCGTTCTGCTCCGCCAGGCTGACGCCGCCGATGAGGTCCGCCCGGTTCTCCCGCTCCGCAAGCCATTTGGCCGCCTCGCTGGTGGCGCCGCCGTTGGAGAGGGTGTAGACGGAAGAGCCGCGCACGCGCCGATCTGTGAAGGCATCCGCATGGATGGACACGAACAGGTCGGCCTGGTGCTTGCGGGCCTTGGCAATGCGCTGGCGCAGCGCGATGTAATAGTCGCCGTCGCGGATCAGTACCGCCCGCATGCCCCGTTGGCGGTCGATACGGTGCGCTAGCTTGCGGGAAATGGCCAGCGTCACGTCTTTCTCCCGCGTGCCGGCCGGCCCGATGGCGCCCGGGTCCTCGCCGCCGTGGCCGGCGTCAACGGCCACGATCACGTCGCGATGGCGCACCCCCTTGGGCTGCACCGAGAGGTGCTGCGGTGCCACCGAGGGCGCGGTCCGGCTCGCCACCTGGGCACGCCCCGGCCGCGAGCGGGCCGCGACATCGATGACCAGCCGATGCCCGTAGGTGCCGTTGGGCTCCAGCCGGAAGCTCTTGGCCTTCACGGGCTGCTTCAGGTCCAGCACCACCCGCAGGTCGTCGCCCTGGCGCACGCCGCTGCGCAGCCCCGCCACCAGGGCGTCGTCGGCCGCCGCCGTCGGCAGCTCGCCGGACAGGCGCGCGTCGCTGATGTCCACCACCAGCCGGTGGGGGTCGTCCAGGGAAAAGATGCGGTGGCTGACGGGCTCGGCGGTGTCGAGCACGATGCGCGTGTGGTCCGGTGCATTCCAGATCCGCGCGCCCTGTACCTTCACCTGGCCCGCGGCTGCGGGCTGCGCCAGTGCGACCAGCAGCAGCGCCGCCACGACGACCAGGCGGCTGCCGGCCCACCGGCGGCTGCCGGTCGCAGCGCTGCTGGAGACCGCGCTGAGGGGCGTGCTGGGGGCCGTGCCGGACCCGGTGCTGGACCCGCTGCTGGGGGCGCTGCTGGGGGTGGTCCTGGGATCTGCGTTGGGCGCGTGCGTCTCCATGGGACGGCGTGTACGGATGGGGGTTTCAAGTGCGCTTGCCATGTCTGAGCCCCTGCCCCGAGTCTTTCGGTGGACGGGAAACGTTGCTTGGAGGATAGCATCCGGCGCGAACAGATTCCAAGCACACACCGGTCGTTGCAGCGTATTCTTCACGCGGATTGAGCGCTTCGGTTGCGTGCATCAGACAGTTGTCGCAGGTGCACGCGGCAGCGACCCCGCAGCCCCGCGGCGCGCGCCCGGCCCCTGGGCATCGGCGGCCGCGCTCAGCCCAGCGCCCAGCCCAACGCTGGGCCCAACGCTGGGCCCAACGCCGGACCCAACGCTCGGACAGGGGCGACGACAGGCGCGACGACCGGCACTCAGGCGACCAACAGCCGCGGCAGCGTGGCGATGAGGTCGCCGGCGAGGAGTCCGCGGTCGGTGCCTGCGGCGGCGAGCTCGCCCGCCGCCGCGTGCAGGCAGACGCCGGCGGTGGCCGCCTCCTGCGCATCCAGCGCCGGCGCCTGCGCCCAGAGCGCGGCGATGATGCCCGTCAGCGCGTCGCCCATGCCGGCACTCGCCATCGCTGGGCTGCCGTCGCTGCATACCGCAGGCGGGCGCTGCCCCGGGCCGTGAACGAGGGTGCCGGCACCCTTCAGTACCACAGCGCCGCCGAAGCGCCGCTGCAGCGCCGCGGCCGCCGTGAAGCGGTCCTGCTCCACCGCCGCCGCGGTCTGCTCCAGCAGGCGTGCGGCCTCGCCGGGATGTGGTGTCAGAATCCATTGCTCGCGGCGCTGCGGCGCCCGGGCCAGCAGGTTCAGAGCATCGGCATCCACCACCAGGCGCCGGTCGAGCCCCAGCACCGCGTCCAAAAGGGTCCGGCCCCAGTCGTCACGGCCGAGCCCGGGCCCCACCGCGATGACATCCGCCCGGGCCGCAGCCTGGGCCAGCTCATCCGCGGCGGCCACCGCCTGCACCATCAGCTCCGGGCGGGTCAGGTTCAGCACGGACGCATGCGCCGGATGCGTGGCGATGGTCACCAGCCCGGCACCGGCCCGCAACGCCGCCTCACCCGCGAGCCGCGGCGCACCGGACATGCCGGGCGCGCCGCCCACCACCAGCACATGACCCGCGCTCCCCTTGTGGGCGTCTGCGCTGCGCGGTGGCAGCAGCTCGCGCTCCTTGCGCCAGTCCACCCGGCGGGCGGAGAGGACCTGGGTGGCATAGATGCCCGGCGGCACGCCGAGGCCGTGGAAGTACACCGCACCGGAGCACGCGGGCCCGCGGCCGGTGAAGAGCCCCTGCTTGAGGCCGATGAAGCTGACGGTGGCATGGGCACGCACCGCGGTGCCGAGCACCCGGCCCGTGTCGGCATCCAGTCCGGAGGCGATGTCCAGTGCCAGCACCGGCGCGCGCGCGGCGTTGACGGCGTCGATGGCCGCCGCCCACTGCCCCGAGACCTCGCGGGTGAGACCCGTGCCGAGCAGTGCGTCGACGATGACGTCCACATCCCCAGGCAGGCGCTGGTAGGACGCAGCAGACCCGCCCTCCTGCACGAAGCGTGCGGCGGCCGCCGCACTCGCCTCCGAAAGCCTGTCCTGATCGCCAAGCGTGAGCAGGCGCACATCCAGACCTGCGGCGAGGGCCTCGGCGGCGAGGACATAACCGTCGCCGCCGTTGTTGCCGGCGCCCGCCAGCACGAGGATGCGCTGCGCATCCGGCCAACGGGTGCGCAGCACCCCGAAGGCGGCGCGGCCGGCACGCTGCATGAGCCTGAAGGCGGGGATGCCGTGCTGCTCGATGGCACAACGATCCAGCGCGCGGACCTGGTCCGCGCGATACAGCGCGTAAGGGATGGGTTGTTTTTCCGGCACAGCGCCTACCAAATTACGAGCCGTAGAGCGCCGCCGTCGGGCGGCGGAGACAACGTCGTGCGAAGGACGCACGCACCCAGTTACCCTATCGCTGAGCGCGGACTTTGCAACCCCTGCAAGACCGTCAGCAGCGCCCCTTCGACAGGCAGCACGAGCCGTCCATGACGCATCCCTGCATCGTCGTCGAGCACGAACAACACTGTGGCCCCAGCATAGCGGCTCACCCTCACCACCCGGCAGAGCGACGTGACGGACACCAATTGCGAAGCGCGGGCGCCCCGCGACGGGCCCCGCCACGATCTCCCCCTGTCAGAGGCTGAAACCGCGCGCCTGGCCCGGGCCATCAAGGCCTGGGGCGCCGAGCTCGGCTTTCAGCAGGTGGGCATCGCCGATTGCGACCTCGCCGTCGCCGAGGCACGTTTGGGCGCCTGGCTGCAACAGGACATGCACGGCGAGATGGACTGGCTCGCCCGCCACGGCACCAGGCGCAGCCGTCCGGCGGAGCTGGTGCCGGGCACGCTCCGTGTCATTTCCGCGCGCATGGACTACCTGCCGGAGTATCAGGTCAACATCGAGCGCGTGCTCACCGACCCGGCCCAGGCCTTCGTCTCCCGTTACGCCCTCGGTCGCGACTACCACAAGGTACTGCGCCAGCGCCTGAAGCGCCTGGCCCAGCGCATCGAGGCACAGGTGGGCGCTTTCGGCTACCGCGTCTTCGTGGACTCGGCGCCGGTGATGGAGAAACCGCTGGCGCAGAAGGCGGGGCTCGGCTGGATCGGCAAGCACACCAATGTGATCAATCCGCAGGCCGGGTCCTGGTTCTTTCTCGGCGAGATCTACTGCGACCTGCCGCTGCCGACGGACCCGCCTGCACAGGACCACTGCGGGCGCTGCAAGGCCTGCATCGACATCTGCCCCACGGATGCCATCGTCGAGCCTTATGTGCTGGACGCGCGCCTGTGCATCTCTTACCTCACCATCGAGCATCCGGGCCCCATCCCCGAGCCGCTGCGCGCCCGCATCGGCAACCGCATCTACGGCTGCGACGACTGCCAGCTCGCCTGCCCCTGGAACCGCTTTGCCCGGCTCACCGAAGAAACCGACTTCCTGCCGCGCAATGACCTGGACACGGCCACGCTCATCGAGCTCTTCGGCTGGGACGAGGACAGCTTCCTGCGCCGCACCGAGGGCAGCGCCATCCGGCGCATCGGCCACGAGCGCTGGCTCAGGAACCTCGCCGTCGCCCTCGGCAATGCCGAGCCGTCATCTGCCGTGCGCGAGGCGCTGTCGGCGCGCGCCGACCATCCGAGCGAGCTGGTGCGTGAGCATGTGCGGTGGGCATTGGCTGTGCAGGGCGCAGTGCAACAGCGGCCGGCAACAGGGCTTGATCGAGCACTCTAGGGAATCACCGCGTCCGCCCGTCGCTGACGCGCACCAGACCCGCACTGCACACTGCGCACGCCGGCCGCCGGCGCCACACTCGCCGGAGTGGCAGCTCATAACGCCGCATACGCGGCAAGCGCGGCTCACACCCGCAACAGCTCCGCCCGATAGTGCTTGAGCTCGGCGATGGATTCGCGGATGTCGTCCAGCGCCTGGTGCTTGTTCTGCTTCTTAAAGGCCTCGGCGATGTCCGGCGCCCACAGCCGGGCCAGGATCTTGAGGCTGCTCACGTCAAGGTTGCGGTAGTGGAAGAAGGCCTCGAGCCTCGGCATGCAGCGGGCCAGGAAGCGCCGGTCCTGGCAGATGCTGTTGCCGCACAGCGGCGCCTGCTTCGGCTGGCACCACTTGTGCAGGAAGGCC
This sequence comes from uncultured Thiohalocapsa sp., assembly GCF_913063425.1. Taxonomy (GTDB): domain Bacteria; phylum Pseudomonadota; class Gammaproteobacteria; order Chromatiales; family Chromatiaceae; genus Thiohalocapsa. The sequence goes on from NZ_CAJXYK010000008.1 coordinate 46,457, forward strand.
AGGGTCGCGGCCTCCGCGTCCGCCTCTGTGGTGTCGCTGCTGCGCACCCGCTCCAGCAGGCCCGACTGGCCGTGGTGGCGCGTGTTCCACTCGTCCATGGCCGCGAGCACGGCCTCCGGCTGGTGGATGGCCAGCACCGGGCCTTCCGCCAGGATGTTGAGCTCCGGGTCGGTGACGATGCTGGCGATCTCGATGACGTGGTCGGTGAACGGATCGAGCCCCGTCATCTCCAGGTCGATCCAGGCCAGATTCCCCGCTTGCTCCATTGGCTTCTCCTGCCGTCACCACGATTTGACGGGATGGTAGCGCGATCGCGCCCGCTGCGGCGCCGGCCGTTGCTAGAATCCAACCCCAGCGAATACCGGAGAATGCCATGAAGGTCCGAGCCCCCATCGCCGTCACCGCCCGTGCCTCTGCCCTCGCTGCCCTGGTGGGTGCAGGGCTCGGCGCCGGCGCCCTGCTCACCGGGCTGCCCGTCGCCGCCACCGAATCGGTGGATGCCGAGGCCCTGGTGCAGAAGAACTGCACCAGCTGCCACGGCAGCGAGATGTACACGCGTGAAGATCGCAAGATCGGCTCCTTCAGCGCGCTCGAGACCCAGGTCGAGGCCTGCAACACCAATCTGGACACCGGCATGTTCCCCGAAGAGGTCAAGGCCGTGGCCACGCTCCTGAACGAGGAGTACTACAAGTTCGAGCAATGACATGGCGCCGCTGAGGGGCCGCCGCGAGCCGCCGCGCGGGCAGCCGGACATGCATCGCGGCGCACCAGCCTGATGCCCAAGCGGCGGCTGTCGGAGCACCAGCGCCGGCGCATCCTGGCCATCCAGGAGCGCCGGCGCCAGCGGCTGGAGAGCCGCACCCAGGCCGTCCTCGACGCGCTCGACACCGAGCAGCCCGAGGTGGCGGCGGACGTCAGCGGCGGGGCGCGGGGAGCGGGCGCGCAGGGCAGTAGCGCCGACGTGCCGCAACAGGCGTCGCAACAGGGGCGGGTGGTGGTCCGGCACGGCGCTCATCTCGGCGTGGAGGATGAGGTGGGCGAGCTGCACCACTGCGTCGCCCGCCGCCACCTGGGCCACCCGGTGTGCGGCGACCTCGTGGTCTGGGCGCCGACGGAGCCGGGCCGCGGCGTGGTCACCGCCCTCTGCCCGCGGGACAATGTGCTGAGCCGCCCGGACTACGGCGGCCGCGACAAGCCGCTGGCGGCGAACCTCAGCCTGCTCGCTGTGGTGGTGGCGCCGCAGCCGCCGCCGAGCGGTTTTCTGCTGGACCAGTACCTGGTGGCGGCGGAGCTGATGGGCGTGCGCGCCCTGGTGGTGGCGGCGAAGCTGGACCTGCTGGACCCGCACGACCGGCGCGCCTTCCTCGACGCGCTGGCACCCTACCCCGCCCTCGGCTACCCGGTCTGCCCGGTCAGCACCAAAGGCGAGCCCGGCATCGGCGCACTGCTCACGCATCTGCCGGGCGAGACGGCCATCCTGCTGGGCCAGTCAGGCGTCGGCAAGTCGTCGTTGGTGCAACAGTTGCTGCCGGACCAGGACATTCAGGTGGGGCGCCTGTCGGCGGCCACCGGCCTCGGCCGCCACACCACCTCCACAGCCACCTGCTATCGGCTGTCGCCGGACGCGGCGGCGGGCGGGCGGCTCATCGACTCCCCGGGCGTGCGCAGCTTCCGGCTGGCGGGCCTCAGCCAGGCGCAGCTGGAGGACGGCTTTCCGGAGCTCCGCACCCTGCGCGGCCAATGCCGCTTCCGCGACTGCCGCCACCTGGACGAGCCAGACTGTGCCGTGCACACGGCAGTGGCGGCGGGCGGCATCCACCCGCAGCGGCTGGCGCGCTTCCAGCAGTTGCGCGAGGGGCTGGTGAGATAAGCCGGCGCTGCCGCCGCGTTCCGGTTGGCCCAGGCCTTTGCCCGACGGCTGGCGCGCACGGATATCAGTCCGGCAGCCAGGTCGGGTCCAGGATGCTGTCCAGGGTCCAGGGACACTCGTCGGGAAAGGCCACCAGCCCGGTTTCATCGATGGCCTTGGCCACCGCGTCCGCCCAAATGCGTATCCACCACGCGGGATCGCGCAACATGGCCTTGAGGCTCGGCACACTTGCGAGGTGGGCGGCAAGGGCCTTGCGCTGCACGCGGATGGTGGCCCGCCAGCCGGCGCCGCGGCGGGCAGGTTGATACTGCCACTTGAGCAGGTGTGCGAGCAGGACCGCCATGCGGCTGCCGAGCTCGCGCTCCTCGCTCTTGCCCACGTCCTCGTCGCCATCGCGCATTCAGCATTCACCGGAGCCGAGCGCGTCGCCGCCGGTCGCCGCCGGATCATCACCGAAAATGCCGTGCAGGAACCAACCACCGGCGCCGCGCAGCTCGCGGTAGACCCAAAGGCGCTCGCCCTCGGCGGTGCGGGCGACATAATAGTCCCGGGCCACCTGGAAGCCGTCCCACCAGCCGGTGTCGATGCGCTCGCAGCCGGCCCCCAGGTCCAGCGGGCCGTCCAGCCAGGGGCGATTGTCGCGGAGCCTGAGCGCCACCGGCTCCGCCAGGAGCCACAGGGGTCGGTCGTGGCGAGCGCCCGCGAGCGCCTCCAGTGCCGGCGCGCCCCCCAGCGCCGGCCCCCCAGGCCCGACCCCTGTGCTGCCGGCCGCCCTGCCTAGGGTCCGACCCGGCTTAGGTCGTGCATGGACCGCAGCGCACGCATCGGCGGGCGCCAGCGTCGGCTCGCACGGCTGCCAGGCACGCTCCGGGCGATGGTCCGCCACCGCCGCAAGGCCCTGCACCGCCGCTGGACCGAGCCGCGCCCGCAGCCGGTCCAGCAGCGCCGGGTCCGGTGCCGTGTCGCCGGTCTCCCCGGGGAAAAGCTCCGCATGGGCGGGCGCCAAGGGGCGCAGCCGCTCGCTGCGCAGGGCAATGGCCCGCACCGGCGCCCGCAGCCTGAGCCGGTCCAGGCGCTCGCGCAGCAGGATCAGCCAGTGCTGCGGGGCCCGCGCCGGGGCCGCCGAGCCGAGCTGCATTTGGGTCGGCGGGCCGTCGGCGTGGTGCAGCTGCCAGTCGAGACGCTGCACGCCGGCGCCGCGCGCGCGCAGGAAGCCGCCGAGCTCGTCGATGAGCCGGCGGCAGGCGAAGGCGAGGGCCGCGGCGTCCGGCACCTCCGCCGGCAGCTCCAGCCTGGCCTGGAAGCGCGCCGGCGGCACGAAGGCCCGGCGCGGGTCCGCCCGCTCGCCGAGCAGGCGCTCCAACTGCTCGAGCCGGGCGACGCCGAAGCGCTCGGCGAGGCCGGCCCGCGGCAGCCGCAACAGGTCGGCGATGCGGGCGATGCCCATGCGGTGCAGGTCGTCGAGCTCCGCCGCCGTGAAGTCCAGCACCGCCACCGGCAGCGCGGCCAGATGGCGGCGCAGGTCCGCGTAGTCGACGACGATGCCGACGGCGGACACCCCTGCCCCAGCGGCAGCGGCGTCGGGCTCGGCGCCGAGCCCGGCGGCCGCGAGCACCAGCGCCGCCCCCGGCGTCGGCGCCAGCACACAGCGCGCGCGCCAGCCGAGGGCGGCGACACCGTCCAGCACCCGCCGCCGCAGCGCCGCGGCGCCGCCGAAGAGCCTGAGGCTGCGGCCGGCCTCCAGCACCAGGGCCGCGGGCGGCGCCAGGCTCACCTGGTCGCTGAAGCCGTAGGCCCAGGCGGCGAGCCGGGCGAGGGCCGCCCGCTCGGCCGCGGGGCGGCGCGGCAGGATGCGCAGCTCCGCCGCCAGCGCGCGGGCGGCGGCGTCCGGCAGGCCCGGCGTGATGCCGAGCCGGGCGGCGGCGGCATTGCGGGCGATGATGTGCTCGCGCTCGCTCACCGCCAGCGGCGGCTGGCGGGCGGCGGCCGGCGGCGCCTCAGCCGACAGCACGTCGGCGGGCGCCTGCCCTGCGGACTCTGCATCGGCCGGCGGCAGGGCCCGGGTGTAGACCTCCAGCGCCAGCGCCGGCAGGTGCAGCGCAAGCCAGTGCATGGCGGTGGCTCAGAGGTTGTGAAAGGCAAGCCGGGGCTGCGCTGCGCGCCCCGGCTGCATCAGGCAGAGGCTCCCCATGCCACGCATCGCCATGGTCCCTCCCGGCCTCAGCCCCGGGGTCCGCCGCGCCGGCGGCGGCTGCGGCGAATGGCCGCCGCCGGCGCAGTGCCGCCCGCCGCCTGCACCCGGTGGAGCCTCTGCTGGCGCGCCGGTGCTGGGGGCTGGGGGAATGTGGGCTGGGGGAATGTGGGCTGGGCGCGTGCGGGCTGGGGGGCTGTGGCCCCGGGGGTTGGGGGCCTGGAAGGGCGCTGCCCGGGGGACGGCGGGGCGGTGTGCTCGGTCGGCTTGGCGTGGGGCTTTGGCCCGTCGGCTGCGTCGGTGGTGGCCGGTTGCGGGTCAGGTTGCGACCTGCTCCCGGCGCCGACGGCTGGGGTGGGTACGGCATCCGGCTCCGGTGTCCGCCCGCTGGTGGCGATGGCGTGGCCGGTCGCTGTACCCCAGCCGACAACATCGGAGCCACCGCCATGGGACCCATCGGCATGCGAACAGGCGCCGCCGAAACCCTCCGCATCCGGCTGCGCCGGCAGCCGCAGCCGCTGCCCCGGACGGCCGCCGCGCTGCTTCAGCAGGGTTACATCCAGGCCCTCGGCGCAGGCGCTCACCCTGAGCCGCAGCGCCGCCGGCGAGGTCTCGGCGGCGACGGCAAGCGGGCGCAGCAGCAGCGCCGGCGTCTGCGTTTCGGCGGCGGCGAGCTGCAGGCGACGCAGCGCCGCCGGGGTCCAGCAGTTGTTGCGCTGCCGGTCCGCCCCGCCGCCGGTACGGGCAGCGACCTGCTCCCGGCGCCCGCCGGCCGCTGCGCCGTTCACTTGGGCTGTGTCCAGACCGGTCCAGGCCAGCACCGCGGCACAGGTGCCGGAGCGCAGGCCCTGCTCCGCGGCCCAGGCGGCATCGGCGCCGGCATGGACGATGAGGATGCGCCGCAGGTCCAGCCCGCGGGCCGCCAGCGCCGGTGCGAAGGGGATGTGCGGCGGGTCCACCCACAGTATCCAGCGCGGCATCTGTTGCTGTGGCGGCCGGCTCAAAGCCGCCAGCAGCGGCAGCAGCAGCGCCAGCCCGGCGCCCTGGTGGGCACTCAGCACCTCGCTGAGGCCGGCCGCCGGCCACCCCTGGCCGGACAGCACGGGGTCCAGCGCACGAAAGCCGGTGGCGAGGCCGGGCGGTGCCGCCTGCGGCGTGGCATGGCCGCGCCAGAGGTCCGCGCGGGCGGCGAGGAGTTGGTCGAGCTGCATGGCGCTGCGCTCCGGATGTCATAGAGGCCGGCCGGGGCCTGTTGCCGGCCTGCAGCCGGGACTGAGATCGGGCCTGGGACCGGGTCGGGGGCTGGATGCCTACAACCGGCGGGCGCCGCCGGCAGCGGTTGCGAGCCCACGACGGAGCACGCCGACACCGAGCCCTTCGATGACCAGTGTCTGCTCGCGCAGGTCCAGGTTGAGGGGCGCAAAGTCGGGGTTCTCCGGCAGCAGCTGCACGCGGTGGCGCCAGTTGGCCTGGCGGCGGAAGCGCTTGACGGTGACCTCGTCATCGAGCCGGGCGACGACGATCTGGCCGTTCTCGGCCTGCGGCGTGCGGTGCACGGCCAGCAGATCGCCGTCCAGGATGCCGGCGTCGCGCATGCTGAAGCCGCGCACCCGCAGGAGATAATCCGCCCGCGGATGGAACAGGCCCGGGTCCAGCCGGTGATGCTCCTCGATGTGCTCCGCGGCGAGGATGGGACTGCCGGCGGCCACCCGCCCCACCACCGGCAATTGCCCGTCATCCGCCGGCACCAGCAGGCGGATGCCGCGGGAGGTGCCCTGCTGCATCTCGATGACGCCGTGCCGGGCCAGGGCCTTGAGATGGTCCACGGCGGCAGTGACGGACCTGAAGCCGAAGGCCTCTGCAATTTCTGCACGCGTGGGCGGATAGCCCGTCTCGCGCACATGGCGGCGGATCAGCTCCAGGATCTGGTGCTGGCGCGCGGTGAGCCGGTCTTGGTCTGACACGCTTGGGGTCCTTACCGGAACAGATACTGTTATTTTAGACAGTTTCTGTGGCTCGGCAAGGGCGGTCTTGCTGCCAGCATCAAGTATACTGTCACCAGTGGAATGGAATTCCAGTTACCGTCCCCGCTTTTCGTCCCCGCTTTTCCGGCATTTATGTGCTTTCTTTTCAGTATACCGTCCCCTTTTCTTTGCGCAGGTGCCCGTTGCGTGAAGCCCTTCCGCGGTGCTGCGCCATGCCGCTATCCTTGCCGCGCCATGAACCGAGCCAAACGCACCGAGATCTTCGAGCGCCTGCGGGCGGCCAACCCGGCGCCGACGACGGAGCTTGCCTACGCGAGCACCTTCGAGCTCCTGGTGGCCGTGATCCTGTCGGCCCAGGCGACGGACAAGGGCGTCAACAAGGCCACAGCACGGCTGTTTCCGGTGGCCAACACGCCGCAGGCGATCCTGGACCTGGGCGAGGCCGGGCTCAAGGCGCACATCAAGACCATCGGCCTCTTCAACAGCAAGGCCAAGAACATCCTGGCCGCCTGCCGCATCCTGGTGGATGAGCACGGCGGGGAGGTGCCGCGGGAGCGCAAGGCACTGGAGGCCCTGCCCGGCGTCGGGCGCAAGACCGCGAATGTCGTCCTGAACACCGCCTTCGGTGAGCCGGCCATGGCCGTGGACACGCACATCTTCCGCGTCGCCAACCGCACCCGCATCGCCCAGGGCAAGACGCCGCTCGCGGTGGAGCAGCGCCTGCTGCGGCTGGTGCCGAAGGAATTCCTGCAAGACGCCCACCACTGGCTCATCCTGCACGGGCGCTATGTCTGCACCGCGCGCAAGCCGCGCTGCCATGAGTGCATCATCGCCGACCTGTGCGAATACAAGCAGAAAACGCCGGCGCCCGATGGCGCAGGGCAGACGGCCAGCGCCGGCGCTGCCGTGCACGGCGCGGACGTCGTCGCAGGGGGGCATGAAAAGCCGGCGGCCGACGCCACTTCCTGAAGCCCGTCACGGCTCAGGAGACCTGCCCATGCTCGGCCCCCAGCGCGACCCCTATCGCCGCCGCTTCGTCGAAGCCTGGCAGAAGGCCCAGCGCGGCGACCCGCTGGACCCGCTGGAGCAGCGCATCGCCGAAGTGGTGCGCAGGCACCCCGAGTACCACAACCTGCTCGAAGACACGGACAAGGCGTTGGCGAAGGACTGGCTGCCGGAGGGCGGCGAGACCAACCCCTTCCTGCACATGGCGCTGCACCTGGCCTTGCTGGAGCAGCTGGGCGCGGACCATCCCCCGGGCATCGGCGCCCTGTACGACAGCGCGCTGCGCGTGCACAGCGACGCCCACGCCCTGGAGCACCGCATCATCGACTGCCTGGCGGAGTCCATGTGGCGCATGCAGCGCGAGGGCCGCGAGGACGACCCCGCCCACTACCTCGCCTGCATCCGCCACCAGCTGGGCCTACCGCCCACCACCGCGTAACCCGAATGACGGGGACGATTTGGGGACGTGATACCAAGATTCGGGGACGTGATACTTAATCCCCCGCCCCTGAAGCAACGGGGGCAGCCACCCGATCAGTGCCCCCCGCCCTTGAGCGCCGCAACGATGCCCTCGATGGTGTCCTTGGCATCGCCGAAGATCAGCGACGTGTTGTCCTGGTAGAAGAGCAGATTGTCGACGCCGGAGTAGCCCGGGCGCATGGAGCGCTTGAGGAAGTAGACCTGGTTGGCCCTGCCGGCCTCCAGGATGGGCATGCCGTAGATGGGGCTCGAGGTGTCCTCCTTGGCGGCGGGGTTCACGACGTCGTTGGCGCCCACCACCAGGGCCACGTCGGCGCCGTTGAACTCCGGATTGATCTCGTCCATTTCCAGCACATGGTCATAGGGGATGTCCGCCTCCGCCAGCAGCACGTTCATGTGCCCGGGCATGCGGCCTGCCACCGGGTGGATCGCAAACTTGACCTCGACATCGCGCGCCTCCAGCAGCTCCATCATCTCCTTCAGCGCGTGCTGGGCCTGGGCCACGGCCATGCCGTAGCCGGGCACGATGATGACCTTACCCGCGTCCTCCATCCAATAGACGGCGTCTTCCACGGACGCGGACTTGACCCCCTTCTCCGCCGCCACGGCACCGGCACTGTCACCGCCGCTGGAGTCGGTGCCGAAGCCGCCGAACACCACGTTGATGATGCTGCGGTTCATGGCCCGGCACATGATGTAGCTCAGGATGGCACCGGAGAAGCCCACCAGGGCGCCGACGATGATGAGCAGATCGTTGTGCAGCGTGAAACCGGTGGCCGCCGCCGCCCAGCCCGAGTAGCTGTTCAACATGGAGATGATCACCGGCATGTCGGCGCCGCCGATGGGGATGATCAGCGTGCCGCCGAGCGCGAAGGCGAGCAGCGTCATCAGCACCAGCGCCCAGACATCGCCGGTGAGGGCGAACTCCACCGCGAGCAGCACGGTGACAGCGGCGATGGCGGCATTCAGCAGATGCTGCCCCCCGAATTTGATGGGCGCTCCGGACATGATGCCCTGAAGCTTGGCAAAGGCGATGACGGAGCCCGTGAAGGTGATGGCGCCGATGACGACACCCGCCGAGAGCTCACCCATCAGCAGGGCGTCCAGCGTGCCCGCCTGCGCCCGGTTGATGAAGGTGCCGATGGCCACCAGCACCGCCGCCATGCCGACGAAGCTGTGCAGCGCCGCCACCAGCTGCGGCATCTGCGTCATCTGGATGCGCAGCGCCACGACGATGCCGATGACGGCGCCGATGGTGCCCGCGATGATGATGAGCAGGTAGTCCTGCACCTGGGTGCCGAGCAGGGTCGCGGCAAGCGCGATGGCCATGCCGAGCATGCCGAACAGGTTCCCGCGACGCGCCGTCGCCGGGTGCGTCAGCCCCTTCAGCGCGAAAATGAACAGAACGGCGGAGACCAGATAGGCCGCGCCCTGTTGATTCATGCTCAATTCCATGCGTCTGCCCCCTTACTTCTTCTTCTTGAACATGGACAGCATCCGGTGTGTCACCAGAAAGCCGCCGAAGACGTTGATGCTGGCCAGCAGCACCGCGAGGAAGCCCATGCCGGAGGCGAGCCAGCCGGCCTCGTCGAGGCCGGTAACCAGCAGCGCACCCACCAGCACGATGCCCGAGATGGCATTGGTGAGCGCCACCAGCGGTGTGTGCAGGGACGGCGTCACGCCCCAGACGACGTAGTAGCCGATGAAGCAGGCGAGGACGAAGACGTAGAGGGCGGTGAGGGATTCGGACATCCGGTTGGCTCCAGTGTGGCTGTGGTTCCGGAGGATGGTCGTTGTTCGCGACCCTGCGTGGGATGTTGAGGGGTCGATGGCTCACGCGAGGACCAGGCGCTGTCGCCGATGCGGCGTGCAGACCCGCCGCGACGCCGGGGCGCAGAGCGCCCGGGACGCGTGACACCGCAGAGCGATGTCACGCGCACTTCATACGGCGATGCGCTCCTGCCGCATGCGCTCAAGCCCCCACCTGCATGGCCTTGGTGATCTCGTCTTCGCTCAAATCCTTGAGCGCCAGGCCCGAGTCGGTCTTGTCCACCATGATCTCCAGCAGGTTGGCGAGGTTCTTCGCGTAGAAGGCGCTCGCGTCCGCCGGCACCATGGCCGGGTAGTTGGTGTGGCCGATGAGGTTCACGCCGTGGCGCTGGACGATTTCATCGGCCTCGGTGAGCTTGCAGTTGCCGCCGTTGGCCGCGGCGAGGTCGACGATGACCGAGCCCTCCCGCATGCGCCGGACCACGTCCTCGGTGATCAGCTCCGGCGCCGGCCGGCAGGGGATCAGCGCCGTGGTGACGATCACATGCGCCTTGGCCAGCTCGTCCGCCAGCAGTTGCTGCTGCTTGGCCTTGGCCTCCTCCGACAGCTCTTTGGCATAGCCGCCCTCCCCCGCGCCGCTTTCGCCCAAGTCCAGCTCGATGGCCTTGGCGCCGAGGGACTCGATCTGCTCCTTGGTTTCGGGACGGACGTCATAGGCATGGACATCGGCACCAAGCCGCCGCGCCGTGGCGATGGCCTGGAGCCCGGCCACACCGGCGCCGAGAACCACCAGCCGCGCCGGCTTTGCGGAGCCCGCCGAGGTCATCATCATCGGGAAGAAGCGCCCGTAGCGGGCGGCGGCCTCGATGACAGCGCGGTAGCCCGCGATGTTGCTCTGTGACGAGAGCGCGTCCATCGACTGCGCCCGGGAGATGCGCGGCATCCGCTCCATGCCGAGCACCGTCACGCCGTTCTCCACCATGCGGGCGACGGTCGGGTCCTCGCCGCAGCTCTCCAGCAGGCTGATGTAGACGGCGCCCGAGCGCACCGCGGCGGCCTCGTCGTCGGTGGGCCGGCGCACCTTGAGGACGATGTCGGCGCCGAAACAGGCGTCACGCTGGACCACCTGAGCACCGGCGGCCTCGTAAGCGGCATCGGTGTAGTGCGCGGCGGCACCGGCGCCGGCCTCCAGCAGCACCTCGAAGCCCTGCTTGATGAGCTTCTGGGCGACCTCCGGCGTGGTGGCGACGCGGGTCTCGCCGGCGAGCGATTCTTTGGGGATTCCGAGCTTCATGGGCAGGTGGGCTCGTGCTGATTGTTGTCACTGCGGCCGTTTGGCATGGCCGATGCGCGGGCGGCGCATTATCGACCCTGCCCCGGGCGATCTCAAGGAAGGCCCGCCGCGGTCAGCGCCCCGCCTGCGCCCGGTCAATCCGCAGCGAGCTGCTCGGCGAGGTCCGCCATCAGGTCCGGGTGCCAGAGCATACAGGGGTGGCACAGGGCCGGGATGCGCCTGCTGTCCGCCAGCTGCCAGTCGGCGCTGTCCTGCGGGATGATCACCGCATCGAAGGGCGTCCAGTAGGCGAAGAGCTCCATGCGGTCCAGCTTGTGCGCGCTCCCACCGAGCCGCGCCAGAAAGTCGCTGTGCGGCCGCATCTGCCTGGCGCCCTCGCCTGGATAGCCATAGGCCCAGATGGTGCCCTGCATGGGCGAGGCGATGGCGGCGAACCGGTCCACCCGCGCGTGCCCGCCCAGCTCCTGAAGGTACCAGCGCGACACCAGCCCGCCCATGCTGAAGCCCACCAGCGCGAAGGGCGCCTGCGGCCCGAAGGCCGCGCGGATCTCGCCCTTCAGCTGCTGCGCCAGCGCCGGCAGCCCATCGCGGCCGTCGTTCGGCGTCAGCGACGGCGCCAGGCAGACATGCCCGCGCGCTTCAAGGTACGGCTTGAGCGTCTTGAACTTGCTGCCGGTGTCGAAAATGCCGTGGACCAGGACGACGCGCATGCTTCACCTCCAGGGCGGCGCCTCACGCAGCGGCGCAACGGGAAACCGGCGCAACGGAGCAAGCGCCCCTGGGGGCGCCGAGTTTCACTCGGCCGCACCCGGCCCGCGCCCGATGCCCGCGCCGGCTGCTCGAAGGAAGCCAATGGCGGAGCCAATGGCGGGCCAGGCTGACGCCAAGCCGCACAGACACGCCGAACGGACCGTCGAGCCAGCTGCGCTGCCGCTCAGCCCAACCCGTCACCGCGCCGGTTTCCGCCCCTCGATGGTGGCCGACACCACATAGTCCTCCACGCCACGCCCCGGCACCCAGTCCCGGATAAACTCGCGCGACGCATCCTTCGGCGCGATCACCACGTCCACGAACCCCGCCGCCGCCAGCATCGCCTCCAGCACATCCACCCGCGACGCGCCCGCGACACAGGCCGCATGCAGATAGGGATCATCGCGCATCGCCGCCGGCAGCTCCGCCGTGGCCACCACGTCAGAGATGGCAAGCCGCCCACCCGGCTTCAGCACCCGGAACGCCTCGCGAAACACCTGCGGCTTGTCAGGCGACAGATTGATGACGCAGTTGGAGATGATCGCGTCAACCGTCCCGTCCGCCACCGGCAGGTGCTCGATCTCGCCGAGCCGAAACTCGACATTGCCGAAGCCGCCCCGCACCGCATTGCCCCGCGCCTTGCTCAGCATGTCCGGCGTCATGTCCACGCCGATGACCCGGCCCTGCGCGCCCACCTCGGCAGCCGCCAGAAAGCAGTCGAAGCCGCCGCCGGCCCCCAGGTCCAGCACGGTCTCGCCCGGCTGCAACGACGCAATGGCCCGCGGATTGCCGCAGCCGAGACCCATGTCGGCCCCCGCGGGCACCGCGGCCAGATCCGCATCCGAGTAGCCGAGGCGCAGCGACAGCAGCCGGTTGATCTGCTCGTCCTCCGACACGCCGCAGCAGCTCGACGCCTCGCCACAGCAGTCGCCCGCGTCGCTGGCCTGGGCCACCTGGGCATAGGCGCTGCGGACTCGATTGCGGGTGGCGTCGTCGCCCTGCCCATCGGACTCGGCGCTTGTCGTGCTCCCGGCGGCTACGGGCAGTTCGGGGAAGTTTGCCATGCTTCGGCTCCAACTCGGCTCAGGAAGAGCGCCGATGCTAAGCCGTCCGCGCGGCGCTGCAAAGCCGTTGACCGGCGCCGAGACGCCTTGGGCATCGGCTGCGCGTCCGACGGTCGGTCCGCGCAGCGGAGGCGCGAACGATGCCGGGCACGCCGTGCTGTCGGCACAAGCCGGCTCCCCCGGCCGCTCAGGCCGTCGTCCCGTTCGGCGACTTCACCGCCCGCAGGATCTGCGAGGCGATCTCCTCGATGGACTGGCTGGTGGTGTTGAGCACCGGGATGGCGTGGCGCTTGAACATGGTCTGCGCCTCGCGGATGTCACGGCGGCAGCGCTCCGGGGAGGCATACTCGCTGCCGCGGCGGCGCTCTTCGCGGATCGCCTGAAGGCGCTGGGCGTCGATGGTGAGGCCGAAGGCGTGCTGCTTGGCCCCGATGAGCTCGGGCGGCAGGTCGCCGCGCTCGAAGTCCTCTTCGGTGATGGGGTGATTGGCGGCGCGCAGGCCGTAGTGCATGGCGAGATACAGGCAGGTGGGGGTCTTGCCGCTGCGCGAGACGCCCACCAGCACCACGTCGGCGTAGCGGAAGTTGTCCGGGCGCATGCCGTCATCGTTGGCCATGGCGAAATTGATGGCCTCGATGCGCTTGGTGTACATGCTGGGCTTGGTGATGGCGTGGCTGCGGCCGGACTTGCGGCTGGGCGCCACGCCGAGCTCCATGCTGAGCGGCTCCACGAACTGCTCGAAGAGCTCCAGGTAAAAGCAGTTGCCGCGCCGCAGGATGTCGCCGATCTCCTGGTCCAGCATGGTGGCGAAAACGATGGGCCGCACGCCGTCGCGACCGTACGCCTCGTCCATGCGCTGACACAGCGCCCGCGCCCGGGCTTCGGTGTTGATGTAGGGCATGTAGACCTGCTCGAAATCCACGGTGTCGAACTGCGACAGCAGGCTGTGGCCCATGGTCTCGGCGGTGATGCCGGTGCTCTCGGAGACGAAGTAGACGGTGCGTTTCATGGGCTTGAGGGCTGCGTCGTGGTGGTCTGCCTGGGGCCGGTGGGTCGGTCCTCGCGCCTCGCGGCCAGGATCGCAGGCGCCGCCGTGGGACGGGCTGGCCGCGGTGCCGGGGACACTCGGCGCAGCGCGCCCCGGCCTGTGACTCATATCAATGCGACCCGGATGCCCTTAGGAGCATATTAGCGAATGGTGACAGAGGGTCGCAGTCCGTACTCCGCACCTGCGTTATCGGCGCAGTCGCGTGGTACCGGCAGCTGTCCGACCCCTGTGGCCCTCGCCGCCTGCGGCCATTGCCCAAAGACAATAACCGCAAGCCGGCGACAGTCAAACAAAGCACTCCGCGACCGAGGCCCGAGCCATGCCCACCATCAGCAACGACCAAGACCTGCGCAGCCTGCTGCACAAGCTCCCGGCGGCACAGCAGCGCGTCATCGGCGTGCGCTTCGCCAAGAGCGTACAGCACCTGAGCCGGGACGAGCGCGTGAACCGCGCCATCGACACTGGTCTGCGCGCGGATGCCGCCCCGGACGAGCTGGAAGACGCCTACCGCGCCGCCAAGGCGTATGCCACCAAGACCTACACCGACTGCGGCAAGGACACGGACTGGCTGGCCCAGGCGGATCACTTCGTGGCCGCGGCGGTGGCCGCCGCGCTGACGCCGGACAATCTGCTGCCGGAGAAGACCAACCGCGCCTGGAAGGCCGCCATGCAGGCGCGTATGGCGAACAACTGCGAGCTGGTGGAGAGCGACGACGACACCCACGGCGACGAGGTGCAGCGCCAGTACGCCATTGCGGACGAGTTTCTGGACGCTGCGGGCTGAGCTGGGCGCAGGCCGGGCGCCGGCTGGGCGCAGGCCGGGCGCTGGCTGGGTCAGGCGCCCGCTCGGCAGCTGCCCAGGCGGGCGCCGCTGAAGTCGATGAGGCGGCGTGACGCCCCATGCTGCTCGCCTCTCGAGGCGACCATCCACAGCCGAGGTGGCGGATGCGCTCCGCTTATCCGCCCTACGCTGCTCGCAGCCTCTGTGATCTGAACCCCTATTGGGGCTGCGGAACGCTCTCCGCCGCCGGCACCGCCAGCATCTCGTCGTAGATGGCCCAGGCCTCGGCGGCGCGCTCGGCGTCGATGCGTTCGATGACGTGGCCTAAGTGCACGACCACATAGTCGCCGATGCTGACCTCGTCCGGGCCCACCATCAGCAATGTCGCCTCGCGCACGGCCCCCTTGGCCTCACAGCGGGCGACAAGCCCGTCGATGGCGGTGATCTGCATCGGAATGCCCAAGCACATGGTCGCGACCCGTTCAACTGGAAACTCCGGGCAGGCTAAGGCGCGCCGGCCGCCGTCGGCAAGCCGCAAGCGGCCTCTTCCTGTGCCGGATCAATCCGCCACGGACGGATCTGCGCGATCATCGCAGCGCTGTCCACCGCGTACCCGCCAGCGCGCACTTGGTCGCAGGCTGCGGAACGCCTGGGGCGGGGCCAGCACGTTGCTCCCGCGCCGGCTGGTGCGCTGTCCCCGGGCGGCCTCCCGACCTCGGCGGTGACGGCCCGGCGCGACCTGTCCGGCCCACCCGGCCACCGGCCGCCGCCCACGACTCCAGCACCGCCGGCAGCGCACGGCGCCATCGCCTTCCAACACCACCCGAGTCACATCGAGCCAAGCCCGACTGCAGACCCATGACCGACCAAACCGATCAGGTATCCACCCCAGCCGCACCGACCACACTGATCCTCGGCCTCGGCAATGTGCTGCTGACGGACGAGGCCCTGGGCGCCGCCGTGCTTCAGGCGCTCGCGCCCCTGGCCCAGGCCGACCCGGACATGCTGCTGTTGGACGGCGGCACGCTCAGCTTCACCCTCGCCGGGCCCATCGGCGAGGCGGCGCAGCTCGTCGTCGTGGACGCCGCGCGCATGGGCCAGACGCCCGGCACGGTGCGGGTGCTGGAGGGGGATGCCATGGACGCGCAGCTCTCCAAGCACGCCAACAATGTGCACGAGGTGAGCCTCGCGGACCTCTTCGACATCGCCCGACTCACCGACAGCCTGCCGGCGCGCCGCGCCCTGGTGGGTGTGGAGCCCGCGGTGGTGGACTGGGGGCGGGAGCTGAGCCCGCCGGTGGCGGCGGCGGTGCCCGAGGCGGTGGCAGCCATCGAGGCCCTGCTCGCGCGCTGGCGCAGCGAGGGCGCACCGGCATCCTGACCGGTTGCCGCATGCCCCATGCCGGCAGCAGCATCGACGGCGCAGGGACACCCCAGGGTGGATGACGCCAGTCCAGGCGCGTAAGCAGAAGCTGGCGGGGTGGGTGACGCGGCGGGCAACCGAAGGCCGGGCCAGCGACAGCCTGACCCGACCATCAAGGGCTTATTCACAGCGTTGGGCCATGCTGGGCTGGCCCGGCCTTCGCGCGCTTGCCACCGGATTCCCAGCCGGCGGCTCGACCTGACCATGGGGTCATTGCGCAAACGCAAGAGTCCACACAAGACGTGCCTCACGTCAAACCACTGTCCATAAGACCCAGCTAACATTATCAACAAGCGATACGGGAGCGAGCGATGGCGTCGATCGGTGACATTCCGGTCAAGGTGGAAGGCGAGCCGGCGGCACCGGCGGAGTACGGCAACGCCCTGCCGGTGCTGAGCCAGGTCCGCCACGCATTGGCACAGCTGACCCAGGGGGGCGAGCCGACGCAGATCGACCTCGGCGCCATGCCCTTCGGCCCCGGCGACGAGGACCGGCTCATGGCCCTGCTCGGCCAGGGCGAGGTGACGGCGAGCGTCGATGCCCTCGGGCGCACACGCATCCAGGAGACCGCCTACAGCGGTGTCTGGGTGGTGGAGTACCTGAACACCGACGACCAGCGCGTCGCCCTGCATCTGGAGATCGACACGGTGCCGCGCCTGCTGCGCAGCCAGCCGGAGGACCTGAGCGACGCCCTCGCCGCCCTGAATACGCTGCTTGCGGCGTCGCTGGACCAGGCCTGACGGGCCCGCCCGGCGGCGCCGGCGCGCTGCTCAGGCGCGGCGGCCGCCGCGGATACGTCTCAGGTCTCAGGCGCGCAGATTGCCATGCGCCGCAACGCACAGGCACAGCTTTCGACATCCGGCAACGGACTGTCCGTCACTCAAGCAGTAGGAGGAACGATGGCCACAGCAACTCCGCAACGGCCCCAAGGGCAGTCCATGCCGACGCCGCAACCGACGCTCGGCGAGAGTCTGCGCCGCAACGGCGTGTCACGCCGCGGTTTTCTGAAACTCTGCGCCGCCACGGCGAGCCTGATGGCGCTGCCGCCGAGCATGGCGCCGGCCATTGCGGCGGCGCTGGAGAGCGCCCGGCGGCCATCGGTGATCTGGCTGTCGTTCCAGGAGTGCACCGGCTGCACCGAGTCCCTGACGCGCAGCTTCTCGCCAACGGTGGAGAACCTGATCCTGGACACCATCAGCCTGGACTATCACCACACCCTCCAGGCGGCCGCCGGCGATGCCGCGGAGCATGCGCGTGAAGAGGCCATGCACGCCAACGCCGGCCAATACCTGGTGGTGGTGGACGGCTCCCTGCCCGGCCCCAGGGCCAACCCCGGCTACAGCACCATCGCCGGCATCAGCAACTACGACATGCTGATGGAGACCGTCGCCGACGCCGCCGCGGTCATTGCGGTGGGCAGCTGCGCGGCCTTCGGCGGCCTGCCCAAGGCGGACCCGAACCCCTCCGGCGCCGTCGCCGTGCAGGACCTGGTGAAGGACAAGCCCGTCATCAACGTCTCCGGCTGCCCGCCCCTGCCCATGGTCATCACCGGCGTGCTGGCACAGTACCTCACCTTCGGCAAGCTGCCGGAGCTGGATGAGTACAACCGCCCGCTGGCCTTCTTCGGCCAGTCCATCCACGACCGCTGCTATCGCCGGCCGTTCTACGACAAGGGCCTGTTCGCCGAGACCTTCGACGACGAGGGCGCCAAGAAGGGCTGGTGCCTGTACCGCCTCGGCTGCAAGGGCCCCATGACCTACAACGCCTGCGCCACCATGAAGTGGAACGGCGGCGTGAGCTGGCCGGTGGAGGCCGGCGCGCCCTGCCTGGGCTGCTCCGAGCCCGACTTCTGGGATGCCGGCGGCTTCTACGACGCCCTGTCGGTGCCACCCGGCAACTCCGGCGACATGCTGCTCGCGGCCGGTGCGGCGGGCGTCGCCGTTGGTGCCGGCGCCGGCCTGCTGGCCCGCAGCAAGACCAAGTCCGCCGCGAAGCAACACCAGACCGTCACCGCCGCAGAACTGGAGCAGAAGCTATGACCGCCATGGAATTCCTGATGCTGACCAAGGGTCCGCTGTTCCAGGCGGCCCTGGCCGTGTTCGCGCTGGGTCTGCTGGCGCGGCTGGTGGAGATCTTCGCCCTCGGCCGTGCGCACAATTACGCGGCGCCGCGCGGCAACGCCGCGCTCGGCGGCCTGCGCACCATGTACAAGCGCTTCGAGCCGGACCCCGGCACCTTCAAGGCCGCCCCCTTCGACGTGGTGGTGGGCATGATCTGGCACGTCGGCTTCATCGTCGCGCTGCTGCTCTTCATCCCGCACGTGGAGCTGATCAAGTCCACCTTCGGGATCGCCTGGCCGGCGCTGCCCAACCCGGTGGTGGACGCGGTGACCGCCATCACCCTGCTCGGCCTGCTGGCGGCGCTGGTGCATCGGCTGGCGCATCCGGTGAAGCGCTTCCTGTCCACCACCGAGGACTATCTCATCTGGAGCGTCACCTTCCTGGTGATGCTGACGGGCTGGCTCGCCTACCACCGGATGATCAACCCGTATCCGCTGGCGCTCGGCCTGCACATCCTGGCGGCGGAGATCTTCCTGGTGGTCCTGCCCTTCACCAAGCTCACACACATCTTCACGGCCTTTGTCGCGCGCTATTACAACGGCGCCATCTACGGCCGTAAGGGGGTCCAGTCATGACCGAAGCCGTGCTCACACCCGGGGCCGACCTGCCCGAGAGCGGCGCCGATGAATCCGCCGGCAGCTTCTCGCTGGCACGCGGTCTGAACGCACTGCGCGAGGAAATGGACGCCCCGGTCGCGTCGTTTTTCTCCAGCTGCATCCATTGCGGGCTCTGCGCCACCGCCTGCCCGTTCTACGTGGAAACCGGGGACCCGAAATACACCCCCATCCACAAGCTGGAGCCCATGCGCATCCTCTGGGAGCAGGAATTCACCTTCTGGGGCAAGCTCAAGGGCACACTCCGGGAGAAGCTGCCGCTGGAAAAGTGGGGCCTGGATAAGCTTCTTGCCGGCAAGCAGGTCACCGACGCGATGCTCGCCGAATGGGAGCCGCTGCTGTACGACTCCTGCACCATGTGCGGGCGCTGCTCCATGGTGTGCCCCGTGGGCAATGACATCCAGTACATGATCCGCAAGGCCCGCGAGGGTCAGGTGGCGAGCGGGCATTCGCCGGAGGGGCTCATCGCCGCCTCCGTGCGCGCCGTCAACACCGGCAGCCCCATGGGCCTCAAGTGGAAGACGCTGGAGGTGCAGATCAAGCACGTGGAGCAGTCCACGGGGCTTCCGGTGCCCATCGACACGCAGGGCGCCGACTATCTGGTGCTGCTCTCCTCTATGGAGATCATCAACTTCCCGGAATACCTGGAAGCGCTCACCAAGATCTTCGATCACGCCGGCGTGAGCTGGACGCTGAGTACCCAGTGCTTTGAAGCCACCAACGCCGGCATTCAGATCGGCTCCAAGGACATCGCCGCGACCCTGGTGCAGCGGGTGGTGGATGCCGCGGAGCAGCTCGGCGTGAAGAACGTCATCAGCCCGGAATGCGGCCACGCCTACACGGCCATCCGCTGGGAGGGGCCGAACGCCATCAAGCGGGCCTATCCCTTCAAGGTGTTCCACATCATCGAGGTGCTGGACCAGCTGCGCGCCGAGGGCCGCATCAAGACCGAGGGCAAGGAGGACGACCGGCTGTCCATGCACGACCCCTGCAATCTCGCCCGCAAGAGCGGCGTGATCCAGCAGCAGCGCAACCTGATGGACCTGGTCGCTGAGGAATTCGTGGACCTGAAGGAGCACGGCAAGATGCAGTGGTGCTGCGGTGCCGGCGGCGGCGTGTCCTCCAACGAGCGCGCCGAGGACCTGAAGCTCGCGGCCTTCAAGAAGAAGAAGGCGCAGATCGAAGAGGTGGAGCCGGACCGCATGGTAACCATGTGCGCCACCTGCCGCACCCAGCTGGAAGAAGGGCTGGAGGAGCACACCATGGACATCCCGGTGGTGGGGCTGACCGAGCTCATCGCGGATCACTTGGTTGATAAGGAGTGAGTGACGAGTAACGAGCCGCGAGTAACGAGTGGCGAGGATCGGGGACCGCGCCGCAGGCGCCTGTTGGAGGCCGCACTGTGGATTTGCTGGACCCCCGACAAGCGGCACTCGAAGCTCGCTCCCCAAACCTCGAACCCCGAAACTCGAAACTCGAACCTCTCCCCCAGCACCTCGGTATTGAACAATGAACGAACGTGTCGTCGTCGACCCTATCACCCGCATCGAGGGCCATCTGCGCATCGAGGCGGAAATGGATGGGCCGAACATCGCCCAAGCCTATTCCTCCGGCACCATGGTGCGCGGCATCGAGACCATCCTGCGCGGCCGCGACCCGCGGGATGCCTGGGCCTACGCCCAGCGCATCTGCGGCGTCTGCACGCTGGTGCACGGTATGGCCTCGGTGCGCTCCGTGGAAGACGCCCTCAACGTGGATGTGCCGCCCAACGCGCAGCTGGTGCGCAACATGATGATCGGCGCCCAGTACATCCACGACCACGTGATGCACTTCTATCACCTGCATGCGCTGGACTGGGTGGACGTGGTCTCCGCACTGAGCGCGGACCCGGCGGCCACCTCGCAGCTGGCGCAGAGCATCAGCGGCTGGCCCAAGTCCTCGCCCGGCTATTTCGCCGACGTGCAAAAGCGCATCAAGGGCTTCGTGGAGTCCGGCCAGCTCGGCATCTTCGCCAACGGCTACTGGGGCCACCCGGCCTACAAGCTGCCGGCGGAGGCCAACCTGATGGCCGTGGCGCATTACCTGGAGGCGCTCGGCTGGCAGCGCGAAGTGGCCAAGCTGCACGCCATCTTCGGCGGCAAGAACCCGCATCCGAACTTCGTCGTCGGCGGGCTCACCTCCCCCATCGACCTCAATTCGGACTCCGCCATCAACTCCAAGAAGCTGGCCCAGGTGCAGGACCTGATCAAGCTGATGCAGCAGTTCGTGGCCCAGGTCTATGTGCCGGACACCATTGCCATCGCCGGCTTCTACAAGGACTGGGCCGAGCGCGGCGAGGGCCTCGGCAATTTCCTCTGCTACGGCGACCTGCCCATGTCCGGCGGGCCCCTGAGCGACACGGCTGACTTCCTGTTCCCGCGCGGGGCCATCCTGAACCGGGATCTCAGCAACATCCAGCCGGTGGACCTGCACGCCGACGGCGAGATCCAGGAGTTCATCGCCCACTCGTGGTACGAGTACGACGCGGGCAAGGAGGCCGGCCTGCACCCTTATGCCGGCGAAACCAACCTGGAGTACGACAAGCGCGGCGGCGTGAAGCCGCCCTACAAGCAGCTCGACGTGGCGGACGGCTACTCCTGGCTCAAATCGCCGCGCTGGAACAGCGCATCCGTCGAGGTCGGCCCGCTCGCACGCATGCTGCTGCTCTACGCCGACACCAGCGCCCAGGCCCATCCACAGGCCAAGGAGCTGGTGGACTCCACCCTGGCGCAGCTCGGCCTGCCGGTGGATGCCCTGTTCTCCACGCTCGGGCGTACCGCCGCACGGACGCTGGAGTCGCAGATCGTCGCCGACGCCATGCAGGGCTGGTACGACCAGCTCATCGCCAACGTCAAGGGCGGCGACACCAAGACCTTCGCCGAGGCCCTGTGGCAGCCGTCCAGCTGGCCGAAACAGGCCCAGGGCGCCGGCTTCATGGAGGCCCCGCGCGGCGCGCTGGGGCATTGGATCGTCATCGAGGACGAGAAGATCGCCAACTACCAGGCCGTGGTGCCCTCCACCTGGAACGCCGGCCCCCGCGACCCACAGGGCATCCCCGGCGCCTACGAGGCCGCGCTCCAGGACAACACCCAGCTGCATGACGCCAAGCAGCCCATCGAGATCCTGCGCACCATCCACTCCTTCGACCCCTGCATCGCCTGCGCCGTGCACCTGGCCGACCCGGAGACGGGTGAGTCCATCGAGATCAAGGTGAGCTGAGGCCGCCACCCGACAGGGCCGCCGCGCGGCGGCCCTGCCTCTGAGTGCTGCCTGGAGCGGGCCGTCGCGCGAGCCGTGTCGTCGGCATGGCGGCGGACTGCGCGGTCGCTCCAGAGACCGTCGGATCAGTGCCCGGTGTCCTGTCCGCCGGTGCTCGCCGTGTTTGCGCCGCCCGCCGCACAGGCGACGCGCCAGGCGAGACGCAAGCCGCCGGCTTTGCGATCATTCGGGGCGTTCACTGACAACGGCCTCGGGTGGTCACCTTGTTCCGGCATATCCATCCCCTGCTGCTGCTCTGCGCTGCCCTGATCGCGCTCGCTCCACCCGCCTTTGCCGGGGAAGACGCGGCCGCCGCGCGCCCGCAGGAGCTCGTCTTTCTGACGTGGGCAGACTATATCGATCCCGCGGTGGTCGCCGGCTTCGAGCGCGAGTACGGCGTGCGCGTGCGCGAGGTGCACTTCGAGAACGACGAGGTGCGCGACGAGGTCATGGCCCAGACCGGCGGCGCGGGCTTCGATGTGCTGCTGGTGGACGGCACGGGCATCGATGCCTACCTGAGCCGCGGCTGGATCAGCGCCCTGGAGCCGGGCGCGGTCCCCAACAGCGTCCACCTGGACCCGCGCTGGCTGCCGCGCGGCGCAGCGGCCGGGCGCGCCGCGGTGCCCTATGTCTGGGGCACGCTCGGCATCGCCTATCGGCGCGACCTGATTGATCGGGACCTGCGCGCCTGGATGGACCTGCTGCGCCCGCACCCGGACCTGGACGGGCGCATGCTCATGGCCGCCGACAGCCTGGATCTGCTCGGCATCGCGCTCAAGGCCCTCGGCCACTCCATGAACAGCGAGGACCCGGCGGCGCTGAAGGCCGCGGGCGAGCTGCTGCTGGCCCAGGCGCCGGCGGTGCGCCGTTACGGCGCGCTCGGCCTGGGCAAGGAGTCGGAGCTGCTCACCGGCACAGTGGCCGCGGCCATGACCTACAACGGCGACGCCGCCGCGCTCATGGAGCACAACCCCGCGGTGGCCTATGTCGTGCCGCAGGAGGGCAGTGCCCTGTGGGTGGACTATCTGGCCGTCGCCGCCGCCAGCCAGCGCAAGTCCCTGGCCAGCGCCTTCATCGACTACCTGCACCGCCCGGAGGTCGCCGCCCGCAATGCCCGGGCCATCCATTACGCGACGCCCAACCGGGCCGCGGAGGCGCTGCTGCCGGCGTCCTTCCGCGCCGATCCGCTGGTGTACCCCGACGCGAAGACCCTGGAGCGCTGCGAGCCCTATCGGCCGCTCTCGCCCGCGTCCCTGCGCTCGCGGGTGCAGATCTACTCCCAGGTGGTCCACGGGGGCTGAGCCGTGCGCCTTCAGGCCAAGCTGGCCCTGGCGCTGGTGCCGCTGGTGGCGGGGCCGGTGCTGCTGCTCGGCTGGCTCGCCTACAGCACCCTGGGTGCGGATATCGAGCGCGACGCCGCTGCCGACCTGCATGGCGTGGTGCACGTCGCCGCCGGCGCGGTGGAGCGGCTGGTGTCGCGCTCCCGGGCCAACCTGGAGGTGTTCGCCCGGCTGCCGGAAGTGGAGCAGTACGCCCGCTCCGCTGACGACCCGGACCGGTACTACCTGCTGCAGCCCGGGCTGCTGCGCCTGCTGCATGGCTTCCGTGAGGCCTATCCCGAGTACCTGGACATCCGCTTCCTGCTGCCGGACGGCACCGTGGATGCGCGCGCCACGGCCCGCGGCTGGGACGCAGGCCCCGCCGTCGGGAGCCGCGATGCCGAGGCAGCGGCGCGCACCGGCGCAGGCGAGCCGCTCAGCATGGTGCTGCATGCGCACGACGGCGAGCCGGTCATCGACCTGCTGCGCCGCATCGAGCTGCCGGACGACTACCGCATGGCGCCGGCGGGCGATGCCCGCACCCGGGGATTCCTTGGAATGACGGTCTCCCTGGAGCCGGTGTACCGGGAGCTGCTGAGCCTCCCCTTCTGCACACGCGGCCATCTGCTGCTGGCTCTGCCCGACGGCACGGTGCTCTTCGACACCCGCGCGGGACAGCCCGCGGCGAGGCTCGCAGACGTTCCGAGGCAGCTCCCCGCGGCGCCCGCCGCCGCTGGCCGGCACCGGCTGATGGAGGGCCCGGAGCGCCTCGTCGCGAGCCACACCCTGAGCCCCGGCCTGGATCTCTTCGCAGTGCTGCCCCGCAGCGAGCTGCAGGCCCCGCTGTGGACGCTGAAGCTGCAGACGCTCGGGCTCACGCTGGCGGCGGTGATGCTGCTGGGGGCGGTGCTGCTGGCCTGGCTGCGCGGCCTGGTGCTGGCGCCGCTTGCGGCCCTGCGCGGTGCCGCCGAGCGCATCGGCGCCGGCGAGCTGCGCCCCAGCATCCGCGTGCGCTCGGACGACGAGCTGGGGCAGCTCGCAGGTGCGGTGCGCGACATGGGCGAGCGCCTGGCCGCAGCGCACAGCCAGATGGAGCACCAGGCCTTTCACGACCACCTCACCGATTTGCCGAACCGGCGGCTGATCCGTGAGCTGTTGTCGGAGGAGCTGGAGCGCGCCGAGCGCGCCGGGGGCGCCGGGGGCGCCGGGGGCGCCGTGGCGATTTTGTTCATCGACATCGACGACTTCAAGCGCATCAACGATGCCCTCGGCCACGCTGCCGGGGATGCGCTGCTGCGGGCGGTGGCGGAGCGACTGGGCGCACTCTCGCGCACACTGGAGCGACCACAGCGCACCCATCTGGCGCGCCTGGGCGGCGATGAGCTGCTGCTGGTGCTGGCAGATGCCGTCGAGCCCGATGTGGCAGCGGACATCGGGGCGCGGGCGCTTGCGGCGGTGGCCAGGCCGGTCACGCTCGGCGAGCTGCGGCAGGTGGTCACCGCGAGCATCGGCGTCGCGCTCTTCCCACGCGACGCAACGGACGCGGACGGTCTGATCCGCGCCGCTGACCTCGCCATGTACGCCGCCAAATCCCAGGGCCGCAACACCATCTGCTTCTACTCCGCGGAGCTCAACGCCCGGGTGGCGGCCCGCCTGCGCCTGGAGAACGGTCTGCGCCAGGCCCTCGCCCGCCAGGCGCTGCGCCTGCACTACCAGCCCATTGTGGACCTCGCCAGCGGGCGGGTGGTGGCCTTCGAGGCCCTGCTGCGGTGGCGGGACCCGGACCTGGGTGACGTGTCCCCGGCCGAGCTCATCCCCATTGCCGAGGACACGGGCCTGATCCTGCCCATCGGCCGCTGGGTGCTCGGCGAGGTGTGTCGGCAAATCGTCGCCTGGCGCGCCCGGGGCTGCGCCACGGTGCCCGTGGCGGTCAACGTGTCCGCCGCACAGCTCAACCGCGAGGACCTGGCCCCGATCATCCGTCAGGTGTTGGCGGACTACGATCTGACACCGGCCGACCTGGTGCTGGAAGTCACGGAGTCCGTGCTCATGACGCTCGACACCCAGAGCGAAGCGCGCTTCGCCGCCCTCCGGCAGCTCGGCGTGCCGATCCATATCGACGACTTCGGCACCGGCTGTTCGTCCCTGTCCTACCTGCACCGGTTCCAGTTCGACTGCATCAAGATCGATGCGGGCTTCATCGGCGGCGTGACAGAGCCGGGCGATGCGCGCATCCTCGTGACCGCCATCATCGCCCTGGCGCATGCGCTGGACACGAAGGTCATCGCCGAGGGCGTGGAGACCCCGGCTCAGGCAGCCGCGCTGACGGCGCTCGGCTGCAAGCTGGGGCAAGGCTACGGCTATGCGCGGCCGCTGGCAGAGGATGCCGCAGGGGCGCTCGCGGGGCGGCGGCTGGCGGTCGCCGACTCCGCGCAGACAAGCGGCCCGATCGAGTACCGGGCAGCCGGTCCAGCGCAGGTCTCCGGCACGGTCGTCGGCTGATCCGCGAGGGGGACGGCATACCCGCACAGCACACCCAGGTTTGCCTCGGCCCGGACCCCGCCGATAAGCTTCGAGCATCCGCAACGCCTGCTTCAGGACCACACATGAACCTTATCCGCTCCCGGATCGGCGCCCTCGGCGTCGCCACGCTGGCCCTGGCGCTTCAGGGCTGTCTGTCCGTGCCCGTCAACCTGCGCTCCGAGCCCGCCGGCGCCACCGTGCGCGCAAACGGCAAGGCCATTGGGACCACGCCCATGCAGATCACCGCGGATCGCGTGTTTCCGGCCAAGCGCCGCGGCATCGGCTGGGAGCGGGAAGGCACGCTCACGCTGGAGCGCCCGGGCTGCACGCCCAAGACGCTCGAAGTGGACAACGACACGCTCAAGCGCAGCCTCACCGTGGACCTGGAGTGCCGCCCTGACGCACCTGCCGTGGTCAGCACCGGTGCCACGCCCGCGCCGACACCCGCCGCGGCACCCGCGGCGCCCTCGCCCACCGGCGCGACGGCCCAGCGCCTGCGGGAGCTGGAAGGCCTGCGCAGCCAGGGCCTGATCACCGAGGCCGAGTACCAGTCGATCCGCAGGCGGATACTGGACCGGCTGTAGGCGGCTGTTGCCCATCTTCGTCCCGACTGCCCGCAAGCCCATCCTTGTCCGACAGACACTCCCCGCGCGTCATCGTCGGCCTCTCCGGCGGCGTCGACTCCGCCGTGGCGGCGCATCTGCTCGCCGAGCAGGGCTTCGCCGTGGAAGGCCTGTTCATGAAGAACTGGGAGGAGGACGACGCCCCCGGCTACTGCTCCGCCGCCGCGGACCTGGCCGATGCGCAGGCGGCGGCGGACCGGCTCGGCATCCCGCTGCGCACCGTCAACTTCGCCACCGAGTACTGGGACCGGGTGTTCGCGGCCTTCCTCGCCGAGTACCGCGCGCTGCGCACCCCGAATCCGGACGTGCTCTGCAACAGCGAGATCAAGTTCCGCGCCTTCCTGGACCACGCCCTGGACCTGGGGGCCGCGCGGATCGGCACCGGCCACTATGCGCGGGTGACGCATGCGGCGGACGGCAGCCGCCTCAGACTCGCCCGGGATGCGGGCAAGGACCAGACCTACTTCCTGCATCGGCTCACACAGCGACAGCTGAGGCACGCCCTGTTCCCGCTGGCGGACCTCACCAAGGCGGATGTCCGCGGCATCGCCCGCGGGCTCGGGCTTGCGAACGCGCAGAAGAAGGACAGCACCGGCATCTGCTTCATCGGCGAGCGGCGCTTCGCGGACTTCCTGGCGCGCTGGCTGCCGGATGCGCCAGGCCCCATCGAGACGCCCGAGGGCCGGATCCTGGGCGAGCACCGCGGGCTTGCCTGGTACACCATCGGCCAGCGCTCCGGGCTCGGCATCGGCGGCGTGCGCGAGGCCGGCGAAGCACCCTGGTTCGTCGCCGCCAAGGACGCCGCGCGCAACGCGCTCATCGTCGCGCAGGGGGCCGGACATCCCCTGCTCTACGCCCGGGGCCTGCGCGGCGAGCAACTGCACTGGATCGCCGGCGCAGCGCCGGTGCCCGCAGATCGGCTGCCGTTCACCTGCCTGTGTCGGCTGCGCCATCGTCAGCCGCTGCAGCGCTGCACCCTGGTCGAGTACGATACGGCCCGTTGCCGCGTCCGCTTCGCCGAGCCGCAGCGCGCCGTCACGCCGGGGCAGTCCGTGGTGTTCTATCTGCGGGATGAATGCCTCGGCGGCGCCGTGATCACAGCCGCAGATTAGGCGTCGCCGACGGCGCAGGGCACCCTGGGTGATCGCCGTTGCGGATTGTCCCGGCCCTGCCCCCATATCAGCCGGACCGGCGGCTGCGCCAGACACCCGCAACGCCCTCGACACTCGCCCCTCGCAACTCGCCACTCACGATGGAACACACCGACCAAGACCGCCTCATTGCGCTCGCCGGCCTGCACCAGGCGGCCTACTGCGTCCAGCGCATCGCCAACCGCGGCAGCGTCGACACGGCGCAGATGGAGCCCTGCATCTACAGCCTGTTCCAGATCGACGCCGACGACGTGCCCGCGGTCTACGGCGAGCCCGGGGCAGTGGCGACGGGCGCGCGCCAGGTGGTGGCCCAGCTCACCGGGGAACCGGCGCGGGAGATGGAGCTGACCCGCTACGTCATCGCGCTCATGCGCCACGAGCGCAACCTCGCCGGCCGCGGCCGGATGCTGCAGGAGATCGCCCGCCGCATCCAGGGCGCAGCCGCCGCCCGCGGCGACCTGCCGCTGCTGGACCGGGAGGTGCTCGCGGGCCTCGCCGGCATCTACCAGGACACCATCAGCAAGCTCACCCCGCGCATCATCGTTCGCGGCAACCCGCTGTACCTGCAGAACCCGGACAACCAGGACCGCATCCGCGCCCTGCTGCTGGCCGGCATCCGTGCCGCCCTGCTCTGGCGCCAATGCGGCGGCAGCCGCTGGCAGGTGCTGCTGGGCCGGCGCAAGATGCTCGACGCCGCACGCGCCTATCTGCGGGATACCGAAAGCGTCTGAAAGTATTTTCCTCCTCGCGAAGCGCCTGCTTCGCGACCAGGGACCAGAGAGCGCAGCGAGTAGTCCAACCTCCACGATGCGCAGGCCAGCCGCATCCTGCGTGGCCCCCCCGAGGGAGTTGCAGTGCTCAATCGCTCCGGGACGCCAGGACGAAGTCCCCAAGGAATGCGAGCCGCCCCAGGGGGCTGGCCTTACGCGCATAGCGCTCGTCGGCGGTAATGAGCGTGGCCTCACGCTCCAGCGCAACGGCGTGATAGAGCGTGTCGAAGAGGTGTTGGTCCAGGTCCACGGCGAGCCGCGCCGCGCGCAGCAGCACCGAATGCTCATCGCAGACCTGAAGCTCCAGCGCATCGAGTAGGCCGGACGCTCGCTCCAGGATATCCGGGTTCAGTCGCACCACGACAGCCGTGGTCTCCAGCAGCCAATGTACTGGCTGGATCACGTCGATGCGGCCCCGGCGAACCGCGTCCAGGACCTCCAGGGCCCGGTCCGCGTGCGGCTCGACCAGCGGGTCCGGAAAGACCCACTTGACTGCCACACTGGCATCGATCACGGCCCTCACGGGCGCCCATCCTCCCGCGCACTGCGGATCTCCTGATCCGACCTTGGTTGCTGCTCCGCGCGCAGCGCCAGCAAGGCATCGATCGCGGCTGCACGCCGCTGCTGGCGCCGTCTGTCCTCGATCGCCTGCCGCATCAGAGCGGTCAGCACAGCGCTCTTGTTCTCACCCGCAAACAGGGCGTTGAATTCCGCTTTGACCTCGTCGGGCACGCTGAAGTTGACTGTGGCCATCGATCTTTGCCGTAAAGTTGTTGATGATTTCAACACACACTAGCCGGACCGACCGGCGGCCGCAAGCGCAATAACATCCGGTTTGGCGGCGACGCGCATCGCCAGATGTCTTGCCTCGGGCGTCCTGTCCGCCGCCCGGTTACATCCAGATTCAAACAGGCCGCCGTCGAAGACCCTGCGCCACCGGCTCACTTCCTGAGCCTGTGTTGCTGGTAAAGTCCGCAGCACGCGATGCAGTCGTCTTATCGTGCACGAATCAGCCATGCCCACAGGGAACAGCGCGCTCTACTTCGACAGCGCGGCCACGACCCGCGTCGCGCCGGAGGTCTGCGCGGCCATGCTGAAACATCTGGAAGGGACCGGCGCCTTCGCCAACCCGTCCTCGGCGCAGCATGAGGCCGGGCGGCTCGCCGCCGACGGCGTCGAGCAGGCTCGTGCAGACGTCGCGGGCGAGCTGTGCTGTGCCACCGACGAGATCCTCTTCACTTCCGGCGCGACAGAGAGCATCAACCTGGCCCTCCGCGGCGTGATGCTGGCCAATGCGCGGCACGGGCGGCACCTCGTCACCACCCAGATCGAGCACAAGGCGGCACTGGCCTGTTGCCAAGCCTTGGCGGACGAAGGTTTCGAGATCACCAGGGTCCCGCCCGGCCGGGACGGTCGCGTCGATCCGGCCGCGATTGCAGATGCCGTGCGTCCCGACACGCTGCTCGTCTCCGTCATGCACACCAACAACGAAACCGGTGTCATGCAACCGATGCAGGAGATCGCCGCGATTGCCGAGGACCGCGGCGTGCTGCTGCACGTCGATGCCGCGCAGGCGGCCGGGAAGCTGCGTATCGACCTCACGCAGACCCCCATCGACCTGCTGTCGCTGTCGGCCCACAAGTTCCACGGGCCCAAGGGGATCGGCTGCCTGTTCGTGCGGGATCGCGGGCGGCTGCCGCTGCGACCGCTCACCTTCGGCGGCGGCCAGGAGTTCGGCCTGCGGCCCGGGACCCTGCCGACACACCAGATCGCCGGCCTCGCCGCCGCACTGAGGCTCGTCTCCGAGCATCGCGACCGGGACCACCAACAGGTGAGCCGGCTGCGCGCACGCTTCATCGAAACGCTTTCCGCACAGGTGCCGCTGAGCGTCCACGGCGCCGCGGACGCCACATCGCCTTATATCGTTAACCTCTCGATCCCCGGCATCCGCAGCGATGCCCTGATCAACCAATGCGCCTCGGAGATCGCGATCGCGTCCGGGTCGGCATGTTCTTCCGGCACCGTCGAGCCGTCCCACGTGCTGCGCGCCATGGGCGTTGAGGGCGATCTGCTGTACGGAGCGGTACGCGTCAGCTTCGATCGTTACCATACCGCGGCGGACATCGAGGCGGCTGCCGGCGCCATCGCCCAATCTGTCAAACGCATCAGAGAGTTAGACGCCTGAGTGAACATCGACCCCAAGCACACCGCGTTCGGTCGGCACGAGACCTTCCCGCTGCGCTACGCCTGGCTGACCAAAGGCTACAGGGCCGTCACCGAGCGCCCGGACATCTTTGCGCAGCCGGACCGAGCCATGGTCAAGCTCGGTGTCGGACGCAACATGGTCAGTGCCATCCTGTACTGGCTCCAGGCGGCACGCCTGCTCGACTACGCGGACGGGGAGGCAACCCCCACCACCCTTGGACAGGTCATCCTTGGCGATGAGGGCGATCGTTTCCTGGAGGACGAGGCCACACTCTGGGTGCTGCATTGGCTCATCGCCTCCAACAGCCGGCTGGCGACCGGCTTCTACTGGTTCTTCAACCGCTTCGCCCTGCCCCGTTTCCGCGAGGACGAGCTGCGCGCCGGCCTGACCGATTTCGTCGCGCGCGAGCTGCGCATCGAGCGCTCCGCCAGCACCCTGAAATCCGACACCTCGACCCTGCTCAGAATGTACGCACCCGGCGACCCGACCGAGCCAGGCCGCGGCGAAGATCATCTCGACACGCCGATGAGCCAGCTGCGGCTGGTGGAGCAGACCGGCCAGGGCCGGGAATTCCTCAGCCTCCGGAGCCCGCGCCCCTTCCTGCCGCCGCTGGCGCTGCATGTCGCCCTCGCCGAGTGCTTCGCGGACGATCGCCAAGGTCGGCCGGCGATACCCGTCCGCGACCTCCTCTACGGCCGTGACGACGGCGCCGCCCCGGGCGCGGTCTTTCGCCTCAGCGAAGACGGCCTGATGACGGCGCTCAATCGCGTCATGCGCACCTGGCCCGGCTGCTACGAGCTGCGCGACACCGCTGGCGTCCACCAGCTCTATCGCGTCCGCGACGTCGCAAGCCCGGAAGCCATCCTTGAGGACTACTACCGGCAGGATGCAGCAGCGTGAGTACATCAGCCGCCCAGGTGCGTAACCTCGATGCGCCGGCCGTCCTGCCCGCCGACGGACGGCTCTCGGAGCACATCGGCATCGGTGCTGGATTCCGCCGCTCCATCAACCTGGAGCGCGATCAAGACGCCGCCGATCTGCTGCAAGGCTATGTGCCCACGTCGCGCGCCCTGGCCGCGCTGGAACAGCTCGCCGATGGCCTGGACGGCCACGCCGCCGGGCGTGCGCTGGCGCTCATCGGCCCATATGGCGCCGGCAAGTCCGCGTTCGGATTGTTCGCAGCCGCGCTGCTCGGTCCACCGGACGCCACCGGCAAGACCATCGCCGACGCCAAGCTCCGCCATGCGGCGCCAGACCTGGCTAAACGCCTGCGTGCCACAGGCCACAGCGCACACGGCTTGCTGCGGGTTCAGGTCAACGGCATACCGGACTCCCTGATCCGCCAATTGCTGCTCGCCCTGGCCCGCGCCGCGGAGCAGGCGGCGCTGCCCGCAACGCTGATCAAGCGCATCCGGGCCGCGGCGCGGCCTGGCACCCGCATGGACCATGTGATCGACCTCATCTCCCAAACCCGGAGCGCCTGGGCAAGCGCCGGCGGAAGCGGCGTGCTGATCCAGATCGACGAGCTGGGAAAGCTGTTGGAGTTCGAGGCCCAAGGCGGCGACCGCAGCGAGATCCATCTGCTCCAGCTGTTGGCAGAAAAGGCGGCCGAGCCCAGCGACGCACCGCTTTGCATCCTGGTCATGTTGCACCAGGCCTTCGAGCACTACGGCGCGCGCCTCGGCAAGACGCTCCGCGACGAGTGGAAGAAGGTCCAAGGCCGCTTCAGCGCAGTCGCCTTCCTGGAGCCCGCAGAACAGTCGCTGCGGGTCACCGCCGCCGCGTTCAACCGCGATGCGGACCTCGGCGAGGGCCTGAAATCCGAAATCTTCGACATCACCAGCCGATTGGCTGAATGCTCCGCCCTGCCACTCGGCCTGGACCTCGCCGGCGCCACAGAGCTGTTCGAGCACTGCTACCCGCTGCACCCCACCACGCTGCTGATCCTGCCCGTGCTCTGCCAGCGCGTGGCCCAGAACGAGCGCACACTGTTCTCCTATCTGGCCAGCACCGAGCATTTCGGCCTGAGCCGGCGGTTGCAGGAACTGCGGCCAGGCGACTGGATCGGCCCCTGGGAGCTCTACGACTACTTCATTCTCAACCAGGCCGGCGGCTTCTCCGATCCCCTCACTTACCACCGCTGGGTGGAAGTCATCACCGCCCTGGAGCGCTGGGACGGCCATACCGAAGGGGACGGGGACGACGCCGCGGTGCGGCTGCTCAAGACCATCGGGCTTCTGAACCTCGTCGGCGCGCAACGGGGCCTGAGGGCCTCGGAGGCCGTGCTGCGGCTGCTGTTCGACGACGCCCTCGACGGGCTGCTGGAGGCACTGCAAGCCGCATCGATCATCCACTTCCGCGGCTTCGCGCAGGAGTTCCGTGTCTGGCAGGGCAGCGACTTCGACCTCCATGGTGCCCTGGAGCAGGCCGCCGCCGAACAGAATGAGCGTTCGCTGGCCGACACCCTCAACGCCCTTGCCCCCCTGCCCCCGGTGGTCGCGCGCCGGGCCAGCATCGAGACCGGTACGCTGCGCAGTTTCCAGGTCCGGTTCACATCCGCCGAACGCTGGCCACCGGCCCGCACCGACGCCGAGCTTGACCTCTTTCTGTACCTGGCCGAGCCCGGCGAACAGCCCGAGCTGCACGACGCCCCCGAACGCGCCGTGGTCGCCGTCTGCCAATCCACCGAGCGCCTGCGCGAGCTGGTGGCCGAGTGGCAGGCCCTCACAGAGCTGCCCCGGCAGCACGCCCAACTGCAGCAGGACCCAGTCGCCAAGCGCGAGCACCGGGCCTGGCTGGAGCACGCCGAGGCCGATGCCATCGGCGCCATCCGCGCCCTGCTGGAGTCCCCGGAGCACCTGCGCTGGCACTTCGACGGCGAGCATCAGCCCATCGCGTACCGGCGCATGCTGCAAACCGCGCTCTCGGACTGGGTGATGCAGCATTGCTTTCCGCTCACCCCGCGTATCAGCAACGAGCTGATCAATCGCGAGCGCCTCTCCAGCGCCGCCAGCACCGCGCGCAAGAAGCTGCTCGCCGCCATGCTGTCGGCAGCGGACCAAGACGGCCTGGGCATCGCCAAGACGCCGGCGGAAAAGAGCCTCTACCTGTCGCTGCTGCGCGAGAGCCGCCTGCATCGCCCCGGTACCGACGGCCGCTGGGACTTCCACCCACCGGACCCGAACCACGACCCCTGCCGACTAGGCCCGGCTTGGCGCACTATGCATCGCATCCTGGGCGAGGCCGGGCAACGCCAGGTGCCGCTGCCGGAGATCTACGCCAAGCTCCAGGCACCGCCCTACGGGATCAGGCTGGGCGTGCTGCCCATCCTGCTGGTCACCTACCTCATCGCCCACCGCCGCGAGACCGCGCTCTATCAGGAGGGCGCCTTCAGCGAGCAGCTCAGCATTGCCCAGGCCGAGCTCCTGTGCCGCCGGCCGGCGCTGTTCGCCATCGAGCGATTTGAGCTCAAGGGCCTGCGCGCCGAGCTGTTCCAACGCTACCTCGGCTCCATTGTCGGCAACCTCGCCGGCGATGCCACCCTGCTCGATATCGTCCGCCCGCTGATGCGTTTCGCCCAGCAATTGCCCGAGTACAGCCAGCACTGCGACGGCCTCAGCGCCGAGGCCGAGCGGGTGCGCGCCGTCTTCCGCCAGGCCAAGAGCCCGGGGCAGATGCTGTTCACCGAGTTGCCCCGCGCGTGCGGCTTCGACCCCGACAGCTTGCGGCTCGCCGCAACCGACGTGACAGCGCCGGCGACGGCAGCTCACCGTCGGCACCGACCAACCCCACACCCTCGACCACATAACCGGACAGGTGGAGATCGACTCGGTTTGTATCGGCGTCCGCCATGGCCGCAACCACGTCATCGTCACCGAGGCCAAGCGCGGCCCCTTCGACAGCATCGCCAGGCACAAGCTCGCATACGCCGTCTGGTCGGTCCGCAGCAACATCCCCGACGACATCCCGATCATCGCCATCTGCTGCTGCGCGTCACCGACACGGATCA
Source organism: uncultured Thiohalocapsa sp. (assembly GCF_913063425.1). GTDB lineage: Bacteria > Pseudomonadota > Gammaproteobacteria > Chromatiales > Chromatiaceae > Thiohalocapsa. Next base: position 80,749 of record NZ_CAJXYK010000008.1, read on the forward strand.
GGGACTGGAATTCAACGTCGCCGAGTGCGCCATCGACGACGGACGCGACGGCGTGCCAAGCCTGCACTCCGTCGAGCCGATCGGGCATCGGCGGCTGCGGTTGCGGAGTCTGGTCGGGTGAAGCGGCGCCGCGCACGTCCCACCCGTTCCCTTCGAGCGGCATCGCAAGCCGCGGCCACAGCCCGGCCGCGCCGACTGCGCCAAGTCCTTGCCTCGCACGGAAGCCTTGGCTAGGCTCCGCAATCAAAGGGGTACACGGCATCTCCCCGACCGTTTCACAAGGACAAGCACCGATGGCAAAGTTCCTGAACACCAGCGCGACCAACGACTATCTCGAAGAACTCGTCAAGGCCGCGCGCGAGCGGCTGATCATCATCAGCCCCTTCCTCAAGTTCAACGACCGCATCCGCGAGCTGCCGGAAGACAAGGACCGCATGAAGATCGACGTGCGCATCGTCTACGGCAAGAGCGAGCTGTCGCCCAGCGAGATCAACTGGCTGCGCTCCCTCGACTTCGTGCGCACCAGCTTCTGCCAGCACCTCCACGCCCAGTGCTGACTCGCAGACCGCTACGCCATCATCACGTCGATGAACCTCTACGACTTCAGCCACATCAACAACAACGAGATGGGCGTGCTGATCTCCCGCAAGGAAGAAGAACAGCTATACGGTGACACCTACGAGGAGGCCCAGGGCCTAATCCGAATCAGCGACGAAGTGCGAATGTCCGCCGAGACCATCGCCAAGGGCGACGACGGCACCCCGGCGCCCTCCGCCGCAAACAAGGTCGAAGAGAAGCCCTACGACAAGCTCACCACCTCCAAGCTAGCCAAGGCCCTCGGCATGCGTACCGGAGAACTCAACGACAAACTCATCACCGCCCGACTGCTGACCAAGGACGGCGATCAGTTCAAGTTGACAGATCAGGGCAAGGCCGCGGGCGGGGAGTTCCGGTTTTCGAAGAAGTTTGGGCCGTTCTTTATTTGGCCGAGTGATTTGGCGGTGTAGCGAGGTATTCGTGATCGGTCCCCCATTTTCGCTCCACGGGTACACGCAAGGATGAGAAAACCTTCACCCTTCATAAAGGCACGCACCCATGACCTCTCGATTTCTCCATCGCTTACCGGCTTATGCATCGGGTATGAGCTAAAAAAATGGAGAGCGCCGCAATTCGCGGATCATGTGATGGAGTGGTTGCCCGAGTTTTCCCTTTCATACACGGAACTGCAACAGGTAGACGCCTCGAACATGGTTGCCCTCATGCGCGCAGCCGCTCGCTCGATATACAAGTCCGAGAAGTTTCAACTTCGTGGTGAGTTTGGCGAACTTTTTCTGCATGCCGCCATACGCCAAATATTCGATTCGGTACCTGCCATATCGAAAATCTATTACAAGACCGCTCGCAACGATACGGTGAAGGGATTCGACGCGGTACACGTTGTTGCAGCCGAGCGAGGATTAGAGCTTTGGCTTGGGGAAACCAAATTCTACAAGAGTATTGATCGAGCCATCCGAGACGTCGCTACTGAACTGCGAGACCATACCGAAAGAGATTATTTGCGAGATGAATTTATAGCTATAACAAACAAAATCCCACCGGAATGGCCCCACGCTCACGAGTTGAAGCAACTACTCGATCCTAACCAGAGCCTCGACACCATATTCAATCGTGTTTGCATTCCCGTCCTTCTCGCCTACGACAGTCCTTGCATATCGAGTCATACTGCCGACTGCAAACAGTACAGAGAGGATTTCGACAAAGAGGTTCGCGCAAACTACCAGAAATTCTGTAGCCAGCCTATCCCAGAGAATGTATTCATACATCTTTTCCTGCTTCCGCTCGAAACGAAGAAGGAACTGATCGCGCTGCTCGACGCCAAACTCAAGGTATGGCAACAACTATGAAACCAGCAACGTTGCGCAAGATCCTGAGCGACGCCCAGGAAATCCAGAAGAACTCGTTCGCCATTTTGAAGTCCATCGGCTTCTACCTGAACGATCCTAAGCAGCAAACGATTGGGCGTGAGTTGGTTCTGCGTGCGCTTGAGCACCGTGACGCCTTTTCGCCCTATACTCCAATACTGGACACTTTTGTCCGTCAAGTCGGTTTATTCCCGTACTTGGACGAAGATGCACTGTCATTTCGCGACGCTGTCGCTTACGAATTCCATCGCCCGGATGGCATGAAGAATGAACTCGTCTTTCATCGCGCCCAGGCAGAAATATATCGGCGCCTCCTTCGAGGGGAAAACGTTATCGTCAGCGCTCCGACTAGTTTCGGAAAAAGCAAAATAATTGATGCCGTCATCGCTCTAGAAAGATACAAGAATATAGCAGTGATTGTACCCACAATTGCGCTTATCGACGAGACCCGCAGGAGACTTTCCACCTTTGGAGCGAGCTACAAGTTGGTCACTCATGTATCACAAGAACCGGGAGAGCGAAATGTCTTTATCTTTACCGCAGAGCGAATGGTTGCGTATCAGCACCTGCCCGACGTACATTTCTTTGCTATCGATGAGTTCTACAAAATTGGAGCGATCGAAGAAGACGAGACAAGAACCATCGCACTCAATCAAGCTTTTTACACTCTTTACCGGACTGGCGCACAGTATTACATGCTTGGACCAAACATCCGCAGGATTCCAGACGGATTGCAAGAGGCATTTGGTTGCTATTTTTATCACACCGAGTTTGCGACTGTGGTAACGGAGATCCAAAGAATAAGGAAGACGCGAAAAGATGTGGAAGGCCTTGTGTCGCTGACCAAGACGTTGACAGAGCCCACCTTGATTTTTTGCCGATCACCGAGTCGAGTTAATGCAGTGGCGCGCGCCATGCTTGATGCGCGAGGGCAAACAAGAGAAAAGGAATTCCGAGACGCCGCGGAGTGGGTCGCGGCTCACTTTCATCCCGATTGGGTATTCCAGGCCGCTCTGAAAGCAGGCATCGGGATTCATCATGGAAAACTGCCCAGATCCCTGTCTCAGTACGTTATCCGCGCATTTAATCAGGGCGAACTACAATTTCTCATTTGCACCAGCACCATTATCGAGGGCGTTAACACAAGAGCTAAGAATGTTGTGATTTTTGATAATCGTATCGGTAGAAATAGGCGGTTAGATTTTTTTACATTCAACAATATCCGAGGCAGGTCTGGACGTATGTTCCATCATTTCATAGGGAAGGTGTTTGTTTTTGACGAACCACCAGACGAGGATTTCTTTGATGTAGATTTTCCTCTGTTCACTCAGGACTCCGACACGCCCGCAAGTCTACTTATCCAGCTCGACGAGGCGGATCTAACCGAGAAGTCTAAAGCGCGTGTTTCTGATTTCGTTGAGCAGAAGCTTCTTCCCTTGGAGATACTTCGACAGAACAGTGGCGTATCTCCAGACGCACAAATTCGGCTGGCGGAGAAACTAGGCGCGCTCCCAGGGCATGAGCGGACTAGACTTCTCTGGACAGGCATCCCTTCCAGTGATGAGCTGTACTATGTATGTGAGTATCTCTGGGATTTCCTTCTAGTGGGCAAGTCGGGCAGCGGAGTCGCTTCGGCAAGACAGTTAGCATATAAGGTGAGCTCGCTTATGGAGAGAAGGCCAATTCGTGAGCGAATTGAAAGAGAGCTGACGCCTGGACCATACGCGGCGAAATCGGCAGATGCGGCGGTTGAGCGAGTATTGGAGTTTGACCGAAATTGGGCGGGTTTCGAGTTTCCGCGTGCGCTGATGGCTATGGACCGCATACAACAGCACGTTTTTAATCGTCTTTTTGGGCGCAGTGGAGATTACGGTTTTTTTGCGACAATGGTCGAGGCGTTATTTCGTAATCCAGCGGCTGCTGCACTTGAGGAATATGGCTTGCCATTGCAGGTGTTCGACAAGATAGAACGCCGGGTTCGGTTGTCCGACGAGCTAGACGCGGCAATTGCGGAGATCAAACTCGTTCGGCCGGAGGAGGTGGGCCTTTCCCCTTTTGAAGCCGAGTTGTTTAATGATACGAGAGCTCACTTATGAAGCGCCGGCATGAAAGATTAATGGTCGCTGGGAGAGTATACTGCTCTCCTCGAAACACACGCGAGAACCTTGGGGAGAGGGTGGGGACTCGGGGTCAAGTGTTGTGGCGACTTGAGCAGAGAGCGTCACAGAGCAGAAGGGGTCACAGAGCAGGACGGGTCTCGCGTTGCACACCCCGGCATGACGCGAAACGCGCGGTGGCCGAGGCTTACCACTCCGGCGCGTAAAGTATGCAGGGCACTACCGACGACTTTTGGAACGAATCAGCGACAGACCACGAATACTCGAGCTAGGTAAAGAAGGGCAAACAGGGACACGAACCACGCAGCGGTCGGGTGCGCGGACGAACGGAACCCGGCTGGGGTGCATGACACAGACTTCGCCGTGACGTACCGAACGCAGGATTATTACAACCAGAATGCGGACGTCTTCTTCGACGACACCGTCGAAGTCGACATGAAGCCGCTCTACGCGCGCTTTCTCAAGCTGCTGGCCGACCACGTAGCGATTCTCGACGCCGGCTGCGGCTCCGGCCGAGACGCGCTCGCCTTCGCCAAGCTCGGCTACTCAGTGACCGCCTTCGACGCCTCCCCTGCCCTCGTCGCGCTGGCGGAGCGACACACCGGCCAGCCGGTGCATTGCCTACGCTTCCAGGACATGACCTGGCAGCAGCAGTTCGACGGCATCTGGGCCTGCGCCAGCCTGTTGCACGTGCCGGGGGAGGAGCTGCCGGACGTGATGGGCCGGCTTCGGGCTGCGCTCAAACCCGGCGGCATCCTCTACGCCTCCTTCAAGTACGGCAGCGGGGAGCGCGAGCATCAGGGCCGGCGCTTCACCGATCTGGATGAGCCGGGTCTGGCGGGCCTGTTGGCCCAGGTGCCCGGTCTGGTGCCGGTGGAGACCTGGACGACGGGTGATCTCCGGCCGGGCCGCGAGTCGGAGCGCTGGCTGAATACACTCCTGCGCAGGACGGCTTGAGCTTGGAGCGGTTCCTGACCACCGGCGGGGCGGTCGATCCGTTTCTGCCGCACCTGTTGGACGCGATCCGCGGGGCCGACCAGGTCGATCTGGCCGTGGCCTTCATCAAGTCCAGCGGCCTGTCGTTGATCTACGGGGCACTGGAGGACGCGGTGGTGCGCCGCGGCGCGCGGCTACGCGTGCTGACCAGCGACTACCTAGACGTGACCGATCCGCGGGCGCTGCGCAGCCTGCTGCTGTTGGCGGAGCGTGGCGCCGAGCTGCGCGTGTTTCAGGCGGAGCGGCAGAGCTTTCATCTGAAGGCGTACATCTGCACCCGCAGTGAAGACGGCCTGGCGGTGTGGGGCGCGGCCTTCGTCGGCTCCAGCAACCTGAGCCGCACCGCGCTGACCGACGGGCTGGAGTGGAACCTGCGGGTGGCGCCGACGGACGACGCCGAGTCGCTGGAGAGCAAGCGTTTCCGCGAGATTCGGGCGCAGTATGAGGCGCTGTTCGCGCATCCGCAGATCCAGCCGCTGGATTACGACTGGATCGAGCGCTACGAAGCACGCCGCCGGCTGGTGCAGCACCTACCCGTCGCGGCCGGCTGCGAGGAGCCCGAGGAAGCGGATCAGGAGACGCCGCCGCAACCGTCCGAGGTGCAGCAGGAGGCGTTGAGCGCACTCGCGGCGAGCCGCGCCGAGGGCTTCCGACGGGGCCTGGTGGTGATGGCCACCGGCCTCGGCAAGACCTACCTGGCGGCCTTCGACAGCCAGGCGATGGGCGCCGGGCGGGTGCTGTTCGTCGCCCACCGCGAGGAGATCCTGTTGCAGGCGGAGGCGAGCTTCCAGCGTGTGCACCCGCAGGCGCGCGTCGGCCAATACACCGGCGCCCGCAAGCAGACCGGCGTGGAACTATTGTTTGCCTCGGTGCAGACGCTGGGCCAGGCCGAGCACCTGGAGCGCTTCGCGCCGGACCATTTCGACTATGTGGTGGTTGACGAATTCCACCACGCCGCGGCGCCCACCTACCGCCGGCTGCTGCAACACCTGCGCCCGCGCTTCCTGCTGGGGCTCACCGCCACGCCGGAGCGCACGGACCAGTCGGACATCCTCAGCCTGTGCGACGACAACCTGGTCTACAGCCGACACCTGTTCGACGGCATCGAGCTCGGACTGCTCTGCCCCTTCCGCTACTTCGGCATCTTCGACGAAACGGTGGACTACCGGGAGATCCCCTGGCGCAACGGGCGCTTCGACCCCCAGGCCCTGGAGCACAAGCTCGCCACCCAGGCCCGCGCCCGCCATGCGCTGCGGTACTGGCGCGATCAGGGGCGCGAGCGCACCCTGGCCTTCTGCGTTTCGCGCAGCCATGCGGACTTCATGGCCGAGCGCTTCCGGCGCGAAGGCATCCGCGCCGCCGCCGTCTATCGCGGCTCGACCCTGGAGCGCAGCCAAGCCCTGGAACAACTGGAGCATGGCCGGCTCCAGGTGATCTTCTCGGTGGACCTGTTCAACGAGGGCGTCGACCTGCCGGCCATCGACACCGTGCTGATGCTGCGCCCGACGGAGTCCAAGGTGCTGTTCCTGCAACAACTGGGCCGCGGACTGCGCCAGCATCCAGGCAAGGAACACCTGGTCGTGCTGGACTTCATCGGCAACCACCAGGGCTTTCTGAACAAACCCCAGGCGTTGTTCGATGTGGGCAGCAGCTATGCTCAGCTCGCCGAGTTCGGCCGCCGCGCCCGCGACGGTGCGCTGAAGCTGCCGCCCGGCTGCTTCGCCAACTACGACCTGGCCATTATCGACTTCTTGATCCGGCTCCAGGGCAAGGGACCGGCGACCGACTACCAGGCCCTGCGCGACTCCCTGAACCGGCGGCCCACGCTGGCGGAGCTCTACCGCAGCGGGTCGAGCATGCCAGCGCTGCGCAAACAGCACGGCCACTGGTGGGCGCTGGTGGCCGACCAGGGCGATCTGACACCGGACGAGGCGGCCTGCCTGGAGCGCCACGCGGACTTCTTCCGGGAGGTGGAGACCACGAGCATGACCAAGTGCTTCAAAGCTGTGCTGCTGGAGTCCCTGCTGGACCTGGACGGCTTTCGCGAGCCGCCGACGGTCGAGGCCCTGGCCGCCCAGGCGCTGGAGGTCTTCCGCCGTCGGCGTGGCTTCATCGCCGACATCCACAAGGATCTGCGGCAGGTGGACGCCGTGGATGAGCGCAAGTGGCTGACCTACTGGAAGGGCAACCCCATCAACGCCTGGACCGGCGGCAACCGCAAGGACGACGCCAAGCGCTGGTTCGAGATGACCGACGGCCGATTCCGACCGACCTTCGCGGTGGACGACGGCGAGCACGACACCTTCCAGACCATGGTGCAGGAACTGGTGGACTACCGGCTCGCCGCCTATGAGCCGCGCCTGCCGCAAAGGCCTCAGGACGAGCCCGAGCAGCCTGCCGACGAGGGCGCGAAGATCCTGCCCTTTCCGCAGCCCGCAGCCGCCGATGAGGCCGAGGGCACCGAGGTGCCTTACTTCCCCGATCTGCGCATCGCCTGCGGCCACTTCCGTACCGGACGCACGGAGGTGGAAGAGACCTGTCTCGTACCGCCGGGCCACGGCAGCGTCGACCCCAGCCGCCACTTCGTCGCCCGCGCCACGGGCAACTCCATGGACGGCGGCAAGAACCCGGTACGCGACGGCGACTATCTGCTGCTGGAATTGATCGACCCGACCAAGGCCGGCGCCATCACCGGCAGCGTGATGGCCATCGAGCGACAGGACGCCACCGGCGACGACCAGTACGTGTTGCGCCGCGTCGCCAAGTCGCCGGACGGCAGCTATGTGCTCAAGGCCGCAAACCCCGACTATCCGGACTTCGAGGCGAACGACGCCATGCGCCCCCTGGCCCGTTTGATCGCAAGCTGGGGCGAGGAGGACTGAGCGTCATGTCTGTTCGGTTCGGCAACCGGGTGCCTGTTGCTGGCTTGTCGAGCCATGCGTTCTCGACCGGCCTGCTGCTGCTGGTCCTATTGCTTCCCTTTGGAGTGCTGCCAGCCTCGACACTCCAAACCTTCGACAACGCCCGCCTGATTCCGACGGAGTGGGCGGACGGCGACAGTTTCCTCGTCGCCTTTCCCAACGGCGACGAGCATACGGTTCGGCTCTACGGCGCCGATTGCATTGAGTACCACGTCACCGACGCGACCGATGCAAGGAGGCTGCGCGCCCAGCGGCGCTATTTCGGCATCAAGGGGTACGGTGGCGAGCTGGTGAAGTCGGTCGAGCTCGCCAAGTCGCTCGGAAAATCGGCCACCGATCTGGTTCGTGAGGTGCTCGCGAGACCCTTCTCCGTGCATACGTCCTTTGCCGATGGCGGCGGGGATGGCCGCTACAAACGGATCTACGCCTTCATCACGACGGCCGATGGTCAGGACCTGGGAACGCTGCTGGTCAGCAGGGGGCTTGCACGGGCCTTCGGTGTCTATCGTGGCCACCCCGATGGCCGCAACCGGGACGAGTATCGCGAGTCACTCAAAGACACGGAGCTGATCGCGGCCAGCGAGCGCCGCGGCGCATGGGCCTATACGGACTGGAACGCCTTGGCGGCCGAGCGCAGCGAGGAACGACAGGAGGAGGCAGAGATCGACGCCACCCTCGGTCGCGCTCCGCCGCCGGACAAGATTGACATCAACACAGCCGCCAGGGATGTGCTGATGCAGATTCCCCAGATCGGCGAGGTGCGTGCAAACCGCATCATCGAAGGTCGCCCCTACCGCCGCGTTGACGAGTTGTTGAAGGTCAAGGGCATCGGCGAGAAGCGGCTGGAGATGATTCGGGAGTGGGTTGTGGTCTCGCCCTAGGCGGCTGTGCGCACGCAGGGCGGTTTGCTTGGCCGCTACCGAGAAGCTTTGGGGCACCTTGATGACACGGAGTTGTCCGCGCAATCCTGTTTGCTGGCGAAATCGATATGTGTCTTGTAGTCGAGCGACAACTAGCCTGACACAGGGGGAACCGTCGGTTTTCGCACCTACGCGGACTCGCTGAACCCTCCGATCCTGCATCGTAAGGAGCTGTTGCTGGCGGCGGATGATCCCCGACGGGAGGCCTGGGTGGCGCTGACGGCTGCCTGCGAGTCCGTCAGGCTGTTCGATGATCCGAGGCGCATCGGCTATCGGCGCCAGTGGGAGCAGCTGGTGCGCGAGCGCGGCTATCGGCTGGTGGATCACGCACTGTTGCCCATCGGCAACGACGAGGCCATCGACGACGACGCCGACATGGGGGCCGGCGCCGATCCCGATGCCGAGCAGGCGCCGTCGGCGGGTCCGGCGGGCTGGTCCGCCGCGCGGCATCGCACGGCGCTGAGCCGCCACGGCTTCTCCGCGCCGATCCAGAGCCTGGCGCGCAATGGGTTGCTGAACGGTACGCACTCGCTGTTCGACTATGGCTGCGGTCGCGGCGACGATCTGCGGGGCTTAACGGACAACGGCATCGAGGCGCAGGGGTGGGACCCCTTGGCCTGTCTGTTGTTCGGCGCGGCGGAGTAGAAATGCGCTGCGCGCGATGCCTGGATCGGCTGGCAGCCGTCGGCGCGCGAGCGCAACCTGCCTTACCTGGCGAACAACACGCGTTTTCTGGTGCTGCCTTGGGTGCGCGTTCCGCACTTGGCCGGCCATCTGCTCGCGCGCATCGTGCGGCGTATCCAAGGCGATTGGCAGGTGCGGACAATTTTTATCATCGTCTGCACTGAGAATTTTCCGGCCGGCTTGAAGATGGAGGCGATCAGCGTCAAAGCTCAGCCGCAGTTGTCAGCGGCACTCCCCGGCCGTGGGCGCGGCCTCTGGCCGCGATCTGCGCCGGAGAGACCCGCGCGTGCGCATCGCGGCCAGAGGCCGCTCCCACGGGCCTGCCGAGCGAGCTGAGGCATGGCGCTGATCGCCTCGCGCGAGAATAGACTGGACCCGTTCTGTTCCTTGCCGATGAGGGAGATCTTACGCGCTGACAGCTCGCCGACGGTACCGTCGTTGTGATTCCTGGCATTTGATGCTGTCCTTTTTCCGTCGCGCGGCGTAGCCTCCGACCCCAGACTATTGCCATCGTGCCCGCGGGACGCAGTGGCCGCTGTCGGTCTCATGGGAGCTGAGAAATACAACCGGCGCAGAGCGTCATGCCCAACCGCGTCGTTCACCTATCCACCGTTCTTGAGCGCACCGGCTACAGCCGCGCCCGGCTGACCCGCCCCAACCAATTGGCCGCGAGCGGGCTCCCGCCGCGGGGAGCTGAGACCGTGCTGGACGTTCGGGCAGCGCTGAGCATGAATCTATAACACCCCTGAGGCTCGCCCCGAAAGGCCGCCTTTTAAGCTCGCCTTAACGGAATCCAGGTCTGCAACAGCGATGATCCGTGTGGTCAAATCCCGTTCTGCAAAAGGCCTAGGCTTTTTCGAAAACACGGACGAGATCGACGCCGAGTTGTACGCATATGCCAAGCTCAGGGGCCGGCTCAGCCATCGAGCAAATCGGCCCTGCTCAGGGTCTTGCGGCGACGGATGCTGTTGCGGCTCGCCTCCTCGGACGCATCCCTTGCCTTCAATAATTCCAGGTAGGTGCCGATGTGTTTGCGGGCCGTCCGTAGCTGACTAGGGGTTAACTTCGGGCGGCCTCGGCCATACCTGAGGGAATCGAACGATGCCGTCGCGGGATAGCTCGATATAGCAGCGCTCGTTCCCCGCGATTTGGGTGATGGTTGGCCAATGCGCTTCGATCTGAGTGGTCAGTTCGGCGTTGGAGAGGTTGCCAAGGGTGATGCGCAGGAGTCGGGCGGGCGTACCGTTCAAGAAGTGCGTGTCTCGAAAGTCGCCGTCCTTTGTGATGAGGAGCATGCCATTGGCATCGACGAAGGCCGAAATCGCCGCGTCAGTCGTCGCTGATCCATCGAGGATTCGGTTCACATGTGTCGCATCGACGCCCATTTCCCTCAGTCGTTTGATGAGACCGTATGGGATATGCACATCACAGAGTACTCGCATCAGGCGACTCGACGAGTGGGCTCACCGGATACGAGTAGACGCGCATACTCCAGGCACGCGGTGACGTCGTCGCGCTCCAACTCTGGGTGGTCGGCGAGAATCTCATCGACAGACATGCCCGATGCAATCATGTCCAAAACCACTTCCACGGGCCAGCGCATGTGGCGTACGCAGGGTTTGCCGTGGCAGATGCCGGGGTCGAGGGTGATGCGCTGTAGGTGCGACATAGTGGCTCTAACGCTGAGGAAGTCAGGGAAGAGAATAGGCTTGGCGTCGTGCTGGCGCAACCGCATTCCAGAGGTGGAGCAGTCGCTGGCTCGGACCTTGTCTAAGGGGCGGAAGGCGCGCCGAGCCCGGCGAACCCAGAGAGTGATGGTGGCTACGCATCAGAACCCACCTTTGCCACTCCTGAGACGATCCCGCACGGATGGCTGTTTGCGGAGGCGACCGATTGCAGTTTGAGAGCTCGCGCTCTGACAATTCTGGCAAACTCGTCGGCAACAAGCGCTATCTCCACGTCGACGCGCTGCCGCGGGCGGCGGACGGCCAGGAGGCGCAAGCGCTGCTCGCTGCGGTCGCCAGGGCCGAGGCCCTGGCCGGTGTGCGCCGGGGAGAGCACTTCAACCTGGTCCGGATCGATGCGGATGGCGCGGAGCTGGCGCTGGTGCATTATCCAGGTTTCGTCGGGGAGCCCTTCCCGGCGCTCGCGCAGAGCTGGCGGGTGGACCTGGCCGCCGGCACTCTCAGCCATCGCACCTATGCCGACTCGCTGAACCCGCCCATCCTGCACCGCAAGGAGCTGCTGCTGGCGGCGGATGACCCGCGTCGGGCCGCTTGGGCCGAGCTGACGGCGGCCTGCGAGTCGGTGGGACTGTTCGATGATCCGCGGCGCATCGGTTACAAGCGCCAGTGGGAACAGCTGGTGCGCGAGCGCGGCTATCGGCTGATGGATCATGCACTGGTGCCCATCGGCAACGACGAGGCCACCGACGAGGCCGCGGATGGGGCGCCAGGGACTTCGACCGGTCCGGCTGGCAGGTCCGCGGCTCGGCATCGCACGGCGCTCAGCCGCTACGGCTTCTCCGCGCCGATTCAGAGCCTGGCGCGGAATGGGTTGCTGGACGGTACGCACTCGCTGTTCGACTACGGCTGCGGTCGCGGCGACGATCTGCGAGGCTTGCGGGAGAACGGCGTCGACGCGCAGGGGTGGGACCCCTACTTCGCGCCGGACGAGCCGGTGGTGGGGGCGGACATCGTCAATCTGGGCTTCGTCATCAACGTCATCGAGGACTTCGACGAGCGGCTGGAGGCTCTGACCCGGGCCTGGTCGCTGGCCCGAAAGCTGCTGGTGGTCTCGGTGATGCTCGCCAATCACAACGATCCTCGCGGCGAGCGCTTCCGCGATGGCGTAATGACCCGGCGCGGCACCTTTCAGAAGTACTACACCCAGGCGGAAATCAAGGCGTTTTTGGAGGAGGTGCTGGACGAGGAGGCGATCCCGGTCGGCCCGGGTGTGCACTACATCTTCCGCGACAAGGATGCCGAGCAGCGGCTGCTGGTGAACCGCTACCGAAGCCGGCGCAACCTGCTGCGACTCCCGCCGAGAAGTCCAGCAGAACACCGTGAGCGCCCGCGCCGCGACCGTGCCGCCGAAAAATACCGGGCACACCAGCAGGAGCTGGAGCGGCTGTGGGCACTGCGCCTCGACTCAGGCCGCGACCCCGACAAGACGGAGACGCCGGACCAGCTGGCGTTGACCGAGGCGTTCGGGTCGGTCCCTAAGGCGCTGCGCTTCATTGTCGCCCAGAAGATCGCCGACCTGGGGGAAGAAGCGGTAAGGGCCATGCTGGAGCGGTCCGTCAAGGCGCGGCTGGACGATCTGCTGGTCTACTTCGCACTGGACCAGTTCGGCCGACGCAAGCCCTATAAACACCTCGAATCCGGCCTGAAGCGGGACATCAAGGCCTTCTTCGGCGACTACGCCCAGGCCCGCGCGCAAGGGCTGGCCATGCTGATGCAGATTGCGGATGTGGACGCCATCGAACAGGCGTGTCTGACAGCGGCGGAGCACGGCTTGGGCTGGCTTGCTCAACGCGATCAAGACGCAGACGAGCCGGGGGGCGACGCGGAGCGCGGACAGGAGGATGGGAGCACTTCGCGTCCGCGTGCAAAATCACTCACACTGGGCTCCGGGTTAGTCGACCGCTTGCCCGCGCTGCTGCGGACCTACATCGGCGCCGCATCCGCGGCCTACGGCGACTACCAGAACGCCGACCTGCTGAAGATCCATATCGGCAGCGGCAAGCTCACGCTGATGCGCTTCGATGACTTCCATGGCCAGGCGCTGCCGCGCATGTTGGAGCGCGTGAAGATCAAGCTCCGCGAGCAGGACGTCGAGCTCTACTCCTACGGTGGTGACTATCCGCCGCCCTACCTCTACTGGAAGTCACGCTACCTCAATGAGGAAGACCCCAGCTACCCCGACCAAATCGCTTTTGATGAATCCCTCGATGGGCTCGGCCTGTTCGATCTCTCTGGGTTCGGGCCGCCGCCAGCCGCACTGGAGGCGACACTGCGACGACATCGTTGGCAGATCGACCGCTTCACCCTCAGGCGCGGGCACTGGAAACCGGACCTTGATGATCCCTGCGGCCGCTTCCTGACCTATCGCGACCTGATCGAGTGCGGAGAGACGCAGCACGCCACCGAAATACCAAACCTGCCGGAGCAGATCGAGAGCTACGACGCACTACTGGCGCTCGCGGAGAACGTGCTCGATCCGGTCATCGACTGGTTCGGCATGATCCGGCTGACCTTCGGCTTCTGCTCACCAGCCCTTGCGCGCAAAATCCCCGGCCGCATCGACCCGAAGCGGGATCAGCACGCGGCCCACGAGTGCAATCGCCTCGGCAAACTCGTTTGTGATCGCCTGGGCGCTGCGGCGGATTTTCTTGTCACTGACGAAGACATGCTCGATGTCGCGCGTTGGGTGGTTGAGAATACGCGCTTTGATCGGCTGTATTTTTACGGCAAGAACCTGCCCATCCATGTGAGCTTCCACCCAGCGCCTAAGGGACAGGTGGTGCTGATGAAGCAAACGAAGGCCGGCAGTCTTGTTCCACGCGTCATAACCAAGGAGGCTTTCAAATCCTCAGCGTGAACCTGTCTGCAAGACCTCCGTGTCGGAAAGGTCAGCCGACGCGCTTACGACAAGGGCACCGGGGCGCAGAGCGTCCGCCTTTGTTCCCGCGCCGAAGCGCGGGGATCTACGAAATTTTGACCGAGTTGCCTTGGCTTGCAACCCACCTGCGCGCCGAGGGGAAGCTCATGGTCTGTCCCGGTCTTCTGCGAGATCAAAACACTGTCACCGCAACGTTTTTCAAGTACGGCAGCGGCGAGCGGGAGCATCACCGGGAACCGGGGCCAGACCACGAATACTCGACTATGCCGCAGCTTGGCACACGAGACTGACGCGCACCTCGTCATAGGGTAGATGCAGCTTTCCGTCGTCGCTCCGGTCGATGAGCCCGCATTTCACCATGGTCTCTGCATCAGCATGGACGCTGTCAACGTCCCGTCCGACGCGCCGCGCAATCTCGCCCATCCCCAGAGGCCCTGCACCGGTGAGCGCCTTGAGGATGCCCCAGCGGTCCGGATTCAACGTCGTCAGCAGCGCTTCCTCGCTGTGGAACGTGTATCGACAACCTTGAGGCTCGCCGCGAAACGCGGCCCGCAAGCTCGCCTTGACTGTGTCCAGATCGGCAACGTCGATGATCAGTGTGGTCATAGGCGCTTCTCTACGATCCGCCGGCCTCGGGTCCGGATATCCGCCATGATGCGTGCCAGAGCGGTCACCCAGCGACGAGTGGGTAATCTTGTGGCGACCTGATCGTCGCGATGCCGAGATCAACGTCCAAATCCGGCCAGTAGAGGTGACCTGGATGCGGCTGCTCGACGTTGAAGATCGAGCCGATCGGGGCTTCGCGAAACCACGGAAAGTCATCGAAGGGCAGAAAGTGCTCTTCGCCGTTGTAGAGCAGCCAGAGTCCGTGGATGCTGACGTTAGTGACTTCAGGCTCCGAAATGTCGGCGCCAAGCAGCGCAGAGCTCGTCATAGCGTGCCTTAATGGTGAATATGCGGTTTGCGATGCACGGGTAGCGATGTACGGAGTGCAGACGCTGAGCACCGTTGCGGCCGACACTGCATCGCGCTGCTCACAGGTATCGCCCTGGGTCCATGCGCGCATGAAGCACCCGGACGATTCGGATGACCGGCGGCACGACCTGATAATAGACGATGTGTGCTTTGATACGAAGGGATCGGTAGCCGGATCGGACATCTTCCCGCGGACGTCCGAGTGACGGGTTGGTCCTGCGCTTCGCGATGCCGGTGTCAAGCGCGCTGAGGTATTCGTCGGCCTGCGCTTCGTTCCATTGCTTGCAGCTGTAAAGCCAGATGTCTTTCAGGTCTTGCCGAGCCTTGGGACGTGTAACGACGTCAAGCATTCAGTTTTGCTTCCCTGCGTGCTTCGTCGCGAATCTGATCGATGTCGAGAGGCGCGTCATTGCCACTTTCTTCGCCTTCGATCAGTGCGTTGCGCAGCGCTTCGAGGGCTTGCTCTTGCGCCTCCAGCAGCTTCAGACTGGCGCGCACGACGTCGTCTGCACAACTGTACCGTCCGCTGTGAACCTGCTGTGCCACGAAGCGATGGCAGGTTTCATCGAGAGAGATGCGCGTGTTGTCGGTCATCTAGGGCTCCACGGAAAAACCTTCGGCAATGAAATAGAGGGCAAGGTGAAGGGCGTCAGCTCGCTTCCCGACCGCGGCGGACTGCTGCGCCCGGCTGCCCAAGTCGTTGATAGTAGGCGCTCAGTGCGGTCTCGGACAAGGCCCGAACTTGCTGGCGGGTGGTGGTGTCCTGGATGCGTTCCCACAGGGCCGGCGCAAACCGCAGCCTCGATGCATCTCGATCATAGGACAGGAACCCCCGCTGCGCGAACTTCTTGAACGGCATGGTCAGGATGAGCTGGCGGATGTCGGTCTCGGTCAACTCGTGGACGCGGGCCATGCGGGCCTTGGGCTTCTCGACGGGCAGGCCAGCAGCCTTGCGGGCCAGGTAGAAGTCCCGGAAGGCCAGCGTCAGTCGGTTGATGGGCACGCTGCCGTCGTCGTCGATGGTATCGAGCAGGCAACGGAGCAGTACCGGCTTGTAACTGGCGGCCATGTCCATCTCCTCGCAGAAGACGAGGAAGCGCTGGCGAACGTTGGCGGCGGTGACGGGCTGGAGGTTGTAGCGCTCGGCGATCTCGCGCTTGCGGTCCTTGCGGAAGTAGAGGTAGCGACGGCTGCCGATGGTCAGGTCGTGGTCCGGGGTGAGGTCGCCGGCGAGGACCTTGCCGCGGAGGTAGCCTTCGGAGGCGGCCAGCTCCAGCTCGGCGACGGTGAGCATGTCTTTGACTATATTTTGCCAGTCGAAGATGTCGATCTCTTCCAGGCGCTCGGGCCAGATGCCGACGTCAATGACCAGCGGGTCGCTCGGGCCATGGGCCTCTTCGTCGGCGATGCGGTCTTCGGGAGCCAGCACCAGGCGGCCGGGGCGGTAGATGCGGGTGCCGGTGAGACGGTGCAGGTCCCAGCTCTGGTTGTAGCGCCCGGCGTTATCGACGAAGTCGAAGACGAGCAGGGATTCCTTGCCGGGGGCCTTGCGGGTGCCGCGTCCGAGCTGCTGCATGTAGATGATCTTCGACAGGGTCGGGCGGGCCATCAACAGGACCTCGATGTCCGGGCAATCCCAGCCCTCGTTGAGGAGGTCGCAGGCGCAGAGCATCAGCACCTCACCGCGGGCGAAGGCGGCGAGGGCCTCGTCGCGCTCGCGGGCCGGCATGCCGCCGGAGACGGAGCGAGCCGGCACGCCCTGCTCGCGGTACAGCTCCGCCAGGGTCTCGCCGTGACGGACGTTGACGCAGAAGGTGACGCCCTTGCGACCGCGGACATGGTCCAGATAGGTCTGAACGATCAGCTCGTTGCGGGCCGGGACGGTGATGGTGGTTTCCAGGTCTTGTCGGTTGTACTGGACCTCGTGTGGGCCTCGTCGATGATCAGGTAGCGGAAGCGCTCGGGCGCGATCTCGCTGAAGCGATTGCCAAGCGCCTGGACCGAGGCACAGACGACGTGGCACTCGGGCTGCCAGCGCCCGCCCTCGATGCGACCGTCTCGGGAGAAGAAGTGAAAGCGAAAACGCTCCAGCTGGGCCTTGACGCGATCAGCCTTGCGGGCCAGCTCGTGGTCGGTCCAGCTATTTACGGTGACAGTATATGTAACTCCTATTTATGGTGACAGGATACGTAACTCCGCGCTTCACAAAGCAGACCGCGATTTGGGGCACTTTGCGGCGGAGCGGAACCGTATCTCCGAACCTGGTGAACTCAATGGGGGACGCACCACCAAGAACCGCGTTCTCGAGTTCCACTAAGCGTTGCAGAGTTTTCCTGTGACACCATGCAGCGCAGGCGACACGCAGAGTTGTCGGCAGTCGGGTCTGGCGGCCCTGTGGAGCAGGTGCCGGGCCTTGTGCCGGTGGAGACCTGGACCACCGGTGATCTGCGGCCGGGCGGCGGGTCGGAGCGCTGGCTGAACACACTGCTGGGAAGGACGGAAGCGGCTTGGGCCGGTTCCTGACCACCGGCGGGACGGCGGATCCGTTTTTGCCGCACCTGAGAGCTGCGATACGCTGAGCCGATCAGATCGATCTGGCGGTTGCCTTGATCAGGTACGGCGCCACGCTGGGGCAGTTCGTCATCGCCGCGCTGGCTGACAAGCTGTCGGCACTCCCAACTGAGGGCCTGATTGAGGATCGCGCCAGCCGCGCGGACCTTGATCGCTATCGCGCGATCCCCGCGAAGGTTCTGAACGTACCCGCTGTAGCCCAAGACGCGTTGCCGCAGGGCTGATGCCAGCGGCTGCTGCCTTGGCTGGCCACCCACGTGCGCGCCGAAGCGGTGCTTGTGGTCTGTCTCGGGCTTCTGCGAGATCAATACACCGTCCCCGTAACTGAATCGTACATCCCCAAATGCCCATCTGCCTCACAAACTCGCGCTGAAACAGTGAAGTAGCGAAAACATACAGCGGTCCTTCAAATCACCTGACAGGTGGCCCGTTGCGCCGTGTTGTCATCGCGGAATCCGACCGGCCGTCGCCTCTCGCAGGAGACGGCGCCGCCTCACGCGTCTCGCGGCGGCGCTCTGCGCCGTCGATGCTCGCCCCGGCACCCGGCATGCGGGCGCCTGCACAGCGCCCGACGCCCGTCAGCCGCGCAGTTGCGCGTTGACGGCGCACCCCACCCCCCACTAACCTCCTGTCCCGAGTCAACCTTTGCGGATAGAAGCAGATCGACTCCGGCGAGCGACCTCTTGAGCGACAACCCGCCAACTGATTGTCTCGACGCGATACGAGCATCGGGCCTGGCGTGAGCGCGATGCACAACTTCCTGCGGCGCGTCGTCGAGCCGTGTCCGCGCCGGCGCGAGCCCGACTTCGAGCTCGATCCGCCCATCTCAGGGTAACCCTCAAGCACAGGGCCGCTTGGGCTCTCCAGCTCTAATCCGCCATCGAGTAGACGAAACGAGGACGTCCTTTGCAACACGTGATGGAAAAGTTCGCGAACCGGATCCGCGACTACTACCAGGACCCACTGGACCCGCTGGCAGAACAGTTCATGTTCCGGCGTCCACCCACTGTGGGCGAGCTGCGTCGGCCGCCGCAGGTCTTGCTCCTGGGCAATCACTCATCGGGGAAGTCCACATTTGTGAACCATCTCCTGGGCGACGATGTTCAGAGCACTGGGGTTGCTCCCACGGATGATGGATTCACGATCATCACTTATGGCGCGACCGCGACCGAGCGGGATGGACCTGCTGTGGTCAGCAATCCGGACCTGCCCTATGAGGGGCTCCGGCACTTTGGTGACCACTTGGTCTCGCATGTGCGGCTGAAGCTGCGCCCAGCTGAGCTCTTGAAAACGGTGACGCTGATCGACAGCCCGGGCATGATCGATGCGGCCAAAGCCGAGAATGGGCGTGGTTTCGACTTCCCCGGTGTGGTGCGTTGGTTCGCCGAGCGAGCCGACCTGGTGATGGTGTTCTTTGATCCGGACAAGCCCGGGACGACGGGCGAAACACTTCAAGTCTTCCGCGAGTCCTTGGTGGGCATCGACCATAAGATGCTGATCATCTTGAACAAGGTGGATCAGTTCCAGTGCCTGCACGACTTCGCACGGGCCTATGGGGCCCTCTGCTGGAACCTGGGCAAGGTGATCGCGCGCAAAGACTTGCCGATGATTTACAACACCTTTGTGCCGCTGACCGACAAGCCGAAGTCGCGCCTGCCGATGGAGGATTTCGAAAAGGCACGCACCGACCTGATCGGTGAGATACGCCGTACACCGACCCGGCGGATGGACAACCAGATCACACAGATCCAGGCCTATGCGGAGCGGCTCCGGCTGCACGCGATGGTCATCGACAAGGCTGCCGACAAGTTCAAATCGACGCGCGCGCGCTGGCGGGGCCTCTTGCTCCTGCTCTTCGGCGGGCTGGGCGCTGCCGCCTTCGGCACTGGTATGGTTGTGGCGGTGCCTGGAATTGCATTGGCCGCCGTCCTGGCTGTCAGTTTGACCGAGCTCGTCACGCTCCCGCGGAGCAAACGGCGCCTGATTTCTCGCTTCGACCAGATCTTCGAGAAGCTGCACGATCGGGAGCTGCTGTTGCGCGACCGCGCGGAGGACTTGCGCATGATGTGGGAAGAAGTCAGCCCGCGCGCCCGCGAGATTGCTGAGAAAAGCGGCCTGGAATCGTTCAAGAAGATGAGCTGGCATGATCGCGAGCTTCTTGAGGAGCTCACGGGCGAGCTGATCCCGCAGCTTCGGAGCGAGCTCTACGATGCCATGCGTGACAGCGACGCGCCCTCCCCCGCCTTGGCGGAGGATGAGCCGGCGATGTTCCCCGCAGCAAAGCCGCCCCGTCCGCGATTGGTCGAAGGCGACGGGTCCGGGACACCCAAGCGTAAGACGTTCTTCTGATCGCCCGTCGGCGCTCACCAGCCTGGCCTCAGATTCGAGCACCACAGCTTGCCGGCCACCCCGCCGCGGCCGGGCTCTGCGCACGCGCTGTCGGTCATCCAATGGCAACAATTGGGGCATCCTTGGTGCGCGGTGGCCCGTGCATCGCTAGAATCGGGACGATTCCGCACCGCAACCCAGCCCAGACCGGAGCCCCCAGATGCACGACAGCTTCAAGGCCAAGGCCCACCTCGACGTCGCCGGCAAGCGCTACGAGATCTTCCGCGTGGACGCGGTGGCGAACAGCGCGCGGCTGCCCTTCTCCATGAAGATCCTGCTGGAGAACCTGCTGCGCCACGAGGACGGCGTGACCGTGAAGCGCGCGGACATCGAGGCCGTCGCCAACTGGAACCCGCAGGCCGAGCCCGACACCGAGATCCAGTACCGCCCCGCCCGGGTGCTGATGCAGGACTTCACCGGCGTGCCCGCCGTGGTGGACCTGGCGGCCATGCGCGATGCCATGAGCGCGCTCGGCGGCGACCCGGACAAGATCAACCCGCTGCAGCCCGCGGAGCTGGTCATCGACCACTCGGTGCAGGTGGACAAGTACGGCTCCGACGCGGCGCTGGGCCTGAACGCCGAGCTGGAGTTCTCCCGCAACAAGGAGCGCTACCAGTTCCTGAAGTGGGGCCAGCAGGCCTTCGACAATTTCGCCGTCGTGCCGCCGGACACCGGCATCGTGCACCAGGTGAACGTGGAATACCTGGCCCGTGTGGTCTTCGGCCGCGAGCAGAACGGCGTGCTGCAGGCCTATCCGGATACGCTGGTGGGCACCGACAGCCACACCACCATGATCAACGGCGTCGGCGTGCTGGGCTGGGGCGTGGGCGGCATCGAGGCCGAGGCGTCCATGCTGGGCCAGCCGGTGTCCATGCTGATCCCGAAGGTGGTGGGCGTGAAGCTCACCGGCAAGCTGCCCGAGGGCGCCACG
Organism: uncultured Thiohalocapsa sp.; assembly: GCF_913063425.1. Classification (GTDB taxonomy): domain Bacteria; phylum Pseudomonadota; class Gammaproteobacteria; order Chromatiales; family Chromatiaceae; genus Thiohalocapsa. The sequence goes on from NZ_CAJXYK010000008.1 coordinate 101,797, forward strand.
GCCACGGACCTGGTGCTGACCATCGTGGAAATGTTGCGCCAGCACGGCGTGGTCGGCAAGTTCGTAGAGTTCTACGGACCGGCCGTCAAGACCCTGCCCATGGGCGACCGCACCACCATCGCCAACATGGGTCCGGAATACGGCGCCACCTGCGGCCTCTTCCCAATCGACGACGAGACGCTGGACTTCCTGCGCCTGACGGGCCGCAGCGACGAGCAGGTCGCGCTGGTGGAGGCGTACGCCAAGGCCCAGGGCATGTTCGACGCCGACGGCAGCTTCGAGGCCGACTACAGCGAGACCTTGGAACTGGACATCGGCACCGTGGTGCCGAGCCTCGCCGGCCCCAAGCGCCCGCAGGACCGGGTGGCGCTGACGGACGTGAAGGCGGGCTTCGAGGCGGCGCTCAAGGTGGTGAACGCCGAGCGCGGTGTGGAGACCAACCCGGGCGTCAAGGCCACCATGGACGGCCAGGATGTCGAGCTCGGCGACGGTGCCGTGGTCATCGCGGCCATCACCAGCTGCACCAACACCTCCAACCCGAGCGTCATGCTCGGCGCCGGCCTGGTGGCCAAGAAGGCCGTCGAGCGGGGCCTGACGGTGCCGCCCTGGGTCAAGACCTCACTGGGTCCGGGCTCCATGGTGGTCACCAAGTATCTGGAGGACGCCGGGCTCATGGAGCCGCTGAAGGCGCTCGGCTTCCACGTGGTGGGCTACGGCTGCACCACCTGCATCGGCAACTCCGGCCCGCTGCGCCCGGAGGTCTCCAAGGCCATCGCCGACGGCGACCTGACGGTGGCGTCCGTGCTCTCCGGCAACCGCAACTTCGAGGGCCGGGTGCATGCCGAGGTGCGCATGAACTACCTGGCCTCGCCGCCCCTGGTGGTGGCCTACGCCATCGCCGGGCGCATGGACTTCGACCCCTACCAGGAGCCGCTCGCGAACGACAAAGACGGCAACCCGGTGTATCTGCGCGACATCTGGCCCACCCAGGGCGAGGTGGCGGACACGGTGTCGAGCTTCCTCGGCAAGGACGACTTCACCGACACCTATGCGACCGTCTTCGACGGCGACCAGCGCTGGCAGGGGCTGTCGGCGCCCGCCGGCAAGACCTTCGCCTGGGATGCGGGCAGCACCTATGTCCAGGAGCCGCCCTACTTCCAGGGCATCAGCATGGAGCCGGAGCCGGTGGCGGCCATCGAGAACGCCCGCTGCCTGGCCCTGCTCGGCGATTCGGTCACGACGGACCACATCTCCCCCGCCGGCAGCATCAAGGCGGACAGCCCCGCCGGGCGCTACCTCGTCGAGCACGGCGTGCAGCCCGCGGACTTCAACTCCTACGGCTCCCGTCGCGGCAACCACGAGGTGATGATGCGCGGCACCTTCGCCAACATCCGCCTGCGCAACAGGATGGCGCCCGGCACCGAGGGCGGCGTGACCCTGCACCAGCCCTCCGGCGAGGAGCTGTCCATCTATGACGCCGCCATGCGGTACCAGGCCGAGGGCGTGCCCGCCATCGTCATCGCCGGCAAGGAATACGGCTCCGGCTCCTCGCGCGACTGGGCCGCCAAGGGCCCGCGGCTGCTGGGCGTGCGGGCGGTGATTGCCGAGAGCTACGAGCGCATCCATCGCACCAACCTGGTGTGCATGGGCGTGCTGCCGCTGCAGTTCCAGCCGGGCGAGAGCGCCGGGTCCCTGGGCCTCACCGGCTACGAGTCATTCACCATCGAAGGGCTCGACGACGGCCGTGCCAAGGAGGTCAGGGTCACCGCGACGGCGGCGGACGGCGGCACCCGCCAGTTCCAGGCCCGCGTGCGCATCGACACCCCGAACGAGGTGGAGTACTACCAGCACGGTGGCATCCTGCATTACGTGCTGCGGAAGCTGGCGGCTTAGCGGCGGCCAAGGCGGAAAGACGGCTGATGGGCGGGCATTGCTTTGCCCGGCCCACCGCGCAGCCGCAAACCTCAGGGTCACTGCTCGGGATACGGGCGGTCGCAGGTGCGTTATGGTTGGGGCGTCGCGGCCTGCTGAGCTCATTTGCGAGGAGGATGCACGAAATGACGGCCGAAACCGAAAACTTGGTCCTGGAGATTCTACGACGGGTCCAGGGCGACCTGACCGAGCTGTGCAGCGGCCAGCAGGACATTCGGCATCGCCTGAGCCTCATCGAGACCCGCCTCGCGGGCATTGACCGCAACCTGGCCGATCAATATGCAAGCTGTGCGGGCCAGAGTGTACGAATCGACCGGCGCGAAGATCGCCTCGGGCGCATCGAGCGGCGGTTGGAGTTGACCGACTGAAGAGAGTTTCAATGGACCTCTCCACCCTCACCGCCATCTCCCCCATCGACGGCCGTTACGGGAATAAGACCGAAGCCCTCCGGCCGGTGGCCAGCGAATACGGCCTGATCCGCCACCGGGTGCTGGTGGAGGTGCGCTGGCTTCAGGCATTGGCGGCGCATCCGGGCATCGCCGAGGTGCCGGAGCTCTCGGACGCCGCGCTGGAACGACTGGATGCCATCGTCCAGGGCTTCACGCCCGACGATGCCGCCCGCGTCAAGGCCATCGAGCGCACCACCAACCACGACGTGAAGGCGGTGGAGTACTTCCTGAAGGAGAAGATCGCCGACAACGCCGAGCTGGCGGCGGTGTCGGAATTCATCCATTTCGCCTGCACCAGCGAGGACATCAACAACCTTGCCCATGCGCTGATGCTGCGCGCGGCCCGCGAGGACGTGCTGCTGCCGGCGATGGACGCGGTCATCGACGCGGTCCGCACCCTGGCGCACCGGTACGCGGAGCAGCCGATGCTCTCGCGCACCCACGGCCAGCCGGCCTCGCCCACGACCCTCGGCAAGGAGATGGCCAATGTGGTGCATCGCCTGCGCATCCAGCGCAATGCCATCGGCGACGTGCACCTGCTCGGCAAGATCAACGGCGCCGTCGGCAACTACAACGCCCACCTGGCCGCCTATCCGGAGGTGGACTGGCCTGCCCTGGCGCGGGACTTCGTGGAATCCCTCGGCCTCACCTGGAACCCCTACACCACGCAGATCGAGCCGCACGACTACCTCGCCGAGCTGTTCGATGCCCAGGCCCGGTTCAACACGGTGCTGCTGGACTTCTGCCGGGACGTCTGGGGCTATATCTCGCTCGGCTGTTTCAAGCAGAAGACCGTCGCGGGCGAGGTCGGCTCGTCCACCATGCCGCACAAGGTCAACCCCATCGATTTCGAGAACGCCGAGGGCAACCTCGGCATCGCCAACGCCATCCTGGGCCATCTGGGCGCCAAGCTGCCCGTCTCGCGCTGGCAGCGGGACCTGACGGACTCCACGGTGCTGCGTAACCTCGGCGTCGGCCTCGCGCACACGCTGATCGCCCTGCAATCCGCGCAGAAGGGCATCGGCAAGCTGGAGGCGGACCCGGCGCGGCTGGCCGCGGACCTGGATGCCAACTGGGAGGTCCTCGCCGAGCCCATCCAGACTGTGATGCGCCGCTACGGCGTCGAGCAGCCCTACGAGAAGCTGAAGGCGCTGACCCGCGGGCGGCGCATCGGCCCGGACGCCCTCGCCGCGTTCGTCGACACGCTGCACATCCCCGACCACGCCAAGGCCGAGCTCAAGGCGCTGACCCCTGCGCGCTACATCGGCAACGCCGCCGAGCAGGCGCGGGCCGTGTGATTCCTCCGCCCGCCTCGTGATCCGAATCCCGCCGTGATGGTGTGAGTTTGAACGGGCGTGCATCGATTGGCAATTGATCTGACAATCGATGCATCCGCGGCCGGACTGGGCAGATGATCCCTCGCACCCTGGAGCCCCATCTGCGCGCCACGGCCAGGCACTATCCCGTGGTGGCGGTCACGGGTCCGCGGCAGTCCGGCAAGACCACCCTCTGCCGGGCTGTGTTTCCAGAGCGGCCTTATGTGTCGCTGGAGGCATTGGATACTCGGGATTTCGCGACTGAAGACCCGCGCGGCTTCCTGGCTCTCGGTGCTGGAGACCGGCTATGTGCTGCACCGCTTGCCGGCTTGGCACGTCAACCTGCGCAAACAATTGGTCAAGGCACCCAAGCTGCACTTCTTTGACAGCGGTCTGCTTTGCCACCTGCTCGGCGTCCGCGACGCAGAGCAATTGCGCGTGCACCCGCTGCGCGGGGCGGTGTTCGAGAGCTGGGTCTTTGCGGAGCTGTTCAAGCTGCTGGTGCACCGGGGTGAGCCACCGTCCCTGTTCCACTACCGCGAGACCCGTGGCGCCGAAATCGACCTGCTGTTGGAGCGCGGTCTGGCGCTGACAGCGGTGGAAGTCAAATCCGCTGCCACGGTGGCAACAGACTTCTTCAACGCCCTTGAGCGCTTTTCGGATCGGATGGCCAGCGCCGAGCCGGCGCGCGAGGTCAGCTCCTACATCGTCTACGGCGGCGAGCAGTCGCAGCGTCGGAGCCGGGGCCAGGTACTCGGCTGGCGGGATGTCGGCGCACTGACCCAGCCATGAGCCCGCGTATGGTTTGCCGGCGCTGCGCGGACGCTCCGGGGCGCGTGAAGCTCGCGCAACCGCGCGGCGACGAAACGCCACAGGGCGCGCCCCTCTGTCCCGCCGGTCCATCGTGCTTTGCGGCGCCGGACGCGCCGACCCGCAAAGCAAAAAGCCCGCTGCGCGGCGCGCAGCGGGCTTTTGCAGAGAAGCGGCCCGGCGGCTTGGCGCGCGCGCCGGGCGTCGGGGGCTTACATGGCCTCCGGCACTTCCAGCACCACCACGCGGCGGCGCAGCGGGTTGTTCTCCAGCGGACCCAGGTCGCCGATCTGATACTCAGCGGGGACGTCCCAGGAGAAGCCGGTGACGCGGGCGATGTCGCCGGGCGGGATGCCCTGATCGATCATGTAGTTGCGAATGGTGTTGGCGCGGTTCTCGCTGAGGGTCAGGTTGTGCTCCCAGCTTCCGAGCTTGTCGGTGAAGCCGCCGATGACCAGCCGCTCGGCGCGCGGAGAATCCTTGACCTCCTGGATGTACTGATCCAGATCGGTGAGGGCACTGGGGTTCAGGACGTCATCGAGTCCATAGCGATCCAGCGCGAACTGGAGGCGCAGCACCAGCGGGTCGCGGACCTCGACCTGGCAGGGCGGCAGGTTGGTGGGGCCGTCCGGCGGCGCGGACTGCCAGCACTCGCCATAGCTGGTGGCCCAGAGCTGCCCGTCCGGCACGGTTGGGTCGCCGGAGGCATACCAGTAGGTCTCGTCCATGTCGTCCGCCACGGCGGTGAAGCTGAGGGCGTCGGCGGCCGGCAGTGCCAGCGCAAGGGTGCGCAGGTGGGTGAGGTGTCGCATCTTAGACTCCCGAAATGTAACGTGGTGACAAAATAGGCAGTGCTCAGTGCTGCTGCAAGGCCCTTGTTGCGTAACGTCGTGGCCTTTTCACACGGAATCTCAGCGGCGCACGCACCGGGCTTAGGTACAGGGATCGGCCCCATTAGTGTAGCGAATGTGAGCGGCATTTGCGCAACTTTTTCGAATTTTCGGTTTTCTTGCATCAACCGATTTGAAGCTCACATCTAAGCTGCTTACTTCACAGGGCTTTCTGGACGTTTCTCGTCATCTCAAGGTCATACAGCTGTCGCTTTTTTGCGACCACTCGCGAGACTCATGCCCCACCGCAAGCAATCCCTGGCTCTTGGCGCCCTTTACATCGTGCTGGGTGAGCTGTGCTTTGCGAGCATGGGCGTCGGCATTCGCATCGTCTCCGGCGAGCTCGACAACACGATGATCGTCTTCGCCCGCAACATCCTCGGGCTGGCGCTGCTGCTGCCCTGGCTGGCACACCGCGGCGTGGGCAGGCTGGCGACGACGGTGCCGGGCCTGCACCTGCTGCGCGCGGGCGCCGGGGTGGCCGCCATGTACTGCTTCTTCTACGCCATCGCCGCCATGCCGCTGGCGGAGGCCATGCTGCTCAAGCTGACCGCGCCCATTTTCATGCCCATCATCGCAGTGCTCTGGCTGCACGAGCGCGTCACGCCGGCCCTGGCGCTCGCGCTCGGCATCGGTTTTGCCGGCGTGGCGGTGATTTTGGACCCGAGCTTCACGGATGCAGGGCTCAGCGTGTCGCCGGTGGCGCTGATCGGGCTCCTCGGCGGCGTGCTCGCGGCGCTCGCGAAGGTGACCGTGCGCCGGCTCTCCCGCAGCGAGCCGCCGACGCGCATCGTCTTCTATTTCGCGCTCATCGCGGCGGCCATCTCCGCGGTCCCACTCGCCTGGAGCTGGCAGACGCCGTCGGCGGCCGCGGCCCTCGGTCTGGTGGCCATCGCCGGCGCGGCAACCCTGGGCCAGCTGGCCCTGACGCGGGGGCTGTCCCTGGCGCCGGCCTCGCGCATGGGCGTGTTCGGCTATTCCGCGGTGGTCTTCGGCGCCGCCTACGGCTGGCTGCTTTGGGACGAGCCGCTTACGCTTGCCACCATCACCGGCACCCTGCTCATCGCCGCGGCCGGCCTGCTGGCGACCCGGGCCACCCGGCGCCCCGCCCGGCTCGTCGGCAGCGGAGCCACTGCTGCCCGAGCGGCGGATGCCAAGGGGAGTGTCGCACCGTGATTCCGCAACGGCTCCGGTGGGGTGAAGGGCTGGACGCGGGCCGCTTCCTGGCGGAATTCTGGCAGCAGCGGCCCCTGCTGCTGCGCGGCGCCTGCGCCGGCATCGCCTCCCCCATCGACCCGGACGAGCTCGCCGGGCTCGCCTGCGCCCCGGAGGTGGAATCGCGTATCGTCCGCGAGCACGGCCCGCAGCGCCCCTGGCAGGTGAGCCACGGGCCGTTCGACGACGCGGACTTCGCGGCCCTGCCGCCGACACACTGGACGCTCCTGGTGCAGGACGTGGACAAGCATATGCCGGCGGTGGCGGCACTGCTCGCCTGCTTCGACTTCCTGCCCGAGTGGCGGCTCGACGACATCATGGTCAGCTGGGCCGAGGACGGCGGCTCCGTGGGGCCGCACCTGGACCAATACGACGTCTTTCTGGTGCAGGTGCAGGGGCAGCGGCGCTGGCGCATCGACACCCGCCCGGACCCGCCCGCCGGCTGCCTGCCGGATCTGGATCTAAGCATCCTCGCGCGCTTCGAGCCGGACCGGGACTGGCTGCTCGGCCCCGGCGACCTGCTCTACCTGCCGCCCGGCGTGCCGCACTGGGGCATTGCAGAGGGCCCCTGCATGACCTGGTCGGTGGGGCTGCGGGCGCCCGCCTGGCGGGAGCTGGCGGCGGATTGGCTCCAGTACGCGGTGGAGGGCCTCGCGGACGGGACCCGCTGGCGCGACCCGCCCGGGCTCGCCCCGCCGGTGGAGCCCGCTGCGCTGCCGGCGGACCTGGCAGGCGCCCTGCGCGGCGGCATCGAGCGGCTGCTCGCGGGCGCCGACGAGGCCCTGTTCCGCCGCTGGCTCGGCAGCTGGCTGACGGAGCCCAAGCCCAACATCCAGCTGCTGCCGCCGGACCCGCCCTGGCCTGCGGACGCTGTCATCGCGCTGCTGCGCGAGGCGGGTCGCCTGCCGAGGGACGGCGCCTCACGCCTGCTCTTTCTGCCCGCGGCGGCTGGCGACACCCAAGACCTGCTGTTCGCCAACGGCGACTGCCACGCCCTGCCCGCCGGCCGCACCGCCTTCCTGGCGGCGCTGTGCCGGCGGCCCGCGCTGCAGGCGGATGCCGTGCTGCCGCGGCTCGACGATGCCCCCTGTCTGGAGCTCTTGACCAGGCTGTTCAACGCCGGACATTTCCTGGTGCCGGATGACGATGACCAGGAGCCGGGCAGCTGACACACCCGGCGGGAACTTCCACCGGCCAGGCTGCGTCCCTACACTCCAGAGCAGATCGCGCCAGCGCCGATCGACGCTCCGCAGCCGCCTGTCAACCTGGGGCCCTCCCGCCATGCCGAACAACCACCACACCGACTTCCGCGTCCGCCGGGCCGACTGGGAACAGGACGGCGCCGCCCTGACGGTGGTACGCCGGCAGGTGTTCGTGCGCGAGCAGGGCGTGCCGGAAACGCTTGAATGGGACGGACTCGACACCGAAGCCGTGCACCTGCTCGCCGAGGCTGCCGACGGCACTGCCATCGGCACCGCACGCCTGTTGCCGTCCGGTCAGATCGGCCGCATGGCCGTGCTGGCAGCGCATCGCCGCCGCGGCGTCGGCCGTGCACTGCTGCTGGAGCTGCTGCGCATCGCCGAAGACGAGGGCGTGCGCCCGCTGTTCCTGCACGCCCAGGTGAGCGCCCTGCCCTTCTACGCCGGGCTCGGCTTCGCGCCGGAGGGCGAGGTCTTCGACGAGGCCGGCATCCCGCATCGGCGCATGCGCTTCGCCGATGCCGCCCGGAACATCGCCGCGGATCTCGACACCCGGCGGCTCGGCGACACCACCGGCGTGCTGCGGCTCGACTCGCCGGAGGCCCAGGGCGGCGCGGTGGCCAGCCTGGCGGCCCAGGCACGCACGGAGCTGCTCATTGCGAGCCCGGACCTGGAGCCCGGGCTATACGACCAGTCGCCGGTGCTGGACGCCATGCTGCGGCTCGCCGTGCACCGCCGCGGGCGGGTGCCGGTGCGGGTGCTGGTGGCGGATGCGGATGCACCGGTGAAGCGCGGTCACCGCCTCATCGAGCTCTCCCGGCGCTTCAGCTCCGGCATCCAGATCCGCACCCTGCCGGAGGAGCTGGCCGAGGGGACGGAGCCCTGCCTGCTCGCGGACGAGGTGGGCTATACCCTGAGGCCCACCGCGGCCCGGGACAGCCTGCTGGTGGATTTCTCGGACAGCGCTCACACGCGGCGGCTGCGCCGGCGCTTCGAGCTGTTCTGGCAGCAGAGCGGCGTTCACCCCGGCCTGCGGCGGCTCTATCTCTGAGGCCTCGCGGTCTCTGAGGCCGTGCGGTCTCTGAGGCCGTGCGTTCCCGGGCGGCGCGCCTCAGAGGCTGTCCACCAGCTTGGTGGCAAGCCCCGTCTCCAGGGCCTCGGCGACGGAGATCCAGTACATCTTGTCGTTGGGTACGGACGCCGCCGCCAGGGCCACGGTGTCGTCGATGCCCATCTCGCGCAGGTACAGGGCCGCGGCCACCACGGACAGCTGCCCGCCCTCGTGACTGCTCAGGTGCTTGGGCACCTTGCTCTGGTGGATGCCGAGCTTGGCGCCGCGGGTCACGAAGCGCTCGATGCCGCCGGCGAGCACATCCACGCAGGCCGATGTGCAGACGTCCTTGACGCCCACCCGCAGCCCGTTCTGGCGCAGGTAGCGCCCGAGCCGCCGTGCCTCGTACAAGGAGCCGCCGGGGCTGGTGATGAGCAGACCGACGGCCTTCTCGCGGCGCAGCTTGTCGATGACCTCGTCCGCGAAGCCGTCGTGGATCTCGCCGTTCACCACCACCCAGGTGTTGCCGATGTTGCCGGAGCGGTCGAAGCGCACCAGCCCGGACGACGCGCCCGTGAGTGCGGCCAGGCGCTCGCAGGCGGTGCCCGCCAGGCGCCGCAGCGAGGCGCGGGCCGCCGGATCATCCACGGCGGCGACGGTGAGCGCATTGGCGCGCTCCACCATGTCTTCCACCTCGAAGCCGTAGCGCTCCACGGCGGCGATGACCACGGCATCCGTGGCGCCCCGGTCCTCGTTCTGCACCACGCGGCGCAGGTGACAGGTGGCGATGGTCGTCAGCAGCTCGTCGCGGTTCATGCCCCCCGGCAGGGCGGCGTCGTCCGGCGCAGGCTTGCGGGCGATGCCGGCACACCCCGTTATCAGCAGCAGGGCCGACAACGCCAGCGCCACCGCCGGGCGGGTGACGGTCGTCACCGGCCTGTGCCGGCGCCGATGGTAAAGCCACTCAAGCATCCTCCGCACCTCCGTCAGGCCGCGCGCACGGGTACCCCGGCTTCCGCAAGGGCCGTCTTCACAGCGGAGATGGGGACCTCGCGACGGTGGAAAATGCCGGCGGCCAGGGCAGCGTCGGCGCCCGTCGCCGAGAAGACCTCGACGAAATGCGCGGGGCTGCCGGCGCCGCTGGAGGCGATCACCGGGATGCCCACGGCCGCGCGCACGGCGGCAATGAGCTCCAGGTCGAAGCCCAGCCCGGAGCCGTCGCGGTCGATGCTGTTGAGCAGGATCTCGCCGGCGCCGAGCGCCTCGCAGGTGCGGGCCAGCTCCACCGCATCCACGTCGCGGCCTTCGCGACCGCCGCGCACGGTGCACTGGAACCAGCACCAGCGCTCCCCGTTCGGCCCCGGCTGCGCGGTCTCGATGACGTGCCGCGCCGTCACCTCCGGGCCGCTCACGTAGACCCGCCGCGGGTCCACGGAGATGACCACCGCCTGGTTGCCGTAACGCGCCGCGATCTGCTCGATGGCGCTGCTGCCGTCGGCGCCCCGTGCGCGCACCTGCTCCACGGTGTGGACGGCATCGGAGCCGATGGAGATCTTGTCCGCGCCGGAGCGGAAATACTCGTCGGCCACGTCCAGCGCGGAGTAGCTGTGGCCGTCCGCATCCGTAAAGGCGCGGATGCCGCCGCCGATGGTGAGCGGCACGAACACCTGCTCGGACGTGCGCCGCAGCACCTCCAGCATGGGCTGATCGCGCAGCGGGAAGTCGCGGAACGCGGTGATGTTGAGGAAGGTGATCTCGTCGGCGCCCTCCTCGTAGTAGCGCGCCGCCAGCTCCACGGGCTTGCCCAGGTTGCGCACCTCGCCCTGCTCGCGCACGTCGTATTGATCCCCCTTGGTGACCACCAGGTCCCCGGCATCGTTGCTGCGCACGTCCAGGCAGGCGATGACACGCTTGGCGAGCCGTGTCGGGCGCTGTGTGGGCAGCGGCGATTTGGCCTCCGCGGGCGCCGACAGGATGCGCGGGGCAAACGCCGGCGCCACCGCGACCGTTCCCGTGAGGAAGCGCTGCAGCAGCGCCAAGCCCGCGGCACCGCTCTTCTCCGGGTGGAACTGGAGCGCGATCACCTGCCCCTGCTGCACCGCGGAGATGAAGGGCTCGCCGTAGTCGGTTTCCGCCAGCACCCAGTGCGCATTCTCGACGGTGGGCCGGGCGCAGTAAGAGTGGACGAAGTAGAAGCGGTCCGCCGTCAGGCCCGCCAGCAGCTCCGAGTCCCGCCCGACCCGCAGCCCGTTCCAGCCCATGTGCGGCACGGACAGCGCCCCGGCGGGGAAGCGCGCCACACGCCCCGGCAGCAGGCCGAGCCCGGGCACGCCGGGGGATTCTTCACTGCCCTCGAACAGGCATTGCAGCCCGATGCAGATGCCGAGGAAGGGCCGGTCGGCGCGCAGGTAGTCCAGCAGCGGCTCGACGAAGCCCAGCTCCTGAAGGCGCCCCATGGCGGCACCGAAGGCACCCACGCCGGGGAAGAGCAGCCGCTCGGCGCCGAGGATGTCGTCCGCCGTGCGGACATCGGTGACTTCGTAGCCGAGGCGGGAGACGGCGTTGCGCAGGCTGCGGACGTTGCCTGCGCCATAGTCGAGGAGAGAGATCATTGCGGCTGGTCTCGGATGGCGGCGCTCGGCAAGGATTCTAACAGCCATCGTTTCCGCCTTCGGCGCCGCTTGCAGCGCCCGCGAGCGGCGCCGTCGGCACGCCGCGGACGCCTCGGCCGTTGCGGCCGCGGCAGCGTCGGTTGCGCTCGACCCCGGCTGCGTGCCCGCTGGGCTGGGCCGACCAGGGCCGGGTCAGACCTCGATGCCTTCCGCCTCCACCACCCGGGCCAGCGCCGCCTCCAGGGTCGCGCGGGCCTGTGCCGTGGCGGCGTGCAGGTAGGCATGCAGCGCCGCGTCGTCGGCGTTGCGGTTCTCGCATTCCCGCGAGTAGGCCTCGAAGGCCACCAGGCTTGAGACCAGCTGCACCAGATGGTGCGGACACTCGCACTTGACCGTGGGCGAAGCGGCTGCGATCCGCGACAGGGCCGCGCTGTCATAGAGCCGCGCCGGCGCAGGCTCGCTCAGGTCGAACTCCGCCAGCAGTGCGGCCGCGCCGACGCCGCCCGAGCTGTGCATGGCCACGCACCAGCGCTTGAGCTCGGCGGCATCCACCGGGGCGCGCTTGGCCACCATGTGCTGGGCCTCCAGGCGGTTGACCACGTCGCGGCTCGCGTAGTTGTAGACCACCAGCGTGCGCGGGGCGCCGCTGCGTGCGGCGAGGTCGGCGAGCACGCGCAGCTGATCCTCGTGAATGGTCGGGCACTCCAGCACCAGCAGGTCCAAACCGAGCTGGCTTGCGTGATCGCGGAGCGCCGACTCCTCCGTATACAGACCGACCAGGTGAACGTCCTCGTCGGCCTCCTGCACTGCCTCTGTGCCGTCCGCCCGCAGCAGCAGCGGCAGCGATGGACCCAGCACGGCCACGCGGCAGGGCCGCGCCTCCTGGGCCGCCTGCACCGGGGTGTCCAGTCCCTGCGCCCGCTGCCGCAGGTGCTCCAGGGACAAGCGCGCCACATGGCTGATGGCATCACCGTTGTCCACGAGGCGCTTGATGAGGTTGAGTCGGCTCACGTCCTCGGCGCGATACAGGCGGGTGCCCGCCTCGGAGCGCACGGGCGTCACCACCGAATAGCGCCGCTCCCACACCCGCAGGGTGTCCGGCGGGATACCAGTGAGCCGCGCCACCGCGCCGATGCGGTAAGTCTGGCCGGTCTCGGGTTCTCGGGAATCAGTCACGGGCAACTCCGCGTGTTAATGTTTTGTCCATATCGTATCTGAACAGGCTCTTGACAACGCCAGCAGAGGGGTCTAGCTTGGCACCTACGGTTGGACATTTCTTGGACGGCTGCTGTTTCAGGTGCTGCAGCGACCCAACCGCCACCGACCTTCGGCTGCGTCTACGGAGATGGTGTCGTCGCGGGATCGTCCAAGTTTTGAACAGGCATCACCTGTCACGACACGCGGAAGCTCGCTGCCACCATCACTGGGCGACGCAACCGCCACGTGCCGATCGACACCGTTCAGTGCCCAAGGCGTTGTCTCACCCACGCTGATCGTCCCAACACCAGGAGCCCAGAACCATGCCCCAGTCCATCCTCACCGCCGACCTCAACAATGGCTTCGACCTGGAGCTGCCGCTGCATCCGGCCACCGACACAGCCGAAGACGTGGCAAGGCTGCTCGACCGTCTGCTCACGCTGGTGGACGATTTCTGCGTCGGCAGCAACGCCTCCGACGCGGATGTCGTGCAGGCCCTCACCCTCGCCACCGCGCTGCGCACGGCCATGGCCGAGGTGGGTGGCACGGCGGGCGCGGCGGTTCCCACGCGGCTCCTCGATGTGGAGGTGCGGGACGCCGCGGCCCTGGACGGCTGAGCGCACTGCGCCCGGCGCGCTGCCGGATCAGGTTCGGCGCAGCCGCGCGAGCACACGCCGCGCGAAATAGCTGCCCGGCAGCAGCGCCGCGAAGACGATGGCGATGATCGCCACCTGATACCACAGCAGTCCCAGCCACGGCGGCGTCACGCCGCCGGTCATCCACTCTTCGGCGAGTCGCTGGCCGTTGAAAAAGGCAAAGTAGGCGAGAAACGCCAGCAGCAGCCGCCCGCCGCTGCGACGCCGTGGCGAGAGCTGCGTCAGCGGCACGGCGAGGATGCCCAGCGAGATGACACCCAGGGCCGCTGCGAGCCTGTGCTCCACCTCGGCCCGGTCGCGGATATCGTCCGAGGCCAGCAGCTGCGCCGTCGGCGTCGCAGCCCGCCGCCAGTTCGCCTGCTGCATCGCACTGCCGGCGCTGATGTAGTAGGTCAGCCGGGCGAAATCCACCAGGGTGTAGTCGAGATCGCCCGCGCGCCCGTCGAAACGGCGGCCGTCCTCCAGAATCACGCGCTGCTCGCCATCCGCGGTGCTCTCGCTGTAGTACCCGCGCTCGGACAACACCAGCCGCGGCGGGTCACTGCTGCGGTCCTGCACGAACACATCCACGAAACGGCCGGCACCGTCCATGCCGGCCGCATAAAACGTCATGGTACCGCCCTGCTGCTGGTAGAAGCGCCCGGGCTGAAGCCCGCTGATGCGTGTGGCCTCGTCGTCCTTGCGTGCCTCGATGAGCTGAATCTGCGCCGACGCATAGGGCTTCAGCACCAGCGAGAACCAGGCGGTGATCAGCGCCACCGGCAGCGCGAACAGCAGCACAGCGCGAAACACCCGCCACGGGCTGAGCCCACCCGCTGTGAAGGCGATGAGCTCGCTGTCACGGGCCATGCGCCCGAGCGCCATCAGCACCGCGAGAAACGCCGCGGGCGCGAGCAGTGTGGCCATGTCCCGCAGCAGCTGCAGGCCCAGGAACTGGAGCACCAGCCGCGCCTGAAGATTGCCGACGTTCACCTGCTCCAGCGTGCGCAGGAACAGCATGCTCGCCACCACCAGCACCAGGGTCGCCATGATGGCGGCGAAGACCTTGACGAGCTCGGCAAGAAAGTAGCGGTCGACAATGCTCCACATGCGCAGGGCCTCAGGAACCTGACCGTACATTTTGGGCGCCGAGCGCGGCCCGGCGCAACGCGGCACCGTCGCCGTGCTCGCGCCCGGACGGTTTTGCGACCGGCGGCGTCCTGACAGCCTGTGAGCAGCGGCTGCGCCGTCGCCGCTGCGCCACCCTTTGCCCGCGCGGACCACTCGGAAATGCGCCAATGCGACGACGCGCTTTCTGACAGCAAGCAGGCGCATCCGCCCATTCGCCGACCCTGGGCAATGACCTAGAGTCAGTCGGGCAGCGCCGGCCGACCAAGCGGCCGGTCGCTTGCCGAGAGAGCGTAAACGACACCACAATCATCGGAGCGCAAGACCATGACTGACTACCGTCGCGAAGGAGCGTATCAGCTGCGCCTGTCGGCAGCCCGGAAGGCGAAAGACCGCGAGCACCCGCCGCACCAGGCCAATGGCGATGAGCAGCGCTGGGCCGGCGCCAATTACGCCATGTGCTTCACCAAGGGCCTGCACCATGACCCGGGCACGGGGCTGCTTCAGGTGAAGGCGGATTTCGAGCGCTTTCGCCGGGCCATCGATGAGGGCTTCATCGACGCCTTCACGGCGGGCGTGCGCGCATCGCCTGAGAAGGCGCGCGCCTGGGAGGCGCCCACCGCAGGCGTCGTCTACGACCTCCAGGGACCGGACGCGCAGGCGGTCACCATGCCGCCGGCGCCGGCCCTGGGCTCCGACGAGCTCGCCTACGAGATGGCGGAGGTCTACGAGCTCGCTCTGCTGCGCGACGTGCCCCTGCCGGAGCTACGCGCCGGCGCCACCGACCCGGCCGTGACCGCGGCCGTCGGCCGCCTCGACGCCCTGACTTACGCGCAGGATGGCTTCCCGGGCCGCCCGCGCACCACCGAGGGCGGGTCGGTGACGGCACGTACCCTGTTCCGCGGCTCCTCCCCCGGGGTCGAGGTCGGACCCTATCTGTCGCAGTTCATGCTCATCGGCAATGACCAGCCGGAGCCCGGCGGCAGCGGGGTGGCCGACGGCTATATCCAGTATGGCCCGCTGCGCATCGACCAGCGCGTGCCGGTTGCCGAGACGCAGGATTACATGACCGACTGGGGCGATTGGCTGGCCGTCCAGAACGGTGCCGACGTGCGCAATAACGCCGATCTGTTCTCCGGCGCGCCGCGGCGGTTCATCACCACGCCGCGGGATCTCGCCACCTATGTGCACGACGATGCGCTGTACCAGGCGTACCTCAATGCGTGCCTGATCCTGTTGTCCATGGAGGCACCCTTTGATCCGGGCTTCGGCCATCTCTCCGGACAGTCGCCGTTCTTCCTGAACAGCCTGGATGCAACCGGCGTGCTCGCCGACATCCTGGAGACCCATCCGAGCGCCGCGGGCGGCTTCGCGCTCTACGGCGGCCCGCACATCCTGACCCTGGTCACGGAGGTGGCGACGCGCGCGCTCAAGGCCGTGCGCTACCAGAAGTTCAACACCCACATCCGGCTGCGCCCGGAGACCCTCGCCGGCCGCATCCATCGCGCCGCCGAGATCCAGACCGCCTTCCCCCAGGTCGGCACGGTGTTCGAGGACCTCGAGGGCGCCATCCAGGACACGGTGAACGCCATCCGTGCGGCCAATGGGTCGGGCTCGGCGCTGCTGCCGATGGCCTTCCAGGAAGGCTCCCCGATGCACCCGGCCTATGGCGCAGGACACGCCACTGTGGCCGGGGCCTGTGTCACCATCCTCAAGGCCTATTTCGACACCAACGCCGTCTTCGTCCGGCGCGACGCCAGGGACAGGTTCGCGCTCTACGAGAACGGCGACACCGCCGTGCACTACGAGCCCGAGACCACCCCGGGCAGCCTCGGCGCCAGCCTGGATGAGCGGCTCGACGGCGACTTCCTCACCCTGGAAGGCGAGCTCAACAAGCTCGCCGCCAACATCTCCATCGGCCGCAACATGGCCGGTGTCCATTACTATTCGGACTACTATGACAGCCTGCGCATGGGCGAGCGCATTGCCATCGCCATGCTCGAAGAGCAGGCCCTGTGCTACCCCACCGACCCCTTCGTGCTCACGGTGCCCACCTTCGACGGGGACGTGGTACGGATCGGCGCGCGCTGAGGCGCGGCCAAGCCGGACCCGGCGCAGGGACAGCGCCGGTCTCTCTGCCCCTGCCGGGCGGCCCGGGCAGCACCGCCCCGACCGGGTCAGCCTGGATTAGGCGCGTTACCCGGCGCCGCCTGCATGCAGGCCGAGACGATCTCCTGCCAAGCCGGGTGCGCCGCGATCAGCGCCAGGGCTTGCGGCAGCAGCAGGCGGCCGGGATCTGTCCTGAACCAGGTGGAGGCACCGGACGGATGCGGCAGCGGGATCACATCGGCCGCCACGCCCTCCTGCTCGACACGGAACTGCTGCCCGACCACTGCATCCAGCCGCGGCGCCGCAAGAAAACGCGTGATGGCGAGTCGGCCCACGGGAAGCACCAGACGCGGGCGCACCAGTGCCAGCTCGCGCTGCCACCATGGCGCGCAGTTTGCCACTTCCTCCCGCGTCGGCACCCGATCACCGCCGCGGGCCAGCCCGCCGGGCCAACAGCGGCAGACGGCGCTCATGTAGACCAGGCGCCGGCAGGCGTCCTCGTCCAGCCCAATGCCGGAGAACCAGCCGAACAGGGTGCGCCCGGCGGTCCAGCAAAAGGGCCGGTGCTGCTGAATCTCCCGGCGCCCGGGGGCCTGACCCAGCAGGAGCACCGGCGAGAGCGCGGCCTCACCGTGCACCGGCGGACCCTGCATGCGCGGGCAGCGGCGACAGGCACGCAGCTCACCCTGTAGGCGCCGCAGTGCTGCGAGTCGATCACCCGGGGAGTCTGCCGGCGGCATGGCTCACGCTGGACGGGGCAGATACGACGCCGCCTCAGACGCCAGGTCAGGCGCCCGGCGGATGGGGGCGCCCACGCAGGCGCACACGCAGCCACCGCAGCAGATAGACACAGAGCCCCAGCATTTCGCGCAGCAGCAGCCGTGCCAGTCCCCGCCGCGGCCGCGCAGCCGCACCCTGCGGGCAGCCCGCAGACCGCACGACCAGCCCCTGGGCGCGGAAGGCGAGCGTCGCGCGCGGCAGGTGCCAGGGGTCCGTCACCAGGTACAAGGGCGGCCCGGACCAGGCGTGCGCATGCAGCAGGCGGGCAGTGTGCACGGCGTTTTCCCAGGTGTTGCGCGCCCTGCACTCCAGCAGCATACGCTCGCTGGCAATGCCGGCGGCGCGCAGCGCGTCAGCCGCCGCCGCAGCCTCCGAGCGCGCGCACGGGGCATGCGGCGGGACGCCGCCGGTGATCAGGATGCGCGCCCGGGGCTCGGCCAGCAGCAGCCCCAGGGCGCAGTCGAGGCGGCGGCGCAGCGCTGGCCCGGGGCTTGCGTCCGCGCACAACGGCGCCCCCAGCAGGACCAGGAGCTTCGGCGGGTCATTACGCCCACGCTCAATCGGCAAAGCCGTAGATGAAATAGACGGTCTCCAGCAGTGCCGTCGGCTCCGAGTCCTCGCCGAACCAGCGCTCGAAGATCCGGTCCACTTCCCGGGTGCGATAGATCTGCGCCAGGGCGGTGTTCACCACCAGCCGGAAGTCCGCATCGTTGCGCGGCACGGCGAAGGCATAGGGCTCCACGGAGAAGTCCGCGTCCAGGATGGCGAAGTCCTGGGCGTTGCCCGCCTCCGCCACCTGGCCGATGAGCACCAGGCGGTCGCCGGCGACGGCGTCGAGCGCGCCCTCCTTCAGGCGCTCGCGCCCGTCACGGGCGTCGCGGATGGGCTTCAGCTCCGCATTGATGAGCCGCGCCTCCAGCACCGGGCGCAGGCGCCGCTCCGTGGTGGTCTCCGGGATGACCCCCAGGGTCTTGCCGCCCAGGTCCTCCAGGGCGCGGATGCCGCTGTCGGCGCGCACCAGGACGCCGCCCGACTCCACGAACACCACGTTGGCGAAGTCCACCCGGCGCTGCCGGGCGAGGGTCATGGTGGTGGTGCCGCACTCCAGGTCCGCCTCGGCATTGGCCACTGCGGCGATGCGCCGCGGGGTGTTGCCCTCGATCCAGGCCACCTCCAGGGCATCCAGCTCCAGCGCCCGCTGCACCCCGGCGACAATGCGCCGGCACAGGTCCACGGAGTAGCCCCGCGGGGCGCCGTCGGCATCTTTGAAGGAGATGGGATAGGCGTTGGGGTCGTAGGCGATGGTGATGGTGCCGGACGCCTTGATCCGGTCCAGCGCACCCGTGTCCGCCGCCGCCGGCAGCGCCGCGGCGAGCAGCAGCAGGGCGACGCCCAGAACAGGGTGTTGCCCGCCGGCACCCATGCTGCGCAGCGCCCGCACGTTACTCCCCGCCGCTCTGCTGCTTGATGAGCACACGGATCTCGCCCGGACGCGGCAGCCCTTTGATGGTGAGCTCCGGCTCATCGCCGGTGGTGTAGATGACAAGATCCCCGGCGTTCAGGAGCCGCTGCAGCAGCGACTGCCTGACCCGCACCGTGCGCACCGAGGCCATGTTGGTCTCGGTGTACTGCTTGTTCAGAAAGCCGTGGGTCCACACCAGCTCGTGCGCGGTGATCTCCAGGTGGTCGAACAGCGCGCTGATCCACCAGCCGAGCAGCTGCAGCAGACCCCAGGCGATGAGCAGGTAGCCGACATAGCGCAGATCCGCCCAGGCCGGCAAGGGCGTGTCCGCCAGCAGCGCCGAGACGTAGGGGATGCTGCCGGTGACGGCGATGTAGGCGCCGGCCAGCACCAGGAGCCAGTTGAAGAGGGTTCCGAACGGGTGCATCCGCCAAACCGACGGTCTCGCTGCGTACAATGGCTGGGACATCGGACGGCTCCTTGGGGCCAGGTCGCGGGCACGAAAAGGCGCGCAGATACTACCAGTAACCACGGGGGAGTGACATGCAGCCGGCGTCCATTACGAGCATTTGCGCACAGGCCGCCGCACGCATGGCGGCCACGCTTCTGCCGCAGCCCAGCGCGGCATCCGCGTGATGCGCGAGCGAGCGCTGCGCGGGCGCGAGCGCCTGGCCCTGCTGGTGCTGCTGGTGACGGTCGCCCTCGGTGCCGCCGGCGGCGCCATCGCCGTGCTCCTGGACGTCGCCATGACCGAGCAGCGGCGGCTGCTGGCGGGGCTCGCCGACGGCCAGGCCCGACTCATCGAGGCCGTCGGACAATTCGATCAGCGCTTCTCCCAGGACTTTCCCGCCGGCGCCATGGCTGCGACCCTGGAGCAGGTCCGCCGTGCCGCGCGCACCTACGGTGGTCTCGGGCGCAGCGGCGAGCTGGTGCTCGCGCACCGCACCGGCGACGCCATCGAGTTCCTCGTCGCCGGCGGCGACGCCGAGCGCGCACTGCCGCGCAGCGTGCCCTGGCGCTCCGGCCTCGCCGAGCCCATGCGCGCCGCCCTGTCCGGCGCCGGGCGTGTGCTGGTCGGGCGCGACTACGACGGCACCCGGGTCCTCGCCGCCGCCGAGCCGCTTCCGGCCCTGGGCTGGGGCCTGGTGGCCAAGGTGGATCTGGACGAGATCCGCCGGCCCTTCGTGCGCGCCGCGCTGCTGGCACTCGGCATCACGCTGCTGCTGGCGGCGGCGGGCGCGGTGCTCTTCTTTCGCATCACAGACCCCCTGCTGCGCCGCCTCGCCACCAACGAGGCGCGCTTCCGCGCCCTGTTCGAGAGCGCGCCGCTCGGCATCGGCCTGGTGCAGCAGGACGGCCGGGTCGCCCTGAGCAATCCGGCGCTGCAGCGCATCCTCGGCCGCGATGCACAGACGCTGTCGACACAGGGCTTCGGCGAGTTCACCCATCCGGACGATGTCGCGGCCGACCTGACGCAATACCGGGCGCTCTGGGCCGGCGACATCCGGGGCTACCACCTCGACAAGCGCTACCTGCGCCCCGACGGCAGCCTGGTCTGGGGCCACCTCACCGTGGCCCTGATGCAGGGCGCCGACGGCAGGCCCCTTGGCGCCGTCGGCATGGTGGAGGACATCACCGCTGCCAAGCGCATGCAGGCTGAGCTCCAGGAAGCGCAGGAAAAATCCCTGCAGATGGAGAAGCTCTCGGCGCTCGGGACCTTCGTCGGCGGCATTGCGCACGAGATCAAGAACCCGCTCATGGGGCTCTCCAACTACATCGCCCACGTTGAGGCGAATCTCGCCGACCCGGCGATGCTGGACGTGCTGGCCCGGGCCCAAACCCAGGTGCGCCGCATCGGGCGCATCGTCGACGGCGTGCTCGGCTACGCCCGCGGCGACGACAGCGAGCTGCACCGCCTGGACCCGGCGCAGGTGGCGGCCGACGTGGTGCTGCTGGTGCAGAGCGAGCTGAAGCGCTGGTCCGTCCAGCTGCTCACCGACACACCGGAGACCCCGCTGGCGGTGATCAGCAACCGCGACGCACTGAGTCAGGCGCTGCTGAATCTGGTGCTGAACGCCATCCAGGCGCTGCGGGATGTCGAGCGCCGCGAGCTATGCATCGGCATCAGCGCGCGGGGCGGGCGCGTTGCCATCAGCGTCTGTGACACGGGTCCGGGCGTGCCGGCCGACATCCGGCGGCGCATCTACGACCCCTTCTTCACCACCAAGCCGCCGGGTGAAGGCACCGGTCTCGGCCTGAGCGTGGCCCTGCGCGGCATCGAGTCCGTCGGCGGCGAGCTTAAGCTCACGGACAATCCGGGCGGCGGCGCCTGCTTCACGCTCCTGCTGCCGGCGGCCACGCGCGACGAGCCCAGGTGAGCCGCATCTGGGATGGCCTGCCCATCAGCCCGTCTCGGCGCCACCCACCGGCCGGCGCCTGGCGGTGGCGATGGCGGCGAGGCGGGCGCGACGAATGGCCTCCGGGATGCGCCTCTGGTCGGTGGTGGCGGCGGCAATGGCGCGCTGATTCACCTGCCGGGCGGCGCGGGCGCAGCGGCGCACCAGCTCCCCCTGCGGGTAGGCCCGCTCCTCGAAGCCGGTGCGACCGCGATAGTCCGCCTCGCAGGCCAGCAGCATCTGCTCCAGTCGCCCCGGACGGCGGAACAGGTCCACGGCCTCCAGCATGCCGAGCAGGGTCGCGGGCCTGACGTCCGCCGCCTGGTGCACCAGGCCGTGCCAGCGTGCGGTGAGGCGGGCCAGCTCGCAGAAGCGCTTCGGCACCTTGTAGCGTGCACAGATGTCCGCCACCAGCGCGACACTGCGCGCCTCGTGGCCATGATGGCGCGGCCATTGCTCGCGCGGTGTGGTGCCTTTGCCCAGGTCATGGCAGAGGGCGGCGAAGCGCACCTCGGCGGCATCCGTGAGCCGTGCCGCGGTGTCCACCACCAGCATCACGTGCTCGCCCGTGTCGATCTCCGGGTGGGCTTGGGACGGCTGTGGTACGCCCCAGAGGCGGTCCAGCTCCGGCAGCAGTCGCGCCAGGGCGCCGCACGCCCGCAGCACGGTGAAAAAGCGCGACGGCCTGGACTCGGACAGGGCCTTGGCCATTTCCTGCCACACCCGCTCCGGCACCAGGGCATCCACCTCGCCCGCGGTGACCATGTCCCGCATCAGCGCCATGGTCTGGTCGGCGACGCGAAAGCCGAGCTCAGCGAAGCGCGCCGCGAAGCGGGCCACCCGCAGGATGCGCACCGGGTCTTCCACGAAGGCCGGCGACACATGCCGCAGCACCCGGGCCTTCAGGTCCGCGACGCCGCCGAAGGGGTCGATGATGCGCCCATCCCAGTCCTCGGCAAGGGCGTTGATGGTGAGGTCCCGGCGCGCCAGGTCCTGCTCCAGCGTCACCGTGGCTGAGGCATGCACCTCGAAGCCATGGTAGCCGGGCGCGGACTTGCGCTCGGTGCGGGCCAGCGCGTACTCGTCTTTGGTCTCCGGGTGCAGAAAGACGGGGAAGTCCCTGCCCACCTGGGTGAAGCCGCGCCGCTGCATCTCCTGCGGCGTGGCGCCCACCACCACATAGTCGGACTCGTCCACCGGCAGGCACAGCAGGCGGTCGCGCACGGCCCCGCCCACCAGGTAGATCTCCAACCCATCGGTGGCGGCGCCGCTCACGCGCCCTGCTCCGCGCCCTGCTCCGCGCCCTGCTCCGTGCCGTGCGGCGCGCACGCCGCGGCCGGCGCCCACGAGGAGGTGGCGCCCGCTGCCCGGTGGCGGGCGTCTGCGGCCATGTGCTCCGTTGCCATCGTCGCTCCGCTGGCGGGTTGGCCCCGGATTATAACGCTGCGGCTCCGGGGCTCCGACAGGGCTTGCCGGAGGATGTCATCGGACACGCCGGGCCGCGCGCACCGGGCAAGTCGGTACAATTCGGGGTTTCGGCTCCTGCACGCGGATTGAGACCCCATGCTGCGCCTACTGGGCTATCTCCTGATCCTGGCCGTACTCGGCTACGGCCTCTGGCCCTACTACACGGTGTTTCGCGTGGATGACGCGGTGCGCGATGCGGACCCCGAAACGCTCGCGCCGTTCGTGGACCTGGCGGCCATCCAGGCGCGCTACGCCAAGCGCATCCGCACCGCCGTGCCCGCCTTCGAGCCGCGCCCGGACCCGGGTGCGGACCAGGTGGTGGTATGGCTCAAGAGCAACTTGCCGCGGCTGGGTGATGCGGCGCTGGATCAGGCCATCACGCTTGAGTGGGTGCAGAGCAGCCTGCGTGAGGCGGCGCAGCGCACCACCGAGAGCCGCCCGGCGCTCTTCATGGACGCCATCGACTTCGCCTTCTTCGAGGCCTGGAACCGCTTTGTGATTCGCGTCGGCCCGCTCGGCAGCGAGACCCACGTCGTGCTCGGCCTGGACGGCAAGGACTGGCGCATCGTGGACCTGGTGCGCTGAGGGTGTCGCGCGGGCAGGCACTCGGGGCTGCGTCAATGCACCAGCTTGTCGTGGTCCAGCAGCAGCAGCCGGCAGCGCGGGCAGTGCCAGGCCATGTTGGCGGCGGGCCGCAGGTGCATGCTGAGGGTGTTGGGCAGCGCTCTGCCGATGTGCGCGAAGAGCCCGGGGCGGCCGCGCGCCCGGGGCGAGAAGATGGCCCCCTTGCCCAGCATTACCCAGCCCTGCTCCATGGCGGCCCCGCACTCGGGGCAGCCATAGTCCCGGCCCTGCCAGAGTGCCGGGTCGTCGGGCACGGCGCGGTTGCGCTTGTGTATCCACACCACCAGAGCAAACAGCAGGCCCAGTGCAAGCAGGCCGCCGGCGACACTGACGAGGATGGGCATGAGCTGGCCTGCATCGGCCATGGGCCGGGCTCCGTTGCGAGGTCGCCGCGCCGCGGGGCGGCTCCGCAACAAGCTCCCACAAGGCGCGACTCGGTACTGTGCGCCGCCTCACGCCACCGCAGCCCCACCCCGCAAGGGGTGGGGAGGCCGCAGCGGCGGCTCGGCTAAGATTGCGCCTTTCTCCGCTGCTGATCTGCGCTGCTGATGGAGCCCCGACCATGATACGACGCAACACCACCCTTGCCGCCCTGCTGCTGCTCATCGCCGGCGATGCCGCCGCCTTCAAGTGCATGCCCATCTACGGCAACTGGTGCGGCATCGACCATCCGCGCCGGGGCATGCCGCCGCCGGTGGATGCCTTCGACGCCGCCTGCATGCGCCATGACCTCTGCACCGCCGCCACACCGGTGGACCGGCCCTGCGATATCGCCTTCGTCAACGAGCTGCACGGCATCGCCGCGCAGGTGGGCGGCATGCCCCGGCCGCTGCAATGGGCCGAGTATGTCATCCGGCTGAAGGCCGGTGGGCCCTGGACCGGCATGCCCATGCCGACGCCCTGGGATGCCATGGGGGCCTTCTCCAGCCTGACTGCGCCTTGTTGGTGATGCCGGGCAAGTGCCCGCTGCTCCGACGCAGCGGGTCCGTGCCCTGGGAACGGGCCTGACCGATCAGGCCCTGGCGCTCAGCGTCACGTCCTCGAGGCCGTCGTACTGTCCGTCCGGCGCCAGCCGGTAGCCGGTCACGCCCAGCCGTGCCGCCAGCACCTGGTCTTCGAACCAGAGCGGCACATAGGGCAGGTCCAGGTGCAGCAGGTGCTGGAGCGAGCGGTAGAGCGCCGCCTGCCGCTGCGGGTCCGGCTCCGCGGCGGCGGCGTCGATGAGCCGGTCCGCGGCGGGGCTGAGGTAGCGCCCGCGGTTGGCACCCGCCGGCGGCATGGCGCTGCTGTGGAAGGCGTAGCGGAAGATGTCCGGGCTGCGGATACCCACCCAGGTGAGGCTGTAGAGCTGGAAGCGCCCGGCCTTGACGTCGCCGAAGAAGGTACCCCAGTCGTAGCTCTGCACCCGCACCTCGATGCCGACCTCGCCGAGCTGGGCCTGAATCACCGTGGCCAGGCGTACGCGGAAGGGATCGCTCGAGGTCTTGCAGCTGAGCCGCAGCGGACGGCCGGGACCATAGCCCGCCTGCGCGAGCAACGCCCGTGCCCGCGCCGGGTTGTGCGCATAGGGCGTCAGGTCGGCGGCACCCGCCCAGTGCTCCGGCGGGAACAACGCCTCGGCCAGCCGGCCGTTGCCCCGGAACAGCCAGCGGAGGATGGCCGCGCGGTCGATGGCGTGGGCGATGGCCCGGCGCACCTCGGGCTGCCCCGTCGCCGGGTCCGCCAGATTGAGCCCGAGGTAGGAGAAATTGACGCCCGGCGCCCGCGCCACCTGCACCTCCGGCCGGGCACGCAGGTAATCCACCAGCTCCGGCGGCAGATCGTTCTGAAGCAGTTGCGCCTCGCCGCGCAGCAGCTTCATGACGCGGACGTTCGGGTCCTTCACCGTCACCAGCTCCAGGGCCTGCCCATCGCGCCGGCGCGTCAGTGCGAGCCTGCCCGGCTCCGGCCAGCAGGCGAGCCGCAGCGGCCCACTGCCCACCGGCGCTCGCTGAAACCCGTGGCCGGCCTCCACCAGCCGCGCCGGCAGAATACCGATGCCGAGGTGGTAGGCGAAGAGCGGCTCCGGCGCCTTCAGGTGGACATCCAGGGTGCGCTCGTCGCGCACCACCAGCCGGTCGATCACGGACAGCACGGCACGATGGTGGGAGGCCGTCGCCGGGTCCAGCACAGAGGCATAGGTCGCCGCCACGTCCGCCGCCCGCACCGGGGTGCCGTCGCTGAAGGGCGCAATGTGGTCCCGCAGCCGAAAGCGCCAATGCGTGGGCGAGCGCTGCTCCACATCGGCGATGCCCGGGATCGGTCGGCTCGCGGCATCGAAGGCCACCAGCCGCGCGTAGAGCAGTCGGTTGACCCGCTCGGACACCGCATCCGTCGCGAGGCGCGGGTCGAGGTTGCGGGGCTCCGTGGCGATGGCGAAGCGCAGCGTATCCGCAGCCGGCGCGCGCCGCCCACAGCCGGCGGCGACACCCAGCAGCGGAGCGCCGGCCGCGGCCCGGATCAGCGCCCGGCGGCGCACGACGGACAAGCCATGGGTCGCGGCCGGCTCACCGCTGCCGACCTCACCAGTGCCGGTAGGGATGCCGTGCCAGGTTGACGTTGTAGAAGCGCCCGTCTCCGGTGACCTCACGGCCCGCCCAGTCGGGCATGTCGAAGGCCTCGTCCTCGTGGCTGAGCTCCACCTCGGCCATGACCAGGCCCGCGTTGTCGCCCGCGAAGACGTCCAGGTCCCAGACGTGCCCGCCGTGGCGCACGCGGTAGCGCACCTTGTCGATGGGTGCGGAGACGGCGAGCTCTTCCAGCATGGCCGCGGCGTCCTCGGGCGGGATGGGATACTCGTACTCGCTGCGGCTCGGGCCCTGCATCATGCCCTTGATGGTGAGCCAGGCCTGCTCCCCCGCCACGCGCACGCGCACCGTGGCGTTCTGGTTGTTGGCGAGATAGCCCTGCATGATGCGGGTCTCGGACTCCACGGCGTCCCGCCAGCCCTCGCCCTGCACCAGGAATTTGCGCTCGATTTCGGTCGGCATGGAAGGAGCCTCTGCTCAGGTTGCGCACTGCCGGCAGCAGCCGGCCGCACTACGCATGTTTCTCGAACACCGCCATCGCCTCCAGGTGCGCCGTGTGCGGGAACATGTCCATGGCCCCGGCGGCGGTGAGGCTGAAGCCGAGGTGGTGCACCAGGTGCCCGGCATCCCGGGCCAGGGTGCCGGGGTAGCAGGAAACATAGACCAGCCGGCGCACGCCCGTGGCCGCGAGCGGCTCCAGCACCTCCAGGGCACCGCTGCGCGGCGGGTCGAGCAGGGCGAGGTCGAAGCGCCCGGTGTGCCAGGGTGCGGCGGCGGTGGGCTCGGCGTAGAGGTCCGCGCACTGAAACTCGACGTTGTGGATGCCGTTGTGCGCTGCATTACGGCGTGCGCGGGCGACGAGCCCGTCCTCGCCCTCGACACCCACCACCGCCGCGGCGCGTCGCGCCACCGGCAGCGTGAAGTTGCCGAGGCCGCAGAACAGGTCCAGCACGCGGTCATCCGGTCCCGGGTCCAGCAGCGCCAGGGCCTGATCCAGCATCATGCGGTTCAGTTCCAGGTTCACCTGGGTGAAGTCGGTGGGCTCGAACAGGATCTCGACGGCGTCTGCCGGGTCGTGCGCCGGCAGCACATAGCTGAGCTGCACTGCCTGCCCCGGCAATGGGGCGATGGTCTCGGTGCCGCCGGGCTGAAGATAGACATGCAGGCCGGTGTCGGCGGCGAAGGCCAGGAGCTTGTCCACATCCCCGGCCGACGGCGGGTCCAGCACCCGAAACACCAGCACCATGGGGCCGTCGCCCTGGGCAACCTCGATCTGAGGCACGCGCTCGCGGATGGAGAGGCCCTCCACCAGCGCGGCGAGCTGCGGCAGGCGCTCCCCCACCTCCGGGCGCAGCACGTCGCAATGGGTGAGGTTCGCGACGAAGGACGACCCCCGCTCGCGGAAGCCCACCAGCACCCGGCCCTTCTTGGCCACCCGGCGCACGCCGAGCCGTGCCTTGCGCCGATAGCCCCAGGGCGACGCGACCAGCGGTGGCAGCCAACGCTCGGGCGCCACCTTGCCGATGCGTGCCAGCGTCTCCGCCAGCACCTGCTGCTTCATGTGCACCTGTGCGGCGGGGTCCATGTGCTGGAGGGCACAGCCGCCGCAGACACCGAAGTGGGCGCAGCGCGGCTCGACGCGCTCCGCCGCCGGAGCGAGCACCTCGGTGACCGTGCCCTCGTCGTGGCGCCGGGCGCGACCGGTGTAACGGAACAGCACCCGCTCCCCCGGCAGGGCGCCGTGCACGAACACGGCCTTGCCGTCGATGTGCGTCACGCCCCGGCCGTCGTGGCTCAGCGAGGCGATGTCCGCCGCAACGGGCTCCGTCGGCAGGGGCTTGCGCTTCTTGCCCAAGGTGCTTGCGTGCGCGCTGGATGGGCTCAGGCGGGGTAGACGCCGGTGGAGAGGTAACGGTCGCCGCGGTCGCAGACGATGCTCACGATGACCGCGTCCTCCACCTCCTTGGCAAGCCTGAGTGCGGCGGCCATGGCGCCGCCCGAGGAGACGCCGGCGAAGATGCCCTCGCGGGCGGCCAGGGCGCGCATGGTCTCCTCCGCCTCCTGCTGGGAGACGTCGATGATGCGGTCCACCCGGGAGGCATCGTAGATCTTCGGCAGGTAGGCCTCCGGCCAGCGCCGGATGCCCGGAATGCTGGAGCCCTCCTCCGGCTGCACACCGATGATCTGGACCGCCGGATTCTGGGCCTTCAGGTAGCGGCTGGTGCCCATGATGGTGCCGGTGGTGCCCATGGCGCTCACGAAATGGGTCACGCCGCCGGCGGTGTCGCGCCAGATCTCAGGGCCCGTGGTCTCGGCATGGGCGAGCGGGTTGTCGGGATTGGAGAACTGGTCCAGGCGCACACCGGCGCCCTGGGCCTCCAGGTCGCGGGCGAGGTCGATGGCGCCTTCCATGCTGTCCTCCCGCGGCGTGAGCCGGATCTCCGCCCCATAGGCGGCCATGGCCTGGCGCCGCTCCACGCTCATGTGCTCCGGCATGATGAGCAGCATGCGGTAGCCCTTGATGGCCGCCGCCATGGCGAGCGCAATGCCGGTGTTGCCGCTGGTGGCCTCGATGAGCGTGTCGCCGGGGCGGATCAGCCCGCGCGCCTCGGCATGCGTGATCATGCTGAGCGCGGCGCGGTCCTTGACCGAGCCTGCAGGGTTATTGCCCTCCAGCTTGCCGAGAATGACGTTGGACGTCTCGCCCGGCAGGCGCTTTAAGCGCACCAGCGGCGTATTGCCGACGAATTGCTCGATACCCGGATAGTCCATGTGCCTGTCGCTCTGCTGGCTGCCTGTGTCGCGCCGCGTCCGCCCGGACACGGGCGAGCCGGGCGAGCCGGTGATGGATCATTGTGCACCAGTGGCAACGGTCGGCAAAGACCGCCGCGGACCCTGCCCGAGGACCCGCTGGTATACAGCGCCGGCCCTGCGCGCTAGGTTAGCGGGTCACAGCGTCAGCCACAGTTGCGCGGAGCCGCCATGCAGCAGCCGGACAGCACCGATGAGCTTCCCGTCTGGGACCAAGCCGCCGCCGTGCGCAGCGTCGGCGACCTCGGCCTGGCGCGTCGGCTGCTGGCGCAGCTGTGCGCGGGCCTGCCGGACGACCTGGCGGCGCTGCGCCGCCTGCACGCTGCGGGCGAGCTCACCGAGCTCGCCGAGCGTGCCCATCACGTGAGCGGCGGCGCGGCCTACTGTGGGGTCACAGCGCTGCGCGCGAGCCTCAAGACGCTGGAGCAGCGGGCGCGCGCGGGCGATGCGGCGGACAGCGCAGCGGCGCTGCAAGCCCTTGCCGTGCAGATCGAGCGCCTGCTGGCGCACCTGCGTGCACTGGATTGAGCACTGGTTTGAGCACTGGTTTGAGCACCGGCCCGGGCCGGGCGGCCGGCATCAGCCCACCCGCCGCAGCAACAGCAGCGCGGCACCGGCAAAGAGCAGCGGCGGTGCCAGCGCCGCCACGGCCGGACTCATGCCGTAGAGCAGCGACAGGAACGCAAAGCTGCGGCTCACCAGGTAGAAGGCGATGCCGATGACGATGCCGACGAAGACCTTGATGCCGGTGCCGCTGGTGCGGGCCGAGCCGAGCAGCACGGGTATGGCGACGAAGATCATGGCCAGGATCAGCAGCGGCTGCACCAGCTTGCCCCAGAAGGCCACCTCGTACCGGCCCGCGTCCTGACCGCTGCGGCCCATGAAGCGGATGTAGCGGTACAGCCCCCACACCGAGAGCGCCTGCGGCTCCACCACGATGACCTTGAGCAGCGACGGGCGCAGCAGCGACGACCAGCCGGCCTCCGGCACACGCTCCACCTGCACGCCGTCGCGGCTGATGATGCTGCGCTCGATGTCGCGCAGCACCCAGCCGCCGTCCTGGTACACCGCGCTTTGCGCATGGGTGGCGGACCGCAGTGCCGTGCCCTCGACGCGGTAGATGGAGATCCCCCGCAGACCGGCGCCCGGACTGAGCTCGCGGATGTTGACGAAGGTGTCGCCGTCGCGCGCCCAGAGCCCGGCGGCGGTCATGGATAGATCATCCCCGGTCTGGAGCATCTGCCGCAGTGCCAGCGCGCGCTGCTCCGCGGGCGGCGCCACCACCTCCCCCAGCACCACAGCGCCCGCCGCCAGCAGCGCGCCGCCCAGCATGGCCCCGAGCACGATGCGCCCGATGGACACGCCCGCCGCGCGCATGGCCACCAGCTCCGACCCCGCCGCCAGCTGGCCCAGGCCCACCAGGGCGCCGATGAGGGTGGCGATGGGGAACACCTGATAGGCGTAGCGGGGCAGGCTCAGGGTCACGAACCAGAGCGCGTCCTTGAAGCCGTAGCCCTCGGTGCCGAGCTTGTTCAGCTCGTCGGCGAGCAGGAAGAACGCGAGCAGCGGCAGCAGCACCGCCAGGGTCGCGAGGGTGCCCAGGATCACGGCCCGGGCCAGGTAGCGGTCAAGCCGGTTCATTGCCGCGCGCGCCGGCCGGCTGCCGTCGTCTGCCGCAACCGATGCTGTGCCCCCGGCTTTCCCACTGGCTGCCGCCTAAGACGCCTTGGCCGCGGCCGCCCGCCCGGCACCGCCGGTGCCCCGCTGCGCTGGTGTCGAAGCATGTCGTTTCTGCCGCTCGTGCCGTTCCGGTAGACTCAGCGCCGCGGACGTTAGCACAGCCCGGCGGCGCCGCGGGGTCGGCACCCCGCCGGCGCCCGCCCTGACGCAGCCAGTGACCACAGGAGACCCCATGGAGCTCAAGATCGTCGGCGGTGACCTCGCCAAGGCCAAGACCCCCTGCCTGATCATCGGCGTATTCGACAAGCACAAGCTCTCGGCGCCTGCCGCGGCCGTGGATGCGGCCAGCGACGGCGCCGTCGTCAAGCTGCTGCGCCGGGGCGACCTCGACGGCGGCAAGGGCTGGCTCATGGCCTACGACCTGCCCGGCGTCGCCGCCGAGCGGGTGCTGCTGCTCGGTCTCGGCAAGCGCAAGGAGTGCGATGCCGCCAAGCTCGCCAAGGCCCTGGGCACGGCGCTGTCGCGGCTCGCCGAAACGCACATCACCAAGGCCCTGCTGGCCCTGCCGGACCGGCTCGACGACTACGCCTGCGCGCGCGCGGTCGGGCTCAAAGCGGTGGAAAGCGCCTACCGCTACGAGCGCACCAAGGCGCCCAAGGAGGACGCCCCCACCCCGCTTGCGCGCCTTGAGCTCTGGGTGGAGAAGGCGCAGCGCGACGCCGCCGAGCGCGCCCTGGCCCACGCCGATGCCATCGGCGCTGGGGTGGCGCTGGCGCGGGAGCTCGGCAACCTGCCCGGCAACATCTGCACGCCGGGCTATCTTGCCGAGCAGGCGCTTAAGCTGGCCGATGCCCACGCCGCCCTGAGCACCGAGGTGCTGGACGAGGCCGCCATGGAGGGGCTCGGCATGGGCGCCCTGCTGTCCGTGAGCCGCGGCAGCCGCCAGCCGGCCAAGCTCATCAAGATGACCTACCAGGGCGGCGGCACCGACGCCAAGCCCGTGGTGCTGGTGGGCAAGGGCCTCACCTTCGACGCCGGCGGCATCTCCATCAAGCCCGCCGCCGACATGGACGAGATGAAATACGACATGGCCGGCGGTGCCAGCGTCTTCGGCGCCGTGCTCGCCGCCGTGCGCATGGGCCTGCCCATCAACCTCATCGGCGTGGTGCCGGCCTCGGAGAACCTGCCGGACGGCGATGCCAACAAGCCCGGCGACGTGGTCACCAGCCTGTCCGGGCAGACCATCGAGATCCTCAACACCGACGCCGAGGGCCGCCTCATCCTGTGCGATGCACTCACCTACGTGGAGCGCTTCGAGCCCGATGTGGTGCTGGACATGGCCACCCTCACCGGCGCCTGCATCGTCGCCCTGGGCCGCCACCCGTCGGGGCTCTTCACCGCCGACGACAAGCTCGCCCGGGAGCTGACGGAGGCCGGTGAGGCCGCCGCCGACCGGGTCTGGCGCATGCCGCTGTGGGAGGACTATCAGCAGCAGCTCGACAGCAACTTCGCCGACATGGCCAACATCGGCGGGCGCGACGCGGGTGCCGTCACCGCCGCCTGCTTCCTGTCGCGGTTCACCAAGGCCTACCCCTGGGCGCACCTGGACATCGCCGGCACCGCCTGGGTCAAGGGCAAGGAGAAGGGCGCCACCGGGCGGCCCGTGCCCCTGCTCGCCGAATTCCTCATCCGCCGCAGCGGGGTGGAGACCGGGGCTTAGGCCGTCACCGTGCGTCGCACTGGGAGCATGGGCTCCATGCCGCCATGACCCGGGTGGACTTCTACATCCTCGCCGACGGTGCCCGCGGCGACCGCCTCACCCTCGCCTGCCGCATTGCCGAGCGTGCCCATGGCGAGGGGCGGCGGGTGCTGATCCATGCGCCGGAGCCCAATCTCGCCCGACAGCTCGACCGCCTGCTCTGGACCTTTCGCGACGCCAGCTTCGTGCCCCATGGCCTCGTCGGTGAGACCAACCCCGCCTATACCCCGGTCCTCATCAGCAGCGACGGCGAGCCCGCCACCGAGGACCAGGTCCTCATCAACCTGAGCCCCGGGGTACCGGAGTTCTTCGCCCGCTTCGAGCGCCTGTGCGAGCCGCTGGATCATGATCCAACCGTGCGCCAGGCCGGGCGCACACGCTGGAAGTACTACAAGGACTGCGGCTACGCGCTGAAGCACCACGAGATCCGCTGACCCGCTACGGCGGACGGACCGGCCGTTGGCCCACCGCACGACCGCGCCGCGGCGGCGCTGACCAACCCGAGGGTGTCGTCGTCCAACCGATTTGAGCCCCGTCAGGTCAGCTCAGCGCATCATGACAGGACGCTGACCCTGACCCGTTGCGGTGGCTGCGCGCGTTTCCCTCATCATCAACAAAAGACTTTCACCGATTGATAGCTCATCCCGCGCGGGTGAGGGTAGTGCGTTGACCCGCTTGCCGACGTGGCCGCCGCTGAACCCTTCCGTTTCACGGCGCGCCGACGACGCGGGCGCCCGCATCCAATGCAATTCATCCGGTGAATGGACATACAATGGACGTGAGAACCCTCTGCGGTGCGCTTGCGCTCACCTGCTTCTCGTCGACCCTCCTGGCGCAGGCCACTCCCGCAGCAGCGCCGGCGGCGGTCCCCGGCGCGGGCAGCGTCGCCTCCAGCAAGATCCAGCCGGCCCTGGCTGCGCAGCTGGGCACGGGCGACCAGGAGCTGGTACGGGTCATCGTCAGCCTCGACTCCCGCGGCCGTCTGCCAGGACAGGGGCAGGCCGCGGAGATCGCCGCCGCACAGGACCGGATCATTGGGGTCTTTGCGC
This sequence comes from uncultured Thiohalocapsa sp., assembly GCF_913063425.1. Classification (GTDB taxonomy): domain Bacteria; phylum Pseudomonadota; class Gammaproteobacteria; order Chromatiales; family Chromatiaceae; genus Thiohalocapsa. The sequence goes on from NZ_CAJXYK010000008.1 coordinate 134,935, forward strand.
AGAGCAGCTCGGGCGCCAGAGTCCTGAATCGCTACCAAACGCTGTTCGGCTTCTCCGCGGAGCTGACCCGCACCGAGATCCAGGCCCTTGCGGCGCGCAGCGATGTGACTTACGTGGAGCGGATGCCGGTCCACTATAAGGCTGACGCGGAGAGCTTTCCGTTGACCGACGTGGACCTGGCCCAGGGCGCGGGCGCAGACGGCAGCGGCGTGGTCATGGCGATCATCGATGACGGCATCGACTACAACCTCCCCGACTTCGACGGCAAATACCTCGGTGGCTACGACTTCGGCGACAATGACCCGGACCCCCTGAATGACTGCGCGAGCCAGTCCCACGGCACGTCCGTCGCCGGTGTGGCATTGGGTGCCGGGGTCACCGCTGCGGGTGTGGCCCCGGGTGCAGACTTCGTATTCCTGAAGATCCAGTCCTCCGGCCTCTGCGGTCTGCCGCTGTTGGACGGCGACCTGGTTGGGGCCATCGACTGGGCCGTGGCCAACCGGGATGTGTATGGCATCGACATCATATCCATGAGCCTCGGCGGAGGAACCTACAGCTCCGAGAGCGCGTGCGACGCCTCATCCAGTCTCTATTTCAATGCCATCCGCAATGCGGTGGATGCCGGCATCACGGTCATCGCCGCCAGCGGCAATGCGGGGTTGTGTGATGCCATGGCCCGCCCCGCCTGCTTCTCCGACGTCATCAGCGTCGGCGCCGTCTACGATGCCCCGCTCGGCACCATACAGTGGTGCGTCAGCAGCGACACCTGCGCAGACGCCGCCGTGAGTCCGAACTGCCCGACCGGCTATCTGGCGGCAGTCGAGGCTGCCCAGGCGGACAATGTGATCGTCTACTCCAACAGCGCCAGCTTCCTCGACCTGGTCGCCCCGTCCACCTGTGCCGCAACGGTCCTGCCCGGCGGCACGCCGCAGAATTGCTTCGGCGGGACCTCCTCCGCCACGCCCTTTGCCGCCGGCGTCGCGGCCCTCGCCATCGAGTCCGCCGGCAAAGGCGCGCTGACCCCGGAGGACATCCGCGCACTGCTGACGGGCACCGGCGATGCTGTCCTCGACCCGAAGAACGCCCGCATCTCGCCGCGGGTCAACGGCCTCACCGCCGTGACTCAGGCCCCGGACTACGCCAGTGGCGGCGGTGGTGAAGCCAATGCGCCGCCGACCGCGGCCTTCGTCTCCACCTGCACAGACCTTGCGTGCAGCTTCGATGCCGGTGGCAGCGCCGACAGCGACGGCTTCATTCAGTCCTACGCCTGGACTTTCGGTGACGGTGCCGGCGGCAGCGGCGTCAGCACCGACCACAGCTATGCAACGGACGGCAGCTACACAGTCACCCTGACCGTCACCGACGACGACGGCGCCAGCGACACCGCCACGGCGACCATCGACGTGAGCGCGGCGCCCGGCACCAGCTGCAGCCTCGTGGTGGACTTCGAGGACGGCGCCGCCGGCTGGAGCAACGACACCGCCGCAAGCACCTGCACCACCGGCGCCTTCGTGGCGGCGCGGCCGACGCTGGTGAACAACCTCGGGGTGATCACCCAGGTGGACGGCGATCACACCACCGGCAGCGGTGATGCCTACTTCACGGCACTCAACATTGCCGCGGGTACCAATGACGTGGACGGCGGGAACTGCGTCGCCACCTCGCCGGTGTACGACGTGGCACAGGATTCAACGCTGTCGTTGTGGTACTTCTCCGGTCAGCGTGATGCCGGCGACGACCCCGCGGGAGACTTCTTCCGCCTGGAGCTGTCCACCGACGGCGGCAGCACCTGGTCCACACTGGCGGCCAACGCCGATGAGACCGTCAACGCGGCCTGGACCCAGGCCACGGCACCGGTGCCCGCGGGGGCACGGGTGCAGCTGCGCATCCAGGCCTCCGACGGCACGCCCGCCGGCGACCTGGTGGAGGCCGGCATCGATGATGTGTCCGTCTGTGCGGCTGTGCCCTGAGCGGGCAGCGGCGAAACCTGTGGGTATGGCGCAGCCAGTGGGGGATGGGCGCGTTGCCGCGGCACCGTCGCACGGCCGCCGCAGGCCGCCCCGTCGCGAGCGACGGCCGCCGTTGACGAACAGCTACAGCTCCCGCAGCCCCAGCACGTCCTGCATGTCGAACTGACCGCGCTCCTTGTCTGCAATCCAGCCGGCGGCACGCACCGCACCGCGGGCGAAGGTCATGCGGTTGCTGGCGCGATGGCTGATCTCCACCCGCTCGCCGTCGGCGGCGAACCAGACCGAATGCTCACCGACGGTATCCCCGGCGCGGATGGTCTCGAAGCCGATGGTCTGCCGGTCCCTGGGCCCCGTGTGGCCGTGGCGGCCGTAGACGGCCACATCGCCGAGGTTGCGGCCGAGGGTATCGGCGATGACCTCCCCCATGCGCAGCGCCGTGCCCGAGGGGGCGTCCACCTTGTGGCGGTGGTGGGCCTCGATGATCTCGATGTCGACATCCTCGCCCATGACCTTCGCGGCGGTCTCCAGCAGCTTGAAGCAGAGGTTGACGCCGACGGACATGTTGGGCGCGTAGACCAGCGCGATGTCGATGGCCGCCTCGCTCACGGCCTCGCGCTGGCCCGGGCTCAGGCCCGTGGTGCCGATGACGGTGCGGCAGCGGGCATCCCGGCACAGCGCCAGGTTGTGCATGGTGGCATCCGGCGTGGTGAAATCGATGAGCACATCGAACTCGCCGAGCACCTCGTCCAGGTCCGGGCGGATGGCCGCGCCCAGCTTGCCGATGCCGGCCACCTCGCCCACATCGAGTCCGATGAGGCCGCTGTCGGCCTGCTCGGTTGCGGCGCTCACCACCAGTCCATCGGCCCGGTGCACGGCGCCCACCAGGGTGCGGCCCATGCGCCCACCGGCGCCCGCCACCGCCACACGAATCTCCGCCATCTTCGGCTCCACAGAATCTCTCCGGTTGCTCGATAGCCCAAAGATACCCGACGCGGCCGGCGCGCGCGATGCGCCAGCGCAGCCCTTCGCTGCCCCATCGCGCCGACCCGTCGCGGCGCTGGACGCCCCCACGGCGGCGGCGTACGCTCAGGGGTTGTCCCGTCTTTCCAAACCGTCGCTCGACCCACACCCATGGCTGTCCTGAACCGCAAGACCGTGCAGAAGATCTCGCGCGGACTGCGCTCGCGTTATCCCCTGTTCTACGTCCTCGGTTGGGAAGAGGAGCGCATCGAGCGGCTGCTGCGCTCGGTGGCCAAGAGCTATTACAACGGCGCCGGTGAGCTCATCGTCTGGAGCGCGAACGACGGCTTCCACGCCGGCGACGGCGACCCCTCAGGTACGGCCCTCGCCGCGGTGGCGGATGCCGGCGGCAACGCGGACCTGCGCGACCCCATCGCCGCACTGCGCGCCATCGCCGGGTCCGAGCGCCCGGCCATGTACCTGATGAAGGACCTGCCGGTGTGGTTCGAGGCCAATCCGGCCCTGGTGCGCGCCGTGCGGGACCTGTACTACCGCCTCAAGCAGCGCAGCATTCATGTCTTCCTGAGCTATCCGCAGCTCATCCTGCCGGAGATTCTCAAGAAAGAGCTTTTCCTCATCGAGATGGACCTGCCGTCCGAGGAAGAGATCGTCGACACCCTGGCCGGCGCACCCAACGTCGGCGACACGCCGCGCGAGCACCTGTACCGGTTCGCCGCGGCCATGCGCGGACTGTCCCTGAACGAGGTCATGCACCTGCAGGCGCGCCTGTTCCGCGGCGAGGGCGCGGACCTGGATGCGACGTTGGCCGAGATCCAGGAAGAGAAATCCCAGCTGCTGCGCAAGGAGAGCTGCCTGCGCTTCTATCCACCCCAGCGCAACCTGAACGACGTGGGCGGCCTGGAGAACCTCAAGGAATGGGTGGTCAAGCGCGCGGATCTGTTCTCGGAGAAGGCCTACGAGGCGGGCATTCCCCTGCCCCGGGGCGTGCTCTTCATGGGCGTCTCAGGCTGCGGCAAGAGCATGGCCGCCAAGGCCATCGCCGCCGCCTGGCAGCTGCCGTTGGTGCGCATGGACATGAGCCTGGTGCTGTCCGGCAGCTTCGGCACGGCGGAGTACGCGTTCGAGCAGGCCACGCGCATGGCGGAGGAAGTCGCCCCCATCGTGCTCTGGGTGGATGAGATCGAGAACGCCTTCGGCTACGACGAGCACGGCGGCGGCGGTGCCCATGGCGCCGGCAATGTGAACATCTTCTCGAGCTTCCTCACCTGGCTGCAGGAGAAGGACCCCCGCGTCTTCGTCGCCGCCACCGCCAACCGCATCCAGGCCCTGCCGGCGGAGCTGATGCGCAAGGGGCGCTTCGACCAGCTCTTCTTCCTGGACCTGCCGCACAAGGAGGAGCGCCGCGAGATCTTCCGCATCCACATCCAGGCCAACGGCGGCAATCCGGACGACTTCAACCTGGGCTATCTCGCCGCCAGCACCAAGGAGTGGAGCGGTGCCGAGATCGAGCAGGCGGTGAAGTCCGCCCGCATCGATGCCTATCAGGAGGACCGCCCCTTCACCGAGCGGGACGTGGTGAACAACATCGTCGCCATCATTCCCCTCTCACGGACCATGGTGGAGCAGATCAAGGCCATCAAAGACTGGTGCTTCAAGCGGGCCATCACCGCCTCCAAGCCGGCGCCGAAGGAATGAAAGCGCCGGACCGGCCGCGCCCGGATGCTGTGTCCGCGGCGCTGCCGGTCCCGGCGCCCAGCTCCGGGTCAAGTCGACTGGCGCCGACCGCAACGGCCGGCGCGCAACGTCGCGCTCAGGCCGATGGCCCCATCAGACCGTTGCGGCCCTGCGCCGACGCAGACCCACGCCCAGCAGGCCCGCAGCCACCAGCACCAGGGTTCCAGGTACCGGCACTTGGGGGATCGAGCTGGCCTCGATCTCGATCTTCTCGCGCACGGCTCGCTCGAAATCGTCGAAGGATGCGGCCGGCACCACGATGCCGTCCGAGGTGACGACGTTGTTGGCGTAGAAGGTGGCGATGGACGAGCTGCCGATGGCCAGACCGTTGACGACCACGCCGGCTGCTTCGGCGGCGTCCCGGGCCGCCTGCGTGGAGAACGCGCTGCTGGCCCCGTCGCCCGAGACATCCATGATCAGGTTGGTCGTCATCGGGCCGTCGATGCCCGTCAGCAAACCCAATGCCTTGTTCATACCCGCGGGGATATTGGTGCCGCCGGTACCCGGCCGCCCGAATGCATCCAGGGTCTGTGCAAAGGCATCGATGGCCGCCGCCGAATCCAGGATCTGGAAGGCATCCAGGGACGTCGTCAGGGCCCCACTGGCAAAGAACACGGCGTTCACCGCCACTGCGCCGTTCTGACCGGACAAGAGCTTCGACTGGATGCCTGAGTCCCGAAACGCCTGGGCGTAACCATCCATCTGCAGCGTATATTCGGACGAGCTGATGCTGCCTGAAACATCAATGACGAGGGAGAGGCCCAGATCCACCGGGATGAGGCTCGCGTGAGCGCTCCCCAATCCAAAGACCAACGGCAGTGCGGCGAGTGCGCGAAAAGCTTTCATGATGAGATCCTCTGAAACGAATAACGACTCTGCGACAGCCGGACAACACAGTGGCGCATTGCCTGGAGCATTGCCGCGACAGCCTTAAAGCACAGCGCATGCCAGTTAATGTTTTTCCTTTTTATACAGTGTCTTATGAGAGTTTTCCGGCAATTGAAGGTGCGGTGTACAAAGAATGTGTAAAGGCGATTACACGATTCGTATAACCCCTTCACAATGATCTATTTGATTGAATAGGGGCACGCTGCATTCAGTCGTCGAGAAAAGCTTATCCAGACATCAGGGTTTCTACCTATTATTTCTGTCTGTTCCGTTTTGCTGCGGCCTCATGTGGACTCTGTCGGCCTTATCGGGAAGACTGCTCTCATGCAGATCGGAGCTGTGCCCGCCCGGACACCGCAGCTGCGGGACTGACGGTCGCGCAAGGGCTTGACAAGCACGGATTCCTAACAGGCAGCAGTACCCGCCGCGTCCAGGCGAAACGCGAAGCAGGACTCGACGGGCAGCTGTAAAGAAAGCTGACACCCGAGGGTGCGCCGGCAGCGGGACGCCAGGGCCGCGGGTGTGGCCGGATCACCGCAACGCCGGAGGGCCACCGTCGCAGGCGTGCGTGGGAATGCGCGGCGCAGCCTGGAAAGCCAGCTGCGGGGAGCCAGGACATGATTTGCTGAGGCGCTCAGCAGCGCCGGATGGACGCGAGAAGCACGGCTCGATTGGACGCCGCAAGTCCGGGCTGGCGGCAGCGGTGAACGCCGCCCCGACAGCGCATTCCAGCGGGCCCGGCACGCCTCGGTCGGCGCTGCCGGCGACGCTCAGCGGAGACCTTCCTGCTCCAGCTGCTTGCGCAGCACCTCGATCTGCACGTCGAGGTCCATGACATCGGCGCGGCGCAGGCGCTCGCGCTGGCGGTGGAACTGCTCCTCGATGGTGATGAGCACGTTGCGGAAGCTCTGGGTGAGCTCAGGGCTGTCGCTGTGGCGGTGGGTGCGCACATAGCCGTCGGAGACCTGCTCGGCACCCTCCAGAAACACGGTCAGGAAGCGCCGCGCACGGCGCAGGTCCGACGGCCGCTCGGCGATCTGCGCGAGCATGCCGCGGCCCTCGGCGGCGATGCGCCCGAGCCGGGCCTCCAGCTCCGGGTTGCCGACGGCGCGTGCCGCCTGCTCGATGGTGATGAGCCGCTGCTCGGCCTCCGCCAGGGCCTCCGCAACCTGGCGCGACTCGCGGTCACCGGTGCCCAGCTTCTCTCCCGCCAACAGGGGCTCGAAGCGGTAGATGAGGTGGAATGCCAGCGCCGCCAGTGCGCCGAAGGCGAGTCCCACCGGCAGCGAGTGCCCCACCCCCAGCACAGCGGCAAGGGTGACGCCGGCGGCCACCGCGAGCCCGCCCAGGTTCCTGCGCGACAGCCGCAGCCGCCGGGAGAAGCGCCGCTCCAGCGCGCCCGGGTCGTCCGCACTGCCGCGGGTGAGCACCGCCCCGAGGGCAATCAGCCCCCAGCCCAGGGCATCGCCGATGAAGCCGCCGAAGCGCCCGGCGGCCAGCGCCATCACCGCCGACAGCAGCAGGGGTGCGGACAGGAGCCACAGGCCGAAGACGCCCGGGCGCCGGCGACGGGACATTGCATGGCGCTGCGGGGCGGCGGCCGCCTTGCGTGCCCGGGCAGGCAGCGTGCCCATGGGGCGGGCGGCCGGCAGGTTCAGGTGCAGGTCCAGATCCGAGACCTTGTCCAACAGCCGCCCGAGATCCCGGGTCCGGGTGGGGGCGCCCTTCGGCTGCCCGGCGCCGTCCGGGCGTTCATCAGGCTCCCCGCTCATAGGTAGAACAGCGACTGGCAGGACACCAGCCCCAGACTCAGGGTCATCAGGGACCAGCCCAGCACGCGGCTGCCGAGACGCGGTGACGGCGGTGCCGCTTGGGTCAGGCCACTGCTGGAGGCCGTAGATGGGTACGCGGAGGTCTTGCTCATGAGCGCGATGATACGGCGTCCGCCGGGGGCTGCGCACCGTGCAGACGCACGAAGTCATCCACGGCGCTGGCCAGGTGGGCGGCGAGCTCCGCTTCCGGCACGCCGTCGATGAGGTTCAGCAGCAACCGCAGCTGGAAGCTGCCGAAGCACAGGTTCAGCAGCTGCCAGGCCGCCGCGCGGGTGTCGTGGCGGCGCAGCAGCCCGCGCCGCACCAGCTCCTCCAGGGCCGTTGCCACAGTGTGCTGGATGGCCGCGGGTCCGCTGTCGAAAAAGCGCGCGGCAATGCCCGGGTGGGCGCAGGCCTCGGCGATGACGAGCCGATGTGTGGCCACGACTTCCGGGTCCAGGATCAGGTCCATGAAGCGCTGCACCAGGGTGCGCAGCACGGCCCGTGCGTCCTCGCCGGGCGGCACCGTGGCACCGTCGAAGCCATAGCTTTCCACCTTGGCGCGGATGCAGTGCTGGAACAGGTCCTCCTTACCGGCGAAGTGCGAGTACAGCGTCTGCTTGGACACCCCGGCGGCGCGGGCCACACGCTCCATGCTCGTGCCCTGAAGCCCCTGCTCCAGAAACAGCGTGCTCGCCGCCTGCACGATGGCGGCGCGCTTCTCGGTGCTCTTGGGTCGGCCGCCACGGCCGGCCGCCGCTGCGGGCTGCGCACTCATGACGGGGCGCCCGGCATGCCATGGCGCTCACGCTTCCTGCCGGGCGCTGCGGCGCCGATGCCTGCCGGTCCGCAGGGTCCTGAGCCCCGGCGGATCAGCTCGACGCGCTGCGTGGGGGTGCCCAGGGATCTACTGCGGGAATCCTCGATCTGGGTAAAAATCATACTGGACGGTCCAGTTTGCTTGATCTATTATCGAACCATACGGTCCAGTTTAGCTTCCACGCGGGGATTCCGCCATGTCCGTCCGTTCCGCAAGGCCACAGGCTGCACAACCGCCGCATCCCGCCGTGCTTGGGCACGCAGCCGATGCGATGGCCCCGGCGCACCAACCCCTGCCGCCGGCTGCCCGGCCCAGGGCCATCGCAAGCGGCGCCGCAGTGCGGCTGAGACCCCGCGTCCTGGCGCTGCTGACGGCGGCACTGCTCGCAGGGGCCTTGCCCGCGGTGGACGCCGATCAGCCGCCGCCCGCCGGCCCGTCCGCCGCCCTGCTGGTGCCGGTCAGCCATGCCGTGCTGCAGGACGGCTTTGCCTCCGCCCGCATTTTCACCGGCCGCGTGGAGGCAAAGCGCCTGAGCCGTCTCGGCTTCGAGCGTGCCGGCCTGCTGGAGGAGGTGCTGGTGCGCGAAGGTGATACGGTCCCGGCCGGTACCGTGCTGGCGCGTCTCGACCCCGCCCAGCTCGCCGCCCGCCGGGAGGAGCTCGCCGCTGCACTCGCCACCGCCGAGGCCGAGCTGGCGCTGGCGGAGGCGACGGCGGCGCGCTTCCGCGACTCGGTGCAGGACGGCGCCGTCACCCGCCAGGCGCTGGACGAGGCCGTGGAGGGGGCGCGGGCGGCGGCAGCGCGGGTGCGGCTGGCCCGTGCGCGCATCGCCACGGTGGATGTGGATCTGGACAAGAGCGCCCTGACGGCCCCCTTCGACGGCATCGTCACGGACCGGCTCGCGGACGAAGGGGAAGTGCTCGCCGCCGGCACGCCGGTGCTGGCGCTGCAGGAGCAGGCGCCGCCGGAGATCCGCATCGGCGTCGCAGGCCCCCTGACGCATCGGCTGACGCCGGGGGAGACCTACAGCCTCGGGCTCGGTAACGGGCAGATCCAGGCCCGGCTGCGCACCGTGCTGCCGCGGCGCACCGCCACCAGCCGTACCGTGGATGCCCTGTTCGACCCACTGTTCGACCCGGTGGATGCCGCTCACTGGCCGAGGCCGGGGGAGCTGGTGCGCCTGACCCTGTCGGAAGAGGTCGCAGAGCCCGGCCTCTGGCTGCCCCTCGCCGCCCTCAGCAGCGGCGAGCGCGGCCTCTGGCAGGCACTGGTGGCGGTGCCGGCGGACACCAACTCCGATGCCGGCCGCGGCGCCGGCCTGGGCGCGAGCCATCGGCTGGAGCCGCGCCCGGTGCAGGTGCTGGAGCTGCGCGACGAGCATGCCTATGTGAGCGGCCCCATCGCCGCCGGCGAGCCCGTGGTCACCGGGGGGCTGCAGCGCGTCGTCGCGGGCCAGCTGGTGAGAATCACACCGACCGCGGACAGTACGCCGCCGGACGCTCAGGTCGCCCAGGGAACGCCGGATGACGCACGTCTGGCGGACAGGCGCCCGGAGGCGCGCTGACATGGCACTCCCGGCGACCCAACTCCTGCGCAACCGCCACCTGCTGCTGCTCGTCATTGCGCTGGTGCTGCTGGCGGGCTGGTCCGCGTGGCAAAGCCTGCCGCGCATCGAAGACCCGCGCATCGCCAACCGCGCCGCGGCGGTCATCACCCTGCTGCCGGGCGCCACGGCGGAACGGGTGGAGGCCCTGGTCACCACCAAGCTGGAGGACGCCCTGCGCGAGGTGGCGGAGGTGAAGACGATTCGCTCCAGCTCCCGCGGCGGCATCTCCTTCATCGCCGTGGAGCTGGACGACGCCGTGACCCGCGCGGACAACGAGCGCATCTTCTCAGAGCTGCGGGACAAGCTCGCCGAGGCCGAGGGCGAGCTGCCGCCGGCGGCGTCCAAACCCATCCTGGACACCAAGCGCGGCGCCGTCGCCTACTCCCTCGTCATCGCAGTGCGCTGGGACGCCGGCGGCACAGCGCCGCTCGGCATCCTGGAGCGGCTGTCCGAGGGCCTCGCCGAGCGCCTGCGCAACCTGCCGGGCACCGAGCAGGTGGTGCGCTTCGGCGCCGTGGACGAGGAGATCCGGGTGAGCGTGGACCCGGCGGAGCTGGCGGCACTCGGGCTTACCATCGACGCCGTCGCCGCCCGCCTTGCCCAGGCGGACGTCAAGGACCCGGCGGGTGCCCTGCACGCCGATGCCCATCGGCTGCGCCTGACGGTGGACGGCGAGCTGGACGCCGCGCACCGCATCGCCGCCGTGCCGCTGGTGAGCGCGGACGACGGCGTGGTCGCGCTGGGCGACATCGCGCAAGTTCGCCGCGGCTGGCGCGAGCCGGCCGCGGAGATGGCCTACGCCGACGGCCGCCGTGCCGTCCTGCTCGGCGTGCGCACCCGCGAGGCGGTGCACCTGGACGCCTGGACCGAGGCGGCGCGGGCCCTGGTGCAGCAGGAAGGCGCCCGGCTCGGCGGCGGTCTCGACCTGGCCGTGCTCTTCGACCAGAGCCGCTACACCGACACGCGCCTGACGGAGCTGGGCGGCAACCTGCTCGCCGGCGCCGCCGTGGTGATGCTGGTGGTGCTGGTGCTGATGGGCCTTCGCGCCGCGCTCATCGTCGGCGCCGCCCTGCCCCTGTCCGCGGCCATAACGCTGTTCGGGCTGGACCTCGCCGGCGCCCAGATCCACCAGATGACCATCTTCGGCATGATCATCGCCATCGGGCTGCTGATCGACAACGCCATCGTCATGACCGATGCGGTGCGCACCCGGCTCGCCGCCGGCACTGCACCGGCAGCGGCCGTGGACAGCGCCGTGCGCCACCTGGGCGTGCCGCTGGCGGCCTCCACGCTCACCACCATCCTGGGCTTCATGCCCATCTTTCTGCTGCCGGGCAACATCGGCGACTTCGTCGGCCCCATTGCCATCGCCGTGATCCTGGCCCTCGCCGCCTCCTTCCTGCTGGCCCTCACCGTGATCCCGGCGCTGGCGGCCCTGGCGGCGGCGCCCGCCGGCGGTGGCTGGTGGCAGCACGGGCTGTCCAGCGCCCTGCTCGGCCGCGCCTACGGCGCGCTCCTGTCGGGCGCCTTCCGGCGGCCGCTGCTCGCCGCCGCCGCCTGCCTGGTGCTGCCGGTGGCGGGCTTCGTCGCCACCGGGCAGCTGGGGCTCCAGTTCTTCCCGCCGGCAGAACGGGATCAGTTCGAGGTGCAGGTGTGGGCGCCGACGGACGCCGCGGTGACCTACACGGCGGACTCGGTGCTGGCGCTGGAGCAGGCCATCCGCGCCGCCGGCGACGTGCGCGGCCTGTTCTGGGTCGCCGGCGCCAGCTCGCCGCCCGTCTACTACAACCAACTGCGCGATCAGGACCACAATGCCGCCTATGCCCGCGGCACCGTCACCGCCGGCAGCCCCGCGGAGGCGCGGCGGCTGGTGGCCGTGCTCCAGCGCACGCTGCCGGAGCGCTTCCCGGAGCTTCGCATCGTCGTACGCAGCTTCGGCCAGGGGCCGCCCATCACCGCCCCGGTGGCGCTGCGCCTGGAGGGGCCGGACGTGGACGTGCTGCAGCGCCTGGGAGCACAAGTCCGCCGCGTGCTGCACCTGCTGCCGGAGGTCACCGAGACCCGCGCCGGCATCGGCCCGGACACCAAGACCCTGGCGCTGGCAGCCGACGAGCGTGATGCGGGCCTCGCGGGCCTGAGCCTGGGCAACCTCGCCGCCCAGTACCGCACGGCGCTGGAGGGCGCCGTCGGCGGCCGGGTGCTGGAGGACGTGCAGGACCTCCCGGTGCGGGTGCGCTACGCCGCCACGGACCGCGACGACCCGGCGACGCTGGCCACGCTGCCGCTGGTCTCGCCGCGGGCGCCGGGCGAGTGGATCCCGGCGGCGGCGCTGGGGGAGCTGCGCCTCGCCCCCGAGACCGCCGCCATCACCCGCCGCGACGGCGCGCGCGTGAGCACCATCGAGGCCTGGCTCGCCCCGGGCGCCCTGCCCATCGAGGTCACCGCCGCCGCACGCCGGCTGCTGGCGCGCGAGGGCTTTGAGCTGCCCCCGGGCTACCGCCTCGCCGTCGCCGGCGACAGCGAGCAGCAGAGCGAGGCCATCGGCCAGCTGCTGGCCTATGCCCCCCTGCTGGGCGCCCTGATGCTGGCCACCCTGGTGCTCGCCTTCCGCAGCTTCACCCTCGCCGGCATCGTCGCCGGCATCGGCGCCCTCTCCGTCGGGCTCGGCATGCTCTCGCTCTGGGCCGGCGGCTGGCCGCTCGGCTTCAACCCCATCCTCGGCAGCGCCGGGCTGGTGGGCGTGGCCATCAACGCGAGCATCGTGGTACTCGCCGCGCTGCGCGCCGACCTGCGCGCCGCCGCCGGCGAGGTCCCGGCCATGGTTACCGCCGTCACCGGCGCCACCCGGCACATCGTCGCCACCACCCTCACCACCGTCGGCGGCTTCCTGCCCCTGATCCTGTTCTCCGGCGGCGACTTCTGGCCGCCGCTCGCCGTGGTCATCGCCGGCGGCGTCGGGCTCGCCATGCCGCTCGGGCTGGTGCTGACCCCGGCGCTGTATCGGCTGGCGGTGGGTGTGGGGCTGGTGCGGCGGATGGACGCCGAGCCGGAGGCCGCCGCTGCAACCGAGCCCGCGCCGGCTGCCGCCTGAGCCCGGGGTGATTGCGAACACTCGCACCGCCACCGGCATACCCGAGAGCCTGCGGGGTGCCTTGGACATGACCCGCGTCGAATTCGAGCAAGAGGCCCGGCTTGCGATGGCCGCCACGCTGTTCGAGACCGAGGCCATCGCGCGCATGCTGCACCCGGTGCCTGGCTCGGTGAAGCCACCCCGGCTCGTCCAGCGGCACGATGGTCGTGGAGCACGCGTCGATGGCTCATAAGCCGACCCCCGCCGGCTACAGCAAAGTCATTGCGACGTTGAGATACCGCCTTGCATCGCATCCTCCTGAGTTGGCTCGGCCGTACCGATCTGCGCGCCGCAACCGAGAGCGCCCAGGTCGGTACTGGCCCCATCGCCCAGGCCCTGGCCACCGGCCGCTTCAGCCGGCTGGACCTGCTCTGCGACTACCGCGCCGCCGAGACCGCGCCTTATCTGGCCTGGCTGCGCCAGCGCACCGACGCGCAGATCAATCCGCACCCGGTCACCCTGCCTGGCCCAACGGACTTCGAGGCCATCTACCGCCATGCACGCGCCCTGGCCGATGGGGTACTGACCGCCGACGACATCGGCGCCGATCAGCTGACCTTCCATCTCAGCCCCGGCACCCCGGCCATGGCCGCGGTCTGGATCATCCTCGCCAAGACGCGCGTCCCGGCCGAGCTGATCGAGGCCCATGCTCTTCGGCTACGAAAAGGGCGCCTTCACCGGCGCCGCCGTCAGCCGAGCCGGGGTCTTCGAGGCCGCCGACACCGGCACCCTGTTCCTCGACGAGGTGGGCGAGCTGCCCAAGCCCGCCCAGGTCCGCTTCCTGCGCGCGCTGCAAGAGGGCGAGATCACCCGTGTCGGCGCCACCGCGCCGATCCGGGTCGATGTCCGCCTCATCGCCGCCACCAACCGCAGCCTCATCCAAGAGGTCACGGCCGGGCGCTTCCGCGAGGACCTCTTCTACTGCCTGGCGGTCGCCGTCATCCCGCTGCCGCCGCTCCGCGAGCGCGACGGCGACGCCAGACTGCTGCTTGACCGCCTGCTCGACCAGGCCAACGCCGCGAGCGCCACGGAGCCCGGCTACAGCCCCAAGCAGCTCACCATCGCCGCCCGACGCCTGCTGCTCGACCACCCCTGGCCCGGCAACGTCCGCGAGCTGCTCAACACCCTGCGCCGCGCTGCCGTCTGGACCCCGGGCGAGATCATCGACTCCGACGACGCCCGCGACGCCCTGCTGCCGGCCCCCCGCGCCCAGCCGGGCTTAAGACCAGGCCCTCGCCCAAGACATCCGCCAAGGCATCGACCTCAATGGCATCATCGACCGGGTTGCGCGACGCTACCTGGAGCAAGCCATGCAGCACACCGGCGGCGACAAGACCCGCGCCGCCAAGCTGCTCGACCTCGGCAGCCCGACCACGCTGACGAACTGGCTCAAGAAGCACAGGGTCGAGCCCTGACGCCATGCGGCTGGCCAGTATCACGGCCGTCGGTCACGGAAGAACTTTGCGACTATCCGGCATTGCCGTATCATTCCGGCATGCATACCTTCGTTGAGTTGCCCCCGTTCTCGCGCTACGCCGCCGATTACTTCGACGACGCCGAGCTTGCTGAGCTGCAAACCTACCTCGACGCCAACCCCAACGCCGGCGACGTGGTGCCGGCAACAGGTGGCGTGCGCAAGCTACGCTGGTCGCGCCCAGGGATGGGCAAACGCGGCGGACTCCGCGTTCTCTATTATGTCCAGGACATCAGAGGACGTATCTGGCTCCTGACGGTGTATGCAAAAAGTGCACGCGAGAACGTCGCTGCCGCCACCCTCAACACCCTGAGAGAGATCGCCGACCATGCCGAGATTGACTGAAGACGAGCTGCAGCGCCGCGACGCCGGGCGCGACTTGAACGCAGAGCTGCTCGACGCGATCGATGACCTCAAGGCCGGGCGAATCGGGCGCGTGACCATGGTCCATGGCGACCAAGTTGTCGAGTCCCCCGTTGCCCGGGCGAGACTGGCCACCAACCTGTCACAGGCCCGTTTTGCGAGCCTGCTGGGCATCTCCAAGCGGACCCTCCAAGACTGGGAGCAAGGCCGCCGCCAGCCCAGCGGCGCTGCGAAGACCCTGATCCGTGTCGCGGAGCGGCATCCCGAAGTCCTGCGCGAGTTGGGCACGGAATAGGTGTGCGTGCCCTCGCACCACCAATGAAGCTGGAAGTACTACAGGCAACGCAAGCACACAGCCTGACCGATACCACTGACCAAAGCCTTCAAGCAAACCATCCAGGCCCGTTCGCAGACCGATCCGGAGTTTCGCATCGCCTTGCTGGAAGAGGCCCTCGACGCCTTTGTGAACAACGACTTGGAAACCGGCAAGCTGCTCCTGCGCGACTACGCCAACGCCAACGTCGGATTCGAGACCCTCGGCGAGCAATTACACAAGAGTCCCAAGAGCCTGATGCGCATGTTGAGTGTGGAGGGCAACCCGCGCGTGGACAACCTGTTCGCCGTGGTCTCCCAACTCAAGGCCCGAGAAGGCGTCTCACTCAGCGTCAGGGCCTCCGCCGGACCGCGGTAAACAGGAATCTTCCAGAGGCGAAGCGAGCCCAGGTCGAGGGGATCCGCGCTTGGCCAACCGAACAGGGAGTTATGCCATGACACCGAGCACATTAAGCTACAAAGGCTACATCGCCACTGTCGAGTATGACCCCCGCGACGGCATCTTCTGGGGCAAGGTCCTCGGGATGGCCGACCGCATCAGCTTCGAGGGTGAAACGCTCCAGGCACTGACCGACGACTTCCACAACGCCATCGACTTCTACCTGACCGATTGTGCCAATACCGGCCGCAACCCGGAGCCACCCCCCAGCGGCGACATGACACTGCATCTGGACCCGGAAACCCACGGAGCGATCCTGGTCGCCGCTACCGCGGCCGGTAAGACGCCGGACCAGTGGGCAGCCGAGCAGTTGGCTCAAGTCGTTGGACGCTGAGCGACTTGGAAGCGGTTGGCCAGCCGGTCGGTCACGATTCGCCCGCGCATTGTGATCCGCCTCTGATGATCGGCAGGCGAGTCCTGACAGCGAGTCCAGAAGCGCTGAGGCAATGCGACGCCGAGCGCAACTTGACTGCGGCGCTGTTGGACGCGATCAACGACCTCGTGGGCGGACAAGTCGGCCGCGTCGGCTTCGCAGCACTGACACCATCAACATCCGGAATCGTCCATCCATGAGCAACACGATATCGCTGGAGTACCCCGAGAACTTGCCGGACGCCTTGCATATGACCCGCGCCGAGCGCGAGCGTGAGGCGCGCCTCGCAATGGCCGCCAAGCTGTTCGAGACCGGCAAGCTGACCTCGGGGCAGGCAGACCGGTTGGTCGGCATGGCCCCGATCGCCGTCCTGGGCGAGCTGAGGCGGCTCAAGGTATCCGCCATTCAAACCGAGCCGGCCGAGCTGGAGCAGGACTTGGCCGCCGCTCTGGCTGCCGCCCCTGATCATCCGCAACAATAGTCAGATCCGCCATCGCGGAGTCCCTTTTCAAGGAGCACAGCAACCGTGCCCGACGTTTTTCTCTGCCACCGCACCGCCGACAAGCCCCTGGTTGAGCAATTGGCCCTAGCCCGGATCGCTCACACCTCTGGCTCCCCGCCCGACACCCTCGCCGAAGTGTGATTCCGGGTGCATTTTCCCGCGACGGCAGTAGCGATCGTTTCCATCGGGGAGCGATGTTGCGCACAATTTGGCCACAATGCGTCGCTTTTCCGCGTTTTGTTGACGCGATTGCGGGTATTGGACAATAGGGGATAGCCGGCACCGGGAAGCGGCGCCGTCAATGCTTCGAGGGTCTTAGCGCAGCGTGGCGCAGCTACGCCGGAGCCGCCCGGATCGGCACTTGCTGGAGATGACGCAGGGCTTGTACGAAGATCGCTTGTGCCGGAAAGCTCTCGGAGAAGGCAATGCGCACCCGGCGCACGCTGATGCGAATCTGCGCGCCGAATTTCAGCAGCCGAGTGCGGATGGTGCCGCATTGCGCGTCGGCGAGATCGGTGTCTCGCAGGCCCAGACGGCGCAGGGTACGCAGCAGCACGTAGGCGAAGGTGCTCAGATACAAACGCAGCTGATTGGCGCGCATGGTGTGGGTGCTGGTGCGGTCGGCAAATAGGTCGAGCTGCTGCTCCTTGATGCGGTTTTCCATATCGCTGCGCGCGCAGTAGATCGCCTCGTAAAGGGTGCGCGGGTCGGCCTCGTCAGCAGACAGCGAGGTCACCACGTAGCGGGGATTGGCGCCGTAGGAGAAGTGCTCGGCCTTGACGATCACGCGCCGCTCGCCGCTCCAGGTCTCAAGGGTGCTGTACTGGAATTCCTCGAACACCCGAGTGGTCTCCTCGGTGCGCAGGTACTCCAACTGCGCTTGCAGCCGCGCGGTGGCGCTCAGCGCGTCCAAGCGCTTGTTTTTGGCCAGGCCGAGCACGTAGTCGACCCGGTGCGCCTCGCACCAGGCCATGATCTCCTCGCGGCAGAAGCCCGAGTCCCCGCGGATGCGGATCTTGGTCTGCGGCAAGTGCTCGCGAATGACCGGCACGATGCGTGCGAGCTCCGCCACGCTACCGTCGCTGGCGTCGCTATCGGCCTTGCGCAAGCGCGCGCAGAGGGGGTGCTCATCGACGAAGATGTACAACGGCAGGTAGCAGTAATTGTCGTAGTAGCCGTGAAAGAACCGCCCCTCTTGTTCGCCATGCAAGGGGTCGTCGGTCGCGTCGAGGTCGATCCAGATCTCCTTCGGCGGGGTGTCGTAGGCCTCGAAGAACAGCGCCAACAGCAGCGCGTCCAGGCCCTCGGTATCGGCGGCGATCTTTTTGTAACGCTCGTCCTCGGCGACCTGCGCCAACGTCAGCTCCAGGCGATTGAGCGTGCTGGAGCTTGCCAGCGCCTTGCCCTTGTCGCGCTCGTGCCGGCGATCCTGACCACTCGGATCGCGCTTGCCGCAGGCGAGTGCCAACAGCGCGTCGAAACGCAACCGATCATGATCGTTGAGGTCTTCATAGCCCAACGCCAGGCCCAAAACACGCTGCGCAACGAGCGTCTCGACGCTGTGCTCGATCAGCTCAGGGTCGCGAAAATCGGTGAATTGCTTGGCCATCCGCGCGAGGATGCCGGTGCGTTGCTCGACCTCGCGCAGCAACAGCGCGCCGCCATCCGAGCTGATGTGTCCGCCGTCGAACTGCGCGATCACCGCGCGCCGGCCGAGGCCGTGAAATTCAAGCTGAGCTCCGCTACCCTCTGTCATCGAAGGGCCGCCCTCTGGTTTGTGCATAACCGGTTGTCTGCACTCCCTTTATGCCTCAGGAGGCGGCCCTTCTTCAACCCCCTGGTGAGATATCCGGGCTAGAGCTGCGCAACGCCGGCCATCAGGTCTGGCTCGACAAGTGGGAGATCGGCGTCGGCGACTCCATCGTCGAGCGCATCAACAGCGGCCTGACGGGGATTGGGTATCTGGTCCTCTGCTACTCCGCCGCCGGCCCGTCGCACTGGACGGATCGTGAATGGCAGTCCACGCTGCACCGCCAACTCTCAGGCCAGCCGGTCAAGATCCTCCCGGCGCGCATCAGCGGCGGCGGGCCGCCGGCGATCCTGGCCGACATCCGCTACGCAGACCTGGTCGTAGATTGGCGGCAGGGTGTCGCCGACCTGCTGGCGGCGATCCGCTGAGGCCCAGTTCATGACAGTCAAGGTCCTGATGGTGCACGCCGAGGGCGAGGCCGACCAAGCCGAGATCCTTACCAAGCCCCTGCGCGCCGAAGGCTAC
Source organism: uncultured Thiohalocapsa sp. (assembly GCF_913063425.1). Taxonomy (GTDB): domain Bacteria; phylum Pseudomonadota; class Gammaproteobacteria; order Chromatiales; family Chromatiaceae; genus Thiohalocapsa. The sequence continues at coordinate 153,634 of NZ_CAJXYK010000008.1, forward strand.
GAGCCGGTGCACCAGGAAACGGTCCTGGTGGGTGACTCCTTCACCGAGCAGGCCTCGCTGCTGCTCGCCACCAACGGCCCGCTGGTGCTCTGCGGCACCATCAAGGCCGCCGGCACCGGGCTCCCGTATCGGCTGCTCAACGCCAAGCGCGCGCAGAAAGGCCGCGTGCAGATCTTTCCAGTACTGATGGAGACCGGGGCCTATCTCGATGTCCTGGCCCAGAATGCCCGCATCGCCGACTACGCGGCCAACCCGGCCCAAGCCGTCGCCGACCTGCTCGCGGCCCTGAAGGCCCGTTGGCCGCTGGACGCCGAGGCCCGCGAGAGCCAGGCGCGACTCGATCTGGAGGCCCGCTACCGCCAGCTCGCGCTCAAGTCCCACGACATCGTCGACCTGGCCAACCTGCCGGAAGACGACCGCCACCTGGCGACCCAAGAGTTGGAGCTGCGCCGGCTCTACGTCCCGCTGCGGCTGCGCCTGGAGGTCCAGACCGGCGATGAGCCCAGCGACGAGACCTTGGCCGCGTTGGAGCAACGCCGCCGCCCCCGCTGGGGTGATGCCGAGCCCGACCGACCGCCCCGGCAGTACGAGCAGGGCGCCGTCGCCCCCATCGGCGAGCGCCTCGGCAGCGCCCAGCAGCTGGTGGTCCTGGGCGACCCCGGCGCCGGCAAAAGCACGCTCCTGCGCTGGCTCGCCACGGCCTACCTGCTGCGGCTGCAACGGGACCCAGACCTGCGCGACCTGCCGGACGTCCAAAGCTTGCCGGACGCGGACTGGCTGCCCATCCTGATCCGCTGCCGCGACCTGCCCCCGGGGCTGCCGCCGGGCAGCGAGACCCTGGACGCCATGCTCGACCACAGCCTGCGCAAGGCGGAGCTCCCCGAGTCCGACTGCACACCGCTGAGGGAGCTGCTGCGGACCAAGCTGCAACAGGGCGCAGCCCTGCTGCTCATCGACGGCCTGGACGAGATCACCGACCCCCGCGACCGCGCCCGCTTCGCCGAGCACCTGACGCACATCCAGCATGCCATCGACCAAGCGCCGATGGTGGTCACCTCCCGCATCGTCGGCTACCGGGAGATGGGGTACCGGATCAGGGCCGGCTTCGAGCACCTCACCGTCGCCGACCTGACCACCGAGGACAAGGTCCACTTCGCCGTGCGCTGGTGCGCGCTGACCGAGCACCCGGAGCGCCGCGTCGATGCCGCCGCCGAGCTGATCCGCGACATCCACTCGACCGACCGCATCGAGCGCCTCACCGGCAACCCGATGCTGCTGACCACCATGGCGCTGATCAAGCGCAAGCTCGGCCGGCTGCCCCAGCGCCGCGTCGACCTCTACGAGAAGGCGGTCGAGGTCCTGCTCAACTGGCGCAGTCAGGTGGACCAGCCCATCGACCCCCGCGAGGCCCTGCCCCAGCTCGAATACCTCGCCCACGCCATGTGCGCCGACGGCATCCAGCAGGTCCGCGAGGACCAGGTCCTGACCTGGCTCCGGCGCTGCCGCGACGAATTCCCGCAGATCCACCCCCTGCGCGAGCATAGCCCCGAGGCCTTCCTTGCCCTGTTGGAGCGCCGCACCGGCCTGCTGATCCAGGCCGGGCTGACTCGGTACGACGGCCGCACCGTGCCGGTCTATGAGTTCCGGCACCTGACGTTGCAGGAATATCTCGCCGCGATCGCGCTGGTGCAGGGGCACTATCGGGATCGGGACCGGAGCAAGGGATTGGCTGAGGTGGTGGGGGCGTTGGCGGGGCAGACCGTTGAGCAGGATGCTCCGTATCGCGGGGCTGAGACGCAGGAGACTGCGGTCGTCGAGAGTTGGCGCGAGCCCTTGCGGCTATGCCTGACGGCCTGTAACGACGACGAGGCCGATGCGGCGCTGCGCGCGATCCTGCGGCCTGCACCCGGCGAGATCAAGACCGAGCGGCCCCGCACCGTGATGGCCGCGCTCTGGTAAGCGTCCGGCCAACTACAGGATTGCCCCCTGCGGCTTGATGTCGTCCAATTTCAAATTGTGCGGCAGCAGTGC
>NZ_CAJXYK010000009.1 GCF_913063425.1 uncultured Thiohalocapsa sp.
CGGGAGACCATCGACGCCGTGCCGCAACAGCATCCGTTCGCGCTGCGCTACACGGCCGTGCAGCCCATCGAGTGGGAAACCTGTTCCCGCGTGTTGGACGCCGGTGAGCGCCGCGCACGGCTCCGCGGCGCCTGGGCCGGCACGGGCAAGGTCAAGGGCGCTTGAGGGCCGGTTGGGGTCAGCACGCCACCTGCGCACCGAGGCTCATCATCCGGGGCTGTCGGGCTCTGGAGCAGGGCGCCAGTGGCGCGGGCTTCCGGCTCAGGACGCCGTGCCGAGGTTGGCGTCCGCCGCGGCAAGCCGCTCGAGCCCGGCGCGCCAGTCCTCCACGAACAGCTCGATGGACTCGATAAAGTCCGGATCGTGCTCGGTGCGGTTGATGGTGCAGTGCACGACCATGGGCGCTGGGGTGTCGGTGCCGGCGGTGACCGTCCAGGCGAGCGCGTTGGGGCAGCGTGGGAGCGTGAAGCGCACGCCGCCGCGGATGGGCTCCCGATGTACCCGGAACTGGCCCCACAGGCACCAGATCTCGCCGGTGTCGCCGTCGGCGCACAGCACCTTGTCGATGGCGCCGCAATGCCCGGCGAGGGTGTCGATGGTGAGGTGCTGCTGGAGCTGGGCCTCGGTGGCCCGCGCGGTGGTTGTCGCGAAGAATTCCATCTGTCCTGCCTGCGGTCGGTGATGCTGGTTTTGGTCGTGAGGTAAGGTCCGGCGCGAGGGACCGTGAACCTAGTCTCCCTTCAGGTCCGCGGCGGCACGCCACGGGACTGCGCATCGCACAGCCCGTGCCCGCGGGCCGCTCCAGCAGGCGTCTGCCGCGACGGCTGGATGCCTGGCGGGTTCGACGCGATGCCGGTCTGCGCCTATGCTGGCACCTCCGCCGCTCGCTGACACCCCTCGCCGACCCTGGGAGACGCCGATGTTCCGATTCACCATGGCCGCCGCCCTGCTGCTGGCGAGCGCCTGCACCTTCGCGCAAACCGCGGAGCGCATCTGGTCCGGCGGTCCCATCCTGACCATGAACGATGCGGCGATGCGCGCCGAGGCCATTGCCGAGCAGGACGGCCGGATCATTGCGGTGGGCAGCAGCGAGGCGGTGATGCAGCTGCGCGGGCCGGACACGCGGCTGATTGATCTCAACGGGCGTGCGCTGCTGCCGGGCTTCGTGGATGCCCACGGCCACGTGATGATGGGCGGGCTGCAGGCGCTCTCGGCCAATCTGCTGGCCCCGCCCGATGGTGAGGTGACGGACATCGCCTCGCTCCAGCAGGTGCTGCGGGACTGGGTGGCGGCCAACCAGGCGGCGGTGGACAGGGCAAAGCTGATCATCGGCTTCGGCTACGACAACGCCCAGCTCGCGGAGCTGCGCCATCCCACCCGCGACGACCTGGATGCCGTCTCCAGTGACTATCCCATGCTGATCATCCATCAGTCCGGCCATCTCGCGGTGCTGAACAGCAAGGCGCTGGAGGTCGCCGGGATCTCCGCGGCCAGCAAGGACCCGGAGGGCGGTGTCATCCGCCGCCGCGCCGGCAGCGACGAGCCCAACGGCGTGCTGGAGGAGCTGGCCATGTTCAGCGCCCTGTTCAGGATCCTGCCCGCCATCGGCGCCGAGGGGTTCAAGGCATTCGCGCGCGCGGGCAGCGAGCTCTGGGCGCGCTTCGGCTACACGACGGCGCAGGAGGGCCGGTCCTCGCCGGACACCGTGCGCATCATGCGGGAGGTCGCCGCGGAGGGCGGCTTCGCCATCGATGTCGTGACCTACCCGGACGTGCTCATCGACCGCGATTTCATCAAGGACGGCGTCAGCTCCGGGTACCACCAGCGCCTGCGCATCGGCGGCGCGAAGCTCACCATCGACGGCAGCCCGCAGGGCTTCACCGCCTGGCGCGACGCGCCGTACTACAGGCCGGTGGGCGACTATCCGCCGGGCTACTCGGGGTACGCGGCGGCCACCGCGGAGCAGGTCTTCGACGCCGCGCTCTGGGCCGCGGACAACGAGATCCAGCTCATCACCCACGCCAACGGCGAGCGCGCGATGGACCTCCTCATCGCCGCCCAGCGCGCCGCCGCGGCCCGGCATCCCGACGCCGCCGAGCTGCGCCCGGCGCTGATTCACGGCCAGTTCGTGCGGGCCGATCAGCTCGACGACTTCAAGGCGCTGGGGGTCATCCCGTCGCTGTTCCCGATGCACACCTTCTACTGGGGCGACTGGCACCTGGAGCACACCGTCGGCCCCGACAAAGGGCAGAACATCTCGCCCACGGGCTGGGTGCTGGCGCGCGACATGATCTTCACCAGCCATCATGACGCCCCGGTCGCCTTCCCCAACTCCATGCGCGTGCTGGACGCCACCGTCACCCGCCAGGCGCGGGGGTCGGGTGTGGTGGTCGGGCCCGAGCATCGGGTGGACGTGATCACAGCGCTGAAGGCCATGACCCTCTGGCCCGCGTACCAGCACTTTGAGGAGGCGACCAAGGGCTCACTGGAGGTGGGCAAGCTCGCCGACTTCGTGATTCTCTCCGCGGACCCCACCGCGGTGGACCCGGAGACCCTGGACACACTCAAGGTCACGGAGACGGTCAAGGAGGGCCGCACCGTCTTCCGGCTCGACGCCGAGGCCGCGGGGGCGGCGGAGAATCCGGGCTTCACCCGCGCCATGGCGGCGCTCGCGGGCGCGAGCCACGCGCCGCGCATGATCCGACCGAGCGCCTGGTCCCGCGTGCTTGCACGACAGCAGACCGCGGTGACCACCGCCTGCCTGTCCGATCTCTTCCTCGCCCTCTCCGACGGCATGGCCTCGGCGCCGGGGCGCTGAAGCATCCGGGGGTCGTTGCCGGCTGCCCGGCGGCCGGGTGCTCGTCCCGACGGCCGGGGACTGACCTGACCCGCGGGCTGCGGGCTGCGCCTATCTGGCGGACTGGCTCGCGGCGGGCTGGCTGGAGCGCAGCCTGTCCGCCGACGGCGAGGAGGCGTACGAGGCCAGCGCCGCGGCGGCGCAGGCGATCCGCTTCGCGCAGGAGCTCACCGCCCAGCGCACCGTGGCCACCGAGAGCCGTCTGGGGCTCGTCATCGGTCAGCTGGCGCAGCTCGCCGAGGAGACCGAGCCGGACCCGGAGGTCCGCGCCCGCCGGCTGCTGCGCGAGCGCGAGCGCATCGACGCCCGCATCGCCGCCGTGCGCGCCGGCCGTCTGGAGCCGCTGCCGGCGGACCGCGCCCTGGAGCGCCTGCGTGAGATCCTGAGCCTGAGCGGCGAGCTGGCCTCCGACTTCCGCCGTGTGCGCGATGACTTTCGCACCCTGAACCGGGAGCTGCGCGAGCGCATCGTCGACAACGACGGCAGCCGTGGCGAGGTGCTGGATGCCGTCTTCGCCGACGTCGACCTCATCGCCGACAGCGACGCCGGCAAGACCTTCCGCGCCTTCTGGCGGCTGCTGACGGACCCGCAGCAGAGCGGCGAGCTGGAGGCGGCGCTGGAGGCGGTGCTCCAGCGGGACTTCGCCGGGCGGCTCGGCCGCCGCGAGCGCCGTGACCTGTCCGGCCTCACCGGGACCCTGCTGGAGCGCGGCGGCGAGGTGCACGACGTGCTGTATCAGTTCGCCCGCGGCCTGAAGCAGTTCGTGCAGAGCCGCGAGTACCGCGAGCAGCGGCGCATGAGCCAGCTGGTGAAGACCGCCCAGCGCCGCTCCCTGGCGCTCAAAGAGCGGCTGCGCCCGCAGCAGGCCATCGGCCGGGATCTCACCCTCTCCAGCGCGCGGCTGCGCTCCGTCGCGCAGCTGCGCCTGCACGACCCGAGCCTGGATGCGGTGGACGCCGGCATCGGCGATGCGGCGGAGTCCGTCATCGGCCTGGACGCCATCGCCGAGCTGGTGGCCCAGTCCGAGATCGACTTCCGCACGCTGGAAGAGCACATCGCCGAGCTACTCGCCGCCCGCGGCCAGGTCACCGTCGCCGAGCTGCTGCGCGCGTACCCGGCCGGGCAGGGCCTCGGCACCGTCGTCGGCTACCTGGCGCTCGGCCTGCGCGACGGCATCGTCGCCGAGGGGACCGACCGGGTGAGCTGGCTGGGGCGGGACGGCGTCGAGCGCTCGGCGCGGATTCCGCGGGTCTATTTCGTCGGCGGCGCCGATGGCCGATCAGCCCACGCGGACGAACCCCAAGGGCAGGCCTCCCGCGGGAACGGCTGAAGACAGACAGCCCCTTGATCGAGGCTGTCGGCGCATGCTCGTGCGGCGCCGTCACGCAAGACAGCAGGTCGTTGCGGACATCGATACAATTCGTCGATGCCACCGCAAAATTGTCAAGCATGTGGATTGAAAGAGAAATTTCGTCCGAGCTCACCGAGCTTGCCCGGCGCCATCCCGTGCTGGTGCTGACGGCTTCCCGCCAGGTGGGGAAGACCTCGCTGCTGGAGCGACTGTTCACCGGGCACCGCTACGTGACGCTGGACCTGGCCTCCAACGCCGAGATGGCGGAGTCGCGGCCGGCCGAGTTTCTCCGCCTGCATCCGCCACCGTTGCTTGTGGACGAGGTCCAATATGCACCGGGCTTCTTACGCGACATCAAGACCACGGTCGACGCCCGGCGCGGCGAGAACGGCCTGTTCGTGCTCACCGGCTCGCAGAACTTCCTATTGATGGAGCGTGTGGCCGACAGCCTGGCTGGACGGGCTGCGGTGATCCCGTTCCTTGGACTGTCCGCCCGCGAATGGGCCGCATCCCGGCAGCCGCCGTCGGCGGACGACTGGATGGATTTCCTTTGGCGCGGCGCCTTCCCCGCCCTGTGGGCCGCCGGGAAGGATTCGCCCGGGCGCGACCGCTGGTACCAGGGCTATGTCGCCACCTATCTGGAACGGGATGTCCGCAGCCTGGCGAATGTCGGCAATCTGCGCGATTTCGAGCGCCTGCTGCGGGCCGCCGCCGCCCGTTGCGCGCAGACCCTGAACATGTCGGAGCTGGCGCGCGACGTCGGCGTGTCTCCATCCACCGCCCGCCAGTGGATCGGCGTGCTGGAGGCGTCCAACCAGGTCCTGCTGCTGGAGCCCTACCACCGCTCCCTCGGCAAGCGCCTCGCCAAGTCGCCGAAGCTCTATTTTACCGACACCGGTCTCGCCAGCTTCCTGATGGGCTTCCAGTCCGCCGATGCGCTGCGCGGCAGCCCGCTGGCCGGGGCACTCTGGGAGAACTACGTCATCGTCCAATGGCTGCGCTGGCGCGACTGGACGCAGCCGGCGGCGGCGCTCTGGTATTGGCGTAACCAGAGCGGCGACGAAGTGGACCTCCTCATCGAGCACAACGCCCGTCTCTATCCGGTCGAATGCAAGCTCGCCGAGCGCCCCGGCGGCCATGCCACACGGGGCATCCAGCGCCTACGCCAGCTCTACGGCGACAGTGTCGCCCGCGCCTTCATCGCCTGCACCACCGAGACCCCCTTCGACATCGCCCCCGGCATTACCGCCGTCAACGGCTGGCAGACTTGGGCGCTCGATGATTGAGGTGGTGCCACGACGACATGCGAGACCGGCGCCCCCGCGCGCGTTTCCGTCCGAAACCGTCACACGCTGACTCACCAAGCATCATCCGATGACCAGTCCGGACAACGCCAAGACCCAACCGACCTCCCCAAAGGCCGCAAAGCCTGGCGACGACGCCCACCACCGCTCCGTCGGCAGGCGCCTTGCGCCCAACCTCGCTCAACGCGCCCGCACCGCGACTGGCCCCACGCCGGAGGAGATCGAATGGATCCGCGCCATGTCCAACTATCGCACCCGCGTCCCCAAAGGCGTCTTCCGCTACCGCTCCCACGAGGAAGCCAACGCCGACTGGGAGCGCTGGCATGCTGAGCTGGTTGTGGAGACTGCTCGGCAGCGGGAAAGCGACCCGGAGCGCGCTGCCCGACGGCGTCAGCCTGGAGCTTGCCGATGAAGCCGACCCGTTCGAGGGCGATCACCTGCACCGCGTCCGCCTCACAGGTATTCCATTCAAGGAGCCCGCGCCGCACATCGTCCGGCTCGACCTCGGCGGCGAGCAAGTGTCCGCGCTGGACCTTGAGGGGCTGCTCAAGACCAAGGAAGGGCTGCGGCCGAAGGATTAGGCAGACGCGGCGGTGCTGCGGCGGGCATTGGAGGCGCCGCGACGGCGGGATTGAGCCCGGACTGCTGCGACCGAGCAGGAGACCATCGCCGACGACCCGCAGCTCAGCCGTGAAGACCTCCGCGCCGCGATCACCTGCAGTGCGGAAACGGCGCGCGAGCCTGTCATCCCGATCGAGACCCGACCGGCGGCACAGCACAGCTCGCGCTTGACGAGAATATCGGCACCCGACACGGCCTGAGCGAGTTGCGCCCGCGCCACTGGGCCGGATAGCATTCGCTTACCGCGTCTTACCGAGGGCCTGCAATGGACATCGTCCGGCTTTCCACCAAGGGCCAGATCGTGATTCCGAGCGAGCTGCGTGCCCGCCACCGCTGGGAGCCCGGGACGGAGCTGATCGTCGAGGAACAGGGCGACGCCGTGGTGCTGCGTGCCGCCAAGCCCTTTGCGCCGACCCGGATCGAGGACGGCCTCGGCTGCACCGGATACCGGGGCCCCGCCAAGTCCGTGGCGGAGATGGACGCCGGCATCGACGCCGAGCTGCGGCGACGCTGGCGCGAGGACAAGGGTGCATGATCTCCGTCGATACCAACGTGCTGGTGCGCTACGTGACCGCCGACGATCCGGTGCAGTCGCGCCGGGCCGCGGACCTGCTTGGTGGCGCCGATGGGGTCTACGTACCGCCCACCGTGCTGCTGGAGATGGAATGGGTCCTGCGGGCGGTCTATGGCCTCGAGCGGAGCGCGGTCCTCACCGCCTTCCGGCAGGTGCTGGGGCTGCCGTCGGTGCATATCGACCGGCCTGCCCTGATCGCGCTGACCCTGGAACGCTACGAGCGCGGCTTCGACTTCGCCGACGCGCTGCATCTTGCCGGCGCCGGCAACGCCACGCCCCTCTACACCTTCGACAAGCGCTTCGCGCGTGTTGCCGCCCGCGAAGGTGTGGCCGCGCTCTGAAGGCGTCGGCCGGTCCATCGCGCTCCCCGGCAACGGCGCTTTGCCGGGCGTGCGGCACATCTCCCAGGTGCGGCATCGGGCGCTCCCCCACTATCATGAGGGCTCGCCGCAGCCGACAACCGCCCCACGGAGGCGGCCATGGACGCCCAGCAACCACCCCTCATCGGCAGCTCCCGCGTCCGCCTCGTAGACGGTCTGCTCGCCCTGGTCGATGAGGTCCAGCAGACCGGCGAGACCCGCTGGGTCTCGCTGGAGGCCCCATCCGGCTGGGGCAAGACCCGCGTCGCCCAGGCCCTGTACGAGCGCCTCGCCGCCCGCCAGAGCCAGCGCTATTCCCTTGTCGCGAAGCTCCGCTTCGCGACGCAGGCGACAAAGCTCTGCTTTGCGACGCCAAGATGCCGGCGCCCGTAAAGGCCGAAGCGTCGGGAAGCAGAGCTTCCCGACCGGGGTCGCGAAGCTGGAGCTTCGCGACCAGAGAAACCGAGGATTGACGATCGCCTATGCAAGCCCCCTTCAGCTACGACTGCTTCCTGAGCCACAACGAGCAGGACAAGCCGCGGGTGCGCCGGCTCGCCGAGCGGCTGCGGGATGCGGGGCTCAGGGTCTGGCTCGACGAGTGGGTGATCCGGCCGGGCGACGACATCTATCTCGCCATCGAGCGTGGGCTTGAGGAATCCCGCGTGCTGGTGCTTTGCCTGTCGCCGGCGGCACTGGGCTCTGACTGGGTGGCGCTGGAGCGCGGCACGGTGCTGTTTCGCGACCCGACTAACGCCGGGCGGCGATTTGTGCCGCTGTTGCTGGCCGATTGCGAGGTGCCGGATGCACTGCGGCGGTATGCGTGGGTGGATTATCGGGATGACAAGGATGGCGCCCTTGACGTGCTGATTGAGGCTTGTCTGCCAGAACCAGCATCGACAAGCTTGTCCGGAGCCGGGCAAGCCAATGCCGGCGCCGCCCGGTCGAATAATCAGGAGCAGCAGTCGCATGCGTGTCTGACTAAGGATAACAATGTGAAGACGCGGGATACGCCGATCTCGCAGGAGCCAAAGCCTGAAACCGAGCCTGATTCGGATCTACTCGCGGTGGCGGAGCGCGTCGTTCGGGCACACAACGACGAGATTTGGAACCTAGTGGTGAGCCCGGACGGAACATGGATGGCATCTGTCTCCATGGATAAGACAGTGAAGGTATGGGACCTACGGAAAGGACATTGCCTCTTCGCTCTACACAGTGCTGATGATTACGTGAGATGCGTTGCGATCACGGCCGATGGGAAACGGATTTTGTCTGGATGGAGTGACCACACCGTTCATGTCTTTGACCTGACCACACACGAGTTCATCGCTAACTGGCAGGCAAGCGTGAACTCTTTACTCGCTCTCGCGCCAATCTCGAACGGCGACCGCCTGATCACTGCAGGAGCAGCAATTACTCAGAACCTGAGCGTCTGGGACGTGCAGACTCAGCAATGTCGGATGACGCTGACAGGACACACTGAGGCAATAACCTCAGTTGCTGTTTTTGCCGAAGAAACGCGAGCTGTTTCAGCATCATACGACAAAACGCTACGGGTATGGGACATCGATAGCGGGGAGTGCCTTGAATTGCTAGCCGGCCATTCTGAAGGTGTGAACTCCGTTCAAGCCACGCCAGACGGCCGATTGGTGGTCTCGGGTTCAAAGGATCAAACGGTAAAAATCTGGGATCTGCAAGCGAGACGTTGCGTCGGAACACTGGAAGGCCACGAAGACGAAGTCAACTCTGTTGCCGTAACACATGACGGTGCTATAGTCGCGTCAGCTGGTTTTGCAGACGGTTCCGTCAGGCTATGGGATTGGCAGACAGGATCCTGCTTACAAGTGGTCCGGGATCGTTTTGAGCCAGTCTCGCTCGCGTTCACCCCCGACGGCTCGCGGCTCATCGTCGGCACCGTTCGCGGCGGTATCCACATCTACCGAATCTCTGCCGCCCGCGCCGCGCTGCTCACCACCACCCCCCGCCGCTACACAAACGCCAAGGTCGTCGTCATAGGCGAAGGCGCCGTCGGCAAGACCTCGCTGGCCCACCGCCTGGTCGACGACGAGTACGTGGTCAAGGACCGCACCCACGGCATGAACGTCTGGCCGCTGGACCTGCCGCTGCCGCCGGAAGAGCAGATTGACCGCGAGGCCCTGCTCTGGGACCTGGCGGGGCAGGAGGACTATCGGCTGATCCATCGGCTGTTCCTGGACGAAACGGCGCTGGCGCTGCTGCTGATCAACCCGCAGAAGGCCGATCCGTTCGCCGAAGCGGGGGACTGGCTCAAGGCGCTGGAGACGGCCGCCGGGCTGCAGCAGACCAAGCGCGACGCGGCCCGGCTGCTGGTGTTCTCCCAGGTGGACGTGGGCGGCATGAAGCTCGGCGATGCCAAGATCGAGCGCTTTGCCGAGGCGCACGGCTTCGACGCCTGGCTGGCCACCAGCGCGAAGACCGGCGCCGGCTGCTCAGACGCGGCCAACGGCGGCGCGCCTTCGACGCTCAAGCGGCTGATCGCCGAGAGCATCCCCTGGCAGCGGCTGCCCTGGACGGCGACGCCGCGGCTGCTGGCGGAGCTGAAGGGCGCGGTGATGCGGATGCGCGATGCCAGCGATATCCGGCTGCTTCGCTTCCGCGAGCTGGAGCAGCGCCTTGAGCAGGCCCTGCCGAATGAGCGGTTCGACCAGGCCGATGTGCGCACGGCGGTGACACTGCTGGCCAACCACGGCCTGGCCATGGTGCTCAAGTTCGGCGACCTGGTGCTGTTGCAGCCGGAGCTGCTCAACGGCTATGCCGGCGCCGTGATCCGCGCTGCCCGTGCCCATCATGACGAGATCGGCTGCGTGCCGGAGGCGGACATCTACGACCCGGGGTTCGACTTCACCGGCGTCGACCGGCTGCCGCGCCCGGATGAGGAGCTGCTGCTGCGGGCGATGGTGCAGACCTTCCTCGACCATTCGCTCTGCATCGCTGAGGACACGCCGCAGGGACGGCAGCTGGTGTTTCCGTCCCAGTACCGCCGCGACAAGGATATCCCCTGGGAGCCGGATGTCTTCGTCTCCTATACCTTCGGCGGCGAGTGGCAGACCATCTGGACGACCCTGGTGGTGCGCCTCTGGTACAGCCAGGAGTTCGAGCAGCGGGAGCTTTGGCGCAATGCGGCGGAATTCTGCTCCAGCCGCGGCCAGTTGCTGGGGCTCAAGATCGACAACCGCCAGGGCGAGGGCGAGGCGACCATCAGCCTGTTCTTCGATGTGCAGACGCCGGACGAGCTGAAGGTGATCTTCATCGAGTACGTACACCGCCACCTGGCCCGGTACGGCTGCGATGTGACCCGCGACCGGCGCTATGTCTGCACCGAGTGCGGCACGCCGGTGACCAATCTCGCCGCGGTGCGCAAGCGCCTGGAGCTCAACAAGGACTTCATCACCTGCCAGATCTGCGACGAGCGCGTGCCGCTGATCGACTTCATCGAGCAGCGGCTGAAGAGCGACCCGGTGGCGCGTAAGATCCTGGCCATGGAGGAGACGGCGACGCGGGCGCTGGACACCCAGGCCCTGGAGCAGATCCTGATCGGGCACATGATGGCCACCTGCGGTGAGGCGAACCAGGTGTTCCGCCCGGTCACCATGGCCGACTAGGGCATCGATGGCGAGGTCGAGTTCCGCGATGACGACGGCCGCCCAAGCGGCAGAAAGATCTATGTCCAGCTGAAAAGCGGCAACTCCTACCTGCGCACGCGCAAGGGCGACGGCAGCGAGGTCTTCGATGTGAAGAACGACCGCCACCTGGAGTACTGGGTCAGCCAGCCCGTGGACGTGTATCTCGTCATCCGCCAGACGGACGAGCGTACCGGCGACCAGTCCATACGCTGGATGAACATCACGCGCTACCTGAAGGATCGACAGGACCGGCATAGCCGCCAGATCGCCTTCGATGGCGAACCTTTGACGATGGAGGCGGTGTGGAGGCTCCGGGACAGCTTCTTTCCCCGACGCCCGCTTGCTCGCTGATCGTCACGACGCGCCAGCGTCGTCACGGGCCGCGGGCTGCTCAGCTGCCCCTGTGCCGGAGCCAGGCACGGCAGGGTTGGCGGCAGATCAGCCCATGAAAGTCACGCATCCGCATGTTCCCGAAGCGGATGTGGATGACCTTTGGCGGAGGTCTGCTGACCAGCGCCCGGTCGGAGAAATCGGCGTCTTTGGAAACGATGATTAGGCCATGGTCTCTGGCGTAGGCCCAAAGCTCGGAATCGGACCAGCGCTCGCCGAGGTCCCGCGCATGCACGCAGTCATCGCCGGCCCAAAGCGAGAACCGATAGGGCAGGTTTACGTCGATCAGGAAGCGCGGCATCACGCCACGCGTGCGAGGGTGTACCGGTGGGACATCATGTCGGCCGCGAAACGCAGGCAGGCGTGGATATCCGCGGCTTCCAGGGATGGGTACTGCGCGAGGATCTCAGCAGGCGAGTCCCCGGCGCCGAGGAAGCCGAGCACGGTCTCGACCGTGATTCGCAGGCCGCGAATGGTGGGGCGACCGTTGCAAAGATCGGGATCGACGGTGATGCGGCCGTCGAGATAGCTGAGGCGTTCGGTCGTCATGAGCGGCGTCATCTTCAGGTGTTGGGGAGCATGCCGGCAGTATGGCCCCGTCCCGCGCAAAGGTCACGATGCAGGTCTGTCCGCGGGCGCTCGCTGCCGCCTCGGCCTCAGCCGGTCGCCTGCAGTTCCTCGCGCAGCACGCGGCGCAGGGTCGCTTCGCCGATTGGGCTCTGGTGGAGAGGCTCGCGCAGGGGGGGCGTTGCTCAGGGCCGGAGTATTGTCACGATCATTTCCTTGATCGAGGGTACGAACCGGGCTCACGCTCTGAGCCACCGGCCGCCGCACACTGCGCTCCCAAGCATCTCCTGCAAGCCGGCGCCCCTCCTTGACGCCGCCGGTCGGCACGGGGGATGGTGGAGCCATCGACATGGGGCAGATTGCATGATCGGGGAGATGACGAGCACGACAGAGGACCGGATGCGCGCGGATCGTGATGCTGTCTTGGTCGAGCCGGGCGCCGACACACAGGCGCACGGCGACGACGAGCACACCGCCGCTCAGCTCTACCCCGGCGACACCGGTCAGTTGCCCGAACCGGCCCGCCGCGCGCTGGTGCAGTTGCTCTCCGGTCCGGCGCTGGAGCAGCGCCGCCACCCAAGGCTTTGGCCGGCGCTGATGCTGCACGAGGCGGTGATCCGCTCGCGCCTTGCGGACCTGTTCCTGGAGCTGATCCTGGACACGGACCGCGGCATCGCCTTCACCCGCCAGGCCGATACAGGGGAGCTGGAAACGCCCATCCTGCTGCGGCGCTCGCCGCTCACCTTCATCGACTCGGTGCTGCTGTTGTACCTGCGCCAGGTGCTGGTGGAGGCGGAGCTGCGCGGCGAGCCGGCGCTGGTGGACCGCGACGAGCTGGCGGATCAGCTGCGGCTCTACGAGGGCGCCGACAACACGGATCGGGCCGGCTTCGAGAAGCGCATCAACACCGCCATCGAGAAGGCGAAGAAGAACAGCCTGCTCGCGGCGCTGAAGGGCAATGCGGACCGGTTCGAGGTCTCGGCGAGCCTGAAGCTGATCTTCGGGCCGGAGGAGGTGGAGCAATTGACCGCCATCTATACGGCCATGGCCGCCGAGCCCGGCCGGGAGGGCGCGCAATGACTGCTGCGGGCCACCGGCACCGCGACGCGGCCGAAATCTTGCGAGGTCGATTCACCGCATCCGTGCGTGCGAGAAACTGGTTCTGGAACTACGAAAAGCGCGAAACACGCGAAAGGAGCGGCTTGATGACTGGCCCCGGCTTGCCCTTTTTCGCGCCTTTCGCGTGTTTCGTAGTTTCTCTATGCCTGAATGTCCGCGGAGCGGCCCCTACGACCTCGCACTTTTGTCGCCGCGGCGGCGGATGCGCTTCGCTTATCCGCCCTACAACGTCCTTCCCGCCTTCCGCGTGTTCTGGAGCGGACCAACCCCTCTGTCGGTCCACGGAGGCAGTGCTGTGAGTGAGCTCCAACACACGCCGGACAGCAGCGCAGCCCAGCCTCCAGCCGCATCCTCCATGCGGACCCCGGCCTGGCACGACGCGGACCGCCGCGAGCAGTTCCGCCTCGCCCGGCTCAGCCTGTTCAACTGGGGCACCTTCAACGGGCTGCACGAGGTGCCCGTCGCCCCGGATGGCTTTCTGATCGTCGGCCGCTCCGGCTCCGGCAAGTCCACGCTGCTGGATGCCTACACGGCGCTGCTGATCCCACCGCGCTGGACCAGCTTCAACGCCGCCGCGCGCGAGGGCGACCGCTCCCGCACCGACCGCAACCTGGTCACCTATGTGCGCGGCGCCTGGGCCGATCAGTCCAGCGCCGACACCGGCGAGATCGCCTCGCGCACGCTGCGACCCGGCACCACCTGGTCCGCGCTCGCCGCCGAGTACGCGGATGGCGACGGCGCAGTGGTGACGCTCGTCCAGCTGTTCTGGATCCGCGGCAGCGGCAATGCGACCCAGGACCTGCGGCGCCACTACATGATCGCGGACCGGCCCTTCGACCTGCGCCGCGAGCTGGCCGGCTTCGCCGAGGACCTGGACCTGCGCGGCCTCAAGCGCGACCTGCCCGAGGTCAGTCACTTCAGCGAGTACGCCCGCTACGGCGAGCGCCTGCGCATGCTGCTGCGCATCGACTCGGAGATGGCGCTGAAGCTGCTGCACAAGACCCAATCGGCGAAGAACCTCGGCGATCTCAACGCCTTCCTGCGGGAGTTCATGCTGGACCCGCCGCGCACCTTCGAGGTGGCCGACCGCCTGGTGGAGGAGTTCGGCGAGCTGGACCAGGCCCACCGCGCCGTGGTCACGGCCCGGGAGCAGATCGAGGTGCTGGCCCCGGCCCGCGACGCGCATGCCGCCCACGCGGAGGCCGGGCAGCGGCTGGTGGACCTGGACCGCCAGCTGCACGCCATCGACCCCTATCTGAAGCAGCGCCGCCGGGAGCTGCTGGAGGCGGATCTGGCCCGGCTCGACACCGAGGACCGGGCGCTCGCGGACCGCGAGACGGCCCAGCAGGCCCGCGTCGAGCAGGACCAGGCCCAGCTGGAGCGCCTGCGCGAGCGCCACCACGCCCAGGGCGGCGGGCGCATCGAGCAGCTGGCCCGCGACATCGCCCAGGCGGAGCGCGAGCGCGAGCGCCGGCTCGGCACCCGCCAGGAGGCGGAGCGGCTCTGTCGCAACCTGGACTGGACCCTGCCGGACACGCCGGAAGGCCTCGCCGCGCTCTCCGACCGCGCCCGCGACGTGGTGGAGCGCTGGCAGCAGCAGCAGGAGGAGACGGAGCAGGAGCGCGACGGCGTGCGCGACCGCCACAAGGCCGTGGTGGCCGAGCTGGACGAGGCCGAGGCGGAGCTGGCCGCCCTGCTGCGGCAGCCCTCGAACATCCCGGCCCGCATGCTGGCACTCAGGGTGCAGATCGCCGACGGCCTGGGCCTTGCGGACGAGGCCCTGCCCTTCGTCGGCGAGCTGGTGCAGGTGCGGCCCGAGGCCGCCGACTGGCGCGGCGCCATCGAGCGGGTACTGCACAACTTCGCGCTGTCGCTGATCGTCGATGAGCGCCACTACGGCGCCGTCTCCCGCATCATCAATGAGACGCATCTGGGCCAGCGGCTGGTCTACCATCGCGTCGAGCGGGAGGCTCCGCGCACCACCCGCCGGCTCGGGCCGGGCTCCCTGGTGGCCAAGCTGGACCTCAAGGCATCGCCCTACCGGGACTGGCTCTTCGATGAGCTGAGCCGGCGCTTCGACTACCAGTGCGCCGCCAGCTTGAGCGCCTTCCGCGACGCCGAGCGCGCCGTCACCCTCGCCGGCCAGGTGAAGCACAACCGCGGCCGCCACGAGAAGGACGACCGCCACCGCATCGACGACCAGAGCCGCTGGGTGCTCGGCTTCGACAACCGCGACAAGCTGGCGCTGTTCCGGCGCACCGTGGAGCGGCTCCAGGCGGAGCGCAGCCAGCTGGACCGGCAGCTCAAGGCGCTGGCCGCGCGGCGCGACCAGGCGGGTCAGCACGCGCTTTCCTGCCGCCAGCTCATGAACCTGCGCTGGGAGGATCTCGACGTCGCCGCCCAGCTCAGGCTCATCGACGGGCTGCAGGCGGAGCTGCGCGCACTGCGCGAGGCCAACCGCGACCTCGCCGAGCTGGGCCGGCAGATCGAGGCAGCCCGCACCGCGCTGCGGGAGGCAGAGGCGGCGCTCGGCGAGCTGCGCGGGCAGCGCGCCGACATCGGGCGCCACCGCAATGCGCACAACCTGGCCCTGGCGGAGCTGGACCGGGAGCTTGCCGAGGTGGCTATCGAGGCGGCGCCGTTGGCAGCGCTGACCGCGCGCTTTGAGGCCCCGCAAGCACCGCTGACGCTCGCCAACCTGGACAGCCGTGCCCGGCACGTGGAGCGCGACCTGCGCGAGGCGCGCAGCGCCGCGGAGCAGGAGCGCCACCAGCACGCGCGGGTCATGGAGCGCCAGTTCGGCGCCTTCAAGCGCGGCTGGCCCATGGCGGCGGGGGACCTCGACGAGGCCCTGGCCTCGGCGCCCGAGTACCTCAAGCTCCTGACGCGCATCGAGCAGGACGGCCTGCCGCGCTTCGAGGAGCGCTTCGCCGCCCTGCTCAAGGACCAAAGCACCGAGAACCTCGCGGCGCTGAACCGCCACGTGGACGAGGCCCGCCGGCAGATCCGCGAGCGCATGGCGCTGGTGAACGACGGCCTCGCCGAGGCCGAGTTCAATCCCGGCACGCACTTGCAGATCCAGGTGAGCGAGCGCCAGTTGCCGGACGTGCTCGCCTTCCGCGAGCAGGTGCGCGCGGTGCTGGAGCACGTCTGGACCGCGGAGCTCGACACCGCCGATGCCGAGACCCGCTTTACGACCCTCTCCGGCATCGTCGCCCGTCTGGCGGGCCAGGAGCCGGACGACAAGCGCTGGCGGGCGCAGGTGCTGGACGTGCGCCTGCACGTGGAGTTCATCGGCCGGGAGCTGGACGCCGACGGCCGCGAGGTGGAGGTCTACCGCTCCGGGGCCGGCAAGTCCGGCGGCCAGCGCGAGAAGCTGGCCACCACCTGCCTCGCCGCCGCGCTGCGCTACCAGCTCGGCAGCGCAGACGGGCGCGGCGACGGCGGCCTGCCGCGCTACGCCCCGGTGATCCTGGACGAGGCCTTCGGCAAGGCCGACAACGAGTTCACCGAGCTCGCCATGCGCATCTTCGAGCGCTTCGGCTTTCAGATGATCGTCGCCACCCCGCTCAAGTCCGTCATGACCCTGGAGCCCTTCATCGGCGGCGCCTGCTTCGTCGATATCCGCGACCGCAAGCACTCGACAACCCTGCAGATTGCCTACGAGCATGACCGCAGGCGCCTGGCACTGCCGGAGCGTCGTGCACAGGCGTCGGCATCACAGCCGGCGGCAGCCGACGCACCGGCGCCGGCCCAGTCCTGGGCGGCAGCGCCGGTACCCGGCGACGACCCGCTGCCGGCGCCGCTCACGGGTGCCGGGCCAGTGCAGGTCCGGCGCGATGGCCGCGTCACGTCGGCTTGACCCCGCCGCCGTCGCGGCGCTCCTGCGCAAGCGCTGGCAGAGCGGCCACCGGCGCTGGCTTGATGCGACCGCCGGCCGGCTCGACGCTGCCGGCGGCCGGCTCGACGCTGCCGGCGGCCGGTTCGACGCTGCCGGCGGCCGGTTCGACGCCGCCGGCGGCCGGTTCGACGCCGCCGGCGGCCGGTTCGATGCCGCCGGCGGCTGGCCGCTGACCATCCTGTTGCACCCGCCGACGGAGCGGGATACGGCACGGGACCTCGCCGGCGTGCGCGACTGGATCGAGCGCTGGGCCGCGGCGCAGGCCGACCCGGCGCGGCCAGGGGAGCTGGTCTGGACCGAGCGGCAATGGCCGGGGCTCGGCCGGCAGCGGCTGCCGGAGCGGCTGCTGCTGGCGGGGCCGGAGCAGGTGGCGGTCTGGCTGGGTGAGGAGGCAGGGTGGCAGCAGGCCTGCGAGCGAGCGGCGGCCCTGCGGCAGGTGTTGGCGACGCTGCGCGTCGGCCGCCACTTCGACTGGCTCCCCGCCGCCCCGACGGCGGACTTCGAGCGGTTGCTGGCTGTGCTCCGCTGGCTCGACGAGCACCCCGGCTCCGGGCTGTACCTGCGCCAGCTGCCGATCCCGGGCATCGACACCAAGTGGATCGGCACCAACCGCGGCCGGCTCGTGCACCTCCTTGGCCAGCGTCAACGGCCGGCGCTGGGTTCTGACGACACCGCCGGCAAGGATTTCCACGCGCTCGCCGGACTGCGCCGCGAGCCGGACCTGATGCGCATCCGCATCCTCGACCCGGACCTGCGCGCCGCGGTCGGCGGCCTCGGCGACATCACGGCGCCGGTGGAGCAGATCGCCGCGCTGCCGCTGCGCCCGGAGCGCATCTTCATCGTCGAGAATCTCCAGACCGGCCTCGCCTTCGGCGAGCTTCCGGGTGCGGTCTGCTGCATGGCCCGCGGCTACGCCGTCGAAGCCTACGGCGGCATCCGCTGGCTGCGCGAGCGTCCCTGCCACTACTGGGGCGATCTCGACACCCACGGCTTCGCCATCCTGAACCGCCTGCGAGCACACTTGCCGGGCGTGCGCTCCCTGCTGATGGACGCAGACAGCCTGCTGCGCCATCGTGACCTCTGGCAGCACGAGGACAAGCCGGCCGCCGGGCCGCTGCATCGGCTCACGGCCGGTGAGCAAGCCGTCTTCCAGGGCCTGCTCACCGGCCGCTGGGGCGAGCGCGTGCGGCTGGAGCAGGAACGGATCGACTGGGGCTATGCCTGGGCGTATGTTGAGGCGCAGTCCGATGCGGCGCAGCCACAGCCGGCGGGTGCGTAGCGCCGCGCCGGCTCTTCTTCCACGGCCCAGCGGATGACCGACGCCGTGTCTGGGCCGATGCCGGGGATCGCCGCAAGCTCGGGCGCAGACGCCGACACCACCGCCTCGACGCTGCCGAAGCGCTCGATGAGCCGCTGCGCACGGGCCGGACCAATGCCTGGCAGTCCTTGCAGGATGTAGGCTTGCAGTTGCCGCTTACCCCGCGGGCGGCGGCCTTTGCGCGCCAGTGCGCCGCTGGCGACGGCCCGCCGCTGGCGGGCAGCGACGAGGATGAGATCAGCGGTCTCTGCGGCGCCGGTGCTGCGCAGGATCGGCAGTCCCAGCTCCAGGGTCAGCATGGCGAGCGCCCCCTGGATGGCCTCCCGGCGCATGCGACTCCCGGCGAGGTCGCGCCCGCGGCCTTCCAGCACCAGGGCGGTACGCTGCCTGGCCTGCGCCAGCCGCAACGCTTGGGAGAACAAGCGCCCATCCTTGATGGATTGGACGAGGTCAGGCAGCGTTTTGCGCTCGAACAGCAGGCCATCGTCGACCAGATAATCGCCCACGGGCAGACGCCCGCTGTACAGGGTCACATCCGGGTGCTGCCGCAGCCGCGCGACCACGCCATCCGCGGGCTCGCGGTCATCTGCAACGACATGGACGCCGTCTTGACCAGGCTGCATGGGTGTCGTCGAGTGATGTTCTTGACTGCTGAAATGTACACCAATAGTGCTCGACGGGGGTACAGTATCAGGCTCGCGGCCCGCAGCCACTGTCTGTGTCATGGCGGCTCCCCCGGGCAGCGTTCCAAGAACCACCTGCACGTTGCCGATGTAGGCTGCATCCGCAAAGCGTATCCACCGCAGGCCGAGACGCCGGGATGCCCGCCACCCATGCGCGCTCGACGCCGAATCGAGCCGTTCAATGCACCCATCAGCCGGATTGCGGTGCGCTGTCGCCGCGGTTTTTGTAGGCTTGCGCCCTGACGGTGCCCATGGCTTCATGGGAGCGCCTTGCGGGTATTCCAGATGGGGGCGCGCTGTGCGTGCATGCCGTGCTCACCAAGGTCGAGGGTCGGCCCCCGCTCGGCCCCGGTGACCCCGGCAATGCTCACCAAGGCCCAGGGGCCGACGGACCCACCCATACCCGTGTGCAGCATCCGGACATCACCGCCGCCCGGCACTCGGCTGTGCCGGCCAGGATCATGGCGCGCGGTGCTGACCAACCGCACGCGCGCCTGCGCCCGCTGCGCGGCGGACGGGGTCGCCGGCGCCGGCCGACCGGCGGCTTCGCGACCTGCCCCGGCCCGGGCCAAGGCCCGGGCCGCAGCCGAGCAACTGACGCGCCCGGCTGCTGCGAGCCATGCCTGCCGGCAACCTGCCTGCTGCGTGGCAGCAGCCCGGGCGATGACCATCGATAACCGCTTCGACGGAGAACACGAAAGGGGACAGCCATGACCGCAAAGAACGCCTTCTACGCCCAATCCGGCGGTGTGACCGCCGTGATCAACGCCTCGGCCTGCGGCGTCATCGAGACCGCCCGCCAGCACACCGACAAGATCGCCAACGTCTATGCCGGGCGCAACGGCATCATCGGGGCGCTCACCGAGGACCTCATCGACACCAGTCAGGAGTCCGCCGAGAACATCGCGGCACTCAGGTACACGCCGTCCGGCGGCTTCGGCTCCTGCCGCTACAAGCTCAAAAGCCTTGAGGCCAACCGGCGCGAGTACGAGCGCCTGATCGAGGTCTTCAAGGCCCACGACATCGGCTATTTCTTCTACAACGGCGGCGGCGACTCCGCGGACACCTGCTACAAGGTGAGTCAGCTGTCGGAGAAGATGGGCTTCCCGGTGCAGGCCATCCATGTGCCCAAGACCGTGGACAACGACCTGCCGATCACCGACAACTGCCCGGGCTTCGGCAGCGTCGCCAAGTACATCGCCACCTCCACGCTGGAGGCGAGCTACGACGTGCGCTCCATGTGTGCCACCAGCACGAAGCTCTTCGTGCTGGAGGTCATGGGCCGCCATGCGGGCTGGATCGCCGCCGCCGGCGCGCTGGTGGCGGACCAGGGCATCCCGGTGGTGACCCTGTTTCCGGAGATCGAGTTCGACCAGGACAAGTTCATGACCGCCGTGAAGGCCAAGGTGGAGGAGCACGGTTATTGCAGCGTCGTGGTGTCCGAGGGCTGCCACTGGCCGGACGGGCGCTTCCTGGCCGAGCAGGGCACCAAGGACGCCTTCGGTCATGCCCAGCTCGGCGGTGCCGCGCCGGTGGTGGCGAACATGGTCAAGGAGGCGCTCGGCTATAAGTTCCACTGGGCCGTGGCGGATTACCTCCAGCGCGCCGCGCGGCATCTCGCCTCCAAGTCCGACGTGGAGCAGGCCTACGCCCTCGGCAAGGCCGGCGTCGAGTACGCCCTCCAGGGCCACAACGCCATCATGCCGACGGTGGTGCGCAAGTCCTCGGACCCCTACGTTTGGGAGATCGGTGAGGCGCCGCTCTCGGAGGTGGCCAACGTCGAGAAGTTCATGCCGCGGGACTTCATCAGCGACGACGGCTACGGCATCACGAGCCAGTGCCGTGAGTACCTCTACCCGCTGATCTCCGGCGAGGACTATCCCCCCTACGAGAAGGGCCTGCCGAAGTACGTCACACTCGACAACAAGCCCGTCGCGAAGAAGCTCGGGCCGTTCGAGGTCTGACCCGGCCTGCCCGGGCTCGGCGCAGCCGGGCGCCTTGGTGTAGAGACCTCGGCGGCCGGCAGCCGGGGAATGCACGCAATCAGCACAGGCGGGCGATCAGCTCAGGCCGGGAGGGCGGCGCAGGGATGCCGTGCCAGCCCGGCATCGAGGCTGTCGGTGAGCGTGCAGCCTGCGGCCTGATTGCCGAGCAGCAGCAGACAGTCCGATAAGTCCGCCGGCCCGTCCCGGTAGGCGTCCAGTCCCGCTCGCACGAGCGCGTCGCCCCTCGATGCGCAGCTCGGCGGTGATGAGCAGCTGCTCCGGCACCGAGACGACGTCCCGCTTGGGATACCGATAGGCGCGTCTCAGCACCCACACCAGCTCACAGAGCACGATGACCGACAGGGCGCCAAAGCTGAAGCCGACGCCCGCTCAGCCCCGCCGAAGCGCCACTGACCTCACCGCAGGTCGGCCTTGTCACAAATCGGTTGCTGCAAAGCGCACGCGTTTCCGTTAGCGTATTCACCAACGCGAGCACTTGGGCTCGCAATCCCATCGGCGCTGTCCCAAGGGGGTATCGATGAGCGATTACCGGCTGTATCTGTCGCTGATCCCGGAGGCGCTGATCGCCTCGCAATTGGAGCCGGCGGCGTTCGGCGCCTACTACGCCGTGGGCCGCGACCTGCACGCCCACGACCAGGCCATGTTCTTCGAGGTGGACCCGTCCTTCCGTGGCGGTGACTTCCCGTTCCACCTCGCGGACGAGCGCTGCGTCACCCAGCCGAGCGGCGCGCCCAAGTCCTCGGTGTACCTCGGCATCTACACGGCCCTGGCGCGGGTGCCCGTGTCGGCGCTCGGCAACCTCTACCTGGTTACCGACGACGGCCGCACGCTGGAGCTCACGCGCGGCGACTACACGGCGGACAGCGCGCACAAGCTGCACCTGTACCAGGAGTTCTGCCCGGTACGCCCGCTGGTGGCGAGCCGGCTGGAGCCGCGCGACTTCTGTCTCTCCATCACCGATCCGCAGCACCCCGTGAACGTGCCGCGCATCGCCTTCGCGGAGCTGAAGCTCGGCGAGCTCTGGTCCGACCCGGCCCGCGGCAACGCCGACGACCTGCCGTACCCCGCCGTCGGCCATCTGCGGGATGTGCTGCTGGACTTCGATCAGAACACCAAGGACAGCAAGCTCGTGATGCGGCAGGTTCGCCAGGGCATCATCTACCGCATGGTGGAGCGCGGCTTCTATGTGGGCGACCACGAGGACTTCGCCTACTATCCCTTCCCGAGCCACGAGGAGCTTGAGTCCAAGCACTACGACTGGTGGCGCTCGGCGCAGGTGACGCGCTTCGACTGACCCAGGACGGGATCGACAGAACGGGACCGACCCCCGGGGTTGCCCCCAGGCCGCCCCCGGTCTGATCCCGGCTGACTGAAGCCGCCCGACAGAGGCGGCCGTGGTCCCCAAGAAACTCACCCTGAGGTTTTCGGTAATCCAGCATCGGGCAGGACGCCCGGTGCCGCCCGGGCGTGGCAGCACGCACCGGGTGAGCAACAGCCCAAGCCGCCACCGGCGGTCCGGGCATGGCGCTGGTGCGGCCGCGGATGGCGCGTGACCGGCATCCGATTCAGTCCCTCGCCCGATCACATCCGCGGTACCGATGCCATGACTGAGCCCGTTTTCTGGATCGCCCCGATCGCCGCCATTGTCGCCATGGTCTTCGCCTGGCGCTTCTACAAGGAAATGCAGGCCGAGGACGAAGGCAACGAGACCATGCGCACCATCGGTGGCCATGTGCGCACCGGCGCCATGGCCTATCTGCGCCAGCAGTACAAGATCATGCTGGTGGTCTTCGCCGTGGTGGCCGCCATCTTCGCCTACCTCGCCTATGGCCTCGGCATCCAGAACCCCTGGCTGCCCATCACCTTCGTCTTCGGCGGCTTCTTCTCGGCGCTCGCCGGCTACTTCGGCATGCAGACGGCCACCCGCGCCTCCACCCGCACCACGGCGGCGGCGCAGACCTCGCTCGGCAAGGCACTCAGGATTTCCTTCCGCAGCGGCGCCGTGATGGGGCTCGTGGTGGTGGGCCTTGGCCTCGCCAACCTCGTGTTCTGGTTCGTCCTGATCGATTTGCTCACACCCGGCGATGTCGCCGACGAGGGCGCCCGGCTGGTGCTGGTGACCACCACGGTGCTGACCTTCAGCATGGGCGCGTCACTTCAGGCGCTGTTCGCCCGCGTCGGCGGCGGCATCTACACCAAGGCCGCGGATGTGGGCGCCGACCTGGTGGGCAAGGTGGAGGCCGGCATCCCCGAGGACGACCCCCGCAACCCGGCCGTCATCGCCGACAACGTGGGCGACAACGTGGGTGACGTCGCCGGCATGGGCGCGGACCTGTTCGAGTCCTACTGCGGCTCCATCCTCGCCGCCTCTGCTCTGGGCGCCGCGGCCTATGTCACCGAGCCCGCGATGCAGCTAAAGGCCGTGGTGGCGCCGCTCGCCATCGCCGGCATCGGTATTCTCTTGTCGGTGCTCGGCGTCTATCTGGTGAAGACGCGCGAGGGGGCGGATCAGCGCGAGCTGCTGCACGCCCTGTCCCGCGGCATCAATGTCAGCGCCGCGCTCATCGTCGTCGCGTCCGCCGTGCTGCTCTGGCTGCTCGGCATCGACAACACCTGGGGCATCTGGGCGGCGGTGGTGACGGGCCTGGTGACGGGCATCGTCATCGGCCGCTCCACGGAGTATTTCACCTCGCCGTCTTACCGGCCCACGCGCAGCATCGCCCGTGCCGCAGAGGGCGGGGCGGCCACCACGGTCATCGCCGGCATCGGTGTCGGCATGCTCTCCAGCATCCCGCCGGTGGTGGCGGTGGCGGCCGGCACCATGCTCGCCTACCTGTTCGCGGCCGGGTTCGATGTGGCGCAGATGGGCCACGGGCTCTACGGCGTCGCCATCGCCGCCGTGGGCATGCTCTCCACCCTCGGCATCACCCTGGCGAGCGATGCCTACGGTCCCATCGCCGACAACGCCGGCGGCAATGCGGAGATGAGCGGCCTGGGGCCGGAGGTGCGCGAGCGCACCGATGCGCTGGACTCGCTGGGCAACACGACGGCGGCCACCGGCAAGGGCTTCGCCATCGGCTCGGCGGCGCTGACGGCGCTGGCGCTCATCGCCTCGTATATCGAAGTCATCCGCATCGACCTCATCGCCGCGGGCACCGAGAGCCTGGTGCTCGCGAGCGGCGCCAGCGTGGCCACGGCGGATGCCGATCTGCTGGACTTCATGGCCTTCTACAACATCACGCTGCTGAATCCGGTGGTGCTCATTGCGCTCTTCCTCGGTGCCATGGTGGCCTTTGCGTTCAGCGGCCTCACGGTCCTCGCGGTGGGCCGTGCGGCGCAGCTGATGGTGGAGGAGGTGCGCCGGCAGTTCCAGGACAACCCGGACATCCTGCGCGGCAAGGCAGACCCGGACTACGAGCGCTGCGTGGCCATCTCCACCGTGGGTGCGCAGCGCGAGATG
This sequence comes from uncultured Thiohalocapsa sp., assembly GCF_913063425.1. Taxonomy (GTDB): domain Bacteria; phylum Pseudomonadota; class Gammaproteobacteria; order Chromatiales; family Chromatiaceae; genus Thiohalocapsa. Next base: position 24,170 of record NZ_CAJXYK010000009.1, read on the forward strand.
ATCCTGCCGTCCGTGATTGCCATCCTCGCGCCCGTGCTGGTGGGGCTGCTGTTCGGCGTCGCCGGCGTGGTGGGCCTGCTGGTGGGCGGACTCGCCACCGGCTTTGCGCTGGCGGTGTTCCTGTCCAACGCGGGCGGCGCCTGGGACAACGCCAAGAAGCACATCGAGGCCGGCCACCACGGCGGCAAGAACTCGGTGGCGCACCGGGCCTCGGTCATCGGCGACACCATCGGCGACCCCTTCAAGGACACCTCGGGGCCGAGCCTGAACATTCTCATCAAGCTCATGAGCATCGTCGCCATCGTCATGACCGGTGTGACGATCTCGTTCTCGTTGCTCTGAAGGCTGAGGGCAACGGGGAGAAGGGCGGAGGGCGGAGGCGGGCGCCGAGCTCTGGTGCCCTTGTTGTCTGCCCCATACTCCGTACCCCGTACTCCTGCCATCCAGCCTGAGCCTTTCCCTGCGCGTTGGGCGCGGGGACGGGCCGTTCGTGCCCCGCTCAACTTGCAATCCTCCTCCGGCTGACCGAACAATGCCGCGCGTCGGTCGCGGTCGCGGCCGGTCACCGCTGAGGAGCGCAGCTGCATGTCCTTTGGCCTGGTCTTTGCCGTTCTCTGTGCCCTGTTGGCCGTTGGCTACGGGCTGGTGTCCATCCGCTGGGTGCTGGCCCGGCCCCAGGGCAGCGAGCGCATGCGCCAGATCGCAGGCGCCATTCAGGAGGGTGCGAGCGCTTACCTGCACCGCCAATATCTCACCATCCTGGTGGTGGGCGCGCTGCTGATGGCCGGACTGTCGCACAGCCTGGATCTGGCAACGGGCATCGGCTTCTTCATCGGCGCGGTGCTGTCCGGCGCCGCGGGCTACATCGGCATGAGTGTGTCGGTACGCGCCAATGTGCGCACGGCGGAAGCCGCCCACGGTGGTGTGAATCCGGCGCTTCAGGTGGCCTTCCGCGGCGGCGCCGTCACCGGGCTGCTGGTGGTCGGCCTGGCGCTCCTGGGTGTGGCCGGCTATTACCTCTGGCTGGTGCCCGCGGACCCGCTGGACACCGACGGGCAGATGCGCGCCCTGCATGCGCTGGTGGGGCTCGCCTTCGGCGGCTCGCTCATCTCCATCTTCGCGCGCCTCGGCGGTGGCATCTTCACCAAGGGCGCGGACGTGGGTGCGGACCTGGTGGGCAAGGTGGAGGCAGGCATTCCGGAGGATGACCCCCGCAATCCGGCCGTCATCGCGGACAACGTGGGCGACAACGTCGGCGATTGTGCGGGCATGGCTGCGGACCTGTTCGAGACCTATGCCGTCACGGTGGTGGCCACCATGCTGCTGGGTGGCCTGCTGCTGGGGCAGTACGGCCCCAGTGCCATCGTCTACCCGCTGGTGCTGGGCGGCGTTTCCATCATCGCGTCGGTGATCGGCACCGGCTTCGTCAAGGCCAAGGACGACGACAGCCGCATCATGGCAGCCCTGTACAAGGGGCTCACCGCATCCGCGGTGATCGCCTTCGTGCTCTTCATTCCCGTTACCTGGCTGATGCTGCCGCCGACCCTCGCTATCGACGCCACCGGCGATGCCTTCAGCCGCTGGGCCGTGCTGGGCGCGGCCGGCATCGGGCTTGCGCTCACCGGGCTCATGGTCATCATCACCGAGTATTACACGGGAACGGACTATGGCCCGGTGCGCGCCATTGCGAAGGCGTCCACCACCGGGCACGCCACCAACGTGATTGCGGGCTTGAGCAACGCCATGAAGGCCACGGCGGCGCCCGTCATCGTCATCTGCTTTGCCATCTGGGGCGCCTATTCCATGGCCGGGCTGTACGGCATTGCCATCGCGGCCACCGCCATGCTCAGCATGACCGGCATCATCGTGGCGCTGGACGCCTTCGGACCCATCACGGACAACGCCGGCGGCATCGCCGAGATGGCGGAAATGGACCAGAGCATCCGCACCATCACAGACCAGTTGGACGCCGTCGGCAACACCACCAAGGCCGTCACCAAGGGCTATGCCATCGCGTCCGCCGGACTCGCGGCGCTGGTGCTGTTCGCGGATTTCACCAATACCCTGGCGGGGGCGGGCAAGACGCTGTCATTCCCGTTGGACCATCCGGCGGTGCTGATCGGCCTCTTCATCGGCGGGCTGATCCCCTTCCTGTTCGGCGCCATGGCCATGGAGGCCGTCGGTCGCGCGGCGGGCGAGATCGTCACCGAAGTACGCCGTCAGCTCAAGGCCATGCCCGGCATCCTGGATCACAGCCAGAAGCCGAATTACTCCCGTGCCGTGGACATGCTGACGCGCTCTGCCATCAAGGAGATGATCGTGCCCTCCCTGCTGCCGGTGCTGGCCCCCGTTGTGGTGGCCTTCGGCGTGCGCTGGCTCATGGGCGGGGATGCCGGCGCCCTGGCGCTCGGGGGCATGCTCATCGGCACCATCGTCACCGGGCTCTTCGTCGCCGTGTCCATGACCACCGGCGGCGGCGCCTGGGACAACGCGAAGAAGTACATCGAGGAGGGCAACTACGGCGGCAAGGGCTCCGAGGCGTACAAGGCTTCGGTCACCGGCGACACCGTGGGCGACCCCTACAAGGACACCGCGGGGCCCGCGGTGAACCCGCTCATCAAGATCGTCAACATCGTGGCGTTGTTGATCGTGCCGCTGATTGCGGTCTGAGGCCGGTGCCGGCCAAACCGGCTCCCGCGGCTGCGCGATGCGTCGGACCGCTGACGCCGCAGCTGCGGCCCCGCTCGCCCCCGTGCTGGCTTGCCATGCGACCATCCGCCACAGCTCATCCGCGGGGCGTAGCGAGCCTCGCTGAGCTTCCCAGGGTGTCGGTCCAAGCGGGTCAACGCCGGCAGTTTTGCTGCACCTGCGTTACACTCCGGGACTCCCCTGTCTCTGCATAATCCGTCGCCCCCGCTGCCCGCTACCCGGGGCGCGGGGCCAGATGTCCAATCGCCAACCACCCGAGGAGCCTGCCCATGGATCTGCAACGCGTCACCCGCGGTGACCGCATCCCGAACGAGATCAACGTCATCATCGAGATCCCGTCGCACTCCGAGCCCGTCAAGTACGAGATGGACAAGGAGACCGGCGCCATGTTCGTGGACCGCTTCATGTCCACTGCCATGCACTATCCGTGCAACTACGGCTATGTGCCGCACACCCTGTCCGCTGACGGGGACCCGGTGGATGTCATGGTGGTGACGCCCTATCCGCTCATCCCGGGCTCTGTCATCCAGTGCCGGCCCATCGGTGTGCTGAAGATGACCGACGAGTCCGGCGACGATGCCAAGATCCTGGCGCTGCCCATCGACAAGCTCTTCAAAGGCTATCGCAACATCACCAGCTTCCGCGACATGCCCCCGCACCTGCTGGACCAGATCGCGCACTTCTTCGAGCACTACAAGGACCTGGACGAGGGCAAGTGGGTACGTGTCGACGGCTGGGGAGGCCGGGAAGAGGCCCGGGAGGAGATCATGGCGAGCGTCGCCATGTTCGACGACGCCCCCGAGAAGCCCCACTTCTGACTGGCCCCGGCGAGCGCCGACCGCAAGGTCGGCCGCGGCAAGGCGCCCCCGCCGATACTGCCCTCCAGGCGGGCGCGGCAAGACCAGGTCAGCCCCCGCGTCGGCCCGCCGCGCCACCGAGCGCGCATCGACATCCCCTCCCTCAGGCTCGGGGAGGGATGCCGAGGGGCTGTTGTCTCGGTGCTGGAGCCGATCCCAACCGCGGCATCGTCACGGGGACCCACCGACGGCGAGCTCATGAGCCATCAGCCCGCGGGGGCCACGGATCTGACAGCGTCGGGGCTCAGGTTCCGGGTCGTGCCCCGCCAGCGGGACAGCATTAAGGTTACCGTCCCCGTTATTCCGTCGCCGCAATTTGGAGCCGGGGCTACTTGAGCCGCTGCTCGACGTACTCAATCGCAGGGTCGGGGAAGCGCACATAGCCGAGCTGCTCGGTCACCGCCTGACCCGGCCCCAGGGCGTACTCGATAACGGCCTTCAGCGTCGGCAGCTTGGCCGGGTCGTCGTACTCGTTGCGCAGGATCAGCCAGGACAGGCCCACAATGGGATAGGCAGCCTCGCCCACCGGGTCCGTCGCGTTGGTCAGGCTGTGGTTCTCCATGATGGAGCCGAGTGCCGCGTCGAAGCCCACCTTCCCCGGGGCGACGATCTTGCCGCTGCGGTTCTCGAGCGCTGCGATGCTGATGCCCGGCAGGAAGCCCCAAGCATACTGCACATAGCCGATGCTGCCTGGGACGGCACGCACTGTGGCCGCGACGCCGCCGTTGCCGGGGGAGCGCACCAGTGCGGACCGGGCGTTGAAGGCATCCGGCCATTCCGGCTTCATGGAGGCGCCAACGGCCTCGGCGAAGCTGGGGCTGAGGGCGCTCAGGTGCCGTGTGAACTTGTACGTGGTGCCGCTGGCATCGGCGCGCGCCACCACCACGACGGGCAGGTCGGGCAGGGTCACGTCCGGGTTGGTGGCGGCGATGGCCGGGTCGTTCCAGCGTGCGATGCTGCCGGAGAAGAGACCCAGCAGGGCGTCGCGGCTCAGCTTGAGCTCCGGCACGCCCTCCAGGTTGTAGATCACCACGATGGCGCCGGCCGCCATGGGCAGCTGGCGCACGCCGCCGGGAATCTGCGCGGCCTCGTCGTCGGTGAGCTGTAGGTCAGTGCCGGCGAAGTCCACGCGGCCACCGATCAGGTCCTTGACGCCGCCGGCGCTGCCGATGCTCTGGTAGTCCAGCCGCACGTGCGGATGTGCCACGAAGTAGTCACGGAACCAGCGCAGATACAGCGGCGCCGGAAAGGAGGCACCGGTGCCGAGAAGCTTGAGCGCCTGCTGCTCGGCATCCTCCGCCTGCGTCGGTGCGGCCAGCGCGAGCAGCAATACGGCGAAGAGCAAATGGCCCAGCCGGGCCATCGGGCGGGTGTGGTTCATGTTCCGGTCCTCGGCTCCAAAGGGGTGATGAGATGCATGCGACGAATGCAGCGGCGCGGGCTGTTGGAATGATGCTCGGGCGCTGCTCCGGCGCGGGAGTCTAGGCGCCGGACGCCAGCCCGTGCCACCGCAAGGCGGTCACCGAATCGTCATGATTCCGTCATCTGTGCGCGCTGAGGCTGGCGGGAGAGGCAGGCGCCGTGGGACGGCGTTACCGCTTCGATCCGCCGCTGCCTTTGGGAGCTGGAGAGGGATGGCCAGGACTGTGGATTGGCGAAGCGCGCAGTGTCCATGCTGGGAGTCGCCGAGCGAAACTCGGCGCCCCTGAGGCAGCGACCTCGGACTCGCGAAGACGTCAGTGTCAGCGCGGGACGCTGCCGAGTGAAACTCGGCGCTCCGGGCGGCGACCGCGGATTGGCGAAGATGCTAGTCTCACCGATTGTCCCCAGACCTGCGCCCCGCGATTCATGCCCACCCCCCACGACGCTGCTGCCCACTACCAAGCCGTCGCCGACGGCGTCTACTGCATCGAGACCGGCCTCTATCGCGATGGCCTCGCCGCCTGCTATCTGATCCGCGAGCGGGACCGCCTCGCCTGCATCGACACCGGCACCGCCCACACGGTGCCCGGCCTGCTCGGCGCCATCGCGGACCTCGGGCTCACGCCTGAGCAGGTGGACTACGTTATCCCGACCCATGTCCACCTGGACCATGCCGGGGGCGCCGGCGCGCTCATGGCGGTCTGCCCGAACGCGACCCTGGTGGCGCATCCCAAGGCCGCACCGCACCTGATCGACCCGAGCCGGCTCATCGCGGGCGCCACCGCCGTCTATGGCGAGGCCGCCTTCGCCCGGGATTTCGGCGAGTTGGTCCCGGTGCCCGAGGCGCGCGTCATTGCCGCCGCGGACGAACAGACCTTCGACCTCGCCGGCCGCCGGCTGACCTTCATCGACACCCCGGGCCACGCCAACCACCACGGCTGCATCGTCGACGCGGGCTCTGGCGGCATCTTCACCGGCGACACCTTCGGCATCTCCTACCGGGAGCTCGACACCGCCAAGGGCCCCTGGCTCTTCGCGCCCACCACGCCGGTGGCCTTCGACCCGGACGCCTGGCAGCAGAGCCTCGACCGGATGCTGGCGCACCAGCCCAATGCCGCCTTTCTCACGCACTACTGCCGCATCGACGACCCGGCGCGGCATGTCGACCGGCTCCGGTGCAGCATCAAGGACCTCGCGGCGATTGCCCTGGCACAGGCCGATGCGCCGGGGGCGGAGCGCAAGGACCGCATCAAGGACGCCATCACCGGGCACCTGTTGGCCGACGCCCGCGCCCACGGCTGCACCCTGAGTGACGCGCGCATGCGCGAGCTGCTGGCCGTGGACCTGGAGCTGAATGCACAGGGGCTGGAGGTATGGCTCAAGCGGCGGGAGAAGCGGAGCGGGTAACAGCCCGGCGCCGTGCCGGGCCATCGACGCACAGCGCTGCTCTCTCAGAGGGACTCGACGTCCAGCGAATCGCCATAGGTCTCGATGCCGAGCTTGTCCGCCACCTTCTGCGCCCGGGCGTCGATCATCGGTGAAATCACCATGAGCCGGTTGGCGGTGCGGTTGTGGCGCCGCTCATAGAAGCGCGCTTTGCGCTCGAAGCTGTACATACCGGCCTTGTCGATGGACGACTTCAGCTCGCAGATGATCAGCGTGCCGTTGGTGACGATCACGTCCAGCTCCAGCACCCAGCGCCGCAGCTCCGGGTCGGTGCGCAGCCATTCAGGCAGCTCGCGGCGGATCTGCTCCTTCAGCGTCTCGTCAGACATGAGCGGACTCCCGGGCATTCGTCATTCGGCAACCCTACACGGCTTCGGATCTCGTGCGAAAGCCGCGGTCACGCCAAAGCATCGCGCCCGCCCTGCTGCTGATGATTGGGGCAATCTCGCGCGCCTTATGGTGATTCGGATGCGCCTGATGATGCGCTGCACCGGGATGTCGGTGTAGGTCTCGTCATGGGCGTGGACGCGGATGCCCACGTCCGCGCCCAGCGCGTGCTGCTCGCCGGTTTCCAGCGTGAGTCCGTACAGGCTCGCCAGGGAGTTGGACGGGATCCAGGCTTTGACCCACTGGATCACATAGCCGTCGTCGTCGTAGTGGGACGGCTTGATCAGCTCGACGAAGAACGGGCGTCGGCGGTCTCGGCCCATGCGGATGCTCCCGGGCCTGGCGGCCCGTGGCGATTTGCAGGCGATCGTCGAAGGTGACCAGCTTTCGGGCAGCGACCACCGCCGCCCGCGGCGGCGCATCAGGACTGCGTCAGCGCGAACAACCCGCCCAGCATCAGCGCGCTGCCGGCGAGTCGGGAGGTCACGTGCCCTTCGCCGTAGTACCAGTGCCCCAGCAGCACGGAGAACAGCCCGGCGGTGCGCTTGACGGCCATGGCGTAAGACGCAAGCGTCAGGCTGAGCGCGATCTGGTCCGCGATGCGCATCAGCGCGAACAGCAGGCCCAGCAGCAGCAGCGGGCGCACCTCCCGGCGCAGGTGCTTGGGGAACGCTTCACGGTAGAAGCGGTGGTCCTGGAGGCTGAACATCACGAACAGCACGATGGGGTTCACCACCGCCACCAACACAGCGAAGGACAGCGGATCGCTCATCTGGATGCCGACGCGCCCGAGCGTGGACGCCGCCGCGAAGCAGAAGGCCGCCACCAGTGTCAGCACGCTGCCCGGCGTCGTCACCAGCCGCCGTATGGGGGACAGGATACTGGTCTGCTCCTTCTCGACGCTCAGCACATAGCCGCCGGCGATGAGCAGCGCCAGCCCCAGGAAGCCGAGCCTGCCCGGCAGATCGCCGATGAGCGTCCACTCGATGACCACGACGAAGCCCGGCGTCAGGGTCATGATGGGCCCCACCAGCGACACGTCGCTGCGGTGGATGGCGGTGTTGAGCGCCCAGCCGCCGAGCCCGGAGACGACGCCCCCGAGCAGCACCACAGCCGCATAGGCCGGCTCGTGGAACGGGAAGTCGTGGTGCCAGACGATGAGCGGCGCCGTGACCACCAGGCTTGCGAGGTTTACGTAGAGCGTCAGCGCGCGGGCCGAGAAGCTGAACGACAGGTGCTTGGTGACCGCGAGCCGCGAGGCATGGAAGAACGCCGACAGCAGCGAGAAAACGATCCAGAAGGGGGCGAAGGCGGCGAAATCCATCGGTGCGGCAGGCGGTCCCCGGCGATGGTCCTCGGCGCGCGGCCCTCAGGCCCAGCCCGAGTCGAAGTCCACGAAGCGGCGCACCGGCCCGCAGCCCGTGCCGAGCAGCGCGCGCAGCCGACCGGCGTTGTGCTGCGCGAAGGCCCGCTGCATGGCGGCACGCCGGCGCCACTCGGCCTCGGTGAAGTGTCCGGCGCCGCGGCAGATGCGCACGCTCGGCACGCCGTCCAGCGCGAGCAGCCCGGCGCCGCCGGTGCCGGAGAAGAGCTTGGGCTGGATACTGAGATAGACGGTCTCTGCGGCGGCCACGGGCGCCCCGGGCCGGTTGCGCCCGGGCGCGAAGAGGTTCAGCGCATAGCTCGGCGGATTCAGGGTCAGCAGGTGCTTGCGCAGCGGCGGTGCGCCCCGGCGCAGGCGCGCGAGCACCGGTGCCGGCAGGTCCCGCAGCGCGGCAGCCAGGGCATCGAGCGCGGGCCGCGCCGCGGTCGGCAGCGCCAGCGCGTCGAGTGCCGCGTGCACGGCATCCGTGCGGCGCAGCGGGTGCCGGCACCAGGGGACAGGCACCGCCGATGCGCCGGTGAAGGCGGCTTGCAGCCCGGCTGCCAGGTGCGTCAGGCGCTGGTGCAGCCGGCGGATCAGGTCTTCGAAGGCAGCCTCGCCCAGCACATCCCAGGCCGGCAGCCGCAGCAGGGCACCCGGGGGGCGCCGGCCGGCGACGACGGCCGCATCGTCATCCTCCAGCACGACGGCACCCGCAACGCCCGGTGCCAGGTCATGCAGCAGCCCCGTCACCAGTCGGGCGCCGACGCCGCCGATGGGGTCCAGGAGCTGCCGGCGTGTGCGTGGGTCATGCTGCAATGGTGTCTCGGCGGCGCCGGCGAGCTGCGCCAGCTCCTTGGCGTTCCAGTACAGCAGGTGCAGATGGAACTGCTTGGCCGCCTGCACGCTCTCGCGGTCGCGCGTGTGCGGATCGCAGTTGAGCGCCAGGTGCAGGGCGCCGTCGGCCAGCCCGAAGGCGGCCATGGTCCCGGGGTCGGAGACGAAGCGTACGAATTCGAGCCCGGTGCGCCAGAGCGCGCGGCCGGTGAGCGGCGCCACGTCGCAGGGGCTCGGCTTGTCCTGCGCGGACACCTCGCTCAGCATCAGGTCGAAGTGGGCGTGCGGCATGGCCTTGTCCACCAGCGCCAGCCGGTCGCCACCGTGACCGTGGTCGCCGCCGGCGCACTCCAGCAGGGTCAGGGTGCGGCGGTGGAAGCGCTCAAGCGGCGTCGCGCCGGTCAGCTCCTGCCCCCGCAGACCAAAGGACTGCGGCGGACCCGGCACCCGCAGCCGGTCCCAGGCCACCGGCATGCGCCAGGCCGCCGCCGGCAGCAGGGCGCCGAAGGGGTCCGCGCGCAGCATGGCTGCATCCGGACCAGGCAGCTGTCGGCGGCGGCCGTCGCTCATGCGCGCGGGCGTTGCCTGGACGCTTCGGGCCGGCTCCGGTGGCCGCCCGGGATGATCCGGTGAGCGTGCACAGCCATCAGCGCAGGCGCCCGCCCATGGCCTGGGCGTCCGCCACCACCTGTTCGATGAGGCGCCCGGCGAGCCGGTTGAAGGCGGCGACGATGGCCTCCGGGGTAGTGCGATCCTCCGGGCCCACCGCCACCAGCTCCTCCGCTCTGTAGGTCTTGGCCACCAGCACCTGCCGGCCCTGGCCGCGCACCAGCGTGAGGCTCAGCTCGCCGAGGACATGCGGCGGGTCGTCCGTCGGGCGATGCTCGAAGCGTTGCAGCTCGCCTGTGAGCAGGAAATTGGCCCGCGCCGGGTCCCCGGCGGTGATGACGTGCTCGAAGACCTGCGCCGCGCGCAGGGCGGCCGCGAGGTCGTCCGCCAGCGCCCGGGCCGGCACCTCCTCCCACAGCAGCTGCCCGTAGCGCTGCACCCGCAGCGGGTCCTCCGCGGTGCGGTAGACGATACGGCTGCCGGCGACGAAGCCGCGGGCGCTGATGGGGGTGACGCGCAGGGTACCGGGGATGGGCCGTGCGCTCGGCGGCACGCTCACCTGCGGGTTGAGGCTGAAGTAGAGGTCCCGCAGGCGCTCGCCGCCGCCGCAGCCGGTCAGCAGTACGCACGCGGACAGGGCGCAGGCGAGCAGGACCCAGGTCAGCAGGGGCCGGACGGGCAGTCCCCGGCCAGGGCGAGCCCGGCTCAACCGACCCCGGGGCTGGCGCGGCAGGCGCCCGGTCAGCGATCCAGCCATGGTGACGGCTCCTGCTGTGGGCGCTTGAACAGCAGCGACTTCGGATCCTCCCTGAGGTCACCCGTGAGCGCAGCCAGGTTGCGCGAGGCGGTCTCGATGTTGGCGAGCACGGGCGCGAGGGCCGCCGAGATTTCCTGTAACAGGTACTGGACGTCGTCGAGGGAGTCGGTGACCGCGGGCTCAGCCTGGTTGACGACCCGCCGCAGGTCGGCGCCGAGCGCGGTGTACTCCTGTACGGCGTCGCCGACGTCATCGCTGCGGGCATCGAGCCCTGACGAGACCGTGGCGAGGTTGGCGGTGAGCGCGTCCACGGAGGCCAGAATGGCACCCAGGCGCTCGGGGTCAACGGTCTGCTCGATGTCGGCGGAGAGCTGGCGCAGGTTCTGGAAGACCTCGGCGAGCCCCTCGCCGGCGGCGGCCCCCGCGCCCCCCGCGCCGTCCTCACCGGGTCCTAGGGCGCCGATGAGGCCCTGGATGCGCGCCTGAAGGTCTTCCAGCGCCGGGCGGATGGTCTCGTCGATGGCCGATTGCAGCCGGGTGAGTGCGAGCGCCGCCTGGCTCGGCAGATCCGGCTGCCGCGGCAGGGTGGGGATGACCGCATCGGCGGCGAGGCGCTCATCGGCGAGCCCCGGCTGGATGCGGATCTGATTGCCGCCGAGGAAGCCCGCCGGCGCCAGCTGCGCCTCGCTGCCGACGGGCACCGGCCAGTCCTGCTGGATGCGCAGCGTGGCCCGAAAGCAGGGCAGCTCCGCGGAGCGCGGCATGTCGCTCTGCGGGCATTGGTCGCGGTCCGCGGCGTCTGCAAACACCGGTGTCACGGCGCCCACGTGGCCGATGACGAAGCCCTCCTGCACCACGTCCAGGCCCCGGTCCAGGCCGCCCGCATCCGGAAAATAGGCCCGCAGCGGATAGCCGCCGAACAGCGCCGGCACGTTCAGCAGCACCACTCCCGCCACCACCCCCGCCATGGCCAGCACGAACAGCCCCGCCAGCACCAGGTCACGGCGCTGCCGGCGACCGCGACGGATGCCGGGGGCACCGATCTCCGGGGGTTGGTAGAGGCGTTCGAGGCTCATTTGGTCGGTGGTCAGTGATCAGTGATCAGTGATCAGTGGTCAGTGGTCAGTGGTCAGTGGTGAACGCAACGAGGCGCATAGAAGTATCGCGTGCCTCAGCCCTCAGCCCTCCCTCTACCACCTTCCATGCAATAGATACCGCAGCTCCAGGCGCTCCGGCGTGGCCGCCTCCAGCGCGCTGCGGCTGCCGTCGAAGATGACCCGGCCGCGCTCCAGCACCACCACGCGGTCCTCCGGCCCCACCGCCTCCAGCGCCATGTTGTCCGTGCCGATGACGGTGAGTCCGCGCAGGGTCATCTGGTTGCGCAGCAGCTCGAAGATCTCGCGCACCGCGGGCAGGTCCAGGCCGTCGGTGAGGCCGTCCCAGATGAGCAGATTCGGGCGGTGGATCAGCGCCCGGGCCAGCTCCACGCGCCGGCGCTGACCGACGGACAGGGACCGCGGCAGATGATTTTCCATGCCGTCGAGCTGCAGCTGGGTGATGGCGAGCCGCGCGGCCCGGGTCATCTCCGCCCGCGACAGCCGTGTGGGCAGCAGGGGCAGCAGCAGATTCTCCTGCACCGTGAGCCCATCCAGCAGGGCGCCGCGCTGGAGCACCGCCCCCACGCGCCGGCGCAGCGCCCGGGCGGGGGCGCCGCGCAGGTGGCGCAGCTCCTCGCCGAACAGCCGCACCCGCCCTGCCGAGGGCAGGTCCAGCCCCAGCACCAGGCGCATGAGCAGGCTCTTGCCGGCGCCGTTGCGGCCGATGAGCAGCACCCCTTCGCCCGGCTGCACCGTCAGCGACACGCCGCTCAGCACCGCGTGTCCGGCCACATGCTGGAAGACATCGGAGACTTCCAGTGCCGGCGCCGGCTCCGAGGCGGTGGCTGCCGATGCCCGGTGGTCCAAGGCTCATGTCTCCGGCCAGAGTACGAACAACAGGTCGATGAGCAGGATGCTGGTCACCGCCGCGATCATGGTGCGGGTGGCCGCCTCGCCGATGAGCTCCGGGTCGCGGCCGGCGATGGTGCCGTTCACCGTCGCGATGAGCGCGATGACCACCGCGAACACCAGCGGCTTGGCGATGGCCTCGCGCAGGTCGTAGGGGCCGAGGGTGCTGCGCACGGCGTCCACCAGCTGATAGGGCGGCACGTCCGAGAAGAAGAACAGCCAGACAAAGGCCGTGCCCACAGTCACCAGGCTGCCCCAGACCAGGAAGGCGAAGGACATGGTGAGCATCGCCAAAAGCACCGGGCCGGTGACATAGCGGATGGGATTGATACCGCTCACCAGCAGCCCGTCCATCTGCCCCGTCACCACCAGGGTCGCATGCCGCACCGCGAGCGCCACCCCCGCCCGCCCGGCCACCAGCACGCCCACCAGGATGGGCACCAGCTCCATCACGACGGCATAGGTGATGGTGTAGAGCAGCACGCCCGGGAGATTCAGATTCTGCAGGACCATGGTTGCCTGGCGCCCGAGGATCAGCCCCAGCGCCGCGGTCACCAGCGTCACCGCCGGCAGGATGGACAGCCCCGCCTGGCGCAGCGCCGCGGTGAAGGCGGGCAGATCCAGCCGCTCCCGACCCAGCACGATGTTGGCGTAGAGCGCCATGCACTCCGCGAGCGTCCGCGCCGCGAGCCCCAGGCCGGCGAGCCGGCCCAGCAGCCCGCCGCCCACCGCCGAGCGCGCGTCGGGCCGGCCGCGGTAGGCACGCTTCAGCGGGGTCTCGGCGGCGGGTTCCATGCGCCGTAATGTTACCGTGAATCCGACGGCGGTCGTGGACGGCGGCATGCGCTGCGCCCGAAGGGTGGCGATGCTCGCTGCACGCCGCGGTGCCCTGTCGCGGGTCGCCGGCCGCACCCGGGCGCGTGGGCGCCTGGAGCGCTCACCGCTGGAACGAGTCCAGCATTCGGGCTATCCTGTGGCGTTTAGCATCGAAGGTGAACCCACGCGGAAGCACTGACGGGCCGGGCACCCCGAGCGGGCCTCCTGCGGGCCTGAGTCCGACCCGGTCCGAGCCGCTGTCAACCGCCGCGGGCCGGCAGCGCAGGTCGGCACCAGATCCCAAAGCCAGCGTCCGGCGCCATCGCCCGGTGCACACCGCAGCGCCACCATGTCCCATGCCAACGACGGCCGCCACGCCTTCCCGGGTGGCGCCGACTACCTGATCCGCCACGCCACCCTGCGCCAGCTGCAACTGCTGGAGGCCATCGTGCGCCTCGGCAGCTTCACCCGCGCCGCGGAAGAGCTGTTCCTGACGCAGCCGACGGTGTCCATGCAGATCAAGAAGCTGTCGGAGACGCTCGGCACGCCGCTCTTCCGCCACGTCGGCCGCACCGTGGAGCCCACAGATGCCGGTCGTGAGGTCTATGCCGCCTGCCGCGAGATCCTCGGCACGCTGACGGACCTGGAGGTCAAGCTCTCGGACCTGAAGGGGCTGAAGCGCGGGCGCCTGCGGCTCGGCGTGGTCACCACCGCCAAGTATGTCGCCCCGGAGATCCTCGGCGCCTTCTGCAAAAAGTATCCGGGCATCGAGGTGTCCCTCGGCGTCACCAACCGCGAGCACATTCTGGAGCGCCTGACGGCGCACGACGACGACCTCTACGTCGCCGGGCAGCCGCGGGAGGTGAACGAGCAGATCGAGAGCATCCCCTTCGCACCCAACCCCCTGGTGGTCGTCGCCCGCATCGACCACCCGCTGGCGACGGAGCGCGACATCCCCATCGAGGCCCTGGCCGGCGAGAGCCTGATCCTGCGCGAGCCGGGCTCCGGCATCCGGGACGCGGTGGTCAAGTGCTTCGAGCAGGCCGGCCTCACGCCGCGGGTGCGGATGCAGCTCGGCAGCAACGAGGCCATCAAGCACGCCATCGTCGGCGGCCTGGGCATCTCGGTGCTGTCGCTGCACTCGCTGCGGCTGGAGAGCGCCGGCGGCGGGCTGGCGCTGCTGGACGTGCAGGGCTTCCCCATCATGCGCCGCTGGCACCTGCTGCACTGGCGCGGGCGGGAGCTGTCGCTGGTGGCGCGCACCTTCCTGGACTTCGCCATCGCCTACGAGCCGGAGATCGCCGAGCGGCTGGGCCACGCCAGGGAGGCCTTCGAGCAGACCCGCGAGAGGCTGCGCGGGCGCCGGACCTCCAGCGCATGACCGCCACCGACGATCGCTATCCTTACCCGGTCGCGCAGATCGGCATCATCGGCGGCGGCCAGCTCGGGCGCATGCTGGTGGCCGCCGCCAAGCGCATCGGCTGCACCTGCACCGTGCTGGACCCCTATCCCAACAGCCCCGCGGGCCAGCTCTCCGGCGAGCAGATCGTCGGCACCTACCACGACCCGGCGGCGCTGAAGGAGCTGGTGGCCGCCTGCGACGTGACCACCTTCGACATCGAGGACATCGACACCGCGACCCTGGCCGGGCTGTCTGCCGCCGGCCATCGCATCTTCCCCTGCCCCTGGCTGCTCGCCGACATCCAGGACAAGCTGCGGCAGAAGCAGGTGCTGGCGGACGCCGGCATCCCGAGCGCTGAGTTCGTGCCGGCAGACGCGCCCGACCCCGACGCCTTCGCCGTCTTCGGCTATCCGCTGGTGCAGAAGGCCCGCCGCGGCGGCTACGACGGCCGCGGCGTGCAGGTGATGCATGAGCCGGCGGATTTCGGCAAGCACCTGCCGGTGCCGTCCCTGGTGGAGCGCTTCGTGCCGGCGCGCCTGGAGCTGGCGGTGATGGTGGCGCGGGGGCAGGACGGCGCCACCTGCGCCTATCCGCCGGTGGAGATGCGCATGCGCCCCGGCGAGAACATGCTGGACATGCTGCTGGCCCCCGCGCGGGTGGAGGCCAGCATCGCCGCGGCCGCGCGGGACCTGGCGGTGGCCACGGTGCAGGCGCTGGCGGGCGTGGGCATCTTCGGCGTCGAGCTGTTCCTCACCCAGGGCGGTGAGCTGTTGGTCAACGAGGTCGCCCCGCGCACCCACAACTCCGGCCACTACACCATCGAGGCCTGTGTCACCGACCAGTTCGAGCAGCATCTGCGCGCCATCACGGGTCTGCCGCTGGGGGCCACGGACCTGGTGCGCCCGGCGGCCATGCTGAACCTGCTGGGGGAGCCCGGCTTCGCCGGCCGCCCGGTCATCTGCGGTCTGCGGGCGGCGCTGGCCATCCCGGGCGTCTCCGTGCACCTCTACGGCAAGGCCGAAACCCGCGCCTACCGCAAGATGGGCCATGTCACCGTGCTGGACGCGGACATCGAGCAGGCGCGGGCCAAGGCGGAGCGGGTGCGGGCGCTGATTCGCATCGAAGGGGAGGAGCGCGCCTGAGGAAGACGCGAAAGGCGTGACCTACAATCCAAGCTGACCCGACTCAGGAAACGCCTTCTGTTGCCACGCAATACCTGAAGCAGGGGCAATGCGTGGGTCGACGGTGAAGCCTGGATGTTTTCGCGCTGTTCGCGGCTTTCTCAGCTGCTGTTCAGAGGCTGCACAGGCAGGCGCGCAAAGACGCCGGCATCCCACTGCTGCAACGGTCAACCGAGCACCAACACCGCGAAACAGTCACCATGGCAAAGCAATCTTCGACGCCGCTGGTGGGCATCATCATGGGCAGCGACTCGGACCTGCCCGTGATGCAGGGCGCCGCCGACGCGCTCACCGAGCTCGGCGTGGCCTTCGAGATGACCATCGTTTCCGCCCACCGCACCCCGCGGCGGCTGTACGACTATGCCGGCTCCGCGGTGGAGCGCGGACTCAAGGTCATCGTCGCCGGTGCCGGTGGTGCCGCGCACCTGCCCGGCATGGTCGCCGCCATCTCGCCGCTGCCGGTCATCGGCGTGCCGGTGAAGAGCCGGGCGCTGTCCGGCGAAGACTCGCTGCTGTCCATCGTGCAGATGCCGCCGGGTGTGCCCGTGGCCACGGTGGCCATCGACGGCGCCCGCAACGCGGGCCTGCTGGCGGCGCAGATGCTGGCCGTTGCCGACCCTGCGCTGCTGGAGCGCGTGGCGCGCTTCAAGGCGGACCTCGAAGCCCAGGTGCTCGCCAAGGTGGAGCGGATGGCCGCCGGCGAGATCACCGCCGAGAGCGTCGCCGCAGCGCGCGCCCGGAAGGGCTGACGGGTCTGGCGCAGGACGCTCGCGCGGATGTCAGGCCGCCGCGCTCTCGGCCGCTGACGCCTCGACGATGGCCCGCACCCAGGCGGTCATGGCGTTGTTGGCGAGCGGCATGGGTGCTTCCAGAAAGCTGACCACGAAGCGGTCCCCAAGGTCGGCAACGCCGATGGAGCGCGGGCGCACCGCCATCACCTGCGGATTCGGCAGGTGGGTGCCGAAGCAGAAGACGATGTGCTTGGCGGCCCGGATGTCGCTGGCGATCTCGCCCTCTGGCAGGTCGCTGGTGTGGGCGTGATGGTCGAACTCGCCGATCATGCGCGCCACCTTATGACCCTCCACGCAGTCCCGCAGGTGCGCGAGGATGGCGTCCACGTCCGCAAAGCGGCACTCCGCCTTCGGCACTTCCAGGGTGTAGACGGGATATTTTTCCTGCAGCAGGGTCTGTTTCATCTGCGCCCTTATCGATCCGGTTAAAGTTCACCGAAATTCTAGGGATCTCGGCCGTTCACGCATTGAAGATTCGCAAAGCGCGCTCGGCGGTCCCGGTCCGGACGGCGTGGCGGCCGGCGCCGCGGGGTGTCTCTCGCACAGGCAACGGCGGCCTGCGCCCGCTGTCAGACACGTCTGGGATCGCTGCGGCGGATCTGGCACAGTTGCGGGCCTGCGACCCCCTGCTGCCGAGAGCCCACCATGTCCTGGAAAACCCGCAACCGCTCCTTCTACTACCAGGGCGCACCGGAGCCCGACGACCTGGTCCTGCCGCCGGCGGAGACCGCGCTGCTCTGCATCGACGTGCAGAACTACGGCATGGTGCTGCACGACGACCCCGCCGAGCGCGCGCGCTGGGCGCCCTTCCACAAGCGCATGCACGGCACCGTCATCCCGCGCTTGCGGGCGCTTCAGGACAGCTTCCGCGCCGCCGGCATGGACGTCATCCACGCCCGCATCGCCTGCCTGCTGGAGGACGGCCGTGACCGCTCCCTGAGCCAGAAGCTGCCGGGCTGGAACAACCTGCTGATGCCGCTCACCAGCGAGGCCTCGCAGATCGTGCCGGAGCTGGCCCCGGCCCCGGGCGAGATTCTCGTCACCAAGACCACCGACAGCGCGCTGACCGGCACCAACCTGCGGCTGGTGCTGAGCAACATGGGCATCCGCAACGTCGTCGTCGCCGGCATCTACACCGACCAGTGCGTCAGCTCCACGGTGCGGAGCCTCGCCGACGAGAGCTTCAACGTCGTCGTGGTGGAGGACTGCTGCGCCGCCGGCACCGACGCGCTGCACCAGCATGAGCTGGAGGTCATCCACATGATCTACTGCCACGTGGTGAGAAGCGACGAGCTGCGCGCCATGATGGACCTGAGCTGAAGCGGAGGGCGGCATGCATACAGGCACTCAGGAGCGAGCACCGCAAGCCCGCATGCTCGTCGGCGCAGTCATCAGGGCGCGGCTCCGGGCGCTCGGCATCGGCGCCGTCACCTGCGCGGCGCTCGTGACCATCGCCCTCTTCTCGGGCACCGCCGGCGCCGGCGACCTCACCCGTTTCGAGCTCGACGACGGCAGCGTCATCGTCGGCGAGGCCCTTGGGCTCGCGGGCGGCGTCTACCGCATCCGCACCCCGGCGCTCGGTGAGATCGACGTCGAGGCCGCCCGCATCCGCCGCATGGAGCGGGCCACGGCCGCCGCCGGCGGCGGTGCCGGCGCGGGCGGCGGAGATTACAGTGATCAGCTCCAGGGCATCCAACGCAGCCTTGTCGGCGACCCCGACATCATGCAGTCCATCATCGCCCTCCAGCAGGACCCGCAGCTCCAGCGCGTCCTCCAGGACCCGGAGCTCATCGGCCTCATCACTTCCGGCAACGTCCAGGCCCTGCGCGAGCACGAAGGCTTCGGCGGGCTCATGAGCAACCCCGGCATCCGCGCCATCATCGACCGCCTCCTCGGCCCCGACGGCGGCCTTCGCTGACGCACCTGGGGCGCCGACTTTCAGTCGGCCCTGCGCGGCGAAGCCGCCCTCACCGAGAACACAATTCCGCATAATTCCGGGGACGTTATACTGATTAGATCGCCATACTCAGCCTCCGAATACTCACGCGAGGCTGTCGCGTTATCGCACACGGCTCGTTGTGGTTGCGGATGCCGGGTGGGCACGCCACGCCCGAGCGTCGTCGCTTGCTGCCCTGCTGGACCGTCAGAGCCGGAACAGGACGACGACGCTCCGCTGTTGCCTTAGTGAGCGACGGCTAACGGGCTCCCAGCGCGATGAAGGTGAACTCGGCGTCTTGGGCCTCGCCGGCGTTGTCGACATCCTTCGACTCCACGTCGAAGGTACGCACCCGCACGCTGTCGGCTGTGATGGGACCCACGCAGAACACGTTATCGCTGGCCGCGCCGCCCTGCTCGCGGGGGATGTAGCCGGTGACCATCACCACCGGCTGCGCGGTGAAGGGCGTCGAGAATGTGATGTCATAGACCCCGGACGTTACCCGCTGGGCCGTCCAATCGCCTGAGCCGTCGATGAGGGCATTCCCGCGACCATCAACTGCGCCATAGACCTGTGCTGTCATATCGATTTCCTCTTTCATGTGTGGGATTGGTGCGATCGGGATGGATTGCACTGGACGGAAGATGACTCCGGCGCCATGCGCGTCGAACGGGCCGGGCGCTGCTCGTCGGCTGCCACGAGAAACGTACGACGCGTCTGTGCGGACCGGGCTCGAGAAGTGTTGTGGTTGCCAAAGAACGCGTTGGCTTCGACAAGCTCGGCTAGGGTGGGTCTTGGTTGGTTTATGCAGGAGACGCGACCGGATAACCCGATACGGATAGGAAATCCAAGCCACCCTGAGCGTCCAGGTTGACCCGAGGACGAAGGGTGGCGGGGGTGGGATACGCCGTCAACGCCCGACTGCGGGGCTGACGGACGTTGCGCGCGGTGTGGGCGCGCGCGTTTCCGGGTGCTGGGGTGAGCACAGGCGCCGCAGCGCGCCGCTGGGAGACGAGCGGGCTGCACTGTTTCCTGCGGGACAGAGATGGCGGCTACCACGCAATGCGCTGATCCCATTCACAAATTGGCTCGATGTCGGACTCGGGCTGTTGGACAAGGTCCCAGTCCGGCATCGGCTCCGGTGCGTATTCCGGCCCTTCGTCCCAGGCAGGGGGCCGCGCGCGGGCGTGATCGGGGGTGGACGTGGTGGCTCACCGATCTGGGTGAGAACCCGCTCGACGGGCGCAGCCCCGGTGATGTAGGCGATGATGCGCATGTCCGCACCGCAGTTGGGACAGAAGTCATGCCCGCGGTCCGGACATCTGGCCAAATAGACTCAGCGACACACCCGCGGTGACAGCGGCTCGGTCGGCTTGCGCCGCCGCGAGTCGGTCGACCGATCCGGGCTGGCGGCGCCCGGCACAGACGACTGGACTTTGCCTATGCAAATGACATACGCGAGGTTTGGCCAATCTCGGAACGCCCTTCCCGAACCGGTGTCAAGACGCCCCCGGACACGCGCATTGCCCAACTGTTCCGCAATGGGGCCAATCAGGCCGTGCGACTGCCGTGGGACCTCGAGCTCGACGCCGATGAGGTCGTCATCCGCCGTGATGGCGACAGCCTGATCCTGACGCCGAGGCCGCGCACCTGCGACGACGACTTCGCCCGCGCCCGGCGGTTGGACCGCGACTTTCCCGACCCACGGGAGCTGCGCCCGGCCGACGAAAGGGACCCCTTCTGATGCGCTGGATGCTCGACACCAATACCTGCATCTATGTGATGAAGGACCAGCCGCCCGCCGTCGCCCAGCGGTTGCGCCGTGTACCGGTCGGGGAAGTCGCCATCTCCGCCATCGTCCTCGCCGAGCTTCGTTTCGGCGTCCGCAAGAGCGTTCGGCGGGAGCGAAGCGCTGCCCCGCTGGACGATTTCCTCCGCTGTTGTCTGGCGCTCGACTGGCCGCAGGAGGCGGCGGATCTCTCTGCCGAGATCCGTGCTGACTTGGCGGGCCGCGGCACCCCGATCCGGCCGAACGATCTGCTCATCGCCGCCCATGCCCGGTGGCTCGAGGCGACCCTGGTGATCAGCAATGTCGGCGAGCTCGGCCGGGTCGCGGGGCTCAGGCTGGAGGACTGGGGTCCATAGGCGCCGCATGCGCAGAGGGGGATGAGGCGCCCTCCCGGAATCCCTTCGGGGGAGCCTGCCCAGGCCGACGCAGGGGGCTGCTCGTCCAACAGTTCCTGCTTGGAGTACTGCATCACGCTGACGCGACAGCGGGAGAGGGTGTCGACGAAGGCCGCCCGGCGCAGACCTGCGATCTCGGCGCCGCGGCCTTGGGAGACTCGGCCGAGTGCCTAAGCATCCGGCACATTCCGCCGCAGCTCCTCCAGCCAAACATCCGGCTCTGAGTCACTCGGCGCCCGCCAGTCGCCGCGCGGGCTCAATGAGCCGGCGCCGACCTTCGGTCCGTTCGGCATGCAGGTGCGCTTGAACTGGCTGGTCTGGAAGAAGCGCCGGCAGAAGACCCTGAGCCAGTGCTTGATAGTGGCCAGGTCGTATTGGCTGCGGCGCTCCGGCGGCAGGTTGTCCGGCCAGTCGCCGGTGTCGCGGTCGCGCCAGGCATGCCAGGCGAGGAAGGCGACCTTGCTGGGCCTGAGCCCGTAGCGGGTGATCCAGAAAGCGTTGAAGTCCTGTAGCTCGTAGGGGCCGATCCTGGCCTCGGTGCTCTGGAGGCCGGCGCCGCCGTTGTCATCGCTTCCGCCCGCCGGCACCAGCTCCGGGGAGATCTCGGTGTCCAGGATGGCTTGCAGCGTTCGGTTGGTGGCGGCGTCGAACCGGCCCGTGGCGATGACCCAGCGGATCAGGTACTGGATCAGGGTCTTGGGCACCGAGGCGTTGACATTGTAGTGGGACATCTGGTCGCCGACGCCGTAGGTGGACCAGCCGAGCGCGATCTCGGACAGGTCCCCGGTGCCGAGCACCAGCCCGCCGTGGTGGTTGGCGAGCCGGAACAGGTGGCTGGTGCGCTCGCCGGCCTGGACGTTCTCGAAGGTGACGTCGTATACCGGCTCGCCGTCGGCATAAGGGTGGCCCAGGTCCTTCAGCATCTGCTCGCAGGACGGGCGGATATCGATCTCCCCGGCCGTCACGCCGAGCGCGCGCATCAGCGCCCGGGCGTTGTCACGGGTCTCAGTGCTGGTGGCGAAGCCCGGCATGGTGTACGCCAGGATGTTGGCCCGCGGCAGCCCGAGGCGGTCCATGGTCTGCGCCGCCACCAAGAGCGCCTGGGTGGAGTCGAGCCCGCCGGAGACGCCGACGACGACGCGCTGGATGCCGCTCGCCGCAAGCCGCTTGGCGAGCCCGTGCACCTGGATGTTGTAGGCCTCGTAGCAGAGCGCATCGCGCTCGGCGGCGGCCGCCGGCACGTAGGGGAAGCGCTGCAACTGGCGCCTCAAGTCCAGGTCGCCCGTTGGCAGATCAAGCTCAAAGGCCACCCGCCGCAGGTCGCGCACGCGCTCCCTGTGAGCTGCGGCGTTGTCGTGGAAGCTTGTCGTGCGAAGACGTTCGGCTTGCAGCAGCTGGAGGTCGATGTCCGCCAGCACCAGCTGCGCGCCGGCCGGGAAGCGCTCGGACTCCGCCAGCAGCCGGTCCTGCTCGAACACCACCGCATGGCCGTCCCAGGCCAGGTCATTGGTGGACTCCCCGGGGCCGGCGGCGGAGTAGAGATAGGCGGCAATGCACTTGCCCGCCTGCGCGGCAATCAGGTCATTGCGATACGCCGCCTTGCCGATGGTGATGTTGCTGGCGGAGAGGTTCAGCAGCACTGTGGCACCAGCGAGCGCCGCATAGGTGCTGGGTGGAATGGGCGTCCACAGATCCTCGCACAGCTCCATGTGCAGGCTGAGGCCCGGCACATTGGCGGCGGTGAGCAGCAGATCGTTGCCGAAGGGGACGCGCTGGCCGAGCAGCTCGATGTCCGTGGACACGGCGGCGTCGGCGCCCGCGAACTGGCGCTTCTCGTAGAACTCCCGGTAGTTGGGCAGATAGGTCTTCGGCGTCACCGCCAGCACCCGGCCCCCATGCACCGCCACCGCGCAGTTGAAGAGCCGGCCGTCCACGGCCAGCGGCAGGCCCACCGCCAGCAGGGGACGCAGGGTGCGGCTGGCGTCGAGCACCTCGGCGAGCGCAGCCACGCCGGCTTCCAGCAGTGCCTGCTGATGGAAGAGGTCGTCGTTGCTGTAGGCGGTGAGGCCGAGCTCCGGGAACAGCGCCAGCACGGCGCCCGCGGCATGTGCCTGCCGGGCCAGCTCGATGGTGGCCCGGGCGTTGAAGCCGGGCTCCGCGACACGGACCTCCGGCACGCACACTGCGGCGCGGATCAGGCCGTGGCGGTAGAGGTTGAGGAAGTCCGGCCGCCGTTCCCGGCCCGCGTCGTTGCCCATGGTGCCCGCTCGTCAGCGTGTCTGCGAATAGCTCGATTCTACGTGCACTCGGCCCGCGGTGATTGCGGTTCACCCCGATCAATTGCTAAGGTTTCGCCCCACATCGAACGCGTCAGCCAGGCCCACCGATCAACGCTGTACACATAGGTCCGTGATGAGCAAGCTCGCCGCCCTTTGGAACAACCTGCAGGCCTCCTTCAAGGCGTTCCTCGACCGCCGCAAGCGCAAGCGCAAGGAGAAGGACGAGGATCCCTACATCTACCCGCATTTCTGATTCAGGTCCCCGAGGCCGCCGCCGATAGACATCGGCAACAGGGCCAGCCATCGCCATGGATGTCGTGTTGGATCAGCCGCCGGCCTATCTCCTCTCGCGCCGTCGCATCCCGCCGAGCCCGGACCTGCGCCCGGACCGGGTGGGGCGGATGCACTGGTACAGCGTCGATTCAGCCGCGAATTTCCGCAAGCGCCCGCACGCGAGCATCGGTCCGCAGGACGTCGAATACCACATCAACAGCGATGGCTACCGATGTCCCGAGCTCGCCGGACGCGACTGGGCCGCAGACCCGAGCTTCCGGTTGGTCGGCATCGGCTCCAGCGGCCTCTTCGGCGCCGCGCTGCCGGAGCCGGACACCTTCCTCGCCGTGCTGGCGCGCGACCTCGCGGCGACACTCGGCCGCCCGGTGACGCACTGGAACCTCGGCGTCGGCGGCTCCAGCCCGGACCTGGTGACGCGGCTGTTGTGCTCCGTGCTGCCGGTGATGCGCCCGCACCTGCTGGTGCTGACGGCCTTCCCGATCAACCGCCGGGAGCTCTTCGGCGAGACCGGCCGGCCGTTCACGGTGGACGCCAGGCCGCACTGGCAGCACCGGCTGCTGGACCCGGAGCGCTCGGCGATGCACCGCGCGGCACGCACCATCTGCAACCCCGCCAACAACCTGATGAACCTCTTGGTCAACATCAAGACCTGGGAGTCCTTCTGCGACGACGCGGGGGTGCCCTGGCTGTTCGTCACCGAGGCCTACACCCGTCATCTGGAGCCCTTGCTGGGGCTGCTGCGGGAGCCCCGGCGCATCGTCGGCCCCGGCATCCACGCCCTCATCGACGCCCACCGGGACGAGCCCTCCACGGGCCTTGCGCGGGACTTCATCCACGCCGGCCGACTGCCGAACCGGCTCATCGCCGGACAGTTGCTGGATGCGCTGACCGCGCTCTACCCAGCCCAGGTCGCGGCCTGGCGGCAGCCGGACCAGACCATGGGCGCCGCCACCGCATGAGGGCTGACACCCAAGCCAGCGACGCCGTCCTCGCCTTCTACAAGGCGCTGCCGTTCAACTACCAGTCATCGGCAGAGGACCAGGCCGCGGCGGTGCGCCGGCGCAACAGCCTGGAGGCCTACCCGCCGCTCAAGCCCCTGTTGCAGCCGGGCACGCGAATGCTGGAGGTGGGCTGCGGCAGCGGCTGGCTCAGCCATGCGGCGGCGGTGCACCAGGGGGCCGACGTGCTCGGTATCGACTTCAACCCGGTGGCCGTGGAGCGCGCCCGGGCCGTGGGCGAGGCGCTCGGCTCAGCGGCGCGGTTCGAGGTGGCGGACCTGTTCCTGTTCCGGCCCGATGTGGCCTTCGAGGTCGTGGTGTCCCTGGGCGTGCTGCACCACACCATCGACTGCCACGCGGCGCTGCGCCATGTGCTGCGGCACTGCGTCGCCCGCGGCGGCCATGCCTTCATCGGGCTCTACCACGGCCCGGGCCGGGAGCCCTTCCTGCGGCACTTTCGCGACCTGCGCGAGCGCGGCGCCACCGACGACGAGCTGTTCGCGGCCTATCGGGCGCTGCATCCGTCGCTCGCGGATGACCTGCACGCGCGCTCCTGGTTCCGCGACCAGGTGCTGCATCCGCACGAGACCCAGCACACCCTCGCCGAGCTGCTGCCGCTGCTTCAGGCCGAGGGCACGACGCTGGTCAGCACGTCCATCAACCGCTTCGAGCCCATCGAGTCTGTGGACAGGGTGCTGGCGCTGGAGGAGGGCTTCCGGGACCTGGCCCGGCAGCGATTGGCTGAGGGGCGCTACTTCCCAGGCTTCTTCGTGTTTCTGGTGCAGAAATCCGCGGACGCTTAGGCAATCGTCAAGGGAGCGGCCTCCAGGCCGCGATCGTTTCCCGGGCGCCGGCAACCGGGCCTCGCGGCGGGGATGCTGCTCCCATCAGCCGGCATTCACCCGTTGCCGCCTACTCGAAGCGCCGCCGCATCCAGTCCGCTCCGGCGCCGCCGGCGAAGGCGAGCCCGCCGAGGCCCGCCAGCGTCGCGGTGACCGCCTGCCCCGGCAGCAGCAGCGCTGCCACCAGCAGCCCGGCGCCGGTGTAGGGCAGCATACGGCCGAGCGTGGTCAGGCGCCGGTGCATGCGTGAGCAGGTGGCGCAGATGCGCGTGTGCAGCCGGTAGCGGTCCACCGGGTCCTCGCCGCCCGCGGCCGGGTCGGGCGGCGGTGTCGGGTCCTTGGCGGTGTCGAGGCCGCGGTAGAAGGGCAGGGAGGCGCCGTGGCGGTCCAGCCAGCGGCGGTAGGCGAGTACCAGCGGGTCCGAGCTGCGGATGGGCAGCCAGAGGTCCTTGAGCGGCTGGTCCGCGCCCTCCACGGTGGCGTGCTGGCCCACCACCACGCCCATGTCCTGCTCCAGGATGGTGCATTGAGTCCAGTGCTCCAGCCAGCGCGGCTTGCGGCGCTCGGCCCTGGAGGTGAAGTTGCTGAACTTGCGGTAGAGCATGCGGCAGCGGCTGCGCCCGAGGGGGATCGAGTACAGGGCGAGCCCGGCAATGCGGCTCCGGTCCCGGTATACCGAGCGGTAGCGCACCAGATTGGGGGCGTGAAACTCCATGCGCGCGTCCTCGAGCGGCCCTTGGTCCGGCGCCGACGGCGCACGCCCGGCGTCCGAGCCCGGATCCGAGCGAAAGCGCGCAATGATGCCGCGGGCGTCGTTCTGCAACACGTCGAACTGGAGCGGCCCCGCCAGGTGCCGGTGGCCGCCGCCGCGCATGCCGTCGTGGGCGATGTGGATGTGCGCAATATCGATGACGTTTTCGATGAACCAGCTCTGGTCGTAGGGCAGGTCCATCTGGAAGTCCACCCGGGTCACGCCGTCCGCATCCAGCTCGTCCACCAGCGGCAGCAGGGCCTCGTCCGCCGCCGCGGGGTCGCCCGGCCAGACCCAGGCGATGCCCTGTGCCGCCACCACCGGATGGCTTGTCACCGCCGCCTTCGGTGGAATACTCCGCCCCGCGGACAGTTGTGGGATGTGCCGGCACGCGCCGTCCACATCGTACTGCCAGCCGTGGTACAGGCACTCCAGCCGACCGTCGCGGAGGCAGCCGTCAGACAGTCGCGCAGCCCGGTGAGCGCACTGATCGCGCAGGCAGCCGAGCCGGCCGGCGCCGTCGAAGAAGAGCACCAGCGGCTCGTCGTAGAGCGAGAAGGCGTGCGGCCGGTCCCGCAGCAGATCCCGAACAAAGGCCACGGGGTACCAGTGCTGGCGCCAGTCAAAGCGCTTGGCGGCGGGCTCGGGGTCAGCGCTCGGTGCCGCACTGCCGTGCGGGTCGGCTGTGGTCGCAAGGCGTTCCAGGCTCATGTGCGTCTCCCGGTGGTGCTTGCTGTCTCAAATGCTTGTGCGGGTGCTGCTGCGGCACATCAGCGCCGGCCCGCTGCGAGCCGATCCAGCCGCAGCCGCTCGCGCTCATCGAACAGCCGCCGCGAGCCGATCCACACCGCCGCCAGGCTGCCGAGGCCGGTGCCGGCGGCGATCAGGAACATGATCAGCAGCTGATACTTGGCCGCCTCCATGGGCGGGCTGCCGGCGAGGATCTGGCCCGTCATCATGCCCGGCAGGCTGACGAGGCCGGCGGTGGCCATGGCGTTGACGATGGGGATCAGGCCCGCGCGCAGGGCGTCGCGGCGGATGTCGGCGATGGCCTCGCCCCAGGTGGCGCCGAGCATGAGCCGCGCCTCGATGCGCTCGCGGTTGTCGTGGGCCTGGCGGGTGAGGCCGTCCAGGGCAACGGCGATGCCGGTCATGGTATTGCCGAGCAGCATGCCGAGGAGCGGGATCAGGTACTGCGGCTGGTACCAGGGCTCCACGCGGATGATCAGCGTCAGCGCCAGCACCGTGATGCTGAAGGACGACAGGAACATGGACAGCGCGCCGATGCCGTAGCCCCAGGGGCCGCGGTAGCGCCGGGTCTGTCGGGCCATGACCTCGAAGCCCGCCACCGAGAGCATCACCGCCGCCAGCAGGCCGATGAGCCATGGGCTGGTGGTGTCGAACAGCACCTTGAGCACCAGCCCCAGCAGCACCAGCTGCACGGTGCTGCGGGCGGCGGCGACGAGCATGCGCCGCTCCACGCCGAGCCTGAGGCGCCAGGACAGCGCCGCCAGCAGCAGCACCAGCGCGGCGGCCAGGGCCAGGTCGAAGGGGCCGAGGGAGATCAGGCTCACCGGCCGGTCTCCGCGGCATCCGTCGCCTGCAGCTCCGGCTCGATGCGGCCATCGCGGATCACCAGCCGGCGGCCGTTCATGCGCTCGCGCTGCTCCGGATCATGGCTCACCCAGAGCACCGCCGCCGCCCGCTCGGCGCGGTAGTCGCCGATGACGGCCTCCACGCGGGCGCGGTTCTCCGGGTCCAGGTTGGCGGTGGCCTCGTCGAGCAGCAGGACTTCCGGGCGGTTGGCGAGCAGTCGCGCCAGGGCCAGGCGCTGGCGCTCGCCGGTGGAGAGCCGGCGCACTTCCCAGTCCAGCACCTCGGGACCGAAGCCCAGCCGCGCGAGCAGTGCCGCCGGGTCGTGCTCCGCGCTCTCGGCCGGCGGGAAATGGACACCGACGCGGTCCGCCCACCAGCCCGAGTCCGCCGGCAGCAGCCCGACGCGCCGGCGCCAGGCATGCGCCGGCAGCGCCGAGCGTGCGGTGTCGTCGCACCAGGCCTCGCCGGTGCTCGGGTCCAGGTCCGCAATGGCCCGCAGCAGCAGGCTCTTGCCGGCGCCGGATGGGCCGCACAGGAACACCAGCTCACCCGCCTCCACGGTCAGGTCAATGGGCTCAAGCAGACGCAGTTGCAGGGCTTGCAGGCGCAGCGCGGACATCGGGCGGACGGCCTTGGCGGTGTCGAGCTCAGGTCCAGTGGCGGATGGACCACTGCGGCAGTCGCAAGGCCGCCCTGGGTACGCCGACTTCAGTCGGCACCCTGGGGTCGGCGGACTTCAGTCCGCCGACGGCAGATGGGCCTGGCCGCATGTGTCGACAGCGCTGCATTGGAAGGCTGGGGGCTCGGGGCTGGGTGTTGGGGGCATGCTCGCGGCAGCGTCAGCGGCGACGGTACACCAGGTCGAAGACCTGATGCCCGAGGCGCTCGCCGCGGCGCTCGAACTTGGTCGGCGGTCGGCTCGCGGGTCGCTTGGCGAAGTGCCCTGGGCCCGCGGTGTTCTCGAACAACGCCGGCATGGCCTCCAGCACCGTCAGCATGTGCTCGGCATGGGGCGCCCAGTCGGTCGCCGCGTGGAAGATGCCGCCTGGAGCCAGCACCCGGGAGACATCCTGCATGAAGTCCGGCTGCACGATGCGACGCTTGTGGTGGCGCTTCTTGGGCCAGGGGTCCGGGAAGAAGAGCTGCACGGCCGCCAGGCTCGCGGCCGGGAGCCCGCCCTCCGGCGGCGGTCGCAGCAGGGCCCGGGCGTCGGCGCGCATGACCCGCAGATTGCCGAGCCCAAGGCGCTCGATGGCCAGCAGCAGGTGCCCGACACCGGGCCGGTGCACCTCCAGGCCGAGAAAATTGCGCTCGGGCGCGGCCGCGGCCTGCGCCGCCAGCGACTCGCCGTTGCCGAAGCCGATCTCCAGCACCAACGGCTGCGGTGTGTCGAACAGCGCCGCCGGGTCCAGCGCGGTGCCCGGCTGCCAGTCCACGCCGAAGCGGGGCCAAAGGGTCTCGAAGGCCCGCTGCTGCCCCGCCGTGAGCCGGCCCTCGCGCAGCACGAAGCTGCGCACCGGGCGGTGATGCGGGGGCTTGGCCGGCTCGGTCGCCGCCGGCGAATCGGGACTTGCAACATCGGACACAGTGGCTCTGGGGCGATTTGGCTGGGCTAAATCGGGGGTGGGTACAACGCACCTGCGCCAGGTAGCACCGCAGCATCGGTGCCGCGGCGACCGCCGTCGCCCGGCTGCTGCGCGGCGGGCGGCCCGGCGCTATGATGCGCGCCCATTCTACCGGGACCACCAGCCCGAGCGCGTAACCGATACAGGCGACCATGCCACGCATCAGCGTCCACGATTTCTACGACCGGGAGCTCGCCCGCTGCGGGGAGACCGCCGAGGGCCTGCACTACCAATCCGCCGACTCGCAACGCGCCCGCTTCCGGGTGCTGCGGGAGCTGCTGCCGGAGGTTCTCGCCGGGGTGACCCTGGTGGACCTGGGCTGCGGCTTCGGCGACTTCCTGCTCTACCTGCAAGAGCATGGCGAGGCGCCCGGCGGCTATATCGGTATCGATCTCCACGAGCGCATGGTCGAGGTGGCTCGCGAGCGCACCGGCGCCGAGATCATTCGGGCCGATGTGCTGTCCGACCCCCTGCCATCAGCCGATTGGTACGTCTGCAGCGGCGCGCTCAACAACCTGACGCTGGAGGAGACCCGCACGGCCGTCGCGCGCTGCTACGCGGCAGCACGCATGGGCTTCGCGTTCAACCTGCTGCGCGGCAAGGACACCTCCCAGACCTTCAACTACCGCCAGCCGGCGGAGGTGGAGGCCTGGGCCGCGGAGCTGGGCGCTGCGGTGACCATCGTCGACGGCTATCTGCACCGGGACTTCTCCGCGGCCCTGCTGAAGCCTGGCGGTTGATCACGGCGGCGGACGTGCCTTAATCTTCAGGGCCAACCGCCGGACCGGACCCGCCATGTCCAATCTCGCCGAAATCCCCTACATCACCGTCGACGACTATCTCGCCGGCGAGGCCGGGTCGCCCGTCAAGCACGAGTACATCGCCGGTGAGGTCTTCGCCATGGCCGACGCCGGCGACGAGCACGTCACCATTGCCGGCAACCTCTTTGCGCTGTTGCGCGCGCATGTCCGCGGTGGCCCGTGCCGTGTCTACATCGCCGACATGAAGCTGCGCGTCGAGCGGGCGGACGCCTACTTCTACCCCGACGTCTTTGTCACCTGTGACCCGGCCGATGCCGGCCGCCGCACCGCCAAGCAGCGCGCGAGCGTCATCATCGAGGTCCTGTCCGAGCGTACCGAGGGCTACGACCGCGGTGCCAAGTTTGCCCATTACCGCCAGCTGCAGATGCTCAAGGACTACGTCCTCGTGGACTCCCGCAGCCGCAGCGTCGAGGTTTTCTCCCGCCGCGACGATGGCTGGCTGTTCCAGGCCGTGCCGGAGGGCGGGCAGCTGCGGTTGGCATCGCTGGGCTTCGCCTGCGACCTGGACGCCGTCTACGAGGATGTGAGCTTCGAGCCGACGGAGGGCGCGGCCGATTGAGCTGGTCGGGCGCGATTGCGATCAGCAGCAAGGACGAGCCCATCGACATCGGCACGTCAATCGATGCCGATCAGCCGTCTGTGGACAGCTCGATCCCCCGGTAGACGTCATCGACGGCCAGCTCGCCGGCGATGCTGCCGAGCCGGAGCCGGTCCCCTGCGCCATAGACCTCCAGCTCCCAGTCACGCTCGCGGCGGTAGACTTCCATCCTGGGCTCGTCCTGGGCCACGAGCACGTACTCCCGCAGGCTCGGCAGCTTGCGGTAGGCGTAGAATTTGTCGGGGCGATCCTTGCGCTCCGTCCGTTTGGAAAGAATCTCGATCACCAGCACCGGGTGATCGGAATAGTACGGGTCTGCCGTGTAGGGCTCGCACTCGATGTGCACGTCCGGGTAGTAGAAGCGCTCCGTTTCCAGCGTCTTGATGCGGACCTTGACATCGCTGGTGAATGCCTCGCAGGGCATGCCGCCGATGCGGTCATCGACGAGGCGAGACAGGCGTTTGGTCAGGCGGTTGTGGGTCTTGCTGACGCCGACCATCGCGTGGACGCGACCATCGACATACTCGTGTCTGATCTCGGATGTGCGCTCCCCATCGAGATAATCCGCGACCGGGATGCGGGCGACGGGGAGCGCTTGGGACATGGTCAGCTCCGTTGTGCGGTGGCTGCGGCTTTGGTCAGAAGAAGGTCCCCTCGATGGGTGAGGACGCCGATGCGAAGCGCTTGGCGGGCATGCGGCCGGCCAGATAGGCCTCGCGGCCGGCCTCGATGGCCTTGCGCATGGCGCCCGCCATGAGCACCGGGTCCCTGGCGGCGGCGATGGCGGTGTTCATGAGCACGCCGTCGCAGCCGAGCTCCATGGCCACGGCGGCGTCACTGGCGGTGCCGACGCCTGCGTCCACCAGGATGGGCACCGAGGCGTTCTCGACGATGGTGAGGATGTTGAGCGGGTTCCTGATGCCGAGGCCGGAGCCGATGGGGGCCGCGAGCGGCATGACGGCGCAGCAGCCGATGTCTTCGAGCTGCTTGGCGATGATCGGGTCATCGTTAGTGTAGACCATGACGTCGAAGCCGTCGGCCACCAGCACCCGGGCCGCCTCGATGGTCTGGAGCACATCCGGGAACAGGGTCTTCTGGTCCCCCAGCACCTCCAGCTTCACCAGGTTGTGGCCGTCCAGCAGCTCGCGCGCCAGGCGGCAGGTGCGCACGGCGCTGTCCACGTCGTAGCAGCCGGCGGTGTTCGGCAGGATGGTGTGGCGATCCGGCGGCAGCACGTCCAGGATGTTCGGCTCGTCCGGATTCTGGCCCATGTTGCTGCGGCGCACGGCGACGGTGACGATCTCCGCACCGCTGGCTGCGATGGCCTGGGCGGTCTCGTCCATGTCCTTGTATTTGCCGGTGCCCACCAGCAGCCTGGAGGTGAAACTGCGGCCGGCGACGGTGAAACCGGCGGCGGCGGGATTGAGCGTGAGCGCTTGGTCTTGGGGCATCGCGGTCTCTGGTGTTGAAGCTGTGGGGCCCCGGCGGCCGGCCTTGCCGGCCGCAGCGGCGTGACTTTTGGCGCCTGCCGCAAACAGGGGCTGAAGCTGGGTGGCGCAGTTGCGGCACCTGCGCCGGACCCAGGCGCCGACCCTGCCTGTTGCTGTCGCGTGGGCGCATGCCCCGGCGCTGAAGGCGCGTCCGGCAGGTCAGCCGCCGCCGACGGCGTGGATGATCTCCACCCGGTCGCCGTCGCGCAGCCGGTGGCCGGCGAAGGTGCTGCGTGGGACGAGCTCCCGGTTCACTTCCACGGCGATGCGGCGACCGCCGAGCTCGAGCTGCTCGATGAGGCCGGCCATGTCCAGGTCGTCCGGGATGTCCCGGGCCTCACCATTGACGATGATCTGCATGGGGCCGATCCGCTGACACTGGCGTAGGTGTGATGCGTGGGATTTTACAATAGACTTCGCGACTCGCAGCAGTACGAGAATACCACCGAGTCGGCGCGCCGCCCCCTGGCGACCACCGCAGCATGACGAGGACGGACAGTTGGCCACCTGGTCTGAGGATCTGATCCCCGTCGAGCGCGCACGCACGCTCGACGGCCTGTTTCACCACCGCGTGCGCCGCTCGCCGGAGCGCGTGGCCTATCGCTGGTTCGAGCGCCGGTCGGACGACTGGCAGGCCCTCACCTGGGCCGAGACTGCGGCGCAGGTGGCGCGCTGGCGCGAGGCCATGGCGGCGGCGGGCCTGGAGCCCGGCGACCGCGTGGCCATCCTGCTGCGCAACTGCCCGGAGTGGGTGATCATCGACCAGGCGGCGCTGTCGCTCGGCCTGGTGACGGTACCGCTCTACACCGACGACCGCGCCGACAACGCGGCCTATATTCTTCAGGATGCGGCGGTGAAGCTGCTCTGCATCCAGGACGCCAACCGCTGGCGGCGCCTCGCCGAGGTCATCGGCGACGACCCCTGGCCGGCGCTGGTGGTCATCGTGGACGGCCGCGAGGGCGCACGCGAGCAGGCGGCCCAGGACCGGCGTGCCGTGGCCGCCGCGGACTGGCTGCCGGCGGCGGAGGCAGGTCACCGGCTGCCCGCGGAGCAGCGCGACGGCGACCCGGACGCGCTCGCCACCATCGTCTACACCTCCGGCACCACCGGGCGGCCCAAGGGCGTGATGCTGAGCCACCGGAACATCCTGAGCAACGCCCACGGTGCCGTCACCGTGGTGGATGTCTATCAGGAGGACGTGTTCCTGTCCTTCCTGCCCCTGTCGCACACCCTGGAGCGCATGGCGAGCCTGTTCCTGCCCATGATGGCGGGCTCAGAGGTGGCCTATGCCCGCTCCGTCACCCAGCTCGGCGAGGACCTCCAGGTCATCCGCCCGACGGTGATCATCGCCGTGCCGCGGGTGTTCGAGCGCGTCCACCAGCGCATCCAGGACCAGCTCCAGCAGCGTTCCGGGCTGGCGCAGCGCCTGTTCCGGCTTGCCGTGGACATCGGCTGGCTGCGCTTCGAGGTGAGCCAGGGCCGCCGCGGCTGGCACCCCAAGCTGCTGCTCTGGCCACTGCTCAAGCGCAAGGTGGCGGCGCCCGTCATGGCCCGGCTCGGCGGGCGCATGCGCGCGGCGGTGAGCGGCGGCGCGGCGCTGCCGTTCGAGGTGGGGCGGGTCTTCATCGGGCTCGGCCTGCCGCTGTTGCAGGGCTATGGCCTCACGGAAACCAGCCCCGTCATCTCCGTGAACCCGCTTGAGGACAACCGCCCGCGCAGCGTCGGCCGGCTGTTGCGCGGCATCCGTGCCCGCATCGGCCCGGACGACGAGCTGCAGGTGATGGGGCCCTGCAACATGCTGGGCTACTGGAACAACCACGCGGCGACGGCGCGGGTCATCGGCGCCGACGGCTGGCTGCGCACCGGCGACCAGGCCCGCATCGAGGACGGTTATCTCTACATCACCGGCCGCATCAAGGATATCCTGGTGCTCTCCAACGGCGAGAAGGTCCCGCCCGGCGACATGGAGATGGCGCTCGGCATGGACCCGCTGTTCGAGCAGGTGATGGTCATCGGCGAGGGCCACTCCTACTTGAGCGCACTCGCGGTGCTGAACGCGGACCTCTGGCCCGGGCTCGCCCGCGAGCTGGGCCTGGCGCCCGACGACCCCGCCAGCCTGGACGACGCCACGCTGCACAAGGAGATCCTGCGGCGCATGCGCGAGACCCTGGCCGACTTCCCGGGCTACGCCAAGATCCGCCGCGTGGGCCTGACACTGGAGCCCTGGACCATCGACAACGGCCTCCAGACCCCGACCATGAAGATCAAGCGCAACCAGGTATTGGAGCGCTACGGGGACACCGTCGAGCGCATGTACGCGGGCGAGCGCGCTTGAGCCTGGGGGCGCCGACTTCCAGTCGGCCCCGCTGGGGGCGCCGACTTGCAGTCGGCGACGCTGGGGACGCCGACTTCCAGTCGGCCACGCTGGGGACGCCGACTTCCAGTCGGCCACGCTGGGGGCGCCGACTTGCAGTCGGCCACGTTGGGGGCGCCGACTTGCAGTCGGCGACGCGGACCGGATCGGTCGATCCCGACCCCGACCCCGACCCCGACCCCGACCCCGATCCCGCCACCCCACAGGCTCCCCCCTTGCCGTCTGCCCATCGGCGTGCCTACAATCCCGGCCCTACGCGGGTGTAGTTCAATGGTAGAACCTCAGCTTCCCAAGCTGATGACGTGGGTTCGATTCCCATCACCCGCTCCAGTCTCCCCAGCGCCATGCAGCGACTCTACCAGGCCGGCAATCGCATCGAGGCCCAGCTGCTGAGCGACTTCCTCGACCGGCATCTGGTCGACAACACCATCCTGGGCGACTACCTCTCCGGCGCCATGGGCGAGCTGCCGGCGGACATCTACCCAAGCATCTGGATCGTGCACGACGAGGACCTGGACCGCGCCCGGGAGCTGCTCCAGCGCTTCCTCGACGACCGGCAGCGCGAGCCCACCCGCTCCTGGGTCTGCCGCGGCTGCGGCGAGCTGGTGGACGGCAGCTTCGACCTCTGCTGGCGCTGCGGCGGCGAGCGACCATGAGCACAGCGCCGCCGCGCCGCAAAGCGCTCCGGTCACCCGCCGCTTGGGCGCTGGCACTCGCCGGGCTGCTGGTGCTGGCCCTGGTGGGCCTGCTGGCGGCGGCGCCGCTGCTGGTGGACCGGGAAGGGCTGCGCGCGCGCATCCAGGCGGAAGCGACCCTCGCGCTCGGGCTGCCGGTGCGCATCGACACGGTCTCCGACCTGCACCTGCTGCCGCGCCCGCGCATCGTGCTCGGTCCGGTGCGGGTCCTGGGGCCGCCGCCCGCGCCGCCGCCTGTTGCCGCGTCCGCGTCGGACCAAGCCGCCCCCGTCCTTGCCACGGCCGAGCGCATGCGCCTGGAGCTTGCGCTGCCGGCGCTGCTGATGGGGCGCGCCGAGCCGGTGCTGCTGCAAGCCACGGGCATCGACTTCAGCCTCGCGGCGCTGGACGCCGCGGCGTTGCCGCCGCGACCCGCCGGGGTCGCGCTGCCGGACCTCGGTGCTGAGGACGCCCGGGTGACGCTGAGCTATCCCCCAGACGCCCGCCGCCTCGCCTGGCCCCTGTTCGCCGCGCCCGGCGTCCCGCCGCAGGCGGCGCAGACCGGGCCGCTGGACATCGCCGCCGAGATGCCCCTGGCCGGCACGCAAGCGCGTTCCGGCGCTACCCTGGCCCTGGTGGCAACTGCCGAGACCAGCGCCCTGCCGGTGCTGACGCTGGCGCCGGTGCGGATCACCGGTAAGGGGTTGCATCTCGGCACCCTGCGCGACCTCGCACCGGTGCTGAGCATCGAGCGCGCGGTCCGCGATGCCGACGGCGCCTGGCGCCTCGAAGGCATCGCGCTGATGGAGGGCGGGCTGGTCATTTCCGCAGATGCCTCAGCCGCGCTCACACCCCAAGGGCTCACCGCGGACGGCAGCCTGGGCCTGGCGCCGCTGGACCTGCGCAGCTGGCTTGCCGGGCACGCCGACCAGCCGCTGCCGGGGCGTGCCGACCGGTGGCGTTGCGTTGCCGCCGCCGGCGATTTCCGGCTGATGCCGGATCGCCTCGATATCGCCGCCTTCGCGCTGCGGCTGGACGACAGCCGCGCCCGCGCCGCTGCAAGCCTTTATTTCCGGCCGACGCCGCGCACCGCCCTGGCGCTGCGGCTGGACAGCCTGGACCTGGACCCTTACCTCGCGGCGCCGGCGCCGAGCGCGCCTGCCGCCGGCACGGCATCCTGTGCGCCGGTCACCACGGCCGCAGCCGACGGACCTGCCCAGCCCCAGATACCGCAGCCCCAGCTACCCCAGCCCCAGCTACCCATCCAACCGCCGCCGGACACCGCCCCGGACCTGTCGCTGGACCTGGTGACGGAACAACTGCGCGCCGCCGGCCTGGCCTTTGCGGATCTCGGCATAACCGCCCAGCGGCAGGGTGACCACGGCATTGTGGATGTGGCCGCCGGGGCCTTCTACGGCGGCAGCCTCGATGCCCGCCTGGAGCGGATGCAGTATGCCGGCGCCCCGCCGCGGCAGACGCTGCGCGCGCGCATTTCCGGTGCCGACCTCGGCGCGCTGCTGGCGGATCTTCAGGGTGAGCCGCAGATGACGGGCACTGTGGACCTGACCGCGGAGCTGGCGGCGACGGGCAGCGATGCGGCGGCCCTGCGCAGCGACCTCTCCGGCACCCTGCGCCTGGCCGTGGTCGACGGCCGCGTCGCGGCGCTGGACCGGGCGGCGACGGACTTCGGGCCGCTGCTCGGCACCGTTGGGCTCGATGTCACGCCGGACCTGCTCGCCGTCTCCCGCCTCAGCCTGAGCGCGCAGGCCCAGGGGGGTGTCTTCGCGAGCCGCGACATCCAGGGACAGGCGCAGCTCTTCAGCCTCGCCGGGGTGGGCGAGCTCGATGTCGCCAACGGCAGCCTGGCGGCGGATCTCGCCGCCACCCTGGAGCAGCCGCCGGACGGCCCGGACCTCAAGGGCCTCGCCGGCATCCAGGTGCCGATCCGCGTCGCCGGCCCGCTCGCCGCACCCAAGGTGGACGCACAGCTCGGCCCGGCCGTGGCTGAGGCCGCCCGGCGCGCCGCCCGCCGCCATCTGGACAAGGACGGCAACGTGCTGGAGCAGCTGGAAGAGGCCACCGGCGTCCAGGGGCTGGAGCAGGGCCTGCGCAGCCTGTTCGGCCTCTGAGCCCACGCGGTTCGCCGGATGCCGGACAGCAGTGCACCCACGGACCTGCTCGCGCGGCTGCCCGCGGCGCCCTGGCAGCCCGCCGACTTCGCCGCGGCGCTGCTCGCCTGGTTCGACCTGCACGGCCGCAAGGACCTGCCCTGGCAGCGCCCGGCGACGCCGTATCGGGTCTGGGTCTCGGAAATCATGCTCCAGCAGACCCAGGTGGCCGTGGTCATCCCCTACTTCGAGCGCTTCATGGCGCGCTTTCCGGACCTCGCCGCGCTGGCGCAGGCCGACCTGGATGCGGTGCTGCACCTGTGGTCCGGCCTCGGCTACTACGCCCGCGCCCGCAACCTGCACAAGGCCGCGCGCCTGGTGCTGGACGACCACGGCGGCGAGCTGCCAAGGGATATGACCGCGCTCACCGCGTTGCCCGGCATCGGCCGCTCCACCGCGGGCGCCATCCGCTCCCTGGCCCATGGCGAGCGCGAGCCCATCCTGGACGGCAACTGCAAGCGGGTGCTGGCGCGCTGCTTCGCAGTGCCGGGCTGGCCCGGGCGCAGCGATGTGCTGGCGGCGCTCTGGCAGCTCGCAGAGCAGCTGACCCCGCACATGCGTGTGGCCGCCTACAATCAGGCCATGATGGACCTGGGCGCCACGCTCTGTACCCGCGCGCAGCCCGCCTGCGGGCGCTGCCCCTTGGCGGCGCACTGCATCGCCCTGCACCGCGGTGCCCAGCGGGACTTCCCGGCGCCGAAGCCCAGGCGCCGGAACCCGGTCCGCCGCACCCAGCTCCTGCTGGCGATGGCGCCGGACGGGCGCCTGCTGCTGGAGCGCCGCCCGCCCGCCGGCGTCTGGGGTGGGCTCTGGGTGCCGCCGGCGCTGGCGGCGCTGGACCGCCCCCTGCCCGAGGCTGCCGCGGACTGGTGCCGCGAGCGCCTGGGGGCCGACCTCGCGCGGCTTGAAATGCTGCCCCCGCGCAGGCATTCCTTCACGCACTTTCACCTGGACATCGACGCGGCACTGCTGCACCTGTCGGCGACCCCGGTGCGGCTCGGGGATGAGCCGACCGCGGCCTGGGTGGACCCGGGCGAGCCCGGCGACCTCGGGCTGCCGGCCCCCATCGCCCGGCTCCTCGCCGA
Source organism: uncultured Thiohalocapsa sp. (assembly GCF_913063425.1). Taxonomy (GTDB): domain Bacteria; phylum Pseudomonadota; class Gammaproteobacteria; order Chromatiales; family Chromatiaceae; genus Thiohalocapsa. Next base: position 62,468 of record NZ_CAJXYK010000009.1, read on the forward strand.
TGCCTGTCGACAGCTGCAGCGCCGCGGTGCCGACGACCTATCCCACGACAACGGAGAACCCCAATGACGCGAATGGTCAACTGCGTGAAGCTCGGCCACGAGGCCGAAGGACTGGCGCGCCAGCCCTACCCCGGCGAGATCGGCAAGCGCGTGTTCGAGCATGTCTCAAAGCAGGCCTGGGGCGACTGGCTCAAGCACCAGACCATGCTCATCAACGAAAACCGCCTGAGCCCCATGGACCCAAAGGCGCGCAAGTTCCTGGAAGAGCAGATGGAGAAGTACTTCTTCGGCGAGGGCGCCGTGATGCCCGAAGGCTACGTGCCGCCGAAGGAGTCGTCCTAGCCGGGCTGCACCCGGCCGGAAGGCATAGACGTCGCCGCCGGGTGGGGCCTCAGCGCCCCTCGGCGGCGGCACCGTCCGTGCGCTGGCCGCGCAGGCTCTCGATGATCAGCAGCACGACGCCGACGGAGATGGCGCTGTCGGCGACATTGAACGACGGCCAGGGGTTGAACAGGGCCAGCGGAATAAAGGGCAGATAGACCTGGATGAAGTCCACCACGTGCCCGAGCAGCATGCGGTCGATGAGGTTGCCGACGGCGCCGCCGATGATGAGCGCGAGCCCCGCCGCAAGCCAGCCCTCGCCGGGCCTGAGCCGCAGCAGCCACAGCACCAGCACCAGTGTCACTGCGAGCGCGAAGGCCGCAAACAGCCAGCGCTGCCAGCCGCCGGCGTCCGAGAGCAGGCTGAAGGCGGCGCCGGTGTTGAACATGAGCGTCAGGTTCAGATGCGGCAGCAGCTCGATGACCTGATAGGGCTGCAGCGTTGCCAGCACCAGCCATTTGCTGGCCTGGTCCAGGACCAGCACGACGACGGAAAGCCAGAGCCACTGCTTCACGGGGATGGTTCGGGGTCAGGCGTGGACATGGGCCGCGCATTGTGGCGGCGTGTGATCGGTTTGGCCAGTGGTCTGGGCCAGTGGTCTGGGCCAGTGGTCTGAACCAGTGGTCTGGAACCAGTGGCTTGGGCCGGGCTCTGGCACACACCTGCGGGAGCCGCGAGGCCGCACCTGGGTGTGCCGACCTCAGTCGGCACCTGGGTGAGCCGCACTTCAGTCCGCCGGCAGCTCCATCGGTTGGCGGGTGCCGAGCCCCGCCGCACGAGCGGCGAGCACATCCACAAAGCGCGGATGCTCGCCCATGAGTCCGCTGATCCGCACGCTGAGCCCCGGGTGCGCGGCCTCGGCCGCGGCGACGATCTCCGCGATGTCGCCGTCGGCCCCGGCGTGCCGCCCCGGGGAAATGAACTGCATCGCCAGCACCACATGCCGGGGTTGCTGCCCCGTCGCGGACGCGCCGATGTCCGCCAGCGCCTCCGCCAGCAGGCGGCCGTTGAAGGCGTATTCGGCGCCTTCGCGGCGCTCCATCACGGCCTCGCCCACCCGCAGGTCGGCGCCCGCGCCGTTGCTCAGCTCCGCCGCCAGACCTTCGGCCAGCCAGTGGCGCACGGCCGTCACCGCCGGCAGCGGCGAGCCGTGGTCCACCAGCAGCACATCTGTGGCCGCCGCGCCGAGCCCGTCCCGTGCCGAGCGGACGTTGTCGGCGAGGATCTGCACCAGCAGCGGCTCGCCCGCCGGCAGCGGGCACAGAGGGTCGGCCACACGGACCTCGATGGGCCCATGCTCCGCCGCGACACGGCCGGCGACCTCCGGCACGAAGGCGCTGATGGCACGGCTCGGCCCGAAGAACAGCGGCACGATGCCGAAGCTGCGCTCGCCGGCGGCCGCCTGCTCGCGCAGAAAGGGCTCCAGCGTCTGCGCCGGCACGCCGTCCAGCTGCTCGGGCGGAATGCGCGACGAGTGCTGGGCGGAGACGGGCTGGATGTCGCTGCCCAGGCGCTCGCCCAGGTGGCGCGCAAGGCGGCGGAGGTTCAGGGTGGCGGCGGCGCGGCGGGAGCCGTTGTCGAGCAGGAGGAGCATCGTGAACTGCACAGGAAGCTTAGGCGATGCCCGTGTTATGGAGGCGGCGGCCGGATCTTGCCAGCAGGGGCGCACACTCAGATGGCGTCGGCGCGTTGCCCCCGTCGCCCCGATTGCATCGCGGCGCTGCCCGAGACGCGACGCCGCAGCGTCGCGACCTGCCGCCACGCCGGGCGCCCATCACTCCCCGCCGCGGGCCGCCTTTACCTTCTCCGCCTCGCTCAGCACCTCGATGATCTCCAACTCGGTCACGGTGCCGTCGGCCCGGGCCTGCTCGGCGAGGGGTCTGACCTCCGGAAAGCGCTCCACCACCGCGTCCAGCTTCTCCAGCTGGTCGGGGGTCGCCGGCAGGTCCAGGGGCTCGCCGGCCTGGCCTTCGGTTGCATCGGTGGACTGGTCGCCGCATCCCGGCAGCAGGAGCGCGGCCAGGAGCAGGGGTGCAGCGGCAAAGCGGGATGGCATGTGCATGAACGGGTCCTCCGGCCGGCTCCGGCGCAGTGGTGAGTGGAGGGTGACTATACGCCCGGTGGTGCTGGCTCCGGCAGTACGTCACCGCTCTGTGCAGCCCCTCGCCTTGACCATGCTTCGCTGGCAGCGGTCCAGCGCACCGACTTCAGCGCACGGGCTGGTGGCCCTCCGCGGCAGGATTTGGGGCATTGGTCTGCGTACGGGTGCGCACAGCCCGGGTCGCGTGTGTCAGGGGCATGCGGTGGTGCTGAAGTGTCCTTCCGGCTGCTCGAACAGGGTCGTGCGGCTGTAGGGCCAGCCGAGATGCTCGTCTGATCCGTTCGCACAGATGAGCCAGAAGCTGCAGAGGTGCGCGCGTCCGGCGGTCCAGTGGCTGTAGTTCGTGCCGGCATGGACCCGGCAGAACGGCGGCGCCGCCGGCGATTCCGGGGCGGCCGCGAGCCGCGCGACCATCGCCGCCACGGCCGCCATCTGCGGCCCGGCGCGGGTGTGGTAGGCGGCATCGCCGTAGCCCCACCAATCCCAGCAGCTGTTCGGATTGCCCGGACCCGCCACCGACTGGGGGTAGAGGACGACGATGCGGTTGGCGTCGGCCCAGGGGTTGTATCCGGCGCGCCTGTAGAACTGATCGCCGATGTCTGCGGTGGATTGCTTGCAGCCGTGGAAGGCGATATGGAGCCGGCACGCCGCGCCAGGCTGCTCGCAGGCGGCCGGGATATAGACATAGCCCGTGTCGCCCATGCTGTGCCGGCGCGGTTGCGAGATGAACGCGCTTTGATCGAACCCCAGGAAGCGGCCACTCAGGTCGGCCGACGGTGGCCGGAGCTCGCCGTAGATCGCCTGGAGGATGGCGCCGGCCTGGTCGTAGTCGCAGTCGTTGATGAACGGGGCGTCCGTCGCAGCGCAGGCGAGGCCATGGTCGGTGGTAATGAAGGCGTGCCCGGCGCCGATGTCGTCGATGTAGGCGATGTGCTCCGCCGTGAGCCCCGCCGCCCGATAGAAATCCGCCGTCTCCGCGACAACGGCGGGCTCGACCACGGGGTCCCGGCGACCCGCGAAGATGTAGACCCTGTCATCCGCCAGATTGGCAGTGGCGTCGATGAGTCCCTGATCTGCCAGGCGCTGCGCCTCGCGAAAGAGGGCGGCGCCGTCGGGGCGTCCCAGCGCGGTGTCCATACAGCGCTTGAGCGCATAGCTGACCAGTCCCTGCGCGCAGTAGTACGGGCCGCCCGCGACGACGCCGGCGCCCATGACATCGTCGGAGAACGCGACATGGAACTGCACCGCCATGTAGGCGCCGGAGGACACGCCGGAGACCGAGATCCCGGACGGATCGACGGCCAGCATCGGTAAGCTTCCCGGGTCGGCAATGGCGGTCGGGGCGTGCAGGGGGAGCGTGCAAATGGCCGCCAGGAGCAGCGTTTCGAACCGGGCGCTCAAGCGTTGGAAAGGCATCGCTTCACATCTCCGTGATCCGGTTCCTGCCACGCGGCACTCCCCGTTGCCGATTGAAGCCTGCCTTCAGGCCGGCGGCAAGCCCTTGCCCGGGTTCAGGATGCCGTTGGGGTCGAACTGGCGCTTAATGGCGCGCATCAGCTGCATGGCCACCGGGTCCAGCTCGCGGTCCACGAAGTCGCGCTTCTCCAGGCCCACGCCGTGCTCGCCGGAGAGGGTGCCGCCCAATTCCACCACCAGGTCGAACACGGCGCTCAAGGCAACGCCGGCGCGGGCCATTTCGTCGGGGTCGTCCGGGTTCACCAGCAGGTTCACATGGATGTTGCCGTTGCCGGCGTGGCCGAAGTTGACGATGGTGATGGCGTGCTCGCGCGAGAGGTGCTCCAGGCCGTCGATGAAGGTGGCAATGCGGCCCACGGGCACCACCACATCCTCGTTGATCTTCTTCGGCGCCACATGGCGCAGCGCCGGCGACAGGGCCTTACGGGTGCGCCAGAGGGCGGCGATCTCGTCCTTGTCGGCGGCGACGGCGAGCTCGATGAGGCCGTCGTTGCGGGCGGCGGCGCCCACGTCCCCGGCGGCGGCGTCCACGCAGTCGGCGGGGCCGTCCACCTCGATCATCAGGAGCGCACCGGTGCCGTCCGGGACGCCCAGGTCCGAGAAGCGGCGCACCATGTCGATGGCAGCGGCGTCCATGAACTCCAGCGCACAGGGGGTGATGGGCTGGGCCATGATGGCGGCCACCGCAGCGGCGGCGCTGTGGATGTCGCGGTAGGTGGCGCGCAGGGTGCGCTTGGCCTCCGGCAGCGGGGTCAGCTTGAGCGTCGCCTGGGTCACCAGGGCAAGCGTACCCTCGGAGCCGATGATGAGCCGGGTCAGGTCGTAGCCCACCACGCCCTTGGTGGTCATCACACCGGTGCGAAGCCGCTCGCCGGCGCCGGTGACGGCGCTGAGCCCGAGGGTGTTCTCCCGCGGCGTACCATACTTGACGGCCTTGGGGCCGGCGGCGTTGTAGGCGAGGTTGCCGCCGATGGTGCAGACGGCGGCGCTGGTGGGGTCCGGCGGCCAGAAGAAGCCGTGCTCCGCCGCCGCGCGCTGGAGGTCATCGTTCACCACCCCGGGCTCCACCACGGCCAGGCGGTTGGCCGGGTCGATGGCGAGGATGCGGTTCATGCGCTCGAAGGACAGCACCACGCCGCCCGGCTCCGGCACCGTGGCGCCGGTGGTGCCGGTGCCGAGCCCGCGGGCGGTGAGGGGCAGCCGGTGCTCGTTGCAGATGCGCACCACGGCGACCACCTGCTCGGCGCTGGTGACGAAGGCGACTGCCATGGGCAGACACTGCCGGCGGCTGTTGTCGTAGCCGTAGGGCCAGCAGTCGGCGGGGTCGGTGAGCAGGGCGTCGGCGCCGACGGCCTGCGCCAGCGCGCGGCGCGCGGCGTCAGGCAGTGTCGGCGGCGGCGTTGGGACGTTGGGGGTCGATGTACTCAAAGATCTTTACCACGCGCTGCACGCCCGGGATGCGGCGCACCTTCTCGGCGGTGGCGTCGGCCTCCTCCGGCGTCACCAGCCCCATGAGGTAGACGACGCCGTTCTCGGTGACCACCTTGACCCGCAGGGCGTCGAAGCCGGGGAGCTTGATGGATTGGATGGCCAGCTTGGCGCGGGAGGTCAGCATGGCGTCTTTGCCCATCTGGCCGACGCCGATCATGGGGCCGACCTCGGCCTCGTTGTAGACCTGCTTCACCTTCGGCAGTTGCGCCACCAACCGTGCGTAGCGGTCGGCGATCTGCGCCGTTTCCGCCTGGCCGGTGATGAGCACGGTGTGGTTGTAGCTGGTGGCCTTGAGCTGGCTGCGCTCGCTGATGTCCGGGTTCTTGAAATAGGCGTCGCGGGCCTGGAGCTCGATGACCTCGTCGTCGATGACGACCCCGGCACTGCGCCGGTCGTAGACCACCGCGGCGCTGTAAGTGGCGCCTGCGACCACCATGGGGCCGCAGCCGGAGAGCGCCGTGGCGGTGAGGGCTGGGGCGAGCACTGCCATGAGCCCGGCGAGGGCCGAGGCCGTTGCAGAACTGTGGGGTCTTGGTACTCCATGCATACCTGGACTCCTTAAGGGGCTCCGTCGAAGGCGTGTCGAATCCACTGCACCCGGTCATCGGCGCCGATGGCGACGACATCGAAGCGGCAGGGGAGATCGGTGGGATGACGGCTCAGATAATACCCCGCCGCGGCCACCAGCCGCCGCTGCTTGCGCCGGTCGACGCTGGCGGCGGCGCCGCCGTAGCCCGTGCCGGCGCGGTAGCGCACTTCAACGAACACCAGGGTGCCGCCGTCGCGCATCACGAGGTCCACCTCGCCCTGGCGGCAGGCGACGTTGGCGGCGACGAGCTTCAGCCCCTGCGCCTCCAGGTGCCGGCGGGCGCGGGCCTCCTGCCTGGTGCCGGTGGCGCGCCTGTCAGCGCCGCGGCCGAACATCGGGGTGCCGGCGGGAGTGGGGCATAGCGCCGCAGACATGGACGGCGGCCGTCGGCTTGCCCTCGTCCGTGGCGGTAAGCACACTGGCCATGTCGGCGGCGCTGAGCCGGCGGTGCAACGCCGCCCGGAGCGCGCAGGCGCGCCGGTGGGGCGGGGTGGGTGATGCGGGCGGCAGTGCGCGGATCATCCGGGCCATGACCGTCTCCTTGGGGCGGGCGGACGACGCGGCGAGGGGCTCAGGTGAGCGGACAGACGGGCATACTATACGTGGTGGCGACACCCATCGGCAATTTGGGCGATATGAGCCCGCGGGCCTGTCAGATCCTGACCGAGGTGGACCTGATCGCCTGCGAGGACACCCGCCACAGTCGCCCGCTGCTGCAGCATTTCGGCATCGCGACGCCCGTCACCGCCTACCACGAGCACAATGAATCCGTGCAGTCGCCGAAGCTGCTCGACCGGCTCGCCGCCGGTGCCTCCATCGCGCTGATCAGCGACGCCGGGACGCCGCTGGTGAGCGACCCTGGCTATGTCCTGGTGCGGGATGCCCGCGCCGCGGCCATTCGCGTGGTGCCGGTGCCCGGGCCGAGCGCGCCCATCTGCGCCTTGTCGGCCGCCGGCCTGCCGAGCGATCGGTTTCTGTTCCTCGGTTTCCCGCCGCGGGGCGAGGCAGCGCGACGGGCCTGGATCGAGGCCAATGCCCGGGAGCCCGGCACCCTCATCCTGTTCGAGGCGGGGCGCCGCGCCGCGGCGACCCTCGCGTCCCTGGCCGCCGTGCTGGGGCCCAGGCCGGCGGTGCTGGCGCGCGAGCTCACCAAGCGCTTCGAGACCCTGCTGGACGCGCCGCTGCCGGCCCTTGCGGAGCAGGTGGCGGCCGACCCCGAGCAGCAGTTGGGCGAGGTTGTGATCCTGGTGGCCGGCGCCGGCGACATGCCGCAGGACGCCGACGCCGCCGAGCAGCAGCGCGTGCTGGACATTCTTGCCGCCGAGCTGCCCCTGAAGCAGGCGGTGGCGCTGACCGCGCGCATCACCGGCGGCAACCGCAACGCGCTCTACCGCCGGGCGCTGGCCGCACAGAAGTCCTGAAGCCGCCGGGGCGCGCCCAATGGCGTAAAATCAAGGCGGGAGTCGGCCAGGCAGTCGCGCTCCCGCGTTCGGCTCAGCCGGGCGTGGGAGGGAGGAAAGTCCGGGCTCCACAGGGCAGGGTGCCAGGTAACGCCTGGGGGGCGCGAGCCCACGGAAAGTGCCACAGAAAACAGACCGCCTAACCCGCCGCGGGACATGTGCCCGGGGCGGGCGGTAAGGGTGAAAAGGTGTGGTAAGAGCGCACCGCGCCGGTGGCAACACGCGGCGGCACGGTAAACCCCACCCGGAGCAAGACCAAATAGGGGGGCACGCGGCCCGGTGTCACAACCGGTGCCGCAGCCTGCGGCCCGCAGGCGCTCCCGGGTAGGTCGCAAGAGGCGTGCGGCGACGCACGCCCCAGATGAATGACTGTCCACGACAGAACCCGGCTTATCGGCCGGCTCCCGCTTTTATTCCTCCGGCGCGTTTGTGGGTCGCTGTCGCCCGCCGCTGGGGGCGCGACAGGCGGCCAAGGCCGCGGCGGGCGGTGGGCGGATCGGCGCCACCGCGGCGCCTTGCGCTGACCGCAGCGGGTCTGGATCAGGCCGAGCACGCCCGCAGTGGCGATGCCAGTCCGGACCACGGCCCAGACCGCCCTCCTGCCGGGCCTGAGACTGCAGGTGATGCCACCGTAACCGGTGGATTCACCCCAGAATGCCCGCTTCTACCGCCCGTCAGATGCTCTGCGGGTGGTCCTCGCCCGCTCTCCCCACTTCTCCCCCCAACGCCACCGTCCACCCCACCCGCATTGCCGGTGGATGGCGCCCAGCAAGCTGTGGCTGAGCATTAAGTTAAGGTGGTATGTGACTGATAAACCGATGTATTGTTGCAGTCAGTATCAGCTTTAGCTTATTTGTTTAAGTTTTTGACGCAGCAACGAAAAAGGCGCTCCCAAGCACTTGACCCTCCGTGGGGCCTCTCCTAAACTGCCGCCCATGTGGGGAGAAGTGGGGAAATCTGGGGCAGCGTAGGGTGTCGGTGCACAACCGCCGCGGTCGAGGGCCATGAAGTTCTACGGGACATTCTTTCTGACCCTCGACGCCAAGGGGCGCATCGCCATACCGGCCACTGAGCGCGCCAAGTTGGAGGAGCTGTGCTGCTCGCGCGTTGTCGTCACCGCAGACCTGGGCGACAGCCTGCTGGTGTACCCGGAGCCCTATTTCGACGAGCTGGCAGAGCGGCTGAACCAGCTGCCCAGCCTCAAGCCCACCACGGAGGCCCTGCAGCGCACGCTCCTCGGCTACGCGAGCCACGCCAAGCTCGATGCCCAGGGGCGGGTGCTGCTGACGCCGGCGCAACGGGCGCTGGCGGGGCTGGAGAAGGAGGCGGTGCTCATTGGGGTGGGCAATCGCTACCAGCTTTGGCGCAAGGACGCCTGGGCGGAGCAGCAGAAGCGCGACCGCGAGCTGGCCGCGGCGGCCCTGGCGCAGGAGCCCGAGCTTTCGGACTTCCGTCTCTGACGCTGCCGACCCACGCCGGCGCTGGATCGGCGCCGGCACAAAGAGACATGGGCTGTGGCCTGCGGGGGCAGGCGGCAGCCGCAAACACTAGATCACAACAACCGCATGGACCCGCGAGAGCACATTCCGGTCCTGTTGGGGGAAAGCATGCAGGCCTTGGGGGTAAGAGCAGACGGCGTCTATGTGGACGCCACCTTCGGTCGCGGCGGCCATGCGCGTGCCATCCTTGGGCGCCTGGGCGCCGGCGGCCGTCTGCTCGCCGTGGATCGTGATCCGGATGCGGTGGCCGCCGGTGCGGCGCTCGCGGCTGCCGACCCGCGCCTGACGCTGCGTCGCGCCCGCTTCGGCGAGCTGCCCGCGCTGGTGCAGCAGGCCGGGCTCGCGGGGCGGGTAAACGGGCTGCTGGCGGACCTGGGCGTGTCGTCGCCGCAGCTGGACAGTCCGGCGCGGGGCTTCTCCTTCAGTGCCGATGGCCCGCTCGACATGCGTATGGACCCGGACGTCGGCGTGAGCGCCGCGGACTGGCTCGCCGACGCCGCGGAGCGCGACATCGCCCGGGTGCTCAAGGTGTACGGCGAGGAGCGCTTCGCCAAGCGCATCGCCCGCGCCATCTGCACCGCCCGTGAGCAGGAGCCGCTCACCACCACCCGTCAGCTCGCGGCCCTGTGCGAGCGCGCGGTGCCCACCCGGGAGCCCGGCAAGCACCCCGCCACGCGCACTTTTCAGGCGCTGCGTATCCAGGTGAACGCGGAGCTGGAGGAGCTCAAGGCCCTGCTCGCCGGCGCCTGCGACCTGCTTGCCGCCGGCGGCCGGCTGGTGGTGATCAGCTTCCATTCGCTGGAAGACCGCATCGTCAAGCGCTTCATTCGGGACGAGTCGCGCGGGGCTGCCCTGCCCAAGGGTCTGCCCGTCACCGATGACCAGGTGCCGCGGCGCCTGAAGCCCATCGACGGCGCCGTACGCGCCGCCGAGGGCGAGGTCCGCGCCAACCCCAGGGCCCGCAGCGCCGTGCTGCGCGCGGCGGAGCGGCTGGCATGAGCGCACGGCACGAGGGCGGCACCGACCAGGCCGCACTGGTGGTGGCACTGCTGCTCGGCGCCGCCGTGCTCGCGTCCGGCGTCGCCGTGATCAACGTCAAATACCTCACTCGCGAGGAGTTCGGCACCTTGCAGCAGGTGCGCGCGCAACGCGATGCGCTGGACGTGGAGTGGGGCCGCTTGCAGATTCAGGAGGCCGCACTGACGACCCACACCCGCATCGAGGACAACGCCCGCACCCAGCTCGACATGATCATGCCCGCGGGTGGCGAGGTGCGGGTGGTGGAAGTGGCCGCCCCGGAGGACGACGATGCGCTTTGAGCCCAACCGCACCCGCGAGCGCATGAAGGCGCGCCTGCGTCGGGCCGAGCTCGCACGGCGCCGCCCGCCGAACTTCACTGCGCGCCGCGCGGTGCTGGGCCTGATGCTGACGGCCGCCTGCCTGTCCGTGGTGGGGGCCGCCTTCCACCGGCAGGTGCTGGAGCACGAGTTCCTGCGCGACGAGGGCGAAAAGCGCTTCCTGCGCGAGCGCGAGATCGCCGCCCGCCGCGGCATGGTCACGGACCGCAACGGCGAGCCGCTGGCCATCAGCACCTCCATGTCCACCATCTGGGCGGACCCGCAGCTGCTCGCCGGGCGCCGCGAGGCCCTGCCGGCGCTGGCCGCCGCGCTCGAGCTGCCCCCGGCGGACCTCGGTGCACGGCTCGATGCCTATGTCGAGCAGGGGCGCCGCTTCATGTACCTGCGCCGGCGCGTGGAGCCCAACAGCGCGGACGCCGTGCGCCAGGTCACCGACGGCTATCGCCTCGCCGGTGTCGGCACCGACACCGAGTATCGCCGCTTCTACCCGGGCGGCGAGATGTTCGGCCAGGTGGTGGGCTTCACCAACGTGGACGACGTGGGCCAGGAGGGCGTCGAGCTGGTGTTCGAGGACCGCCTGCGTGCGGACCCGGGCCGGCGTCGCGTCATCCAGGACGGGCGCGGTCGCGTCGTGGAAGAGGTCGAGCAGATCAAGCCGCCCGCCCATGGCGAGGACGTGACCCTGAGTCTGGATCGGCGCCTGCAGTTCCTCGCCTACCGTGAGCTCAAGCGCGCCGTCGCCGAGCACCGCGCCAAGTCCGGCACCGCCGTGCTGCTGGACGTCACCACGGGCGAGGTCCTGGCGATGGTGAATCAGCCGGCGTTCAATCCCAATGCCGCGCGCAGCGAGCCCGTGGAGCATCGCCGCAACCGCGCGCTGACGGATGTCTTCGAGCCTGGCTCCACCATGAAGCCCCTGGTGGTGGCCACCGCGCTGGAGGCCGGGATCATCAATGCCCGCACCCCCGTCAACACCGCGCCGGGGGTGCTCCAGGTGGGCCGCAACCGGGTCCGGGACATCCGCAACTATGGCCTGCTGAACACCACCAGCGTCATCACCAAATCGAGCAACGTGGGCGTCGTGAAGATCGCGCACAGCATGGACCGCGCCGTGCTGTGGCAGAGCTACGGGCGGCTCGGCTTCGGTCGCATCACCGGCGTCGAGTTCCCCGGCGAGCGCACCGGCTTCCTGCCGCATTACGAGGGCTGGTCGCGCTTCGAGCACGCCACGCTTGCCTTCGGCTACGGGCTCAATGTCACCTCCCTGCAGCTGGCCCAGGCCTATGCCGTCATCGCCAACGACGGCGTGCGCCTGCCCGTCTCCCTGCAGCGCCGGGATGCCCTGCCGGCCGGCGAGCGCGTGTTCTCCGCCGACACGGCGCGTGCCGTGCGCGCCATGATGGAGACCGTGGTTTCCGACAAGGGCACGGCGCGTCGGGCCAAGATTCCGGGCTACCGGGTCGGCGGCAAGACGGGCACCGCAAAGAAGGCCACGGGACGCGGCTATGCCGAGGGCAAGTACCAATCCGTGTTCGCCGGCATGGCGCCCATCTCGCAGCCGCGCTTCGTGATGGTGGTGATGGTGGACGAGCCGCGGGGCGAGTCCTATTACGGCGGCATCGTTGCTGCGCCCACGTTCGCCAAGGTCATGCAGGCGGCACTGCGCCTGTATAACGTGGCCCCGGACGACCCGCAGGCCGAGCTGCTGCTCGCGGGCCTGAAGCGGGAGGCAAAGCGATGAGCATGGCCGGCCCTGTGACGCGCCCCGCGGGCGTCACCAATTGGCCGCTGGCAGAGCTGCTGGCGGGCTTCGCGGTGCTGCCCTTCGAGTCCGGGCCGAGGGTGACGGAGCTGGCGCTCGACAGTCGGCGGGTCATGCCCGGCTGCCTGTTCCTGGCCTGCCGCGGGCGCGGCACCCACGGCCTCGCGCATGCGGAGGAGGCCGCCGAGCGCGGCTGTGTTGCCATCGCCGCGGAGCCGGACGCGGACTGGGGCGAGGCGGAGCTGGGGCGCCTCGCCGTGGAACTGTCGCTGCCGGTGATCCCGGTACCGAACCTCGGAAAGCGCGCCGCAGACATTGCGGCGCGTTTCTTTGGGCACCCTGCAAAGGGGCTGGAAGTCTTCGGTGTCACCGGCACCAGCGGCAAGACCTGTGTGACCCACTACCTTGCCGGGGCGCTCGCCGCGGCAGTGCCCCAACCGGCCCTGCGCTGCGCTGTCATCGGCTCCCTGGGGCATGGCTTTCCGCACGATGGACTGGCAGCCGGCGATGACCTCAGCACGCCGGATCCGGTGTCCTTGCAACGTCAACTGGCGACGCTGCGAGCGCAGGGCGCCGAAGCCGTGGCGCTGGAGGCCTCGTCTCACGCCCTGGATCAACGGCGCATCGGTGCTGTTTGGCTCAGCCACGCGGTGTTCACCAACCTGAGCCGCGACCACCTGGACTACCACGGCGACATGGCGAGCTACGCCGCTGCCATGCGCCGCCTGTTCCGCACGCCGGTGCTGCGCTGGGCGGTGCTGAACGCCGACGACCCCGCCAGCGCCGGCATGGCCGCCGCGCTGGAGCCGGGCGTCAGCGTGGCCCGGTATGGCCAGGGCGCGACGCCGCCGGATTCGGACTCGGACCTCTGGATCTGGGCGCCGGTCGTGACGCCCGTTGCGGACGGCCTGCAGGTGCAGGTGCAGACCTCCATCGGCGCCGGCAGCTTCACCGCACCCGTCATCGGCCGCTCCCAGGTGGCGAATCTGCTGGCGGTGCTCGCCGTGCTGCTGAGCCGGGGCGAGGCGCTGCCGACGGCGCTGGCCCGGCTCGGCACGCTCCGGAGCCTGCCCGGGCGCATGGAGCGTTTCGGTGGGGGTGGACGCCCGCTGGTGGTGGTGGACAACGCCCACGCGCCGGCGGCCCTGGAGCAGGCGCTGACGGAGCTGCGCAGACACTGCCGGGGCCGGCTGCTGCTGGTGTTCGGCTGTGGCGGCGGTCGGGACGCCGGCAAGCGCCCGGCCATGGGTGCGGTTGCCGAGCGACTGGCGGACGTCGTCATCGTCACCGAGGACAACCCGCGCTTCGAAGACGCCGAGCGCATCAATGCGCAGATCCTCGCCGGCATGGCGCGTCCGCAGGCCGCCATCGTCGAGCATCAGCGCGCGCTCGCCATCCGCGCCGCGCTGGCCCGCGCCGGCCGCGATGATGCCGTGCTGGTGGCGGGCAAGGGCAGTGAGACCGTCCAGGACATGGGCGAGCTCAAGGTGCAGTTCAGCGACCGCGCGCAGGTGGTGCAGGCGCTCGGCGAATGGGAGGGGCGACGCTCATGAGCGCTTGGCTGCCGCGGTTGCACGGTGCGATGGGCAGGTTTCTCGGGGGGAGGCTGTCGGCGGCCGGCGCGGGTCCTGCCGCATCGGTTGCCGACCGCCGTGGCGACGGTCGTGGCCGGCGGTTCGCGGTGCGTCGGGGGGAGCGCTGTGACGGCCACGGCCCGATTGCCAGGGAAGACAGCAGGGGCGGGTGGCGTGGCTCCAGGCGCGAGCGGCGTCTGCGCCGGACATCGCGTCCAGGCCATTCCGCCATCCGCCGGGCGGCTGGCCGGGCTCAGGCCACCCTCAGCCCTCAGCCCTCAGCCCTCCCCCAAAGGAGTGCCGGCTGATGCTGCTCTGGCTCACCGACTGGCTCGGCCAGCTCGACAGCGGCTTCTACGTGTTCCGCTATCTGACGCTTCGGACCATCCTCGGCGTGCTGACGGCGCTCGGCATCTCGCTGCTGGTGGGGCGCCCGCTGATCCGTTGGCTCAGCAGCTACAAGGTCGGTCAGGTGGTGCGCAACGACGGTCCCGAGAGCCACTTCTCGAAGGCCGGCACCCCCACCATGGGCGGTACCCTGATGCTGGTGGCCATCGGCGTCAGCACCCTGCTGTGGGCAGACCTGACCAACCGCTTTGTCTGGGTGGTGCTCCTCACCACCCTCGGCTTCGGTGCCATCGGCTTCGTGGACGATTACCGCAAGCTGGTGCTGAAGGACCCCAAGGGACTGCCCGGACGCTGGAAGTACTTCTGGCAGACGGTGGTGGGGCTGTCGGCGGCCGGCTATCTGTTCTTCAGCGCCACGACGCCGGGCGAGACGGCGCTGCTGGTGCCCTATCTCAAGGATGTCAGCATCCAGCTCGGGCCGCTGTTCATCCTGTTCGCCTATTTCGTCATCGTCGGCGCCAGCAATGCCGTGAATCTCACCGACGGGCTGGACGGCCTCGCCGTGGTCCCCACGGCCATGGTGGCCGGTGGTCTGGGCATCATGGTCTATGCCGCCGGCCACACGGAGATCGCCGACTACCTGCGCATCCCCTATGTGCCGGATGTGGGCGAGGTGGTGGTGATCTGCGGCGCCATCGCCGGCGCCGGCCTGGGCTTTCTCTGGTTCAACACCTATCCGGCCCAGGTCTTCATGGGCGATGTCGGCGCGCTGGCGCTGGGCGCGGCCCTCGGTGCCATCGCGGTGGTCGCCAAGCAGGAGCTGGTGCTCTTCATCATGGGCGGGATCTTCGTGCTGGAGACCGTCTCGGTGATGCTGCAGGTGCTCTCCTACAAGCTCACCGGCAAGCGCCTCTTCCGCATGGCGCCGCTGCACCACCACTACGAGCTGAAGGGCTGGCCGGAGCCGCGCGTCATCGTGCGCTTCTGGATCGTCACCGTCGTGCTCGTGCTGATCGGCCTCGCGAGCCTGAAGATCCGATGAGCGTACCGGCACCGACCATCCCTGACCTGTCCCCCGCGGCACTCGCCGGCGTCAAGGCGCTGGTGGTGGGCCTGGGTCCCACGGGGCTCTCCTGCGCGCGCTTCCTGCACGGCCACGGCGCCACCGTCGCCGTCACCGACAGCCGCGATGCACCGCCGGCGCTGGCAACCCTGCGCGAGGCGCTGCCGGACGTGGCGGTGATGCTCGGTGGCTTCGATGACGCCGCCTTCGCCGCGGCCGATGTGATCATCGTCGGGCCGGGCCTGCCGCTCAGCACGCCCGCCGTGGCCCGGGCGCAGGCCGCGGGCACACCGGTGCTGGGGGACGTGGAGCTCTTCGCCCAGGCGGTGCGGGCACCCGTCGTCGGCATCACCGGCACCAACGGCAAGAGCACCGTCACCACGCTGCTCGGGCAGATGGCCCTGGCGGCCGGCAAGCGCGCGGCCATCGGCGGCAACCTCGGCGAGCCGGTGCTGAACCTGCTGGCGGACGAGGTCGAGCTGTACGTGATCGAGCTCTCCAGCTTCCAACTGGAGACCACGCATTCACTGCCGCTGGTGGCGGCCACCGTGCTCAACCTGTCTGCGGATCACATGGACCGCTATGCGGACATGGCCGCCTATGCGGCCGCGAAGCAGCGCATCTTCGCCCACGCCGCGAGCGCCGTGGTGAACCGCGACGACGAGGCCTCGGTGCGGCTCGCCGCCGGCATCGCCGAGCAGGCCGGCTTCACGCTGGGGGCGCCGAGCCGCCCGGACGACTGGGGGCTGTGCGTGCACCGCGGCGCCGAGTGGATCTGCCGCGGCGACGAGTCCGTGCTGCCGGTGGACGATCTCGTGCTGCCGGGTCGGCACAACCTGGCCAATGCGCTGGCCGCACTGGCCCTCGGCGAGCGCTGCGGCCTGGACCGCGAGCCGATGTGCGACGTGCTGCGCCGCTTCCGGGGCCTGAGCCACCGCAGTGAGCTGGTGGCGGACCACAACGACATCCGCTGGATCAACGACTCCAAAGGCACCAACCCCGGCGCCACCGTGGCCGCCCTGGATGGGCTGGTGCCGGACCCGAAGCGCCGCAAGGCCGTGCTCATCCTCGGCGGCGACTGCAAGGACGCGGACTTCTCGCCGCTGCCCGCCGCCGTCCGCCGCGCCGCGCGGGCGGTGGTGCTCATGGGCCGCGACGCCGATGACCTGGCCGCTGTGCTCGCCGACACCGTGCCGCTGCATCGGGCCGCGGACATGGACAATGCGGTGCGGCAGGCCGCCGTGCTGGCGGCACCCGGCGACTGCGTGCTGCTGTCGCCGGCCTGCGCCAGCTTCGACATGTTCGACGACTACCGCCACCGCGGGCGCGCCTTCGCCGAGGCGGTGGCGAGGTGGGTGCCATGAATCATGCGCTGACGGCCGAAGCCGCCGCGGGCCAGGTCGGGGGCCTGCGCCGCCGGCGCCGACACGAGCGGCGGACGCCGATGCTGGACGGCGGGCTGCTGGTGGCGGTGCTGTTCCTGCTCGGGCTCGGCTTCGTCATGGTGGCCTCGGCCTCCATGCCCATGGCGGACCGCAACTACGATGATCCCTTCTTCTTCGTGCTGCGCCATGGGGTGGCACTGGCGCTGGCGCTCACCTGCGGCGCTCTCTGCTTTGCGGTGCCGCTCAAGGTCTGGGAGCAGGCGGGGCCGGTGCTGATGCTGCTCGGCATCGGGCTCCTGCTGGTGCTGCTGGTGCCGGGGGTCGGCCGCACCGTGAACGGCGCCACGCGCTGGATTCCGCTCGGGCTCATCAATCTTCAGCCCTCGGAGCTCATCAAGTTCACGGCCGTGATCTACCTCAGCGGCTACCTGGTGCGCCGGGAGCTTGAGGTCCGCATCAGCCTGATGGGCTTCCTGCGTCCCATGCTGCTGGTGGGGGCCGCCGGCGCCCTGATCATGCTGCAGCCGGACTTCGGCACCACGGCGGTGATCCTGGCCACCAGCATGGGGCTCTTGTTCCTGGGCGGGGTCAGCGTGCTGAGCTTCGTGCTGTTGGGGCTGCTGCTGGCCGCCGGGCTCGCGGTGCTGATCGTCATCGAGCCCTACCGGCTTCAGCGGGTGACGTCTTTCGTCAATCCGTTCGACGATCCTTTCGACACCGGCTACCAGCTGAGCCAGGCGCTCATCGCCTTCGGCCGCGGCGAATGGCTGGGGGTCGGGCTCGGCAACGGCATCCAGAAGCAGTTCTACCTGCCGGAGGCGCACACGGATTTCCTGCTCGCCGTGGTGGGGGAGGAGTTTGGCCTGCTGGGGGTGCTGGTGGTGGTGGCCCTGTTCGCCGTCATTACCTGGCGCGCCTTCGCCATCGGCGCCCGTGCCTGGCAACGCGGGGACCTGTTCGGCTGCTACGCCGCGCACGGCTTTGGGCTCCTGATCGGACTCCAGGCCTTCATCAATGTCGGCGTCAACACGGGGCTCCTGCCCACCAAGGGCCTGCCCCTGCCCTTCATGAGCTACGGCAGCAATGCGCTCATGGTTGCGCTGATGGCCGTGGGCGTCGTGCTGCGCATCGACTTCGAGCTGCGCCGGAAGACCGTCGAGTCCATCCCAGAGGGCGGCCTGCACCGCGAGCGCCCGGCGCCGCCCGCGCAGCCACCGCGGGAACGGCAGAAGCGTGAACGGGGGGCGACATGGCGACGTGGATGACACAGCGCCCGGCCGCGCCGGGCGCCGGGCTGGGCGCCGAGCGCGCGCAACGCGCCGGCCCTCAGCCCTCGGCACTCAGCCCTGCCGTCGCCGTCATGGCCGGCGGCACCGGCGGTCACGTGTTTCCGGCGCTGGCGGTGGCGGAGGTGCTGCGCGCCCGCGGTGCCGAGGTGTTCTGGATCGGCACCCGCGCCGGCCTGGAGGCGCGGCTGGTGCCGGCGCACGGGTTCGCGATGGAGTACGTCGGCATCCAGGGCGTGCGCGGCAAGGGCCTCAAGGCGCTGCTCACGGCGCCCTTCAAGCTCGCGGCGGCCGTGCGCGAGGCCGCCGGTATCCTCAAGCGCCGCGGCGCGCAGACGGTGCTCGGCATGGGCGGCTTCGTGGCCGGGCCCGGCGGGCTCGCCGCCAAGCTCCAGGGCCGGGCGCTGGTGATCCAAGAGCAGAACAGCGTGCCCGGAATGACCAACCTGTGGCTTTCGCGCGTGGCGGACCGGGTGTTCGAGGCCTTCCCCGGCAGCTTCCCGGGGGCCCGGCGCGCCATCGACAGCGGCAACCCGGTGCGTGCGGACATCGCCGCGCTGCCGCCGCCGGCGGCGCGCCTCGTCGGCCGCAGCGGCCCGCCGCGGCTGCTGGTGGTGGGCGGGTCCCTGGGTGCCAAGGCCCTGAACGAGACGGTGCCGGCGGCACTCGCGCTGCTGGCGCCGGACGCCCGCCCCCTGGTGCGTCATCAAGCCGGCGAGAAGACGCTGGACATCGCCCGCACCGCCTACGCGGCCGCCGGCGTGGAGGCCGAGGTCACCCCCTTCATCGACGACATGGCGGCGGCCTATGCCTGGGCGGACCTGCTGGTGTGCCGCGCCGGGGCGCTGACCGTGGCGGAGGTTGCCGCCGCGGGCGTACCGGCGATTTTCATCCCCTTCCCCTATGCGGTGGACGATCACCAGGTGGGCAACGCCCGCTGGCTCAGCGACGCCGGCGCAGCGCGGCTCGTTATTCAGCGCGACCTGACGCCGGAGCTGCTGGCCGGGCACCTGCGCGAGCTGCTGGCAGACGCCGACAAGCGCCTCGCCATGGCCGAGGCCGGCCGCGCCAAGGCCAGAATCGACGCCGCCGAGCGTATTGCGGATGCCTGCCTGGAGCTGGCTGAACGGACGGAGGCACGCGCATGAGCCCACACCGTACGCACAGCGCCAGCTGCATGGGCCGCATCCGGCGGCTGCACTTCGTCGGTGTCGGCGGTGCCGGCATGAGCGGCATCGCCGAGCTCATGGCCAATCTGGGCTACGCGGTGCAGGGCTCCGACCGGCGCGAGGGCGCGGTGACGGACCGCCTGCGCGGGCTCGGGGTGGAGGTCTTCATCGGCCACGACGCGGCGCATGTGGCCGACGTGGATGCCGTGGTGGTGTCCACCGCCATCGACCCCGCCAACCCGGAGGTCATGGCCGCCCGCGAGGCGCGCATCCCGGTGGTGCGCCGGGCCGAGATGCTCGCCGAGCTCATGCGCTTCCACTACGGCGTGGCCGTGGCCGGCACCCACGGCAAGACCACAACCACGAGCCTGATTGCGAGTGTGCTCGCGGAGGGGGGTCTGGACCCGACCTTCGTCATCGGCGGGCTGCTGAACAGCGCCGGTGCCAACGCGCGGCTCGGCAGCAGCAAGTACCTGGTGGCCGAGGCGGACGAGAGCGACGCGTCCTTCCTGTTCCTGCAGCCCATGCTGGCGGTGGTCACCAACATCGACGCCGACCACATGCACACCTACGGCGGCGACTTCAATCGGCTGCGCAACACCTTCGTCGAGTTCGTGCACCACCTGCCGTTCTACGGCCTGGCCGTGCTCTGCATCGACGACGACGAGGTGGCCTCCCTGGTGCCGCTCATGGCCCGACCCGTCATGACCTACGGCACCCGGGCCGACGCCGACGTGCGCGCCGACAACGTCCGCCAGCAGGGCACGCGCATGCTCTTCGATGCCCACCTGCCGGACGGCGTGGTGCTGCCGGTGGAGCTGAACCTGCCCGGGCGCCACAACATGCTGAACGCGCTCGCCGCCATCGCCGTGGGCCTGGAGCTCGGCGTGGACGCGGACGCCATCCACCGCGCGCTGGCCGCGTTCCAGGGGGTGGGCCGGCGCTTCGTCGTCAGTCACTGCGGTATCCACGGCGGCCGCGACGTCACCCTCATCGACGATTACGGCCATCATCCGACGGAGCTTGCCGCCACCATGGCCGCCGCCCGCGGCAGCTGGCCGAAGCGGCGTCTGGTGCTGGTGTTCCAGCCGCATCGCTACACCCGCACCCAGGAGCAGTTCGACGACTTCGTGCACGTGCTCTCGGAGCCTGATCGGCTGGTGCTGTGCGAAGTCTACGCCGCCGGCGAGCAGCCCATTGCGGGTGCCGACGGCCGCAGCCTGGCCCGGGCCATCCGCGCCCGCGGCCGGGTGGACCCGCTGTTTGCGCAGGACCTGGACGAGGTGGTGGAGCTGCTGGACGCCACGCTTGCCGACGGCGACGTGGTGCTGGTCTCGGGTGCCGGGGACATCGGCGGGCTCGCGGCGCGCCTGCCCAAGCTGCTGCTGGCGGAGGACGAGGATGCGGACTGAATGCCTGCCCGCCGCCAAGACCCTGCTGCGCAGCCGTCAGCTCGGCTGTCTCAGCCTGCGCCTCGGCTGCGGGGAGCCGCTGCATGGGCAGCTCCATGACCCGGCCGGGCACCGCCCGCCGCCGTCGGCGCTCGCCGCATCGCCGCGCCGGGAGGGGTCGCGCACATGACGCAGACCGGCGACATGGGACTGCATGGTGCGCTGCGGGGCGAGCTGCGCCGGGACGAGCCGCTCGCCCGGCACACCAGCTGGCGCGTGGGCGGCCCGGCCGCGCGCCTGTACCGGCCCGCGGACCGCGACGATCTCATCGCCTTCCTGCGCTCGCTGCCCGCGGACGAGCCGCTGCTCTGGCTCGGTCTCGGCAGCAATCTGCTCATCGACGACAGCGGCTGGCCCGGCACCGTCATCGAGACCCAGGGCTGCCTCACCGCGATGGAACAGCTCGCTCCCGAACGGCTGCGGCTGGAGGCGGGCGTCTCCTGCGCCAAGGCGGCGCGCTTCGCCGCCCGGGCGGGTCTGGTGGGACTTGAGTTCTTCGCCGGCATCCCGGGCACCGTCGGCGGTGCGCTGGCCATGAACGCCGGTGCCTGGGGCGGCGAGACCTGGCCGCACGTGGCTCTGGTGCGCACCCTGGACCGCGGCGGCCGGGTGCGCGAGCGCGGCCCCGAGGACTTCGACGTCGGTTATCGGCACGTGGCCATGCCGGCGGGGGAGTGGTTTCTGGAGGCCGAGCTGGTGCTGGAGCGCGGCGACACGCAAGCCGCCCAGGCCCGCATCAAGGAGCTGCTGGCCCGGCGCGCGGCCACCCAGCCCACCGGGCTGCCGAGCTGCGGCTCGGTGTTCCGCAATCCGCCGGGGGATCACGCGGCCCGGCTCATCGAGGCCTGCGGGCTCAAGGGCCTGCGTTTCGGCGGCGCCGAGGTCTCGCCCAAGCACGCCAACTTCATCATCAACACCGGCGACGCCAGCGCGCGGGACATCGCGCGGCTCATCGACCACGTGCGCGCGGAGGTGGAGCGCCGCCACGGCGTCCGGCTGATACCCGAGGTGCGTCGGGTGGGGGATTTCCAATCATGACGCTCGATCCGGCCCAATTCGGCAAAGTGGCCCTGCTGCTCGGCGGGCAGGCGGCGGAGCGCGAGATCTCGCTCAAGAGCGGCGCCGCCGTGGGCGCGGCGCTCAGGCGTGCCGGCGTGGATGTGCACGACATCGACCCGGGCCCGGACGTGCTGGAGGTGCTGCGCGCGGGCGGCTTCGACCGGGCGTTCATCATCCTGCACGGCCGCGGCGGTGAAGACGGCCAGATTCAGGGGGCGCTCGAGTGCATCGGCCTGCCCTACACCGGCTCCGGCGTGCTCGGCTCGGCCATCGGCATGGACAAGTACCGCACCAAGCTGCTCTGGGCGGGGGCGGGCGTGCCGACGGCGGACTTCGTGCTGCTGCACGGTGAAGATGACCTCGCCGCCGCGGCGCAGCTCGGCTTCCCGCTCATGATCAAGCCCTCCCAGGAGGGCTCCAGCCTCGGCATGGCCAAGGTCGAGAACGCAACCGCCCTGGCGGTGGCCTGGCGGGCCGCCGCGGAGTACGACCGCACGGTGCTCGCCGAGCGCTGGCTGCCCGGGGCCGAGTACACCTGCGCCATCCTCGGCGGCGAGGCGCTGCCGCTGATCCGCCTGGAGACGCCCAACGCCTTCTACGACTACCAGGCCAAGTACTTCTCCGACACCACCCGCTACCACTGCCCCTGCGGCCTGTCCGTGGCGCAGGAAGCCGAGCTCCAAGCGCTCTGCCTGCGGGCCTTCGACGCCGTGGGCGCCGCGGGCTGGGGCCGGGTGGATTTCATGCTCGACGCCGCCGGCGAGCCCAAGCTCCTGGAGGTCAACACGGTGCCCGGCATGACCGACCACAGCCTGGTGCCCATGGCCGCCAAGGCGGCGGGCATCGACTTCGACGCGCTCTGCCTGCGCATTCTGGCCAGCAGCCTCGTGGAGGGGGCGCAGTGAGCACGGTCCACGCCCATGCTGCAACCTCCGGCGCGGCTGCGCCCACGCCTCCGGCCCCGAGCAGTCTCGCCCTGGTGGCCCGGCTGCTGACGGCGGTGGCGATCATCGGCGCGCTGGCGGGGGCAGGCTTTCTGGCCCTGGAATGGGAGCCGCGGCTGCTGCCCATCCGCGTGGTCACCGTGGACGGCGAGATGCACGGGCTGTCGCGGGAGTCGCTGAAGCAGACCATCGTCGAGCACATCGACGGCGGCATCCTCACCCAGGACCTGGTGTCGCTCCAGCAGCGGGTGCAGGACCTGCCCTGGATTCATCGTGCCAGCGTCCGCCGCGTCTGGCCGGACCGGCTCGTGTTCAGCGTGCGCGAGCACGAGGCCATGGCCCAGTGGGGCGAGAACGGCCTGGTGACCGAGGACGGCATCGTCTTCCGCCCCCGCGACGGGCGCCTGCCGGCGGGGCTGGTGCGCCTCGACGGGGCCGATGATATGGCGCCCGACGTGGTGGCGCGCTACCGGCGCTGGCATCCGAAGCTCGCCGAGCTGGGGCTCATCATCGATTCAGTGGTCCGTAACGCCCGCGGCGACTGGACGCTCACCCTGCTCGGCGGCACCGAGCTGTATCTCGGCACCGACGACATCGAGACACGCTTCGAGCGGCTCCTCGCCGCCTATCCGCAGGTGGAGGCCATCGGCATCCCCACCCGCATCGACCTGCGCTACAGCAACGGCTTCGCGGTGCGCTGGCTGCCGCGGGCCGATGCCCGCCCCGAGCGCGTCGCCGCCAACATTTCACGGGAACGGAGCTGACCGCATGGCCAGACGTAGTGAGAAGAACCTCCTGGTTGGGCTCGACATCGGCACCTCGAAGGTGGCCGCGCTGGTGGGCGAGCTGAAGGCCGACGACACCATCGAGATCATCGGTATCGGCACCCATCCCTCCCATGGCCTGAAGAAAGGCGTGGTGGTGGACATCGAATCCACCGTGCAGTCCATCCAGCGCGCCGTCGAAGAGGCGGAGCTGATGGCCGGCTGCGAGATCCACTCGGTGCATGCCGGCATCGCCGGTAGCCATGTGCGCAGCCTGAACAGCCACGGCATCACCGCCATCAAGGACCACGAGGTGGTGCAGGCGGACGTGGACCGGGTCATCGACGCGGCCCGCGCTGTGGCCATCCCGGCGGATCAGAAGATCCTGCACATCCTGCCCCAGGAATTCATCATCGACGACCAGGAGGGCATCCGCGAGCCCATCGGCATGTCCGGTGTGCGCCTGGAGGCCCGGGTGCACATGGTGACGGGCGCGGTCAGCGCGGCGCAGAACATCGTCAAGTGCATCCGCCGCTGCGGGCTGGAAGTGGACGACCTCGTCCTGGGTCAGCTCAGCTCCAGCTACGCCGTGCTCGGTGAGGACGAGAAGGAGCTCGGCGTCTGTCTCGTGGACATGGGCGGCGGCACCACGGACCTCGCGGTGTTCACCGACGGCGCCATTCGCCACACCGCCTGCATCCCCATCGCAGGGGACCAGGTCACCAACGACATCGCAGTGGCCCTGCGCACACCCACCCAGCACGCCGAGGACATCAAGGTGCGCCACGGCTGCGCCCTGTCCTCCCGCGGCGTCAGCGAGGACATCGAGGTGCCGAGCATCGGCGAGCGCCCGGCCCGCCAGCTCTCCCGCCAGACCCTGGCCGAGGTGGTGGAGCCCCGCTACGAGGAGCTCCTGAACCTGCTTCAGGGGGAGCTGCGCCGCAGCGGCTTCGAAGACCTGGTGGCCGGCGGCGTCGTGCTCACCGGCGGCGCCGCGAAGATGGACGGGCTCATGGAGCTGGCCGAGGACGTCTTCCACATGCCAGTGCGTTTGGGCGTGCCCCAGTACGTCACGGGCCTTGAGGACACCATCGCCGACGCGGTCTATGCCACCGGCGTCGGACTGCTCATCTACGCCCAGCAGCACCGCTTCGCCGCGGGCTCCGAGTACGCGGAGTCGGCGGGGTTCTGGGGGCGGCTGCGGCGTTGGTTTGGAGGTTGAGGCGGCATCGAGAACCGCCGCCGGTCAGGACCCGCCCAGCGCGGGACCGGCCGGCATCGAAAAAGGGGGAACAGCACAAGTGCGGGGTCTCCTGCCCCGCCGGCCGCAGGATGGCAAAGCGTACCCCGTGCGGCGGCCCCGCGCGGAGGCGACAGGAGTCGGGCGTACCCACCCCGCGGCCCGAGGGGACGGTTAGTCAGGCAGGCAACAGTAAGCGATACGAGAGGCAACGCATCATGTTCGAGCTCATGGATACCCAGACCCAGACCGCAGTCATCAAGGTCATCGGCGTCGGCGGCGGCGGCGGCAATGCGGTCAACCACATGGCCGCGGCCAACATCGAGGGCGTGGATTTCATCTGCGCCAACACCGACGCCCAGGCGCTGGAGAACGCCAACGTCAAGACCATCCTTCAGCTCGGCGCCGGCATCACCAAGGGCCTGGGCGCCGGTGCCGACCCGGACATCGGCCGCAAGGCCGCGGAAGAGGATCGCGACCGCATCAAGGACGCCCTGGAGGGCGCCGACATGGTCTTCATCACCGCCGGCATGGGCGGTGGAACGGGTACCGGCGCGGCGCCCGTGGTGGCCGAGGTGGCTCGGGAGCTCGGCATCCTGACCGTCGCGGTGGTCACCAAGCCCTTCCCGTTCGAGGGCGGCAAGCGCGGCAAGACGGCCAACACCGGCATCGAGGAGCTGGGCAAGCATGTCGACTCCCTCATCACCATCCCCAACGAGAAGCTCCTGCAGGTGCTCGGCAAGGAGATGACCCTGCTCAGCGCCTTCAGCGCCGCCAACGACGTGCTGCTGAACGCCACCCAGGGCATCGCTGAGCTCATCACCCGCCCGGGGCTCATCAACGTCGACTTCGCCGATGTCAAGACCGTCATGTCCGAGATGGGCGTGTCCATGATGGGCACGGGCGCCGCCAGCGGCGAGAACCGCGCCCGCGAGGCCGCCGAGGCCGCCATCAACAGTCCCTTGCTGGAGGACATCGACCTGGCCGGTGCCCGCGGCATCCTGGTGAACATCACCGCCGGCCTGAGCCTGTCCATCGGCGAGTTCGACGAGGTGGGCAACACGGTGCGCGACTTCGCCGACGACGAAGCCACGGTGGTGGTGGGAACGGTCATCGACCCTGAGCTGGAGGACGAGCTGCGGGTGACCGTGGTGGCCACGGGTCTCGGTGGCCGCCATGCGGGTGTGTCGGCGGACGAGCCGAAGATGCGCCTGGTGAACAGCCGCGACAGCGACGGCATGACGCCGGACTACCGTGACATGGACCAGCCGGCGTACATCCGCAACAAGCGGGTGGCGGCCGGCGGCGGTGGCGATCAGGGCTCCGACCTGGACTACCTGGACATCCCGGCCTTCCTGCGCCGGCAGGCGGATTGAGGGGGCTTGCGGGGTGACGGCGCCGCCGTCGCCCCGTCAGACAGACTGATCTAGGACAATCCCTAGCCCAATAAACCCAAAATAAACAAACAGTTTCCTTGATGTCGCATTTGGTGCTTGATAATAATCCGGGAAAACCCTAACCTATGCATCAAGCATGGGTGCTGCGGCGCTGACCTTCGGCCCTGACGTTTAGCCCTGGTCTGCGAAGGCGCCGCTGCCCTAGAACAAAGCACCACCCGGATGTTCTCCGGGCGGCTCCACCTGGACGGCCCCGCGCGGGACCTGGGGCCAAGCGGCAAGGGGGAACGACAGTGATCCGTCAACGCACGTTGAAGAACGTGATCCGCGCCACCGGCGTCGGATTGCACACCGGCACCAAGGTGTATCTCACCCTGCGGCCGGCAGCGCCTGACACGGGCATCGTGTTTCGGCGGGTCGATCTGGACCCACCCGTCGATATTACCGCATGTCCGGCGCGGGTGGGTGACACCCGTCTCTCCACCACGCTTGAGGCCGACGGCGCCCGGGTGTCCACCGTCGAGCACCTGCTGTCCGCCTTCGCGGGGCTGGGCATCGACAACGCCTATGTGGACGTGAGCGCACCCGAAGTGCCCATCATGGACGGCAGCGCCGGTCCCTTCGTGTTTCTGCTGCAATCGGCCGGTATCGAAGAGCAGAACCGTCCCAAACGGTTCATCCGCATCAAGCGGCCGGTGACCGTGGAAGACGGCGACAAATATGCCCGCTTCGAGCCCTACAACGGCTTCCGTGTCGGCTTTTCCATCGATTTCGAGCATCCGGCGTTCACCTCCCGCGCCCAGTCCGCGGTGGTGGATTTCTCCAGCACCTCCTTCGTCAAAGAGGTGAGCCGGGCGCGGACCTTCGGCTTCCTGCGCGACATCGAGGCTCTGCGGGAGCAGAACCTGGCCCTCGGCGGCAGCCTCGACAACGCCGTGGTGGTGGACGACTACCGCGTGCTCAACGACGACGGTCTGCGCTACGAGGACGAGTTCGTCAAGCACAAAATCCTCGACGCCATCGGCGATCTCTATCTGTTGGGCCGTCCGCTCATCGGCGCGTTCATCGGCCACAAGTCCGGGCATGCGCTGAACAACCGGCTGCTGCGCGCCCTGCTCGCCGAGCAGGACGCCTGGGACGAGGTCACGTTCGAGGATCCGGCGCAGGTGCCCATCCGCTTCGGCCAGCCGGCCCTCGCGGGCTGACCGGCCGGGTGGGGGCGACTCAGGCGCCGCGGCGCAGGGTTGCAGCGAGTCGATGCAGGCTCCCGGCGAGGGGCGTATCGCCGAGGGCCGCCGCGGTCTGCTCCAGGCTGCGTGCGGCGGCATCGTCGGCCCCGCTGCGGGGCGGGGCGGTCCGGACCGCCGGCGCATGCCCGGACATGGGCGCCGCGGGCTGCGCGCGGACCCGACACTCCGACACCGCCTCGCCCTGCCCGGCGAGGGCAGACAGGAACTGAGGCGAGAGAAACCTCAGTCGATCCACCCAAGCGGGGGAATCGCAGATCAGCGTCAGCCGCCCATCGTCGAGGGTGGCCTGCGTGCAGTGTCCGGCGACGGATGTCGGCAGCAGGGCGCGCACCCGGGCGAGCAGCGCCTCGCGGCGCTCGAGCTCCAGAAGCAATGCCGAGACGGCATCGCTGCCGTGCAGGAAACGACGAATGTGCCGTGCTCGGGGGGGCTTCGCGGGGGCTTGCGGAGGTGACATGGAGCGCTTCCTCGCACGCAGGCGCCGGACGGCACCGAAAGACTGAGCCTTGGGGGGCGGGAGAGGCCGCGACGGCCTGACCCGCGCACGAACAATCTACACGAAGAGCGTGACAGCAGATGCAATACCCAACGATTCATGGCCGGGTGGGGGCCGCCGGCCGCACCTCGGTGCACCTATTGGTGATCATGTCCACAGCCCTCGCGGCCGGGGGCGTCGGCTTCTGGCTCGGTAAATACCGCATCACCGACACGGACCTCGCCGCCGTCGAGCGCACCGCGCCTGCCCCTGTTGTCGCCGACACCGCGGAGCGTGCCGCCGCAGACATCGATGCCGTCGCCGCCCGCGTCGGCGTCCTGCAGGCGGAGATCATGCGCATCAACGCGCTGGGCCAGCGCCTGGTGGAGATGGCCGGCCTCGACGACGAGGAGTTCGACTTCGCCAACCCGGCGCCCGCCGGCGGCCCCGATGATGCCGTGCTGCGCCGCAGCAGCGTGGACGACGTGGCCCAGGACCTGGCCAAGGTGCTCTCCGAGCTGGACGACCGCAAGCGCAAGCTCGGATTGCTGGAGACCCTCATCATGGAGCGGGATCTCAAGCGCCACACCAGCCCCGAGGGCTGGCCGCTGCGGGTCGGCGGCGTGGTCACGTCCAAGTTCGGTTACCGCCGCCATCCCATCACGGGTCGTCGCAGTATGCACAAGGGCATCGATATCGCTGCCAAGCACGGCACCGATATCGTTGCCATGGCCGACGGCATCGTCATTTTCTCCGGCTGGAAGGGCGGCTACGGCAAGATCGTCGAGGTGCGTCACGCCAATGGGCTCGAGACCCGCTACGCCCACAACAGCGCCAACCTCGTGAGCGAGGGCGACATGGTGCGCAAGGGGCAGGTCATTGCCAAGCTCGGCTCCACCGGTCGCTCCACGGGCCCGCACATCCACTTCGAGGTGCGGCGCAACGGCGAGGCGGTCAACCCGATGCAGTATCTGGATCTGAGCAAGAAATCCCGCGTCGCACGGCTCTGATCGTCGGCCCAAACGCTGGCTTCAGCGCTGACCCCAGAGCGAATCCCGGCGCGGGCCGGTTCCGACAGGACCCGCCGCGCCCGGCGTAACGCCGCCCCGCCCTACCCGGCGGGTGCGGCGTTGTTGCTTCTCCGTAACCTGTTGCCGGCAGCGCCGGGTGGCACCTTCCGGTATCCTGTAGAGATTTCTTCACGCCGCTGAGGTCCCGTCGCGGGCAAGTCATGGGTATCAACGTCTTCAAGAAGATCTTCGGCAGCCGCAACGACCGCCTGGTGAAGCGGCTGCTCAAGACAGCCGAGACCATCAACGCGCTGGAGGACGAGGTCGGGCGCCTGAGCGATGCCGAGCTGCGCGGGCGCATCGAGCGCTTCCGCGAGCAGGCGGCGGCCGAGACACCGCTCGACGACCTGCTGGCGGAGACCTTCGCCGTGGTGCGTGAGGCGGGCAAGCGCGTGCTCGGCATGCGCCACTTCGATGTGCAGCTCGTGGGCGGCATGGTCCTGCACGACGGCAAGATCGCCGAGATGCGCACCGGTGAGGGCAAGACGCTGGTGGCCACCCTCGCCGCCTGTCTCAACGCCCTGCCGGCCAAGGGCGTGCACGTGGTCACCGTCAATGACTACCTCGCCCGGCGTGACGCCGCTTGGATGGGGCAGATCTACGACTTCCTGGGCCTCACCGTTGGTGTCATCAACAGCTCCGGCGGCAGCGGCCCGGACACCGCCTCCTACCGCTACGACCCGAGCTTCGAGCCCGCCGCCGGTGAGCACGGCTACCGCCACCTGCGCCCCTGCACCCGTCGCGAGGCCTACGCCGCCGACATCACCTACGGCACCAACAACGAGTTCGGCTTCGACTACCTGCGCGACAACATGGCCTTCACGCCGGAGCAGCGCGTGCAGCGGGATCCCTTCTACGCCATCGTCGACGAGGTGGACTCCATCCTCATCGACGAGGCCCGCACGCCGCTCATCATCTCGGGCCCGTCCGAAGGCAGCACGGATCTGTACAAG
Organism: uncultured Thiohalocapsa sp.; assembly: GCF_913063425.1. Taxonomy (GTDB): domain Bacteria; phylum Pseudomonadota; class Gammaproteobacteria; order Chromatiales; family Chromatiaceae; genus Thiohalocapsa. The sequence goes on from NZ_CAJXYK010000009.1 coordinate 92,013, forward strand.
CAGATCGACACCATCATCCCGTCGCTGACCCGCCAGGAGCCCATCAAGAACGAAGAGGGTCAGCCGGACTTCGGCCCCGGCGACTTCTCCGTGGACGAGAAATCCCGTCAGGTGTACCTGAGCGAGGAGGGCCACGAGAAGGTCGAGGCCATGCTCACGGACATGGGGCTGCTCGGCGAGGGCGAGAGCCTCTACGACGCCGGCAACATCGTGCTCATGCACCATGTCTATGCGGCGCTGCGCGCCAACGCGCTGTTCCAGAAGAACGTGGACTACATCGTCCGCGACGGCCAGATCATCATCGTCGACGAGTTCACCGGCCGCACCATGCCCGGCCGGCGCTGGTCAGAGGGCCTGCACCAGGCCGTGGAGGCCAAGGAGGGCGTGCCCATCCAGCCCGAGAACCAGACGATGGCCTCCATCACCTTCCAGAACCTGTTCCGGCTCTACCCCAAGCTCGCGGGCATGACCGGCACGGCGGACACCGAGGCCTACGAGTTCCAGAGCATCTACGGGCTGGAGGTGGTGGTCATCCCCACGCACATGCCCATGGTGCGGGAGGACCGCGGCGATCTGGTCTATCTCACCCAGGAGGAGAAGTACCGCGCCATCATCGAGGATGTGAAGGACTGCGTCGAGCGCGGGCAGCCCGTGCTGGTGGGCACGGCGTCCATCGAGACGTCCGAGCTGGTGTCGAAGCTCCTGAATGCGGACAAGATCGCGCACGAGGTGCTGAACGCCAAGCAGCACGAGCGCGAGGCGGGCATCGTCGCCCGCGCCGGCGAGCCGGCTGCCGTCACCATCGCCACCAACATGGCCGGCCGCGGCACCGACATCGTGCTCGGCGGCAACCTCGACGCCGAGCTGGAGGCTGTGGACGACGCCACGGAGCGCGAGCGCATCAAGACGGACTGGCAGGCCCGCCACCAACGCGTCATCGCCGCCGGCGGCCTGCACGTCATCGGCACCGAGCGGCACGAGTCCCGGCGTATCGACAACCAGCTCCGCGGGCGCTCCGGGCGCCAGGGCGACCCGGGCAGCTCCCGCTTCTACCTGTCGCTGAAGGATAACCTGATGCGCATCTTTGCCTCCGACAAGGTCGGCAACATGATGCAACGGCTCGGTATGCAGGAGGGCGAGGCCATCGAGCACCCCTGGGTGACCAAGGCCATCGAGAACGCCCAGCGCAAGGTGGAGGGGCGCAACTTCGACATTCGCAAGCAGCTCCTGGAGTACGACGACGTCGCCAACGACCAGCGCAAGGTCATCTACGAGCAGCGCCGCGAGCTGATGGACGGCGAGGACATCTCCCAGACCGTCGTCGCCATGCGCGAGGATGTGCTGAACAACCTCATCAGCGGCTACATCCCGCCGCAGAGCCTCGAAGAGCAATGGGACGTGCCGGGCCTGTCGCAGGCGCTGACGGACTTCTTCGGCGGTGACTGGCCGATCCAGCAGTGGCTCGACGCCGACCATGACCTGCACGAGGAGACCCTGCGCCGGCGCATCATCGACACCGTCGCCGGGCATTATGCGGAGAAAGAGAAGCTCGTCGGCGCCGACACCATGCGCCAGATCGAGAAGGCCGTGATGCTGCAGACCCTGGACAGCCAGTGGAAGGACCATCTGGCGCAGATGGACTACCTGCGCCAGGGCATCCACCTGCGGGGTTACGCGCAGAAGAACCCCAAGCAGGAGTATAAGCGCGAGGCCTTCGAGATGTTCTCGGCCATGCTCGCGACCATCAAGGAGGAGGTGGTGCGCACGCTCTCGCGCATGCAGATACGCTCGCCCGAGGAGGTGGCTCCGGCGCCGCCCCGGGAGCAGGACTTCCAGTTCAAGCACGAATCCTTCACCGGCCTCGGTGCGCCCGCAGAGCCCGCCGCCGTCGGCGCCGGCGAGCAGCCGTCCGGCGCTGCCCGGCGCCAGCCCGCGCCCGCGGGCGCTCGCCAGGCGGCGGCCGCGGACGAGCAGCAGCCCTATGTGCGCGGCGAGCGCAAAGTCGGCCGCAACGAGCCCTGCCCCTGCGGCTCCGGCAAGAAGTACAAGCAGTGCCACGGCAAGATGGCCTGACGCAGGTGGCGCCGCTGCGCATTGCCGGGGTGCGGCTCGCCGCGGGCGCCGCCGGCATCCGCTACCAGGGGCGTGACGACCTGGTTCTGTTGGCGCTGCCGGCGGGCGCGCAGACCGCGGCGGTCTTCACCACCAATGCCTTCTGCGCGGCGCCGGTGCAGATCGCGCGCCGGCACCTGGCGCAGACGGCGCCGCGCTGGCTGCTGATCAACGCCGGCAACGCCAACGCGGGCACCGGGGACCGCGGTCTCGCCGACGCCGAGATGTCCTGCACGGCGCTGGCGGCCGCCGGCGACTGTGCACCGGAGCAGGTGCTGCCCTTCTCCACCGGCGTCATCGGCGAATACCTGCCCGTGGAGCGTATCGCAGCCGCCCTGCCGCAGCTGGTCACGAGCCTGCGCGAGGACGGCTGGGAGGCCGCCGCCCGCGCCATCATGACCACCGACACCCGGCCCAAGACCGCCAGCGCGCGCTGCGACCTGGGCGGGCGCGAGGCGACGGTGGTCGGTATGGCCAAGGGTGCCGGCATGATCCGCCCGGACATGGCCACCATGCTCGCCTTCCTGGCGACGGACGCAGCGGTGCCGCGTGACCTGCTGGCGTCAATTCTGCGCGACGCGGTGGCCGACACCTTCAACGCCATCAGCATCGATGGTGATACCTCCACCAACGATGCCTGCGTGCTCTGCGCCGCCGGCACCCTGCCCGGTGCGCCGGTGGCGAAGGGCTCCCCCGCTGCGGCCGCCCTGGGCGCGGCGGTGCACGCCGTCTGCGACACGCTGGCGACAGACATCGTCAGCGACGGCGAGGGGGCCAGCAAGCTCGTCAGCATCGAGATCACGGAGGCGCAAAGCGCCACCGAGGCCCGTGCCGTCGCCGACACCATCGCCCATTCACCGCTGGTGAAGACGGCGCTCTTCGCTGCAGACCCCAACTGGGGCCGCATCCTGGCCGCCGTCGGCCGCGCCGGTGTGCCCGGGCTCGACATCGAGCGCGTGCGCATTTGGCTCGACGACTGCCTCATCGTCAGCGGCGGCGGTCGCGACCCGGCCTACACCGAATCCGCGGGGCGGGCCGTCATGGCCCGGGATGCCTTCCGCATCGGTGTCGCCCTCGGACGCGGGCGGGACTGCGCACGGGTGCTCACCTGCGATTTGAGCTACGACTATGTCCGGATCAACGCCGAGTACCGGACCTGAGGGTGCCGCCAAGCCGCAGCAGCGTCTCATTCACGTCGCCGCGGGCGCCTTGTTGGACGACCGGGGCCGGGTGCTGGTGGCGCAGCGCCCCGCGGGCGTGCACCAGGGCGGGCTCTGGGAGTTCCCCGGCGGCAAGCTGGAGCCCGGTGAGCCCGCGCACAGGGCCCTGGCGCGGGAGCTGCGCGAGGAGCTCGGCATCGAGGTGCGTGCGGCGCGCCCGCTGATCCGCGTCCACCACGACTATGGCGACCGCCATGTGCTGCTGGAGGTGTTCCTGGTGACCGCATTCACCGGCACGCCTCAGGGTCTTGAGGGCCAGCCGCTCGACTGGGTGGCGCCGCAGGCCATGGACGCAGCCCGCTTTCCAGCCGCCGACAAGCCCATCATCGATGCCCTGCGGCTGCCGGCGCGGTACCTGATCACCGGCGCCGACCCGCAGGACCCTGACCAGTTTCTGCGCAGGCTCCGGGACTCGCTGCGCGCCGGCATCGGGCTGGTGCAGCTGCGCGCCCACGGCCTCGATGACACCGCCTACGCCAGGCTCGCTCGTGCCGCGCTGCCGCTGTGTCGCGCGGCGGGTGCGGGCCTGGTGCTGAACCGCGATCCGACCGCCGGCGCCGGCATCGCCGCGGATGGCCTGCACCTGCGCGCGGCGACGCTGTGGCAGCTTACCGCCCGGCCGGCGGGGGTGGGCTTGGTGGGTGCCTCCTGCCATGACGCCGCGGACCTCCGGCGAGCTGCCGAGCTTGGCCTCGACTATGCCCTCCTGGGGCCGGTGCTCCCCACCGCGACCCATCCCGGCGCCCAGACCCTCGGTTGGTCCGGTTTCGCCGCGCTCGCCGATCCCGCCCGGGTGCCCGTGTATGCGTTGGGTGGCCTCGGCGAGGCCCACCTGACCCTGAGCTTTGCGCATGGCGCCCAGGGCGTCGCCGCCATCTCCGGCTTCTGGCGCGGGTCCTGAGGGCGCAGGGACAGCGTCATCGGTCAGCGTTGCTGCCGCGGGCAGCACCAACCTCCTGCGCGTCCAGACCAGCCGGCGACCGCCACCCTGTCTTTTGGCCTGCTTGCCGCCCGGAGCGCCGCTCGCGCAATCCATGTCCACGGCGGTGGGGCGAATCGGAGCAGGCCGACATGAAGTGGACGCGAAACAGACGCGGTTTCGTCATGGCGAGGTCAATGCATTGTCACGATGCGTTGCCTTCATCTGATCTTCATACACTGTCAACGGCGTCGCAACAATTGCAGGTCACCATACAGCGAATGACCACAGGCGGTTGTATTTGCTATGCGTGCAGCATTCAGCTCCGGCAAGGTGGAGCGTCTCCATCCCCTCAAATACCGCAGCATCTGGATCTCGGACATTCACCTCGGCTTCCGCGGCTGCCAGGCGGACTTCCTGCTGGATTTTCTTCAGGCGACCGAATGCCGGCAGCTCTACCTGGTGGGCGACATCATCGATGTCTGGGCGATGAAGAACGGCATCCACTGGCCGCAATCGCACAACAACGTGGTGCGCGCCATTCTGGACAAGGCACGCAGCGGCACCGAAGTGGTGTATGTGCCCGGTAACCATGACGAGGTGCTGCGTCCGCACATCGGCAGCGACTTCGGCAACGTGGCGGTGCGCGACGAGATCGTGCATACCACCGTGGACGGGCGCCGCTTTCTGATCCTGCACGGGGACAAGTTCGATCACGTGGTCCAGCACGAGCGCTGGCTCGCCGTGCTCGGCTCGCGGCTCTATGATCTGCTGCTGGCCGTGAATCACCGCCTGAATTGGGTGCGCAAGCGGCTCGGCATGGGCTATTGGTCGCTGGCGGCCTATCTCAAGCACCGGGTCAAGAATGCCGTCAACTACATCGGCGATTTCGAGCAGGCGGTGGCCGACGAGGCCAAGGCGCGCGACGTGGACGGCATGATCTGCGGGCATATCCATCATGCCGAGATCCGCGACATCGACGGCGTCACCTACTGCAATTGCGGTGACTGGGTGGAGAGCTGCACCGCGCTGGTGGAGCACCACGACGGCAGCATGGAGCTGCTGCGCTGGACCGAGGAGCAGAAAGTGCTCACCACCGAATGGCCCCTGTCCACCACCACACCGGCCGCAGCCATGGCCAAGGCCGGCTGAGCCAACCGGTCGGCCAGCCACGCGCTCAGCGCCGCCCGGGCGTTGTGCGCCACCGCGCTGCCCAACCCGGCTGATCGCTGCCGGCTCAAGCGTCGGAGGGCGCCTGGGCCGCGAGCAGGCAGCGATAGCGCTTCCAATCGAACGCGGGCCCCGGGTCCGTCTTGCGCCCGGGCGCCACATCGCTGTGCCCGACGATGCGCTCGGCGGTGATGGCGGGAAAGCGCCGCATGATCTCTCGGGTCACCAGGGCGAGCCGCGTGTACTGCGCATCGCTGAAGGGCGTGTGGTCCGTGCCCTCAAGCTCGATGCCGATGCTGTAGTCGTTGCATTCCGGCTGGCCCTGCCAGCTGGAGCGGCCGGCATGCCAGGCGCGCTGCCACAGATCGACGAACTGGATGGTCTCACCGTCACGGCGGATGAAGAGGTGCGCCGACACCGGGTTGTGGGCGATGGTCGCGAAATAGGGGTGTGCGGCCGGGTCCAGCTGTCCGCAAAAGAGCTGCTCCACCCAGGGGCCGCCGAGCTCCCCGGGCGGCAACGAGATGTTGTGGATCACCAGCAGGTCGATGCAGACCCCGGGCGGGCGCGCACCGCAGTGGGGAGAGGGCAGCGGGCGGACACCATCGAGCCAGCCGCTGTGCGCTTGGTCGGGCTGTTGCACCATGCCTGCCTCAGCGGTGTTGCGCCGCCATGCCTTTGATGACGAGATCCGTGAGGCTCACGATGCCCACCACTTCAGCGTCCGCCACCACCGGCGCCCGTGACAGGTTGAAGCGCGCAAACAGGCGTGCGCAGTAGCGGATGTCCATGTCCGCAGCCGGTGCGCTCCTCGAAGTGCCCCACCTCCGCGATGGTCTCCAGAATACTGCGTGCCAGGTGCTCTTCCACCAGCAGGAGCACCACGTCGCGCTGCGTCTCCAGCGTCAGGCCAAAGAACGTCTTCTGCTGCTCGGCCCCCTCGCCGCGGGGTCGTGCAGAGGGGCGCGATGGCGTCGAGGGCGCAGGGCGTGCTCACGGGGTTGGCAGCGGCTCAGACCAGCATGCCGTAGCCCATGACGAAGATCATGGGTGTCAGGGACGCGAAGGCGATGAGGCCGAAGCCGTCCACCAGTGGATTACGGCCCTCGATGCTGGTGGCGATGCCGACCCCGAGCGCCGTCACCAGCGGTACGGTGATGGTGGAGGTGGTGACGCCGCCGGAATCATAGGCAATGCCGACGATCTCCGCGGGCGCGATCATGGTCATCAGCACCACACCCGCATAGCCGCCGATGATGAGCGTCTGGATGGGCCAGCCGCGCAGGATGCGCACCACGCCCAGCACCAGCGCGAAGCCGACGGCGACGGCCACCGTGATGCGAAGGCCATATGCATAGTCTGCCCGGGCAGCCATGTCGGCCGCGATGACGCCGTCGGCGGCGGCCACCGCGGCGGCCTCGGCGGCGACGGCGATGAGCGCCGGCTCCGCCACCGTGGTGCCGAAACCGAGGCCGAAGGCGAACGCCAGGAGCCAGAACAGGCTGCCCCTGCGCGCAAGGCCCAGAGCCATGCCCTCGCCGGGGGGAAACAGTCCGAGCTTCAGCCCCTGTACGAACAAGGTGAAACCGAGCACCACCAGGACCACGCCCATTGCGATCTGGCCCAAATTCGCCAACGGCTCGCGCAGCAGCAGCGGTTGGAACACCGCAATGACGGTGACGATGGGCGCCAGGTCCCGCAGGCTGCCGGCCCGGGCGCCGGCAGCTTGGGCGACGATGGTACGCGCGGATTGGGACATGCAAAGGGGGGGCGGTGTACGGCTGCGGGTTGCGGTGGTGGGCAGAGACCCCAAGACCTGCAAAAACCAGGGTCTCAGGCTGCGCCTTCGCGGACAAATGGTACTAAACTAGGGACCAATAATGAGAACGCGCGTGCGGCGCCTGCGCCCACCGCCGTGATGGTCCCATGGAGCCTGATCGACCCGCTCTAACCGACGCACGCCGTGGCGGCACCCGCAGCCTGGCCCTGCAGCGTATGCTGGGCCAATGCACCGAGCTGCTGCAACGGGAGCTGCCGCCGCTGATGGACGCCGCGCTGCAACGCGTGGACGACGCGCTGTACGATCTCGCGGACAAGGCCGAGAGCGATCGCAGCTACGCCAGCTACTTCGAAGCACAGCGGTGTCTGCGCCACCAGCGCGGCAACCTCAAGCGGCGCTTCCTGCGTAATCTGACAGATACAGTGACGCTGTTCCAGGACGCGGCGCAGAGCCTCGATCTGGCCGTGGACCACAGCTTCGATTCCGACGAGCTCCAGATCCTGGGCGAGCGGGACCTCGAAGAGTCCCTGGTCCTCACCAACATGATCTCCAAAGCAGATACCCGCTACCTGCGCCCGCTGCGGGATCTGACGCGCCACTTCGCGCAGCTCCTGGGCCGGCCGGCGCTGCGTCAGCGGGATGTGCCGGTGAGTCCCACGGCCATCGCCAACGCCTTCGCCGCCGCGGTCCGCTCCCTGGAGGACCTGGACGTCTCCACGGTGCTGGTGGTGCACAAGATCTTTGATCAGCAGGTGATGGACCGCTTGGAAGGCTTCTACTCGGGGTGTGTCGACTTCGCGCGTGCCCAGGGGTTGTCGCCGCCGGCGCGCAAGCACGAGATCGTCAAGAACGAAGACGGAGACACGCCGGCGGCCGGCGGGGCTCAGTCCAGCCCCAGTGCGGGCCGCGGCCCGGCGTCGCCACCGGCGCCGGCGATGCCGTTCGACCCCGTCCCCGCCTCGGCGTCAGACCTGCGCCCGCCGGCGAGCGGCTATGCCGGCGCCGCCGCCCAGTCCGTGGACGGCGCCGGTCAGCATGCCGCGGAGGGTGCGGCAGCACAGCCGGCGGTCGGCGCCGGAGCTGGGGGTGACCGGCCACCGGCGTGTGCTGAGCAGCCGGGCGCTGCGAGCATGTTCGAGGCCCTGCGGCAGATGCTCGCCGGCGCCCGGCAGCCGAGTGCTGCGGAGGAGTCGCTCGCGACGCTCGCCACGCAGGAGCTCCTCGCCGTGCTGTCGCGGGTGCAGCCGGAGGCGACCCAGCAGGCCGCCGATAGGGCGCTCGCACCGAGCACCCTGAGGCACGCCGTCGGCAATCGGCTGCGGGCGAGCATGGACCCTTCAGCGCCGCGTCGTCTGGCGCCGAGCGATGAAGACACCATGGATCTGGTGTTCCTGCTCTTCGAGCAGTTGCTGGCCGGTGCGGACATGCCGGATGCCATCAAGGTGCTTGTGAGCCGGCTGCAGATCCCCTACGTCAAGGTCGCGCTGGTGGACCGCCGCTTCTTCGATGATCCGGAGCATCCGGCCCGCCGGCTTCTGAACCGCATCGCCGAGGCGAGCATCGGCTGGAACGACGGCGACCGCGACCAGGGCGACGGTCTCTATGCGCGCATCGACCAGCTCGTGCAGCGGGTGGTCACGGCCCCCCGCAGCGAGCCACAGCTGTTCGAGACGCTGGATCGGGAGCTCGCCGACTACCTTGCAGGCCAGCGCGTGCGGGTGGCGAGCGCGGAGGAACGGGTGGTGCGCCAGGCGGTCGCCCGCAGCAGCCGGCAGAATGCCCGGCGCCAGGCATTGGCGTGCATCGCCGCCCGCGTACCGGCCCCGGAGCGGCTGCCGCCGGTGGTGCGTACCGTCCTCGACGACGGCTGGGTCGAGGCCATGGTCCAGGCCTACGCCGACGGCGGCGAGCAGGGTCGGGCGTGGCGCAGCGGTGAGCGGGTGCTGGATGATCTCCTGTGGAGTGTGGAGCCCAAGCGTGATGCGGCCGAACGCCGTGAGCTGCTGCGACGTATCCCAGAACTGCTGCGTGACCTGCGTGCCTGCCTCGGCACTGTCATCGCGGATCAGCAACTGCTGGCGCGGTGGCTGAAGGAGCTCCAGACCGTTCATATCGCCGCCCTCAGAGGTCAGCCGGACGGCGGTCTCGCCGCCGGCGCACAGCGGCCGCCCCGGCTCGGTGTCGGTGAAGACACCGCTACCGTGCCGACCGGCGATGCGGACGCGCTGCCCATCGGATGCTGGCTCGGCGTTGCCCGCGACGATGGCAGTATCCAGCGCTTCAAGCTCGCCTGGCGGGGCGAGGCGGGCGATCCGGTGCTGTTCGTGGACCGCCTGGGTCGAAAGGGCTTCGAGCTGCCGAAGCCGGAGCTGGAGGCCCTGCTGGCGCAGGACCTCGCCACCGTCATCGGCACCGGCGACCCGCCGCTGGTGGACCGCGCCATGGAAGCGATCCGCCAGTCGCTCAGTGTGCACTGAGCTGTCCCCCGGCGCGTTGAGCTTACCGCACGCGCGCAGTCAACCCAAAACGCAAGCCAGGTAGGTCTCCCATGTCAGCTGCGTCAGCTTCGCCGGCGCTTGCCGCCTGTCTGCCCCCCATGGAGCACATTCGCGCCCACGTGCGTCGCGCACTGGACGAGGACGTCGGCAGCGGTGATCTCACGGCAGCCCTGCTGCCGGCGGATCAGCGTGCCCGGGCCGAGGTGGTGACGCGCGAGTCAGCAGTGCTCTGTGGGCAGGCCTGGCTCGAGCTCGCCTTCACCCTCATCGACGACCGGGTCGCAGTGGACTGGCTGGTGGCTGATGGGGAGCGCATCCAGCCGGGCGATTGTCTGTGTCGCATCGAAGGGCCGATGCGCGCCCTGCTCACCGCCGAGCGCACGGCGCTCAACTACCTGCAGACGCTCTCCGGGACGGCCACCCGCGTGCGGCGCTACGCCGACGCCGTCGCCGGCTTGTCGGTGCGCATCCTGGACACGCGCAAGACCTTGCCCGGGTTGAGACGCGAGCAGAAGTACGCCGTCTGTTGCGGCGGCTGCCACAACCACCGTATGGGGCTCTACGACGCCGTGCTGATCAAGGAGAACCACATCACCGCCGCCGGCTCCATCGGCGCCGCGGTGGCGGCCGCACGGACGCAGGTGCCCGCGGGGGTCCCCGTGGAGATCGAGGTGGAGTCGCTGGCCCAGCTGGAGGCGGCCTTGGCCGCCGGCGTCGAGCGCGTGCTGCTGGACAACTTCGAGCTCGCCGATCTGCGTCGGGCCGTGGCGCTGAGCCAGGGGCGCGCGCGCCTCGAGGCCTCCGGCGGCGTGGGTCTGGACCAGTTGCGGGCCATCGCCGAGACCGGCGTCGATGACATCTCCGTGGGAGACCTCACCAAGAGCGTGCGGGCGGTGGACCTCTCCATGCGTCTGCTCGCCGATAGAGGAAATTAATCGAAAGAATCAAGCTAATCAAGAATAAAGATTTTGAATTTTAGAAAATTCTAATATTATCTACCCCGCTGACGCGCAAAACGCGCAGCGCTTGCTAACCCAGAATCTTCGGAGAATACAGATGAAAAAGCTTGCTACCGCCGCCGCCGTCGCCGCTCTGCTCGGTGTTTCCGCTTCCGCCAGCGCCTGGTGGGGCCCGGGCTGGGGTGGTCCCGGCTATGGCTCCGGTTGGGGCGACGGCGTCGGCGACATGCTCGGCGACATGTTCGGTGACGGCTACGGCGACTTCAACATGAGCATGTCCGGCGGCGGTCGTGGCTGGGGTCGTGGTCGCGGCTACGGCTATGGTCGCGGCTACGGGTACGGTTACGGCAATCCGTACTACGGCGGCTACGGCTATCCGTACGGCGGCTACCCGGGCTACGCTCCCTACGCAGCGCCCTACGGCATGCCGGCGGCCCCCGCGGCTCCGGCCCAGCCGGCGCAGCCTGAAGCCAAGTAAGGTCGCTGCAATGACCGCCCGCGCACCGGTCCTGCCCGCGGGCAGGCCGGTGGCGGTGCAGGAGCTCACGCGCCGCACGGATGCGCACCTTCCCCCCGTTCCGCTCACCGTCGGTTTTCATGGGCTGCCCTGCCGCAGTCTGACCGATGCCCCGCGTCCGTGCCGCTTTGGCCGTTATCCGTGTGCGACCGATGCAGGGTTGCCCGAGCGATGCCGTCCTGCACACGCGCCGTCTGGCGTGCCGTAAAAACCCCAGCTCAAAGACAGTTACATGAACAGCATCGGCGGATCACCGCCGAGGCTCTGCAATGCTTGCATGGCTTGGGCCCGTGCACCGAGCCGCGATGGCCCTCGCACCATCAGAGCCCGTTCCCAGAGGGTGTCGGCCTCGCCTGCTCCACCGCGGCTCGCCCGGCACGCTGATGCTGTCGGATCACGTCCATGAGCCGGTCTTCGACGCCGGCGATCACCTGTGGCCAGCTCAAGGACTCCGCGGTTCGCCGCGCGGCGGTGCCGATGGTACGCAGTCGGTCGGGCGCTGCGGCGGCAGCCACTGCTTCGTTGATGAAGGCCGGGCGGTCTCCGCAAGGTGCGAGCAGGCCGTTGCTGCCGTGGCGGATGTGCTCGTGGGCGGCGGCATAGTCGAAGGCGCTCACGGCGAGACCGCTCGCCATCGCCTCGGTGACCACGTTGCCGAAGGTCTCGGTGAGGCTCGGGAACAGGAACAGATCGCCGCTGGCATAGTGCGTGGCCAAGGCTTCCCCCACGCGGGCGCCGACGAAACGGCAGCCGGGGTGTGAGCGTGCCAGGCGCGCGCGCTCCGGTCCGTCTCCCACCAGCACACACTGGACATGGCCGATCCGCGCCGTGAGCGCTTCCATGGTGGCGAGCGCCAGGTCGATGTTCTTCTCCGCGGCAATACGACCGACGTAGAGGGCGACGATGTCGTCCGGCCCACAGCCCCATTCCCGCCGCAGGGCGTCGCTGCGGCGCGTGGGTGTGAAGAGATCGGTGTCAACGCCGCGGCTGAACAGCTGCACGTTGCGGAAGCCGACCTCGCTTAGCTGGCTGCGGAGCGCCGCCGTGGGTACCAGAGTCGCATCCGAGCGATTGTGAAAATTCTTCAGCGTGTTGACGATGGGCCGGGTCAGCAGGCCCAGGCCGTAATGCCGGCTGTACTGGTGGAACTGGGTGTGAAAGCCGGTGATCACCGGGATGGACGCCCGCACCGCTGCGTTCAGCGCCGCATGCCCGAGGGGGCCCTGGGTGGCGACGTAGAGCACGTCCGGTCGCAGGCGCAGCCAGAGATGGCGCAGGCGCCAGTACACCGGCAGCCCGAAGCGCAGGCCGCGATAGCCCGGGATGGGCAGACCCGGCACCAGGAAGTGCCCGCGCGGTGTGCCTCCGCGGCGGTCCGCCGCCTGGCGCGGGCGCACCAGCAGCACCTGGTGGCCCCGACGCGACAGACCGTCCACCAGCTGGCGCATGGTGTTGGCGACGCCGTTGATCTCCGGCGGGTAGGTTTCGGTGACGACGGCGATGCGCATTGCTGGTTACCGGGGTCTCAGCCTCGTGTCGTCCGCAGCCGGCTCAGGCCGACACTCATCCCCTCGCCGGCTTCAGGCGGCTGCGCCATCGGCGGCGCTCATGTGAGCCGCATCTGCCGGTACAGCCGCGCTCACGTCCGCGAGGCGGCACAGCTCGGCCGCGACCGCAGCGCGCGCGGTCTCCGCCAGCTCGCGGCGGGAGGCTGCCTGCGCCGCCACCGGTGGCAGGAAGGTCAGTGTGACCGTCAGACCCGGGTGGCGCAGCACGCGCCCGAGGTGGGCGAGCAGCGTGTCCTCGCCGACGAAGGGCGCGATGTGGTCCGGCATATGGCCGTTACCGTAGCGGATCGCCACGGGCTGCACCGGCACTGTGCCGTCCTCCGCCGCGGAAAACAGCCTTGCGTGGAAGCGCAGCAGCCCGCGGCCGTCGCTGGTGGTGCCCTCCGGGAAGATCGCGACGCGGGCGCCGGAACGCAAGCGGCGCGCGATCTCCTGCGCCACCCGCGGGGCTTCGTGGGCGCCGCGGCGCATGAACACCGTGCCGGCGAGCTCTGCGAGCCAGCCCACCAACGGCCATTGGCGCACCTCCGCCTTGGACAGGAAGTGCACGGGTGTGGCGCCGCCGAGCACGGGGATGTCCAGCCAGGAGACGTGGTTCACCGCCAACAGCGCACCAGGCGCCGCGCCGCCGCGACAGACCACCCGAACGCCCAGAGCGCGGGCCAGGCGGCGGTGCCACCAAGCCACCAGCGCGGGCAGCCAGGGACGCGGCGTGCCCAAATGCCCGAGCAGCGCGACGCCGCCGCCGAGCAGCGCACCCGTGCAGAGATGCTCGCCCAGACGCAGTGCCCGCCAGGCGGGAATCAGCAATCGCCGTGTGCTCAATGCTCGCCGACACGCTCCAGAAAGTGGCGGGCGTAGGTCGGATTCAGATCCGCAAGGTCCAGCAGCATCAACACATCGCCCACCGCGAAGTCAGGGTCCCGGCAGGCCTCGCCGCAGGCGCGCGCGCCGAGGCGCACATAGGCCTTGAGCAGGGCCGGCAGGGGTGCATCCAGGACCTCGGCGGGGACGTCGGTGCGCAGCAGCGGCGCCTTGGGCGTCACCCGCAGGGCCGCCGGCGCCATGGCCTGTCGGCGCAGGCGGTTCATGATGGCCGCCGCCTGCACGTCGCCCTCGCCGAGGGGGACCGACGCGCAGCCGAACAGATAGTCGATCCCGTGCAGCTGAATATAGCCTGCAATGCCCGACCAGAGCACCGCGATGGCGGCGCCCTGGCGACAATCCGGCGAGATACAGGTGCGCCCGACTTCCAGAAGCCTGCCCGGCAGGTCCGCAATGGCGCCCAGGTGGAACTCGTTTTCCGAGTAGAAGCCGCCGATGCGCCGGGCGACGTCCCCGTGCAGCAGCCGCGTGCAGCCCACGACGGCGTCGGACTTGGTCTCGCGCACCAGCAAATGATGGCAGTACGCGTCGAAGGCGTCGATATCGAGCCCCGCGTGGCCGTGCTTCAGGCGCGCGCCGAGCTCTTCGCCGAAGACCCGATAGCGCAGCGCCTGGGCCTGGCGAATGGCCTCTGGACCAGCCGCCAGCTCCACGTAGAGCCGCTCCCCCCGACGCACCGGAAGCGCAGATGCATTGACCCCCATCGAGCTCACCTCGGCGAAACACTGAACCACCGGCCAATGGCCCAGCGTAGCCGAACAGGGTTGCAGGCTGATGAGGGAATGGTGACGGACAGATGACCGCGGCCCGGTCCGCGTGGCTGCCGGCCATCCAGCGGCCATCGTGCGCCGCCGCGGCCTGTTCAGTGGGCATCGCCATGCAGCGAAATCACGGGCCACCGGCGCTTGCGCGCCACCTCTGCCAGCAGCGGGTCCGGGTCCACGGCGACGGGGTTGTCCACCCGTTCCAGCAGCGGCAGGTCGTTGATGGAATCGCTGTAGAAATGGCTGTCCGTGAGGCACTCGTTCTGGTCGGCGAGCCAGGCCATGAGCCGGGTGACCTTGCCCTCGCGGAAGGCGGGTACGCCGGCCACACGGCCGGTGTAGCCGCTGCCGTCGTGCTCGGGCTCGGTGGCGATGAGGTGGGGAATGCCGAAGCGCGCCACGATGGGCGCGGTAACGAAGGCATTGGTGGCCGTGATCACCAGCAGGGTGTCGCCGGCGCGGCGGTGCTGCTCCACCAGGTCCAGCGCCGGCTGCCGGATCAGCGGGGCGATGTGCTGGTCCAGGAATGCCTGCCGCCAGGCGAGCAGCGCCGGCTCCGGATGGTCGCGCAGCGGACGCAGCGCGAAGGCGAGGAAGGCGTCGATGTCGAGCCGGCCGGCCTTGTAGTCGGCATAGAAACGGGCGTTCGCCGCGGCATATTCCGCGCCGTCCACGACACCCTGCGCCACCAGGTGCTGGCCCCAGAGGTAGTCCGAGTCGCCGGCGAGCAGCGTGTTGTCCAGATCGAAGATGGCGAGCGGCATGGCAGCGGTGTCTGACCGGGCTGACTTCCAAAGCTAACGGAATATCGACGCATCAGCAAAGACTGAAATGCTTGTGGATTTGCCCGCTTGCGTGGGGATGTGGAAAAATGCAGGTGAGCTCAACGAGGTACGCCACCTTGATCGACCCGGACGGTTTTCGCCCCAACGTCGGCATCATTCTGAGCAACGAGCAGCGCCGACTCTTCTGGGGCCGGCGTGTCGGCCAGAACGCGTGGCAGTTTCCGCAGGGCGGCATCAAGTCCGACGAGACCCCGCTGGAGGCCATGTACCGGGAGCTGGAAGAGGAGGTGGGCCTCAACCCCGGGCAGGTCACCGTGCTCGGCTGCACCCAGGGCTGGCTGCGCTACCGGCTCCCGCGCCGGTTCATCCGCCGTCGTTGCGGACCCACCTGCATCGGCCAGAAGCAGGTCTGGTTCATGCTCCGGGTGGACTGCGGCGAGAGTGCCTTCTGCCTGGACCGCTCCGCCAAGCCGGAATTCGATGCCTGGCGCTGGGTGCGCTACTGGCACCCGCTGCGGGAAGTGGTCTACTTCAAGCGGCACGTCTACGCCCAGGCGCTGGAAGAGCTGGCGCCGCTGCTCTATCCCGAGGGTACGCCACGCCCGGACCTGCCGCCGGTCGGGACTGCCGTCGGCGAGGCCGAGGGGCCCTCTTCCGCCCAGCCTTCCGCCCAGCGCGTCGCGCCCGCCCGGCACGGCGCGCGGGAACAGGCTGCCGCTGTCCGCGCTGCCGGGCATCTGCGCCCGCGTCGTCGCTGACCGGCGCTCGCGCAACAGCGCCACGGGCGCCGGCCGCGCAGTTCTTCGGCCATGCTGGCGACATTAAGACGCATCATCGACGCCGTTGACCGTGCGCCCGCGCTGGATGCAGCGCTGGCCGTGGTGGTGCGTGACGTGAAGCAGGCCATCGGCGCCGATGTCTGCTCCGTCTACCTCACCGACACCGCCCGCCGCGAGCATGTGCTGATGGCCACCGACGGTTTGCCGCCGGCGTCCGTCGGCCGGATACGCATCCCCCTGCATCGGGGGCTCATCGGCCGTGCCGCCGAGCGCGCCGACATCGTCAATCTGGACGATGCCCACACGCACGCCTGCTATCTCGCCATCACCGACAGCGGCGAGGAGCCCTTCCACGGCTTCCTCGGCGTGCCCATCATCCAACACCGCCGGGTGCTCGGGGTGCTGGTGCTGCGGCGGCGGGCGGCGCAACGCTTCGCCGACGACGAGGTGACCTTCGTCATGACCCTGGCGATGCAGCTCGCCGCCGCCATCGCGCTCGCGCGCGGCAGCGGCGAGCTGATGCGTCTCCAGCAGCCGGGGCTGCCGAATCACTTTCTGGAGGGCATTGCGGCGGCGCCCGGCGTGGGCATCGGCACGGCCTACGTGGTCTACGCCCCGGCGGACCTGGATGCGGTGCCGGACAAGCCTGCGTCGGACCCGGATGCGGAGATCAAGCGCTTCCGCGCCGCGGTGGCCGGCGTCGCCGCGGACATCGGCCGGCTCGCCGAGCGCATGGGGGGCACGTTGCGCGACGAGGACCAGGCGTTGTTCGATGCCTGGCGGCTGATGCTGGAGAGCGAGAGCCTCGTCGCCGACACCATCGCGCGCATCCGCGCCGGCAATTGGGCGCAGGGCGCGCTGCGGGCCACTGTCGCGGAGCTGCTGGCGGAGTTCGACCGCGTGGACGATCCCTATCTGCGCGAGCGCGGCTCAGACGTGCGCGACCTCGGCCGCCAGGTGTTGGTGCGCCTCCAGCACGGTGCCACGCAGCAGGCGGCGAGCTATCCATCGCAGACGCTGCTGGTGGGGGACGAGATCAGCGCCATGCAGATCGCCGCGGTGCCGCGGGAGTCCCTCGCCGGCATCATCAGCCGGCGCGGCTCGGCGTCGTCGCATCTGGCGATCCTGGCCCGGGGCATGGGGGTGCCGGCGGCGGTGGGCGTGCTGGAGCTGCCGGTGAGCCGGCTCGAGGGGCGCGCCATGATCGTCGATGGCTACCGCGGGCGGGTGTACGTGGAGCCGTCCGCCACGGTGGCCGCCGAGTATCGGCGGCTCGCCGTGGAGGAGCGCGCCTTCTCCGCCGAGCTGGAAGCCCTGCGCGGGCAGCCCTCAGAAACCACGGACGGCTTCGCGCTGCCGCTGTATCTGAACACCGGCCTGGTGCTGGAGCAGCGGCCGCTGGGCATCGACGAGTCCGCCGGCGTCGGGCTCTACCGCACCGAGCTGCCCTTCATGGTGCGCGACCGCTTTCCGGGCGAGGAGGCGCAGCAGCGGCACTATCGCCAGGTGCTCACGACCTTCGCGCCGCGGCCGGTGACCATCCGCACCCTGGACGTCGGGGGCGACAAGCCGCTGCCCTACTTCCCGGTGCACGAGTCCAATCCCTTTCTCGGCTGGCGCGGCATCCGCATCACCCGCGACCACCCGGAGATCTTCATGACCCAGGTGCGGGCCATGCTGCGCGCGGCGGTGGGGCTCGACAACCTGCAGCTGCTGCTGCCGATGATCACCACTGTGGACGAGCTGGACGACGCCCTGGCGCTCATCCAGCGCGCCTGCGACGAGCTTCAGGAAGAGGGCCACGCGGTGCGGCTGCCACCGGTGGGGGTGATGATCGAGGTGCCGGCGGCCGTGTACCAGGCGGATGTGCTGGCGCGGCGGGTGTCCTTCCTGTCGGTGGGGACCAACGACCTGACGCAGTATCTGCTGGCCGTGGACCGCAACAACGCCCGGGTTGCGGCCCTCTATGACGAATTCCATCCCGCGGTGCTCCGGGCCCTGATGCAGGTGGCGGAGGCCGCACGCGGCCATGGCCGGGAGGTCACTGTCTGCGGCGAGCTTGCCGGCGATCCGCGCGCCACGCCGCTGTTGCTCGGGCTCGGTGTCCACAGCCTCAGCATGGGGGCCGGCAGCCTGTTGCGCGTCAAGGGCGTGGTGCGCAGCATCAGCCGGACCCGGGCGCGGGAGCTCCTGGCCCGCGCCCTGCTCTGTGAGCGCGGGGCCTGCGTGCGGGCCCTGCTGATGGACGCGCTGGAGGAGATCGGCCTCGGCGGGCTGGTGCGCCCCGGGCGCTGAGCCCGGCGTCGTCGCTCCGCCGCAGCCGGGGCACGCGGCGGCCGGCATGCTCAGGCCAGCACGGGGTAGGCGAGGTCGAGCTGCGCCAGCGGCCGCGCGGCGCCGGCGGGCGAGAGCGGCGCATAGCGCTGGACCGCCGCGGCGTCCATGCGGCCCGCGATGCGGTGCAGCTCCGTCAGGCGCGCACCCTGGCGCACCAGGTAGGCGAGGTAGGTGTGCCGCAGCACTTCGGGAGTCACCTCCGCTGCGTGTGCCAGGCCCGCATCCAGCGCCAGCAGCGGAATGCGTCGCGCCAGCTCTTCTGCTTCCTCCGGGCGCTGCCAGGCGGGCAGAGGGTCAGCGTCCGCGAACAGATCCGCCAGCGCCGCCGGCAACGCGATGCGCCGGCCGTCGCCGGGTGCGGTGACCTCGCGACTGTCGAGCGCGAAGTCCGCAGGCGTCATGGCCGCGATGTCCGTCAGGTCCAGGCCGCACAACAACAGGCCCATGAGCTGGCGCTCGCCGTCGTCGGCGAGCTCCCACAGGGCCTCCACCTCGCCGCCCATGAGCTGCCGCGGTGCGGCATCCGGCAGGGCCGGCTGTGGCTCGCGGGCCTGGGGCGCATGGCCGAGCTCCGCGCCGGGCGCGGCGCGCGGCAGCTGCCGGCCCTGGGGTTGCTCGGCCCCCCCCGGTCCCCAGATGCGCACCCCGGTCATGGGCGTCCGCCGGCGCGGGCGGCGCGCCGCATCCACCAGGGCGAGCCCGAAGAGCGTCAGCAGGCCGGCGCCGCCGGCGAGCGCCGTGGTGACGCCGAGGTCGCGCAGATAGTCCGGGCGCACCGGGTCACGCGGCGGGTGCGCGGGCTCGATGATCTCAATCTGCGGATAGTCGTCGATGGCGCGGGTCTCCACGGCCACGCGCTCGCGCTCCTTCTGCCGCTGCAGCTCGTCCAGCGCCGCGAGGTCCGTTTCCAGATCCTGGTAGGTCTCGAAGTCGGCGCTGAAGCCTGAGGCGACGCGTTTCTGCTCGGCGAGCTCGCGCTGCAGCCGGAACAGCCGGTCCGTGGCCGTTTCCACCTCCCGCTGCGCCGCCGTGAGCGCCGCCTCGGCACCCTGGCGCCTGACGGTGTCCATGCGCGCCCGCAGGCGCTGCAGGGCTTCCGGCAGGGCACGCTTGTCCGGGTCGTTCTGGATGAACATCTCCGTGTAGCGCTTTTGCAGCTGATTCACCTTGACGACGAGCTCGGACTCCTGCTCCTCAAGCCGCGCCAGCGTCGCCGCCTGCTCCTTGGCCAGCACCGGCTCGCCGCGGGCGGCGGCGGCCTCGATGGCGGCGAGCTTCGCCCTGGCCTTGATCTGGGCGTCCTCGGCATCGGCCAGGGTGTCCTGGAGGCTGTTCAGGCGCTTCAGCGCGCGATTGCTGTCGCGCTCCAGCGTGACGATGTCGTGCTGCTCGCGAAAGCGTCTCAGTGCCGCGCGCTTGGCGGCGATCTTGGCTTCCAGGGAGTCGCCCTGATCGGCGAGCTGGGTCAGCTGGGCGCCGACCCGAGCCTGTATCTCACGCTGGCGCAGCTCCTCGTAGGCGTCCAGCCAGGCATTGACGATGTCGGCGAGGAGCAGGGGCGCGCCGCCCTCCGCGCTCAGCTCCACCAGGTTGGTGCCGGGCACGGCGTCCACGGTGAGCAGGGGGCGCAGGTCGTCCGGTGTCGGCGGCGGCGTGGCGCCCGCTGCTTCCACCTGGGCGATGGTGTCGGTGAGCAGCTGGCGGCCCAGCAGCAGCTGTCGCTGGATGGCGACGTGCTGCAGGTCGGCCTCGCTGCGCCCGGCGCCGTTGCGCTCGGCCGGCACCGTGGTGAGCACGGTGGCGGTGGCCCGATACACCGGCGGGCGGCTGAAATTCCACAGCGTCAGGGGCGCCGCCACCACCGCGAAGACGGCGAGGAACCAGAGGAGCATCGACAGCGCGCTGCGGCCCGGCGACACGGTGGTCTCCTCCGGCGCATCCGCTCCGGTGACCACCTCGATGTGCGGCCCGCCGCCGCCCGACATACCGGGCAGGGCTGTGTGCGGCTCCGGGCTGCGCAGCTGTTGTGCTTGACTCACGAGGGGCTCACGAGGGGCTTACCATGGGATCACCAGCGGCTTATCGCATCAGTGCGGTTGCCGCCCGGCCATGCCGCGACGGGCCGGAACGGGCCGGGCCTGCGTCTCCCGGCCCGGTCTCCCCCGGCTCTCGGCCCCCCCGGACCGGACTGCGCTGCGGGGTCCCCTCAGGCCGCGGCGTGATAGGGACGGCTCAGCTCGTGTACCGCTTCCACCATGGCCGCAGCATGCTCCGGATTGGTGTCCGGATGAATGCCGTGGCCCAGATTGAAGACATGACCGTTGCCGGCGCCGTAGCTTGCCAGCACCCGGCCCACCTCGCGCCGGATGCGCTCCGGCGAAGCATACAGCGTGCAGGGGTCCAGGTTGCCCTGCAAGGCGACCTTATCCTGCACCAGGCGGCGTGCGTCGGAAAGATCGGTGGTCCAGTCCACGCCCAGGGCCTCGCAGCCGGTCTCCGCCATGCGGTCGAGCCACTGCCCGGCGCCTTTGGAGAAGAGCACCACGGGCACGCGGCGGCCGTCGGCCTCGCGGGTCAGGCCCTCCACGATGCGCTCCATGTACCGCAGGGAGAACTCGCGGAAGTCGCCGGGTGTCAGCACGCCGCCCCAGGTATCGAACACCATGGCCACTTGAGCGCCGGCGGCGACCTGGGCGTTGAGATACTGCGTCACGGCTTCCGCCACCTTGGCGAGCAGCGCGTGCATGAGGTCCGGGCGGTCGAACATCATGGCCTTGCTCTGCGCGAAGTGCTTGGTGGTGCCGCCTTCGATCATGTAGGTGGCCAGCGTCCAGGGGCTGCCCGAGAAGCCGATGAGCGGGACCCGGCCGGCGAGCTCGCGGCGGATGGTGCGCACGGCGGCCATGACGTAGCCCAGGTCGTCTTCCGGGTCCGGCACGCGGATGCGCTCCACGTCCGCCGCCGAGCGCACCGGGTGCTCGAAGTGCGGGCCTTCGCCTTCAGCGAAATAGAGTCCGAGCCCCATGGCGTCGGGCACCGTCAGGATGTCCGAGAACAGGATGGCCGCGTCCAGCGGGAAGCGCTCCAGCGGCTGGATGGTCACTTCGCAGGCGAGCTCGGGGTTGCGGCACAGATCCATGAAGCTGCCGGCGCGGGCGCGGGTGTCACGGTACTCGGGCAGATAGCGTCCGGCCTGGCGCATCATCCAGACGGGTGTGTAGGCGACGGGTTCGCGCAGCAGGGCGCGCAGCAGGGTGTCGTTGGCGAGCTCAGTCACGGGCGGGTGTTTCCGGCGGCTTCGGTGGTCAGGGAGGCGCTCGGCGAGCGCCGATGGACTGTCGTTGTCGTGCGGACCAGCGTGCGGTCCAGTCGAACGCGTCGGTGGCAGCGGCGGCGCCGAGCAGGTGTCGATGTCGGCGGAGACTGCCCTCTCGTCGGCTGCGCCGGCGATGCTGCGCAGCATACTACAGGGCACCTTGCCGCGAGCAATGGGCGCACGGCGTGCGGCCTGCGTCAATGCATCGTGGCTGCGTGCCGGCGCGCTGCCGGTACAATGCGCCCATGGATGATGTCTCCGCGATTCTCGATACCCTGAACGAGGCCCAGCGTACCGCCGTTGCCGCGGGCGTGGGCAACCGCCTGGTGCTCGCCGGGGCCGGCTCCGGCAAGACCCGGGTGCTGGTGCACCGCATCGCCTGGCTGATCCAGGTGGAGCAGGTGCCGCCCTGGTCGCTGCTGGCGGTGACCTTCACCAACAAGGCCGCCCGCGAGATGAAGCAGCGCATCGAGCAGATGCTGGGCGCGCCCGTGGGCGGCATGTGGGTGGGCACCTTCCACGGTCTGGCGCATCGCTTTCTGCGCGCGCACTGGCAGGACGCCGGGCTGCCGCAGCAATTCCAGATCCTGGACGCCGACGATCAATACCGTCTGGTGCGGCGCCTCCTGAAGGAGATGGAGCTGGACGAGGCCCGCTGGCCGCCGCGGCAGGTGCAGGGCTTCATCAATCGCCACAAGGACGAAGGCCGTCGCGCGCAGCATGTGGACGGTGGTGGCGACTTCTACCAGCACCAGATGATCGACATCTACAAGCGCTACCAGGACGCCTGCGCGGGCGCCGGCACGGTGGATTTCGCCGAGCTGCTGCTGCGCGCGCACGAGGTGCTGCGGGAGCGCCCGGAAATTCTGCACCACTACCGCGAGCGCTTCCGCCACATCCTGGTGGACGAGTTCCAGGACACCAACGCCATCCAGTATGCCTGGCTGCGGCTCCTCGCCGGGGATCGGGACAACCTGTTTCTGGTGGGTGACGACGACCAGTCCATCTATGGCTGGCGCGGCGCGAAAGTCGAGCACATCCAGCGCTTCAAGGCTGACTATCCGAACACCGAGGTCGTGCGCCTGGAGCAGAACTACCGCTCCACCGGCAACATCCTGGGCGCCGCCAACGCGCTCATCGCCAACAACCCGACCCGCCTCGGCAAGAACCTCTGGACGGAGGACGGCGCGGGGGAGCCCATCCGCCGCTATGCCGCCTTCAACGAGGTGGACGAGGCGCGCTTCGTGGTCGAGCGCATCCGCAGGTACTGCGTGGACGAGGGCATGGCGCGCTCGGAATGCGCCATCCTCTACCGCACCACGGCCCAGTCCCGGCTGTTCGAAGAGGCCCTGCTCCAGGCCGGTCTTCCCTACCGCGTCTACGGCGGCCAGCGCTTCTTCGAGCGGGCCGAGATCAAGGACGCGCTGGCCTACCTCAGGCTGCTGGTGAACATCCAGGACGACGCTGCCTTCGAGCGGGTGGTGAACCTGCCGCCGCGCGGCATCGGGCCGCGCACCCTGGACCTGCTGCGCGAGCAGGCGCGCGCCCAGGGCGGCTCGCTGTGGGCGGCGGCGCAGGAGGTGGTGCGGGCCAATGCGCTGCCGCCGCGGGCCCTGGGCGCCGTCCGCCGCTTCCTGGACCTGATGGAGGGCCTGCGTGCCCGCGCCGACGCCGACCGGGCGCCGGCGGACTTGCCGACCCTCATCCAGGAGACGGTGGAGGCGGCGGGGCTGCCCGAGCACTACAAGAAGGAGCGCGACGGCCGCGGTGTGGACCGCATCGAGAACCTGGAGCAGCTGGCCGAGGCCACGCGGCGATTCGCCGCCGAGGCGGCGGATGACGAAGGGGATCTGCTCGGCAGCTTCCTCGCGCACGCGGCACTGGAGGCGGGCGATGCCCAGGCCGACGACGTGCAGGACGCGGTGCAGCTCATGACCCTGCACAGTGCCAAGGGGCTCGAGTTTCCGGTGGTCTTCGTCACCGGCGTCGAAGAGGGCCTGTTCCCGCATGCCATGTCCGCGGATGACCCCGCGCGGCTCGAAGAAGAGCGCCGACTCTGCTACGTCGGCATGACCCGCGCCATGCAGCGGCTGTACCTGACCCACGCCGAGAGCCGGCGGCTGCACGGCCGCGAGGAATACCCCATGCCCTCGCGCTTTCTGCGCGAGGTGCCGGTGGAGCTGCTGGAGGAGGTCCGCGGCGGCGGCGTCGCCCAGCCCGCGGCGCCGGCGGCCGGGTCCGCCGCCGGCGGCTTCCGGCTCGGCCAGCAGGTGGTGCACCCCAAGTTCGGCACCGGCGTGGTGCTGAGTACCGAGGGTACGGGCAACCAGGCCCGCATCCAGGTCAACTTCGAATCCGTCGGCGCCAAATGGCTGGTGCTGGCCTATGCGCGGCTCGATGCTGCCGGCTGATGCGCCCATGCCCGGCGACGGCGGACCGTGCGGACCCGGCCGCGTGAGCCATGTCCGCGCTGCGCATTTTCCAGATCACGCTGTTGCTGGTGCTCTGGTACTTTCTGGCCGGGCTGGTGTTCTCGCGCTGGCTCGGCGTTTGGCCGCAGGCCTACGAGCAGGAGGGGTTTTTCCTGATCGCCGCCGCCATGCCCTGGGCGCTGCTGGCGCTGGACTTCCATGCGCCGACCACCTCCGCGGTGGGCGCCGCCGTGCGCGACAGCCTGTTCCTGCTGCTGCTCGGCCTCGGCATCGCCGTCAACGCCGCCATCCTGAATGCGCTGCTGGCGGGCGCCGCCCGGCGCATCGCGGTCGAGCACGCGCTGCGGCGCAACGTCGCCGCGGCCTGGCGCCGGCGGGGCTGACAGCCGCCGCGACCGCGACAAACGACCTCGCCGGGTCCAGCCTGCCATGACCGGCTATCTGCGGCTGTTCCTGCTGCTGCTGGCGCTGCTGCTCGGCTACACCTTGCTGGAGCGCGAGCTGCGGGCGGCGCTGGACGCGGCACCGGCCGTGCTCGACTTCGCCGGCATCACCCTGACGCTCACCTCGCTGCCCTGGTCGCTCGCGGCGCTTGGCTTCTTTCGTGCCGCCGGGTCGCCGCTCGCGCAGGTCCTGCGGGACCTCGGCTATCTGCTGGTCTTCACCGGCGGCACGGCGCTGAATGCCGTGTTGCTGACGGCGGGCGTCCGATGGATCATGCGTCGCTGGCGCGGCGGTTGAGAAAAGCGCTTACCCGGTCGCGTCCGGCCGCAGCACCGCGCCTGCCTGGCAACGATAAACGACGAGGAGCAAGCAACCATGCAACGCCGCACCTTCATCGCCGGGGCCGCCGGTGCAACCGCCGCCGGCGCCGCCCTCGGCAGCCGCAGCGCCTGGGCCAAGCCCGAGCACAAGTGGAAGATGGTCACCACCTGGCCCAAGAACTTCCCGGGCCTCGGCACCGGTGCCAACAACCTGGCCGCCCTCATCGGCGAGATGAGCGGCGGGCGCATCGAGGTGAAAGTCTACGGCGCGGGTGAGCTGGTGCCGGCGTTCGAGGTGTTCGACGCCGTCTCCCGCGGCACCGCCGAGATGGGCCACGGCTCGGCTTATTACTGGAAGGGCAAGAGCGAGGCGGCGCAGTTCTTCTCCACCGTGCCCTTCGGGCTGACGGCGCAGGAGATGAACGGCTGGATGTACCACGGCGGCGGCCTGGAGCTGTGGAGCGAGCTGTACGCAGGCTTCGGCCTGGTGCCGGCGCCGGCCGGCAACACGGGCGTGCAGATGGGCGGTTGGTTCAACAAGGAGATCAACTCCGTCGCCGACCTGGACGGGCTCAAGATGCGCATCCCCGGGCTCGGCGGCGAGGTGCTGAAGCGCGCCGGCGGCACGCCCGTGAACCTGCCGGGTGGGGAGCTCTTCACGTCGCTTCAGTCCGGCGCCATCGACGCCACCGAGTGGGTGGGGCCCTATAACGACCTCGCCTTCGGCCTCTACAAGGCGGCGAAATACTACTACTACCCCGGCTGGCACGAGCCCGGCACGGTGCTGGAGGCGATGATCAACAAGGAGGTCTTCGACGCGCTGCCGAAGGATCTGCAATCCATCGTGCTGAACGCCTGCAAGGTGGTGAACCAGGACATGCTCGCCGAGTACACGGCGCGCAATCCCGCCGCGCTTCAGACCCTGCTCACGGAGCACAAGGTCGACCTGCGCAGGTATCCGGATGACGTCATCGCGAAGCTCCGCGAGCTGTCCGGCGAGGTGGTGGCGGAGATCGCCGAGCAGGACGCCTTCTCGCAGAAGACCTTCGCGTCCTACCAGAAATTTCTGAAACAGGCGAAGGAATGGAGCGCCATCTCGGAGCTGACCTACCTCAAGGCGCGGGATCAGGCCTGAGCGCCGCCGGCGCGGACGCCGACGCGGGCAGCGCCTCGGCTGCCGCCGATCGGGCTGCGATGCAGACGGGGCGGCGGTTTCCGGCCGGCCCGCCGCCGCTTGCCCTCTACGTCCACCTGCCCTGGTGCGTGCGCAAGTGCCCGTACTGCGACTTCAACTCGCACCGGCTGGGCGATGCGCTGCCGGAGCGGGCTTACGTGGATGCCCTGCTGGCGGACCTCAGTGCCCAGTGCGCGGTAGCGGTGGCGGCGCGGCCGTTGATCTCGGTCTTCATCGGCGGCGGTACCCCGAGCCTGTTCTCCGGGGGCGCTGTCGCCCGGCTGCTGGACGGCGTGCGCGAGCGCTGCGTGCTCGCAGCGGATGCGGAAGTCACCCTGGAAGCCAACCCCGGCGCCGTGGACGCGGGCCATTTCCGCGCATACCGGCAGGCGGGGGTCAATCGCCTCTCCATCGGCGTGCAGTCGCTGTCGGCGCGTCACCTGCGGGCGCTCGGGCGCATCCACGACCCGGCGCAGGCCCGCGCCGCCGTGGATGCCGCGCGGGCCGCGGGCTTCGGGAACATCAACCTGGACCTGATGTTCGGTTTGCCGGAGCAGACCCTGGCCGAGGCCGCGGCCGACCTGGAGGCGCTGATTGCCCTCGCGCCCGAGCACATCTCCTACTATCAGCTCACACTGGAGCCGAACACCGCCTTCGCGCATGCCCCGCCGCCGCTGCCGGATCACGACACCCTGGATGCCATGCATGAAGCCGGCATGGCGCGCCTGGCCGCCGCGGGCTTCGCACGCTACGAGGTCTCGGCTTACGCCCGGGACGGGCAGCATTGCCGGCACAATCTGAACTACTGGCGCTTCGGCGATTATCTCGGCATCGGCGCCGGCGCCCACGGCAAGCTGACGGATGTGGCGACGGCTCTGGTGGAGCGGCGCAGTGCAAAGCGCTCGCCGACGGCGTATCTCGCGGCGCAGCACAAGCTTGCTCATCGCCGGCTGCTGGATGACGCCGACCTGGTGCTGGAGTTCACGCTGAACGCCCTGCGCCTGACAGACGGCGTCGAGACGGCCCTGTTCAGCGCCCACACCGGCCTGCCGGCGGCCCGGCTCGCGGCGCCGCGACGGCGGCTCGCGCGCGCCGGGCTGCTCGCGCCCGCGCCCGAGCGTCTGGCGGCGACGCCGCTCGGGCAGCGTTTCCTGAACGATGTCGTGGCCGGTTTCGCGGCGGATTGACGCCCTGGCCCGACTGCGCTCGGCTTTGGTGCTGTTGCAGGATCGGCATCTGGAGCGTATCCTGCCCGGTTTACTACGGGTCCGATGCCATATGTCGCGACCGCCGGTTCCTCCAGTTCCAGGCCGTGCCGCCCGCCGGGCTGCACGGCAGACAACCTCCAGGGCGTAAGGCCATGAAAGCCGACATCCATCCCAATTACCAGGACATCAAGGTCATCTGCAGCTGCGGCAACAGCTTCACGACCCGCTCGACACTCGGCCAGGAGCTGCATGTCGAGGTCTGCTCCGCCTGCCACCCGTTCTACACCGGCAAGCAGAAAATCCTCGACACCGGCGGTCGTGTGGACAAGTTCCGCCGCCGCTACGGCCGCTGACGGACCTCTTTCCCGCAGCGCCAGACGCCGTCCAACCCAGACGCCGTCCAACCCAGACGCCGTCCATCCCAAACGCCGTCCATCCCGGCAGCGCGCGTCCGGCGCTGCCGCCTCCGGCCGCGTGCAATGCGCGGCCGACTTCAAGTACTTGTCGCCTCTGTCGACCGCCTCCGCAGGCTGTGAGCGCCGGCGGCCAACCGGCACCTGCCCTGCACCTGTCCCGCTCAGGGGCCGCCTGCTCAGCGCACCCGCTTCCAGCGCGCGCCGGCGACCCGCCGGACACCGCCCCCTTGCTGCCGGTCAAGTTATCGGCCCCCGCAATACTTCCAATTGCCTGCATCGCCTTGCGATCCCGGGGTGATCGGCACATGCTTGACGCTTGCTCGCCTCCGGCCCCGCCGCGCGCGGCCCGCGGCAGCCCGACATTGTCCCGTTGCCTGTCCTGCGCCCGGCGCGGCCCGGCGCCGCTAAGCCCGGCGCCCCCAACCCCGGCCCCGCAAGCCCCGACTGCTGTGCCCGAATCGAGAGTCCGTCATGTCGAACGCCGAGAGCTTCGCCAAAAACGATGCCGACCTGAACGATGCCGACCTGAACCGGGCGGCGCTGCGTTACCACGCCGAGCCGACCCCCGGCAAGACGGCGGTCGAGATCAAGAAGCCCGCCACAACCCAGCGCGATCTGTCGCTGGCCTACACCCCCGGCGTCGCCGAGCCGGTGCGCCGCATCGCAGCCGAGCCCTCCGCGGCCTATCGCTACACCAACAAGGGCAACCTGGTGGCAGTGATCACCGACGGCAGTGCCGTGCTCGGCTTGGGCGGCGTCGGGCCGCTCGCCAGCAAGCCCGTGATGGAAGGCAAGGCGGTGCTGTTCAAGCACTTCGCGGACATCGACGTGTTCGACATCGAGGTCCATGCCCGCCATCCGCAGGAGTTCATCGAGACGGTCCGGCGCATCGCACCCACCTTCGGCGGTATCAACCTGGAGGACATCGCCGCGCCGCACTGCTTCGAGATCGAGCAGATTCTGATGAACGAGTTGGACATCCCGGTGTTCCACGACGATCAGCACGGCACGGCCATCATCATCGCGGCCGGGCTCCTGAATGCGCTGGAGCTGCAGGAAAAGCGCCTGGAGGATGTACGCATCGTGGTGCTCGGCGCCGGCGCCGCGGGCATCGCCTCCATTCGGCTCTTGATGACCCTGGGCGCGCATCGCAACAACATCTTCGCCATCGACCGCCAGGGCGTGATCCACACCGGCCGCAGGGATCTGAACCCGTTCAAGTTCGGCATCGCCGCGGACACGGACAAGCGCACCATGCGCGACGCGCTGGTCGACGCCGATGTCTTCATCGGCGTCTCCGGGCCCGACCTGCTGCCGCCGGACATGCTTGCGACCATGGCGCCGCGGCCCATTGTCTTTGCGCTGTCGAACCCGGTACCGGAAATCCGGCCCGAGGTGGCCTGGAGGGTGCGCGACGACCTGATCATGGCCACCGGCCGCTCGGATTATCCGAACCAGGTGAACAACGTGCTGGGCTTCCCGTTCATTTTCCGCGGTGCCCTGGACGCCCGCGCCTCGCGCATCAACGAAGAGATGCAGATCGCGGCCGTGCACGCGCTCAAGGACTTGACGCATGAGCCCGTGCCGCAGTCCGTGCTGGACGCCTATGGGCTCAAGTCCCTGACACACGGCCCGGACTACATCATCCCCAAGCCCTTTGATCCGCGCCTGCGCGAGCGGGTCGCGCCGGCGGTGGCGGCCGCCGCGGTCAAGAGCGGTGCGGCACCGGCTCACCCCACGAACTGAGCGGCGCGGTCCGAGCGCGGGCAGTCATGCAAGGGGGCGCAGACCCCCGGTCCACCAAAGCCAAGGCCCGGCCCGTATGGGCCGCCGGGCCGTCAAACCGGAGGAGCTCAAGTGCAGAAGATCAGTATCGTAGGGGCCGGGCGTGTCGGCGAGACCACCGCGCAGATCCTCGCCGAAGAGGAGCTGTGCCGCGAGATCGCGCTCTATGACGTGCGGGAGGACGTGCCGGAGGGTGTCGCCCTGGACATCTTCCAGACCGCGCCCTTCTTCGAATTCGACTGCCGCCTCTGCGGCAGTAACGACCCGGCGGTGATGGCGGGCTCGGACCTGGTGATCGTCACCGCGGGCTTCCCGCGCAAGCCCGGCATGTCGCGCTCCGACGTGCTGGCGGCCAACGTCAAGATCATCGACGAGGTGACGGACCACATCGTCGCCCATGCCCCGCATGCCAAGGTGCTGGTGGTCTCGAACCCGGTGGACACCCTGACCTATCGGGTCGCCCAGCGCACCGGCTGGGCGCGCTCGCGGGTGTTCGGGCAGGCCGGCGTGCTGGACGCCTCGCGCATGGCGGCGTTCATCGCCGAGGAGACGGGCTTCTCGGCGCTCGACATCACCACCATCGTGCTGGGCGGCCACGGCGACACCATGGTGCCCGTGCCGCGCTACTGCACCATCAACGGCGTGCCGGTGAGCCACTTCATCGCACCGGATCGGCTGGAGGCCATCATCGAGCGCACCCGCAAGGGCGGGGCAGAGATCCTGGCCCTGCGCAAGAACTCCAGCGCCTACGATGCGCCGGCTGCGGCAGTGGCGGCCATGGTGGATGCCATGAGCCACAACCGGCGGCGGCTGATGCCCTGCGTGGCGCTGCTGGATGGCGAATACGGCGAGCGCGACATCGCCATGGGCGTGCCCTGCGTGCTGGACGAAACCGGCCTGGCGCAGGTGGTGGAGCTGGATCTGAACGATCAGGAGCAGGAGGATTTCGAGCACTCTGTGGCCGCCGTACGTGCGGACATCCAGCGCCTTGCGGAGCTTGGCATGGGTGCAGGCGGCTGACCGGCACGCATCCTGCCCAGCCGGCATCCTTTCTGCATGGGCGGTAACGGCCCACGGGTCGGGCGCCGTCCGCGGCCACCCCGCGGGCGCGCCACAGGCGCTGGTCCCGGCACGTCTCGGGGCCATTGATGCGGCCTGGCGGCGACAGCGGGTTCGGGCTGCGGCATTCGCGACCCGTCTCAGCAATTACCTGCACCAAGATGGTGCAGTTCGGTGCGCCCGCGGTGCGGCGGCTGCGAGCTGGCTTGGGCGGCGCACGCATACAACTCCGAAGCCGGGAGTCATGTCCATGAGCGAGAAGACCGTCACCATCACCAATAACGAGGATGGCGCAAGCCACGAGTTTGCATTGCGGGAGGGCACCATGGGGCCGCCGGCGGTGGACATCTCCTCGCTCTACCGCGATGCCGGCTTTTTCACCTACGACCCGGGCTTCATGGCCACGGCCAGCTGCCACAGCGCCATCACCTACATCGACGGTGAAAAAGGCGTGCTGCTCTACCGCGGCTATCCCATCGAGCAGCTGGCCACCAAGGCGAGCTTTCTGGAGGTGGCCTACCTGCTGCTCTACTCCGAGCTGCCCAACGAGCACGATCTGGTGGAGTTCGAGCGGGTGATCACCACCCACACCATGCTGAACGAGAACCTGAAGAACTTCCTCGACGGGTTCCACTACGACGCGCACCCGATGGCCATCCTCTGTGGTGTCGTCGGCTCACTCTCGGCCTTCTACCACGAGTCCATCGACGTCAACGACCCGCACTACCGCGAGGTCTCGGCGCACCGCCTCATCGCCAAGGTTCCCACCATCGCCGCCGCCGCCTACAAGCACAACGTCGGCGAGCCCATCATGTACCCGCGCAACGACCTGCGCTATGGCGCGAACTTCCTGCATATGATGTTCGCGACCCCCTGCTCGGACTATGAGCCCGAGCTGCTGGCGGAGAAGGCGCTCAACCTGCTGTTCATTCTGCACGCCGACCACGAGCAGAACGCGAGCACCTCCACGGTGCGGCTCGCCGGCAGCTCCGGTGCCAACCCCTTCGCGTGCATCGCGGCGGGCATCGCCTCCCTGTGGGGCCCGGCGCACGGCGGCGCCAATGAGGCGGTGCTGGATATGCTGACCGAGATCGGCGACGTCGCCAATGTGCCCAAATTCATCGACAAAGCAAAAGACAAGGACGACCCCTTCCGCCTCATGGGCTTCGGCCATCGGGTCTACAAGAACTACGACCCGCGGGCGAAGATCATCCGCGAGGTCTGTCACCAGGTACTGGAGGAGATGCCGGGTGCGGACAGTCCGTTGTTCGAGCTGGCGCTGAAGCTGGAGGACATTGCGCTGAATGACGAATACTTCGTCGAGCGCAAGCTCTATCCGAACGTGGACTTCTACTCCGGCATCATCTACAGCGCGCTCGGCATCCCGCGCAACATGTTCACCGTCATGTTCGCGCTCGCACGCACCGTGGGCTGGGTCTCGCACTGGATGGAGATGATGAGCGACCCGGCCAACCGCATCGGCCGCCCGCGCCAGATCTACTGCGGCCCCGAGCCGCGCGAATACGTGCCCATCTCCAAGCGCTGAGCTGGCTGCGGCGGCGGGCGCGGCCGCCCGCCGCCGTTCATCCACCGCCGCTGATGCGGCGGCGGCCCACGGCGCCGGCGATGTGGTGCAGGATCAGCGCAGCGCCGGCACGGCGTCCGGCGGGTCGCCCGCAGCCAGCAGGACGCTCAGCTCTTCCGCATCGATGCCACGCTCCGGGCGCTCGGACACCGGGTCCAGCGGCGGCTGCCGCAGCGCCTGCCAGGGCAGCACCTGCAGGTGCACCGGGATGCCGCCCGCCACGAACTCGAACACCGGCGCGTTCTGAACGGTGCCGCTGGCGTAGCGCTGCGCCGCCTCGCGCTGCCGCCAGGGGATGTGTCGCTCCATCAGTGCCATCAGCACCTCCTCCGGGCTGTCCGCGAAGAGGCGCAGCTCAATGCCGTGCTCGCGCGTAGCCGTGCCGCGCAGCGCAGGCCCGATGAGCCGTGGGCGGAACTCCGCGAAGGTCCGCATGGCCT
The DNA here is from genome assembly GCF_913063425.1 of uncultured Thiohalocapsa sp. Lineage (GTDB taxonomy): Bacteria > Pseudomonadota > Gammaproteobacteria > Chromatiales > Chromatiaceae > Thiohalocapsa. The sequence continues at coordinate 124,485 of NZ_CAJXYK010000009.1, forward strand.
CGAGCGCGTGGCGGCGCAGCGCATCGAGGCCCTCGGCATGCTCGTCGGGGGCGAACAGGCGCTGCTGCTCGATGAGGGCGTCGTTGATCTCGCCGTTGTCCGGCCAGCAGCGCTTGTCGGTGATACCGAGCCGCGCCGCGGCCTTGCGCCGCGCGCGGTCGAACTCCGTTGGGCCGTGCTCGGCCAGGATGCGGGCGGATTCGTAGGCCAGCCGCCGGCGCTGATCCAGGCAGCGGTGGCGGCCGCCCGCCGGCTCGGCTGCCGGGCTGCGGCGCTTCGGCCGGCGCGTAGTGGCCGCGGCGGCGGCCTTGGATCCCGATCGCCTGGGCATGAGTGTCTCGCTCGCAGTTGCAGCTGGCCCGTCAATGATAACCGCTGTGGCACTGGCTGTCGGGCGTGGGGGTGGTCTGCGCAGAAGCGCGCCTTGCGTCAACTTCAGGGTAGCCTTCAACGTACAAAACAGGTTTCGTCTGATATAGTTATCGGGAAAAACGCAAGCCTTTTATCAGGTGTCCACGGGGCGGTACCGGTCTCCGCAGCAAGCATGTTCGGTTTTGGACGTAAGCAACGCGCGCTCGTCGGCGTGGATATCAGCTCCACGGCGGTGAAGCTCATCGAGCTGTCGCAGACCGCCGGCACGGCGGCGGAGCTCTATCGCGTGGACGCCTTCACCGTGGAGCCGCTGCCGGTGAACGCGGTGGTCGAGAAGAAGATCTCCGACGTGGATGCCGTCGGTCAGACCATCCAGCGCGCCGTGGCCAAGTCCGGCACCAAGACCAAGCGCGCCGCCTGTGCGGTGGCCGGCTCGGCGGTGATCACCAAGGTCATTTCCATGGCCGCCGCTCTGTCGGACGCAGAAATGGAGACCCAGATCCAACTGGAGGCGGATCAGTACATTCCCTATCCGCTGGAAGAGGTCAACATCGACTTCGACCTCATCGGGCCGTCGCCGAACAACCCGGACATGGTGGACGTGCTGCTGGCGGCGTCCCGGCGCGAGAACGTCGATGACCGGGTGGCCGTGCTGGAGGTGGCGGGCCTCACCGCCGAGATCGTCGATGTCGAGGCCTACGCCATGGAGAACGCCTGTGCGCTCCTCCTCGGTCGCTTCGACGACGAGCGCCAGGACCAGACCGTCGCCGTGGCCGACGTCGGCGCCACCACCACGACCCTGCACGTGCTGCACGACGGCAAGACGGTCTACACGCGCGAGCAGAACTTCGGCGGCAACCAGCTGCTTGACGAGGTGGAGCGCCGCTATGGCCTCGCCCGGCCGCAGGCGCTGGAGCGGCTGGAGGAGAACCGCCTCCCCGAGAACTTCGCCACCGAGGTGCTGGGCCCCTTCAAAGAGGCGCTGGCGCAGCAGATCGCCCGGGCGCTGCAGTTCTTCTACTCCGCCAGCGCCTTCAACCGCACCGACCAGGTCGTGCTCGCCGGCGGCGCCGCCCGCATCGAGAAGCTCGACGAGCTGGTGGAGGAGCGGCTCGGCTTTCCGGTGTCCGTGGCCAACCCCTTCGCGCCCATGGCCGTGGGACCAGGCGTGGACCCGGAGGCCCTGGCCAAGGCCGCGCCGTCGATGATGATCGCCACCGGGCTCGCCCTACGCGCATTCGACTGACCGCGCATTCGACTGATATGGCACGCATCAACCTACTCCCCTGGCGCGACGCCGAGCGCCGTCGGCGGCAACGCAATTTTTTCCTCGCCACCGGCGCCGCCGTGGGCGTGGTCCTGCTGGCGGCCCTGGGCGTGCGGATGCAGTTCGAGAGCATGATCGATGCGCAACAGACCCGCAACCAGCTGTTGGAGCAGGAGATCGGCCGGCTCAACCAGCGCATCAAGCAGATCGAGCGGCTGGAAGAGACCAAGGCCGACCTGCTCGCGCGCATGAACGTCATCCAGCAGCTCCAGGAAAGCCGACCGGAGGTGGTGCACCTGTTCGATGAGCTGGTGGCAGCCATTCCCGACGGTGTGTTCCTCACCGGCATCAACCAGAGCGGCAACCGGGTCGAGGTGGAAGGGCGTGCGCAGTCCAATGCCCGCGTCTCCGCCTTCATGCGCAACATCAATGCGAGCGCCTGGATTGCCAATGCCGAGCTGCTGGTGATCGAGAATAAGGATCAGACCGGCACCGGCTTCAGTCACTTCCGGCTCAGCTTCAAGCAGCAGCGCCTGGAGCCGGAAGCGGGTGAGCGGCGTGCCGGGCTGCCGCCCGCGGCCGCACGGGGTGCCTCCCGGGGCGCCGCGGGCGCCGGCTGACGGTCCAACGCCGCAACGCACCGGAGACCGACCGTGGACCTCAGCGACCTCAGCGAGCTTGAGCTCAGCACCATCGGCGAGTGGCCGACCCCGGCCAAGGTGGTCGTGGTGCTGGTGCTCTGTGCCGCCATCGGCTGGGCCTGGTACTACTTCATCACCAAGGATCAGATCGCGCGGCTGGAGCGCGTCGAGGCGGAAGAGCTCAAGCTGCGCGAGACCTTCGAGGACAAGCAGGACAAGGCCGCCAACCTGGAGGCCTACGAGCAGCAGCTCGCCGAGATGGAAGAATCCTTCGGCGCCATGGTGCGCCAGCTGCCGGACCGCACCGAGGTGGCCGGGCTCCTGGTGGACGTGTCGCAGACGGGGCTCGCGGCGGGGCTGGAGTTCGAGCTGTTCCAGCCCGCCGGCGAGCAGAACAAGGACTTCTATGCGGAGCTGCCCATCCGCATGCGCGTCAACGGCCGCTACCACGAGTTCGGCCGTTTCATCAGCGGGCTCGCGGCACTGCCGCGCATCGTCACCATCCATGACGTGAGGATCACGTCGCCGGGCCAGCGCGGCGATGATCTCGGTGCCGATGCCCGCCTCAGCATGGAGGCCACCGTCAAGACCTATCGTTACCTCGAGGAGGCGGCGGTGCAATGAGCAGCGCGCCCCGCTCCGGCGCCCCGCTGCTTCCAGCGCTGCTGGCGGCGACGCTCGCCGGCTGCGGTCAGCCGAATCTGGACGAGCTTCAGGGTTACGTGGAGCGGGTCAAGGCGCGTCCGCCGCAGCCCCTGGAGCCCATTCCGGAAGTGCCGCAGGTGGACACCTTCGTCTACGAGCCCGGCAACCGGCGCGACCCCTTCGTGATGGACGACCGCACCGCCCAGGCCACCATGCCGCAGCAGAGCACCGGTGTCGCCCCCGATCCGCTGCGCCGCCGCGAAGAGCTGGAGCAGTATTCATTGGACGCCCTGCGCATGGTGGGCACGCTGGAGCAGAACGACACCCGCTGGGGGCTCATCATGTCACCGGACGGGGTGCTGCATCGCGTGCGCGTGGGCAATTACCTCGGACAGAACAACGGGCAGATCACCCAGATCAGCCCCGAGGGCATTGCACTGACGGAGATCGTCGGCGAAGGCCCGGGCAGCTGGCGGGAGCGCGAGGCCAGCATCTCCCTCAGGCAGCAATAACCGCCGCGGAGGCACCCAGACAGCATGTGTCCGACACTTCCCTCCAGCCCTTCTCCGCCCAGCCGCGGGCTTGGACGCCTGTTTCCCCTGCCGCGGGTGCGCCGGGCGACCGGCCGCCGCATCGCCGGCATGCTGGCACTTGTCGGCGCCTGCTGGCTCCCCCCGGCGGGCGGCGCCGTGCTCCAGGACGTGGAGTTCGCGTCCCTGCCCGGCAATCAGGTGGAGATCGACCTGGTCTTCTCCGGCAGTGTGCCGACGCCCCAGGATTTCGCCACCGAGAATCCGGCGCGCATCGCCATCGATTTCCCCGGCGCCAACAGCGGGCTGGATCGTGGGTCCATCCCCATCGGTCTCGGCGTTGCTCACAGCATCGTCGCCGTGGAGGCCAGCGACCGCACCCGGGTGGTCATCAACCTGAACGACTCGGTGCCCTATGAGCTTGAGACCCGCGGCAACCGGGTGACGGTGTCGCTGAACCCGGACCGCCCGGCGCCGGTGCCCACCCAGGCGCGGCGCGTCGCCGCAACCGCCGGGGCGCGGCCGGTCCAGCGCCAGGCGCAGCGGGGCAGCGTTAAGGACATCGACTTCCGCCGCGGCGCCGGCGGTGAGGGGCGGGTGCTCATCACCCTGCCGTCCGCCGACACCCAGGTGAGCGTGCGCCAGGAGGGCCAGGACGTGATCGTCGACATTCCCAACACGGACCTGCCGCAGCGCCTGTTCCGTCGCCTGGACGTGGTGGACTTCGCCACACCGGTCACCGCGGTGGAGTCGCGCGGCATCAGCGGCGACGTGCGCGTGGATGTGAAGACGGCGGATCAGTTCGAGTATCTCGCCTACCAGACAGATAATCTGTTTACGCTGGAATTCCGCGCCCTGACGCCGGCGGAACGGGAGCAGCGCGAGCGCGAGAAGATCGTCTACGACGGCGACAGGCTCTCGCTCAACTTCCAGGACATCGAGGTCCGCGCCGTGCTGCAGCTGCTGGCGGACTTCACCGGGCTGAACCTGGTGGCGAGCGATACCGTGCGCGGCAACATCACACTCAGGCTCAAGAACGTGCCCTGGGATCAGGCGCTCGACATCATTCTCAAGACCAAGGGCCTGTCCATGCGCCAGACCGGCAACGTGATCATGGTGGCGCCGACACAGGAGATCGCAGCCCAAGAGAAGCTGGAGCTCGAGTCCCGGCAGCAGATCCAGGAGCTGGCGCCGCTGCGCTCGGAGTTCATCCAGGTGAACTATGCCAAGGCGGCGGACTTCGCGGCCCTGCTCAAGTCCGAGGAGAACAACCTGCTGACGGCGGAGCGCGGCAGCGTCACGGTGGACGAGCGCACCAACACCCTGCTGGTGCAGGACACGGCGGCCAAGCTGGAAGAAGTCCGCCGGCTGGTGAACCGCCTCGACGTGCCGGTACGGCAGGTCATGATCGAGTCGCGGGTGGTGATCGCCAACGACGATTTCGCGCGCGACCTCGGCGTGCGCTTCGGGCTCTCCACCTCCATGGGGCGGTTCCGGGACAACGAGCTGCTCATCGGCGGTGGACGGCCGGGTTATCAGCCCCCGGCGGATTTCAATGCGGGGCCCTTCGGCCAGAGCATTGAGGAAGAAACGGACGCCGAAGGGAATCCCGTCTTTCCGCGCTTCAACTCCATCGTCGAGTTCCCGGAGGGCAGCAACTACCCGGCCCTCATGGTGAACCTGCCCGCCAACGCCAACCCCGCGGGCGCCTTCAACTTCATGCTCGGCAAGGTGGGCTCGCACCTGATCCAGCTGGAGCTCTCGGCCATGCAGCGGGAAGGTCGCGGCGAGGTGGTGTCCTCACCACGGGTGGTGACCTCGGACCAGAACGAGGCCGTCATCAAAGTCGGCACCGAGATTCCGTACCAGGAGCAGACCGGCGGCGCCGGCGGCGGCACGGCGGTGGCCTTCAAGGAGGCGGTGCTGAAGCTGGAGGTGACGCCGCACATCACCCCTGACGACCGCGTGATCATGGACCTGGCCGTGAACAAGGACCAGCCGAATTTCGCCAACACGGTGCTGGGGGTGCCGCCCGTGGACACGCGCTCCGTGACCACCTCTGTGCTGGTGGACAATGGCGAGACCGTGGTCCTCGGTGGTGTTTACGAGCGTGACAAGAGCTTCTCCAAAGAGCAGGTTCCCTGGCTCGGAGACGTGCCCGTGTTCGGGCGCCTGTTCAAGAACGAGCAGCGCCAGGACAACAACTCCGAGCTCCTGATCTTCGTCACGCCGAAGATCCTGAAGAGCGACCTCGCCACGCGCTGAGGCGGCCGGCCGGCGTGTCCGGCGCGCCCGCCGCGGCACGCATCGGGTCACCCGCCGCGGCCCGGAGCTGCCGCCGGACAATGGCCGCTGCCCTTGCCCGTGGCCGCCAAATCTGGCATACCTGCCGGCCATGATACGACCGCAGAACATCTTTCTCGTCGGCCCCATGGGGGCCGGCAAAAGCACCATCGGCCGCCAGCTCGCACAGTCTCTGGGCTACGAGTTCCAGGACAGCGACCAGGAGATCCAGCGCCGCACCGGCGTGGACATCGCCACCATTTTCGAGTTCGAGGGCGAAGAAGGCTTCCGCAACCGCGAGCGCACCGTCATCGAGGAGCTGGCACAGCAGGACAACATCGTGCTGGCCACCGGCGGCGGCGCCGTGATGGTGGCGGAGAACCGCCAGCAGCTTGCCGCCCGGGGCCTGGTCATCTACCTGCATTGCAGCCCGGAGCAGCAGTACGCCCGCACCGCCCGGGACCGCAGCCGCCCGCTGCTGGACACGGATGACCCGCAGCAGAAGCTCAGGGACCTGATGGCCGAGCGCGAGCCCGTGTATCGGCAGGTGGCGGACATGGTGGTGTCCACCGAGCGCCGCGGCACCTCGTCGGTGGTGAAGGAGATTCGCCGGCGCCTGGAAGAGGAAGACCTCTGACGTGGCGACTCCAGACTCAAGCCCTGACTCGGCTGTACCCAGCGACAGCGGCCGGGCGCCGACGGGCGCCCGGCGCCTTGAGGTCGATCTGGGCGAGCGCAGCTATCCGATCCTGATCGGCCCCGGACTCCTTGCGCAGCCCGCTTGCTGGCAACCCCATGTGCGCGGCCGGCAGGTGCTGGTGGTGAGCAACGACACCGTCGCGCCGCTCTATCTCGAGGCCGTGGAGGCGGCCCTTGCCGGCTTCGATCTGCATCGGGTGATCCTGCCGGACGGCGAGCAGTACAAGGATCTCGACACCCTGAACCGCATCTTCGACGCGCTGCTCGAAGCCCGCCTCGGCCGGGACGTCATCCTGGTGGCCCTGGGCGGCGGCGTGGTGGGCGACATGGCGGGCTTCGCCGCCGCCTGCTACCAGCGTGGGGTGGCCTTCATCCAGGTGCCCACCACGCTGCTCGCACAGGTGGACTCCTCCGTGGGCGGCAAGACGGGCGTCAACCATCCGCTGGGCAAGAACATGATCGGCGCCTTCCACCAGCCCCGGGCCGTCATCGCCGATACCGATACGCTGCGCACCCTGCCGGAGCGCGAGCTCGCCGCCGGCCTGGCGGAGGTGGTCAAGTACGGGCTCATCCGCGACCCGGCCTTCTTCGACTGGCTGGAGGCGCACCGCGAGCACCTGCTCGCCCGTGACGCGGATGCGCTGGCGGAGGCCATCGAGCGCTCCTGCCGCAACAAGGCGGCGGTGGTGGCCGCCGACGAGCGCGAGGCGGGCCAGCGGGCGCTGCTGAATCTGGGTCACACCTTCGGCCACGCCATCGAGGCGGGCATGGGCTACGGCGTCTGGCTGCACGGCGAGGCGGTTGCCGCCGGCATGGTGCTGGCGGCCGAGCTGTCCGCCCGCCTCGGCTGGCTGGACGCTGCCGACGTGTCCCGGGCTCGGGCGCTGCTCGCGGGCTTCGGCCTGCCGGTGGACCCGCCGGCGGCGCTGTCCGTCGAGCGCTGGCTCGCGCTCATGGCCGTGGACAAGAAGGTCCAGGGCGGGCGCCTGCGACTGGTGCTGCTGCACGGCATCGGAAGGGCGGTGGTGACGGCGGATTTCGACCCGGCCGTGCTGCGGGCGTTGTTGGCGGACATCGCCGGCGCCGGGGCAGGGGCCTGAGCTCGCCTGCGACGCCGGGTTGTCGCTGGTGTGGTGGCCCCGGTGGCATGCCGGACGCGGACCCCACTGTGCCTGTCCGCCAAGCTCGGCACCAAAGCTGTGCACGCCGCAGATCCGCTGCGCCAGTCTGGTACTCTCCGCGTCGGGCAACTGCCCCTTGCGCCGCTTCCTTGCTGGCACAGCATCTGCTAAGCCGCTATGATGGCCGGCCCGGCGTGCGGTTCATCGCACCACCGCGTCACCCGCAGGCCCCGCGTGGTCCGCTCCCCGAGTCCGGCCCCACCGATGCGCCCGGTGCGCCGGGCGGTTGCCCCCGCGGTGCCGGCGGCGCACCGCGGCCGACCGTCGAAACCATGTATTCCCGGACGGCATCTCAATCGAAATCGGAACTTCCTGGGGTGGAAGGCGACTGATCACGGAATCACAATCCACCCAAGCCGGTCCGGTAACTGACCACCAGGCGACTACGAGGTCCCAAGCCATGAACCTTCGTGCCTATCCAGCGGCGCAGGGGCTCTACGACCCCGCCCACGAGCGCGACGCCTGCGGTGTCGGCTTCGTCTGCGACATCAAGAATCGCAAAAGCCACCGCATCGTGCAGCAGGGCCTCGAGATCCTGGAGCGCCTCACCCACCGCGGTGCCGTGGGCGCCGATCCCAAGGCCGGTGACGGTGCCGGCATCCTGGTGCAGATCCCGGACGACTTCTTCCGCGCCAAGGTGGACTTCGATCTGCCGGCGGCCGGCCACTATGGTGTCGGCATGGTCTTTCTGCCGAAGGACGCCGCCGCCCGCGCCGACATGGAAGCGACAGTGCAGCGCCGGCTGGAAGAGGGCGGCCAGACCATCCTCGGCTGGCGCGACGTGCCGGTGGACAACGCGGACCTCGGCGCGAGCGTGCTGCCCACCGAGCCCGTGGTGCGCCAGGTGTTCGTCGCCTGCGGCGACAACTGCCCGGATCAGGACGCCTTCGAGCGCAAGCTCTTCGTCATCCGCAAGCGCATGGACAACGAGATCCGCGCCGCCGGCTATGACAAGACGGCCTACTACGTCGCGTCCATGTCCTCGCGCACCATCAACTACAAGGGCATGCTGCTCGCGGGCCAGGTGGGCAACTACTACCTGGACCTGAAGGACGAGCGCTTCGCCTCCGCGCTGGCCCTTGTGCACCAGCGCTTCTCCACCAACACCTTCCCCACCTGGGACCTTGCGCAGCCGTTCCGCATGATCTGCCACAACGGCGAGATCAACACCCTGCGCGGCAACGTCAACTGGATGGCTGCACGCCGGCACACCATGCGCTCGGAGGTGCTGGGGGAGGACCTGGACAGCATCTGGCCGCTGATCCCCGAGGGCCAGTCGGACTCCGCCTGCTTCGACAATGCGCTGGAGCTGCTGGTGATGGGCGGCTATTCACTGGCCCACGCCATGATGCTGCTGATTCCGGAGGCCTGGTCCGGCAACAAGCTCATGGACGAGAAGCGCCGCGCCTTCTACGAGTACCATGCGGCGCTGATGGAGCCCTGGGACGGCCCGGCGGCGGTGGCCTTCACCGACGGTCGGCAGATCGGCGCCACGCTGGACCGCAACGGCCTGCGCCCCGCCCGCTATCTGGTGACCCATGACGACATGGTGGTCATGGGCTCAGAGATGGGCGTGCTGGACATCCCCGACGAGCGCATCGCCAAGAAGTGGCGCCTGCAGCCCGGGCGCATGTTCCTGATTGACCTGGAGCAGGGGCGCATCATCGACGACGCCGAGGTCAAGGCCGAGCTCGCCGATGCCCAGCCGTACCGCGAATGGCTGGGCCGCACCCAGATCCATCTGGATTCGCTGCCCACCGACGTCGCCCCAATGGCCCCGGAGGCCAGCGTGCTGCTGGATGCCCAGCAGGCCTTCGGCTACAGCCAGGAGGACATCAAGTTCCTGCTCACCCCCATGGTCGTCTCCGGGCAGGAGGCCGTGGGCTCCATGGGTGCGGACAACCCGCCTTCAGTGCTGTCCTCGCGCTCCAAGCACCTGTCCACCTACTTCAAGCAGAACTTCGCCCAGGTCACGAACCCGCCCATCGACCCCATTCGCGAAGAGCTGGTGATGTCGCTGGTGTCGCTCATCGGCCCGCGGCCGAATCTGCTGGGCCTGGACGAGGCCGGCCAGCACTGGCGCCTGGAGGTGAACCAGCCCATCCTGACGAATGAGGACCTGGAGCGCATCCGCCACATCGAGGACAACTCCGGTGGCGCCTTCCGCACCGAGACCCTGCACATGGTCTATCCGGCCGGGGAAGGCGCCGAAGGCATGGCCCCGGCGCTGGACCGGCTGTGCCAGGAGGCCGAGCAGGCGGTGCTGGAGGGGCACAACATCCTGATTCTGTCGGACCGCCACACCAACGCCGACTACATCCCGATTCCGGCGCTGCTGGCGACCTCCGCCGTGCATCACCATCTGATCCGCCGCGGCCTGCGCACCAGCTCGGGGCTCGTGGTGGAGACGGGCGCGGCGCTGGAGGTGCACCATTTCGCGACGCTCGCGGGCTACGGCGCCGAGGCCATCAACCCCTATCTGGCCTTCGACACCATCGCCTCCCTGCTGGACAGGCTGCCGCACGACGGCGGCAAGCTGGACTTCGAGGAGGCCCAGTCCCGCTACATCAAGGCCGTCGGCAAGGGCCTGAAGAAGGTCATGTCCAAGATGGGCATCAGCACCTTCCAGAGCTATTGCGGCGCGCAGATCTTCGACGCCGTAGGCCTGAACCACTCATTCGTCGCCAAGTACTTCACCGGCACCGCCAGCATGGTGGAGGGCATCGGTCTCGCCGAGGTGGCCGAAGAGGCGGTACGCTGGCACAAGCGCGGCTATGGCAATGAGCAGATCCTGCGCAAGCACCTGGATGTGGGCGGCGACTATGCGTACCGGCTGCGCGGTGAGGATCACGTGTGGTCGCCGGAGACCATCTCGAAGCTCCAGCACGCCACCCGCGCCAACGACGCCAAGACCTACGCCGAGTACTCCAAGCTCATCAACGAGCAGAACGAGAAGCTGCTCACCTTCCGCGGTCTGATGGAGCTGAAGTGGGCGGATGAGCCGGTGCCGCTGGACGAAGTCGAGCCCGCGGCGGACATCGTCAAGCGCTTCGCCACCGGCGCCATGTCCTTCGGCTCCATCAGCTATGAGGCGCACTCGACGCTGGCCAAAGCCATGAACCGGATCGGCGGCAAGTCCAACACCGGCGAGGGCGGCGAGGAGCCGGAGCGCTTCCTGCCGCTGCCGGACGGCAGCCGCAACCCGGAGCGCTCCGCCATCAAGCAGGTGGCCTCCGGGCGCTTCGGCGTGACCGTGGAGTATCTCGTCAACGCCGACGACATCCAGATCAAGATCGCCCAGGGCGCCAAGCCCGGCGAGGGCGGCCAGCTGCCGGGTCACAAGGTCAATGCGCAGATCGCGCGGGTGCGGCACTCCACGCCCGGCGTGGGGCTCATCTCGCCGCCGCCGCACCATGACATCTACTCCATCGAGGACCTGGCGCAGCTCATCCACGACCTGAAGAACGCCAACCCCATGGCGCGGATCTCGGTGAAGCTGGTTTCGGAAGTCGGCGTCGGCACCGTCGCCGCGGGCGTCTCCAAGGCCCATGCGGACCACGTGACCATCGCCGGCTACGACGGCGGCACCGGCGCGAGCCCGCTCACCTCCATCAAGCACGCGGGCTCGCCGTGGGAGATCGGCCTCGCCGAGACCCACCAGACCCTGGTGCTGAATCGCCTGCGCGGGCGCATCGCGGTGCAGGTGGACGGCGGCATGCGCACCGGGCGCGACGTGGTCATCGGCGCGCTCTTAGGTGCCGACGAGTTCGGCTTTGCGACGGCGCCGCTCATCGTCGAGGGCTGCATCATGATGCGCAAGTGCCACCTCAACACCTGCCCCGTCGGCGTGGCCACGCAGGACCCGGAGCTGCGCAAGAAATTCACCGGCCAGCCCGAGCATGTGGTGAACTTCTTCTTCTTCATCGCCGAAGAAGTCCGCCAGATCCTGGCCAGGCTCGGCTTCCGCAGCCTGAACGAGGCCGTCGGCCAGATGGATCGCCTGGAGATGCGCCGCGCCATCGAGCACTGGAAGGCCAAGGGGCTCGACTTCTCGCGCATCCTGACCAAGCCCGACGTGCCCGACACCGTGGCGCTGTACAACAGCGAGACCCAGGACCACGGCCTCGACAAGGCCCTCGACCACAGCCTGAGCCAGCAGGCGGAGCCCGCATTGGAGCGCGGTGAGCCTGTGCGCATCGAGACCGAGGTCAAGAACTTCAACCGCACCGTCGGCACCATGCTCTCGGGGCGGGTCGCCGAGCGCTATGGGCATGCGGGCCTGCCGGACGACACCATCTACGTCAAGGCCCGCGGCATCGGCGGGCAGTCCTTCGGCGCCTGGCTCGCCCACGGCGTCACCATCGAGCTCGAAGGCGAGGCCAACGACTACGTCGGCAAGGGCCTCTCCGGCGGGCGGCTCATCATCTACCCGCCGTCGGATTCCGGCATCGACAAGGCCGAGGACAACATCATCGTCGGCAACACCGTGCTCTACGGCGCCATCAGCGGCGAGGTCTACTTCCGCGGCGTCGCCGGCGAGCGCTTCTGTGTGCGCAACTCCGGTGCCATGGCAGTGGTGGAAGGCGTCGGCGACCACGGCTGCGAGTACATGACCGGCGGCGTCATGGTCTGCTTAGGCCCCACCGGGCGCAACTTCGCCGCCGGCATGTCGGGCGGCGTCGCCTATGTGCTGGACGCCGACGGCAGCTTCGCCGATCACTGCAACCAGGCCATGGTGGAGCTGGAGCCCATCGCCGCGGAGGACGCCGCGCTGGAGCACCTCGACCACCAGGGCGGCGACCTGGAGTCCCACGGCTTCGTGGACGTGAGCCACGACATGACCCGCTTCGATGAGATCCGCCTGAAGCAGTTGATCCTCAAGCACAAGCACTACACCAATTCGGACGTGGCCCGGGCCATCCTCGACGACTGGGACGCCAACCGGCCCAAGTTCGTCAAGGTCATGCCCGTGGACTACCGCCGCGCGCTGGAGAGTATGCAGGCCCAGCAGAGCCGCCCGCCGGGCGCCACCACGCCGAATCGATCCAAGCCGACCCTTCGGTCCTGACGGAGGACGCAAGTCATGGGTAAGCCAACCGGATTCATGGAATACGACCGCGCCGAGATGGCCTATGAGCCGGCGGCGGACCGCGTCGTGCACTACAACGAGTTCGTGCTGCCGCCGTCCGACGAAGAGATGGCGGTGCAGGGCGCGCGCTGCATGGACTGCGGCATCCCCTACTGCCATCAGGGCTGTCCGGTGAACAACATCATCCCGGACTGGAACGACCTGGTGTATCAGCAGGACTGGGAGTCGGCCATCGAGGTGCTGCACAGCACCAACAACTTCCCGGAGTTCACCGGGCGCATCTGCCCGGCGCCCTGCGAGGCCGCCTGCACGCTCAACATCGACGACAAGCCCGTGGCCATCAAGGCCATCGAGCGCGCCATCGCCGACAAGGCCTGGGAAGAGGGCTGGGTGCGCCCGCAGGTGCCCGAGCACCGCACCGGCAAGCACATCGCCGTGGTGGGCTCCGGCCCCGCCGGGCTCGCCTGTGCGCAGCAGCTCGCCCGCGCCGGCCATGCCGTGTCGCTCTACGAGAAAGAAGACCGCATCGGCGGCCTGCTGCGCTACGGCATCCCGGACTTCAAGCTTGCCAAGAAGATGATCGACCGGCGCATGGCGCAGATGCGCACCGAGGGCGTGGAGTTCCACACCCATTGCCACATCGGCGTGGACATCCCCATGGCCGATCTGATGGACGATCACGACGCCGTGGTCCTCGCCGGTGGCAGCGAGAAGCCCCGCGACCTGGATGTGCCCGGGCGCAGCTACGCCGGCATCCACTTCGCCATGGACTTTTTGCGCGCCAACTCCAAGCGCGTGCAGGGCGTGAGCGTGCCGGACGAGGACTTCATCAGCGCCCACGACAAGCACGTCATCGTCATCGGCGGCGGCGACACCGGCTCCGACTGCATCGGCACCAGCAACCGCCACGGCGCCAAGTCCATCACCCAGATCGAGATCCTGGACAAGCCGCCGGAGAAGGAAGACAAGGGCCTCACCTGGCCCAACTGGCCCAACAAGCTGCGCACCTCCTCCTCCCAGGAGGAAGGCTGCGACCGCCACTGGAACGTGCTGACCAAATCCTTCGAGCACGACGGCGAGGGCAACGTCAGCGCGCTGAACTATGTCCTCGTGCGCTGGGACAAGGACGAGGACGGCCGCTGGCAGATGTCCGAGGTCCCGGGCTCCGAGGCCCAGTTCAAGGCCGACCTGGTGCTGCTCGCCATGGGCTTCGTGCATCCCGTGCACGAGGGCATGCTCGCCGAGCTCAAGGAGGCCAAGGGCCTGGAGCTCGACGCCCGCGGCAACGTCAAGGGCAGCACCGAAGGCCCCAAGGCCTACTACACCAACGTCGACGGCGTCTTCGCCGCCGGCGACATGCGCCGCGGCCAGTCGCTGGTGGTCTGGGCCATCCGCGAGGGGCGCCAGTGTGCGCGGGCGGTGGATGAGTGGCTGATGGGGACGACCGATCTGCCGCGGTGAGGGCGGCTAGCGGCACGGAGCCTTGAGCGACGAAACTGGAAAGCGGCCCAACGGCCGCTTTTTTTGGTGTGTTGCTGGCGCAAGTCGAATCTCGCAACGGACAAGAGGTACGGTGCGCTGCCCGACGCGAACCCTTTGTCGGGCTTACCCCGGCCAATCACTTGGCGCGATATGCTTGCCGGTGCAGACCACCAGGTGGAAACGCTCACGGCGCATCCCGCCATTGATGTTGCTAGGGCCAGAGTGTTCGAAACGGCTTGCCAGAGTATATCCACACCGATATATTCATCCTCCATGAAGCCCGTCAGATTTGTCGGCGACTCCCTCAAACGCCTGCGCGAATTTCCAAAGGACGCACGACAGGACGCCGGTTACCAGATCGAGCGGGTCCAACGCGGAGATCAACCGGTCGATTTCAAGCCGATGCCCAGTATCGGTCGCGGCGTCGAAGAGATCCGCATTCGAGACCGATCAGGCAGCTTTCGGGTCATCTACACGGCCCGATTGCGCGACGCCATCTACGTACTGCATGCGTTCCAGAAGAAGACCCAGACAACGGCCAAGAGCGACATCGAGCTGGCCCGAGGCCGATTCGAACGCCTAGCGCAAGAGAAATCATGAGCGACACCGAGATCGAAACCTTCGACAGCGTCTGGGATGCCATCTCCCAGACACCGTCGGAAGCGGCCAATCTGAGACTGCGCGCCGACCTGATAACCCAGATCAGCGCCGTCATCGACGAGCGCGGCTGGACTCAGCGAGAGGCCGCCGAACACTGCGGCGTATCTCAGCCGAGGATCAATGACCTGCTGCGAGGACGCATCTCCCGCTTCTCCCTCGATGCACTCGTCAACATCGCTGCCGCACTCGGGACCAGAGTGCGGGTGCAACTTGATGCTGCTTGATCCCCGTGGTCTGCACCCGCTTCATCTGCGATGGCGGGCGACTGAGCGTGAACACGGTAATTGAAGGCCCCCCCGGTTTGCAGGAAGATTGAGGGAAATAGACGGGTTCTTGGGAATCGAAGTCCTGGAACAGGGATGCGGGAGGTAGGGAAGTTGTGAGCCACGCGCGCCCCCAAGGGGGGAGAGACGGAGCGGATCGGCGGCGTGTGGAGGTATGTCGGATGGCGCGCGCGATGGTATGCCTGGCGTAGCGCTCGGCATCGTGTCCGCGGCGCGGGGCGGCAGGCGCAAGCAGTCGTTGGTAGACGAGCGCCGGGTTGAGGCCGGTTTCGCGTGCAGCGCAGACCCATCCCCATTCGCGGGTGGATTCGGAGCGATCGACGCCGGGTGCGGGTGCTGGTGCGCACGCGATGTTGGCCGTCGGCTTGGCGTGAGCGGCGGATTGCAGAACGGGTGTCGGGTCCCAGGCACAGGCGTGCGGGCTTGGCCGCTGGAGGACGTTGACCCACTCGCCGCCGCGCTTCCAATTTTTCATTCCGGCGAGGCGTCCGAGGTGCTCGCCGGAGCCTGAGCCGGGGGCGGCGCCGATGCGGGGGATGAGCCAGCGCTGGACGTGGCAGCGCTGCTGCTCGTCGAGGGCGCAGGTCAGGTGCAACCACTGATGGCAGCCGCCGAGCACGGACGTGTGCACCACCAGGGTGGCATATTTCCTGGCAATACGTTGCGCCATAGGGACAGGGACATCGTCGAGAAACACCTTTGGCCAGGGAAGGTCTCGTGCGGGGCGCACGTAGATATCGGCCTGTTGAACGTTGTGGACTCTGGCGAACGCGAGGGGGAGCTGATCGAGGGGGCGGTCGGCGGTCCACAGCATCGCCCCGTTGAGCGTGCGCACCGCCAGGTCGGCCCGCTTGATGCCGGCTTGGTGTCAGGCGTCGAGCATGGTGGCGGTGTGGGGATCGACCAACTCCACGCTGCGCAAGTCCCAGCGGGCATAGGCGACGTGCACGTGCTCCAGCATGCAGTCCAGCGGTGAATTCCTGGGTCTGCATCGCCGCGCCGTTATCGCTCATCACTGCCCGGGGCAGCCCACGCTTCTGCAACGCCTGCCCGAGGCCATGCACCAGGGTCTCGGCGGTTTCATCCAGATACCACTGCAGATGGCAGATCAGGCGGGAGTGAGCGTCGATGAGCGCCAGCAGCAGCGGTGTGGCCCAGATCCCGGCGCGGGTCCGCACCTTGCGCGACCCATGGTGGAAGTCCAGATACCATAGGGCATGGACATGCTCGGCCTCGTAGCTGCGCACCTCGCAGGCCTCCAGGCGCCGGGCGGCCTGCTCGGCACCGCGGGTGCGGCGCGGATTGACACGACGCCGGTGCAGTCCGGTGCGCTTCATGAAGCGGCGCACGGTGGCGTAGGAGGGTAACGGCCCCAGGCTGTCGTCCTCGGCCGCCAAGGCGGCGAGGTTGTCGTAGTGCAGCTGCACCGTCCAGCCAGGGTGTTACCGGTACTGGGCGCACACCACCTCGATCAGCTGCGCGGTGAGGCCGCGTTGCTGCCCGGCATCACGCCGCCGCCGCCGGCGCAGCGCCGCCACCGGATCCTGCGCGTCGCGGGCGAGGTAGTACCAGCGCTCCGAGGTGGCAAAGCCGAACCGCAGCGGCAGGCCCGTCACCGGATGGCGCCAGTCCTTGGCCGCCAGCGCCTTCAGCCGCACCCCCAAGTCTCCCGGCGGCGGTGGATCGGCCAACAACGGGCCGATGATGGCAAAGCGCAGCCGCGCCCAGCCATCAGGGTCCGAGTCACGTTTCTCCCCGGGCATTCGCGTCTCCCCCTGGTGCTGAACAACAAGACCAGAAGCCTAAGGAGCCGCCCGGGCGGGGGCGATCACATCTTCTGCGGGTCGGCGCTCACCCTCAACGAGCCGGTCGCTGTCGTGACCGGGGAGATCAACAGCGCGCTGTGCAGCCGACCGCCGCAGCCACAGCCGCGGGCACGGACCTCCTCGGCGAGCGACTCGTCGATCCGCGTCAACAACTGGTAGAAACTGGTGTCGATGAGAAAGGCGTGACACACTGGATCGATCTCTCTCGTCATTTGCGTAACTTGGAGACAGCCCCCTCGCACGACTTTCGTCAAGTTGTTTGCGGGGGTTTTTCGTTCTCCCTCACCGAATCTGATCAGAATCCCGGCAGATCCCCTCAGAAAGTCTGCTCACTCTCACTGCCCGAGTGCCTCGTCGGCGATGTGCAGGGTCGGGATCGGCACCGGCGGCTTGGCTGGCGGTGTCGGTTACCGCAGCACTTCGTCGATGTTGTCTGCTTTCAAACTCTGCCGAAACCAGCGCAGCAGTGAATCCGGGTCCGCGTTTTGAACTTGTGTCCGGACCTCATCCGAAACTGGGCCGAATTTCTCTTCCAGGAGCAGCAGGAGCATGTGCGCCTCGCCGAGCTGGATGCCTCTGCGCTCACCTTCGCCATGGACTTTCTGCGCGCCAACTCCAAGCGCGTGCAGGGCGTGAGCGTGCCGGACGAGGACTTCATCAGCGCCCACGACAAGCACGTCATCGTCATCGGCGGCGGCGACACCGGCTCCGACTGCATCGGCACCAGCAACCGCCACGGCGCCAAGTCCATCACCCAGATCGAGATCCTGGACAAGCCGCCGGAGAAGGAAGACAAGGGCCTCACCTGGCCCAACTGGCCCAACAAGCTGCGCACCTCCTCCTCCCAGGAGGAAGGCTGCGACCGCCACTGGAACGTGCTGACCAAATCCTTCGAGCACGACGGCGAGGGCAACGTCAGCGCGCTGAACTATGTCCTCGTGCGCTGGGACAAGGACGAGGACGGCCGCTGGCAGATGTCCGAGGTCCCGGGCTCCGAGGCCCAGTTCAAGGCCGACCTGGTGCTGCTCGCCATGGGCTTCGTGCATCCCGTGCACGAGGGCATGCTCGCCGAGCTCAAGGAGGCCAAGGGCCTGGAGCTCGACGCCCGCGGCAACGTCAAGGGCAGCACCGAAGGCCCCAAGGCCTACTACACCAACGTCGACGGCGTCTTCGCCGCCGGCGACATGCGCCGCGGCCAGTCGCTGGTGGTCTGGGCCATCCGCGAGGGGCGCCAGTGTGCGCGGGCGGTGGATGAATGGTTGATGGGGAGCAGTGACCTGCCGCGGTGACGGGGGGCGCGGCAGGGAGGCCGGGGACGACTGAGAAAGCGGCCGGAGGGCCGCTTTGTTTGTGTAGCCCACTCTCCATGATCGTCGAGCCGCTTGACATGAACGTCCTGCCTGGTAAGTGGGAAGATCTTGTTGCGAAACGTCCGAACAAGCAAGGCAGCATCGAACCGATCTCCCAGAGAACCCGCCATGAGCTCAGAACTGCGGACTATCGAAGCGTTGCTCCCCGGACTCTCCCCAGGTGACAAGGCGCAGTTGCTGCAATGGCTTGCCCAGGATCTCGGCGGAACCACGCCCGGCATCGAGAAAACGCCCGCTGTCTGCGGCGGAGCAGCACGCATTGTGCGCACACGTATTCCGGTGTGGATACTGGAGCAGGCGCGTCGATTGGGAACCAGCGATGCGGACATCCTTCGGTGCTACCCGACGTTGACGGCCGAGGATCTCGCTAACGCCTGGAGCTACGTCAGAAGACGACGCACGGAAATCGAGCGAGATATCGCCGACAACGAGGCCTGACCCAGTGGCGCGGCGTTACGGCAACGGAAACTTCCCGCTGCCGGTTGTCCAGGCGCTGCGCAAGCGAGGGCACGATGTCCTAACGATTCAGGAAACGGGCAACGCGGGGGCGCTTTGCCCGACACCGAGGTTCTGCGCTTCGCGACGGCAGAAAACCGCACCGTCCTGACCCTGAACCGAAAGGACTTCATTCGCCTGCATCAGCAGTCGCCGATCCACGCTGGCATCATCGTGTGCACCTTCGACCCGGATTTCCCGGCCCAGGCCGAGCGCATCCACCAGGCGATAGCAGCCGCTGGTGATTTGGTGGGCAAGCTCCTGCGCGTCAATCGGCCTCGGTAACGCCACGGACAGGCACGACGAATCCGTCCGTAGAGCAAGAAAGGGTACGTCCACTGAACCGCGCGAGACCTGCTGCGCTTGGTGCACTCTTTTCGCGAGGGCGTCGAGGAAGAAGAGCGCTGGCCGACGGCTGCGGAGTCCCTGCGCGAGGGCTGGCAGGACGCGCAGGCCGGTCGCGTGCGCGATGTCGACACCCTTTGGCATGGCATTGACGCCGAATGAGCAATGAAGGTTGGTTACACGGATGCCTTCAAACGACAGCTCAAGCGCCTGAGCCGGCGCTATCGGGGGATTTGGAGGGATGTGCAGCCGATCATCGACCAGTTGGCGGCCGGTGACACGCCGGGGGCGCGAATTCAGGGTATCGAGCATGTCCTGTACAAGGTCCGCGCGCCGAACAGCGACAGCAGCCGGGGCAAGCGCGGCGGATACAGGATCATTGACTTTTTGTGCACGCCCGGCGAAGTCGTGCTGGTGGCGATCTACTCCAAGGTCGATCAGGCAGACATCGGGCGGGACGAGCTGTTGACCATCATCGATGCCAGTCTCCGGGAGGACCCGCCATGAGCCCGGAGCTCCGGACGATTGAAGCACTGCTCCCCGAGCTCTCCCCAGGCGACAAGGCGCAGCTCCTTGCAATGGCTCGCCCAGGACCTCGGCGGGGCCACCACGCCCGGGATCGAGAAGACAACCGGCGTCTGCGGCGGCGCCGCACGCATCCTGCGTACACGTATTCCGGTGTGGGTCCTGGAACAGGCACGTCGGTTGGGAACCAGCGAAGCGGACATCCTTCGGTGCTACCCAACGGCAGAACAGCGTGCAGTCCTGACCCTGAATCGCAAGGACTTCATTCGGCTGCATCAGCAGTCGACAGGGGCCCCGCGTCCAAGGCCCGTCACCCGCCGGCGCAGGCCCGCTTCGAGCGATCACATCTTTGGGCCTCAACCGAGCTGGGAGATGTCCCGCACCGCGCCGCGGGCGGCGCTGGTGGTCATGGCGGCATAGGCGCGCAGCGCCTGGGACACTGGGCGATCGCGGTCCACCGGCTTCCAGGCCTGCCCGCCCTGAGCCTCCATGGCGGCGCGGCGGGCGGTGAGCACCTCATCGTCCACCTTGACGTTGATGGCCCGGTTGGGGATGTCGATTTCGATCAGATCGCCTTCCTCCACCAGGCCGATGGGGCCACCCTCGGCGGCCTCCGGCGAGCAGTGGCCGATGGACAGCCCCGAGGTGCCGCCGGAGAAGCGCCCGTCGGTGATCAGGGCGCAGGCCTTGCCGAGACCCTTGGACTTCAGATAGCTGGTGGGGTAGAGCATCTCCTGCATCCCGGGGCCGCCCTTGGGGCCCTCGTAGCGGATCAGCACCACGTCCCCGGGCTGGATCTGGTCGGTGAGGATGGCGCTGACCGCCGCCTCCTGGCTCTCGCAGATGCGCGCGGGGCCGGTGAAGACCCGCAGCGTCGAGGTGGGCACGCTGGTGGTGTAGCGCAGCGCCTCGGCCTCGAACATGGACGCATCGATGCCGGCGGTCTTCACGATGCAGCCCTCGGGGGCGATGTTGCCGTAGAGCACGGCGAGCCCGCCGTCGCGGGAGTAGGCGTGCGCCATGTCGCGGATGCACCCGGCGGCGCGGTCGGTGTCGAGCGCCGGCCACTGGCGGGACTGGCTGAAGGCCTCCTGGGTGGGCACCCCGCCGGGGGCGGCCAGGAAGCGCTCGCGGGCGCCGGGGTGGGCGCCGGCGCGCATCACATCCCAGCGCTCCAGGGCCTCGCCCAGGCTGGCCGAGTGCACCGTGGGCACGTCGCGATGGATCAGCCCGCCGCGGTCGAGCTCACCCAGGATGCCGATCACCCCGCCGGCCCGGTGCACGTCCTCCATGTGATAGGTCTGGGTGGCGGGGGCCACCTTGCAGAGGTTCGGCACCTTGCGGCTGAGGCGGTCGATGTCCGCCATGGTGAAGGGCACGCCGGCCTCCTGGGCGGCGGCCAGCAGATGCAGCACCGTGTTGGTGGAGCCGCCCATGGCGATGTCGAGGCTCATGGCGTTCTCGAACGCGGCAAAGCTCGCGATGGAGCGCGGCAGGGCGGTGGCGTCGTCCTGCTCGTACCAGCGCCGGGCCAGCTCCACCGCGAGCCGCCCGGCCTCGAGGAACAACTGCTTGCGCCCCGCGTGGGTGGCGAGCAGGGAGCCGTTGCCGGGCAGGCTGAGCCCCAAGGCCTCGGTGAGGCAGTTCATGGAGTTGGCGGTGAACATGCCGGAGCAGGAGCCGCAGGTGGGGCAGGCGGAGCGCTCGATGGCGGCGACGTCGGCGTCGCTCTCGTTGGGGTTGGCGGCGGTGACCATGGCGTCGACCAGGTCGAGCTTGAGCTCGCCCTTGGAGTCGAGCCGCACCTTGCCCGCCTCCATGGGTCCGCCGGAGACGAACACGGCGGGGATGTTGAGCCGCAGGGCCGCCATCAGCATGCCGGGGGTGATCTTGTCGCAGTTGGAGATGCACACCAGGGCGTCGGCGCAGTGGGCGTTGACCATGTACTCCACGGAGTCGGCGATGATCTCGCGGCTCGGCAGGGAATAGAGCATGCCGCCGTGGCCCATGGCGATGCCGTCGTCCACGGCGATGGTGTTGAATTCCTTGGCCACGCCGCCGGCGGCCTCGATTTCGCGCGCCACCAGCTGGCCCAGGTCCTTCAGGTGCACATGCCCGGGCACGAACTGGGTAAACGAGTTGGCCACCGCGATGATGGGCTTGTCGAAGTCCCCATCGGTCATGCCGGTGGCGCGCCACAGGGCGCGGGCGCCGGCCATGTTGCGGCCATGGGTGGTGGTGCGGGAGCGGTACTGGGGCATGGCGGCCTCTGCTGCCTGGCTGGTCGATCAGACCGGGAATGATCCGGGAAAGCGGGGCGGTGTGCCAGTCTGGGGATGGGATGCGCTGCGGCGCAAGCGACGCCGCGGGTGCCCGCTCGGCTGGCGCCCTCCCGCGCGGCAGCATCGACAAGGCGCAAGGTCCGCGCGGAGTCCGAGAACCTGGTTCTGATGCCGGCTCGCCGCGGCGCGCCGAAACCAGGTCAGCCGTCAGGATCGGTTGCGCAACCGGCCTCGGCGGGCTCGGTCCAGCACTCCGGCGCGAGCACTTGGCTCTGCGTGAAGGGACATCGCTCCGGCAAGGCGTTGTCGTCCAGCGGCGTCTCCTTCACAGCCTGCTGTACGGCGCTGAACCAACTGGCCCCGAATGCCTCATCAAGCTGTGACTTGAGCCCGGAGCTCTTGCGCAGCAGGCGGGCGATGCGGCAGCGCTGTTCCTTGATCGTCGCGTGCCAGCGCTTGCCTTGCCGCTCGGGCTGGTGGCGCCATCTCAATCGGTGCGCAATGAGCACGGCCAAGCGGCCCTCGCGCTCGCGCTCCTGACTTGCGCCCATGTCCGTCAGCTCCTCGATCAGGTGCTCCGTGTCGAGCTCATCCAGGCGACGCTCGCTCAGCAGGGCCGCCTGCTGGCGGGTCCAGCTGTAGAAATCGGAATCGTGCAGTGGCGTGCTCATGTGCGTGGGCTCTGCCATGGGGTTTGCGGTCATTCCAGCGCCGCGCACGGCTGAGGCGACTTCAGACAGAGCCACACCGCCGCCCCTTCCAGCAGTCCGCAAGGTCATGCCCCCACCAGCACGCCGCCGCGTTGGACCGGCGCGCAGGCGCGGTGCCGGGCTCAGTGGCCCCCAACGTCCGGCAGCACCAAACCGTCCAGGCGCCCGCTCAGCACGTCCTCCACGGTCAGCGGGCGGCTGCAGCCGAGCGGCACGGAGCGGTCGCAGACCTCGTAGGACACGTCGAAGACGAGCCGGCCGCCGATGTTCCGCAAGCTGCCGTGCTTGCGGTAGCGAAGGCCATGGTCGACCTCCAGCGTGGTGCTGCGCTCGGTGACGCAGGAGAGCTGGATGATCTCGCGGGTCTGGATCTGGTAGCGGATCTCGTCGTTTTGCAGCAGCGAGGCGACCTCGCCGACGAGCAGGTCCAGCAGAAAGCGCCCGGAGATGCTCTCCAGCGGCTTGCCGCCGTGGTTCGGCGGCCAGGTGCGCGCGAAGCCCTGCGAGTAGGCCAGGAGGCGTACGCCGTCCACGTCGTAGAGCGCCCGGCCGACGGGCAGCGCGCGCAGGGCCACGGCTTCGCGCGCCAGCTCGGACAGGTTGCGGCTGCCGGTCATCAGCTCATGCAGGCGTCGGCTCAGTGCGGGGCTCGGCGCCTCCACCCCGCGCTCCCAGCGCGACACCAGGCTTTGACTCACGCCCAGCGCCTGCGCGAGCTGGGTCTGCGTGAGCTGCGCCGTGCGCCGCCAGGTTCTGAGCAGGCTGCCGATCATGGTGCTCTCCGCCTATGCGATTCGGGTCGCCCTAGCCTGCCGCGCGCCCGAAGCAGTGGCGGACGAGCGGCCGAACGCGCCTCGGGCGGGGCGCCACAGACAAGCGCAACTCATTGTGTGATCTGACATTGTAGCTTCGCCTAACGGTCTTGCAAGCGCGCAGACCGGCGGGCGCTTGACCCGTCAGCCATGGCGCGTTTGGCGCCGCGCCCGCTGCCGGCCCATCCTCCGAGGCGCCCACGGGGTGCCTCCACGCCGCTGATGCAGTCCGCATGAACGCCGCCATGCCGCGGCTTCTAGAAGTCTTTAGAAGATGAGCAGCCTCGGGGACTCACCTAGGGTGCGTCCGGTGCATGTCCTAAGAGCCCCGCCCCACAGCACCAAAAGGCACACACCATGACGCACAGTCAGCTGCTCCATCCGCGCCTGTCCACGCGCCCTAAGGCCTCTCGACCCACAACGTCGGCGCCCCGCGCACGCTCGTCAGGGGCAGGTCCAGGCGAGTCGCCCGCTCCGCGGGGCGGCATCCGGGCCGGTATCCGAACCGGCATTGGCGCCGGCACCCGGACCAAAACCCGACGGGTCGACGCAGATCCGCTCCCCGCGGCGCCCATGCACGCGGTCATGCCGCCCGCGGGCATCCGCCGGCACGCGAGCAGCCTGTGGCTCGCGGTCGCCGTCGGTGTGCTGGCGCTCGCCGGCGCCGGGTCGGCCGGAGCGCAGGTGCTGCCGGCAGGGTGCACCAGCGACGGCACCAACCCTGCCGAAGCACAGGCGGGCGACACGGTCACTTGCCTCGCGCCCAACGTGACCGGCCCCATCGAAGGCGCGGTGGAGGATCTCAGCATCGTCGTCGGCGGTGCGGCCAACCCGGTCACCGTATCCGGTGGCTGCGTCGGCGTTTCGTTGTCGGGCACGGTCGGACCACAAGGCCGCAGCCTGTCGATCCTGAACCCGGCCTCGAGCGTCAGCGGCAGCCAGCGCGGCCTCGATGTCAATTCCACCGAGAGCGCCGCAGGCGGCGATCTGGTCATCGTCAGCGAGGGCGCCATCAGTGGCGATACCACAGGGGTGTACCTGCGCGATCGCGACACTGCCGGCGGTGCCGTGAGCCTGTCGGTAACCGATGTGACGGGCACCACCGGCAGCGGCATCGACGCCATGAACTGGTGGGGCGGTGGAGACATGTCGATCAGCGCCACCGGTACGGTGACGGCGGGCGACGCCGGCATCGCCGCGTCACACCTCGGCGATGGCGCGATGTCACTCAGCGCCCGGGACGTAAGCAGCCAGGGCGATGCGATCAGCGTTTATACCGGGACGTCAAGTACGACGCTGACCCTGGAGACCACCGGCACCGTCGACAGCGCCGCGGCGAGCGGCATGAATATCTGGCACCAGGGAGGCGCCGCCGCAACCATCACCGCCACGGGTCCGGTGAGCGGGGGCACGGACGGCATCTTCGTCTACAAGCCCTATGAGGGTGGGCTGGCTTTGTCCGCTGCGGACGTCACCGGCGGCGAGAAGGGCGTGTACGCACTGACGAACCAATCCTCGACAACACTGGACGTCAACATCACCGGCACCCTCGAGGGCGGCGATATTGGGCTCGACGCAGTGCATTGGGGCGAGCAGGACGCGACCATCACCACCGGCTGCCCGGTGAGCGGCGGCACCACCGGCCTGCTTGCCGAGAACGACGGGCAAGGCGCCATGGCCATCTCCACCGATGCCGTGCAGGGCGCAACAGGGTTCGGTATCTCGGCTGAGGGCGGCGCGGACACGACTGCGCTGTCCATCAACTCCACCGGGGCCATCGCGGGCGCACAGGCAGGGATCTCGGCCGCGCACGCGGGCAGCGGCGATGTCACCGTCACGGCAAGCGCCCCGGTCACCGGCTCGGACTACGGCATCCAGGTCAACAACACCGGCACCGGGGGGCTCAGCATCAGCGCCGCTGCGGTCACCGGTACGGCGGAGCACGGCATCGAGGCCAGGTCCGACTTCGGCTCCTCGACCTTCAACCTCGCCACCACGGACGCGGTGAGCGGCGGCAACTACGGCATCCTCGTCGATCACCGCGGCAGCGGCGATGCCGTCATCAACGCGGCCGGCACGGTGAGCGGCACTGATTGGGGCATCAGCGCGAACAACAGCGGCTCGGCCAGCAACCTGTCGGTGACGATGCAGGCGGCGGTCACCGGCGGCAGCTTCGGCGTGTACGCAAGCCAGAACGGCCTCGGCGGCGACCTTGCTGTCAACGCGACGGGGCCGGTGAGCGCCACCGGCACCGGTATCCAGGGCCTCAACTTTGGCGGCGGCTCGGTGGCGGTGTCCGCCGCGGGCGTCACGAGCACCGCCGGTCGCGGCATCTTCGCCTACGCACGCTTCGGAGCGGATGCGGACCTGTCGGTGCACAGCGCCGGTCCGGTGAGCGCGCACGACGACGGGCTCTACGCATACTTCGGCGGCGGCGGCGCGCTCGACATCCAGAGCGCGGACATCACCGCCGGCGCCAACGGCATCATGATCGATGCTGCCCCCAACGCGGCTTCCAGGACTGTCACCGTCACCGGGGATGTGCGCGGCGCGTCCGGCGCCGGCATCCGTGCCCCGGATGGCGTGACCATCGCCAACCAAGGCAGCATCTCGGGCGGCGCCAACGGCGTGCTGGCCGACGCGGACCTGGTGCTCACCAACGCCATGGGCGGCGACATCGGGGCCGATGCCGGCGCGGGCGTGGTGACGGGCGCCGGGGCGCGTATCACCAATGCCGGCACCATCGCCGGCGTGGACTTCTCCACCGGCAGCGAGCGCCTGACCCTCACCACCACCGGCATTCTCGAAGGCCTCGTGGACTTCGGCGCCAACGACGATCTGCTGACCTTCGACGGGATCATGGCGGAGCTCGTCGGCAGCAGCAGCACACTGGCCGACTACACCGGCCTCTCGATGGCCGAGGCGGTTGCCGTCGGCCTGCCGCTGTTCTACGGCGGCGCGGGCACCGACACCATCGCCTTCGACGCCGGCGTCAGCGTTGCGGGCCTGGTCTCGCGGCAGTGGCTCGGCACCTGGGCAGACGAGGGCGTTTACGGCCTGACCTTCCGCAACGGCGACAGCTCCCCGAGCACGCTGGTCTACGCCGGCTTCGAGGTGTTCACCATCGACGGCCAACACCTCTCCGAGAGCGACCTGCCCGCCCTGCCGCTGCCCGGCAGCCTGCCGCTGCCCGGCAGCCTGCCGCTGCTCCTCGCGGGCCTCGGCAGCCTGCGTTTGCTGCGCCGGCGCAGGTCCTGAGGCAAGGCGCTGCCGGCCCATGGCCCGCGCGCGTGCCGCCGGCAGCAGAGACCGCCGGCCGCGCGACTGGGGCGCCCTGCGCGCGGGCCGGACGGCGCCCCCCACCCCCCACGCCGGTGGCCCCTGGCCGAGTCGCGGGCCTCATCGCCCGGCCCCAGGCCCTTTTAGAAGTCTTTAGAAGCTGAACGTGCTGAGGGAGTCCCTTAGCCTTTCATCGGTGAATATCCGCAGTCCCGCCCCACACCACCAAGAGGCACACCCCATGACGCCAAGCCATCTGCTTCACCGCTGCCATCAGTCCCGCCGCGCCAAAACGGCGCTGCGGCTGCGCGCGCGGCAATTGCGCGCCGCCACCGTCGGCGGCGCCGTGGCGCTCGGCGCCATTGCCGTGCCCGGGCCGACGCAAGCGGCCACCGTCACCATCAACACCGCCGTCAACGGCACCCAGTTCATCGGCGGCGGCAATGACCTGGAGATCACCGCCGGCGGCAGCATCACCGCGCCGGGCAGCGGCAGCGGCGACGACGGCGTGCGCGAGTCCGCGCCCGGCGCCAGCATCGGCAGCATCAACAACGCCGGCAGCATCACCGCGACCGATTCCGGCATCGGCGCCTCCACCGGCGCCACCGTCGGCGACATCAGCAACAGCGGCAGCATCAGCGCCGGCCTCGGCATCGGCCTCTTCGCCGCAACGGCGAACGGCAACATCACCAACAGCGGCAGCATCGAGGGCTTCTTCGTCGGCATCAGTGCCGCCGGGTCGTCCACCATCGACGGCGCCATCCAGAATCAGGCCGGCGGCACCGTCAGCGGCTCGTTCTTCTCCGGGATTCAGGTCTCCGGCGGCTCGGTGTCCAACGGCATCAGCAACGCCGGCAGCATCACGGGTTTCGACGCGATAAGCATCTTCAGCGCGGAGATCAACGGCGGCATCACCAACACCGGCAGCATCCAGGGCGGGTACATCACTGACAGAATCATCGGCGGCGGCTTGGGGGTTTATTCGAGCGCGGTGATCACTGGCGGCATCACCAACAGCGGCAGCATCGAGGGCGACAACCGAGTCTCGGAGGACGGCAGCATTTTCATCTCCAGCCCGGCGCAAGTGACGGGCGGCATCAGCAACACCGGCAGCCTCACCGGCCTTCTGCAGATCTTCGGTAGCGACGGCGCGGGCGGCGGTATCGATGTGACCAACAGCGGCGACATCGACCTGCTGGACAGCGAATCCAACATCAGCGGCGACTTCACCCAGACCGGCACCGGCACCCTTGCCATCACGCTGCTCGCCTTCGGCGACTACACCGCCGCGCCGCTCGGCATCGTCGGCGATGCGAGCATCGACGGCGACCTGCTGCTGGACCTGGACCCGGGCTTTGCCTTTTCCGCGCTCGACCGCCTGACGCTCATCGGCGCCGGCGGCACCCGCACCGGCACCTTCAGCAACTACGCCGACGGCGACCTGGTGTACGCCTTCGACAGCCGCCGGCGCATGTATCTGGACTACACCGCCGACGGCGTGGACCTGTACACCACACCCATCCCCGGCACGCCGCTGCTGATCGGGCTCGGGCTCTTCGCCTGGGCCGGGGCGCGCGCGCGGCGGGCGCGCGGCTGAGCGGCGCCCCTGCGCCGACGCGACCGGCGCATCACCACAGGCGCGGCCGAAGCCGGCGCCTGCCAAACAACCCAACGACCCGACGCGGAGGACAACCCATGACGCACCAGCACCTGATCCATCGTCAGCATCAAGCCCGCCGCGCCCGGGCCGAGCTGCGCCTGCGCGCGCGGCAATTGCGCGCCGCCGCCGTCGGCGGCGCCGTGGCGCTCGGCGCCATCGCCGCGCCCGCGCCGGCCGCCACCGTCACCATCAACACCGCCGTGAACGGCACCCAGTTCATCGGCGGCGGCGATGACCTGGTCATCACCGCCGACGGCAGCATCAGCGCGCCGGGCCTCGGCAACGACGGCGTGCGCGAGTCCACGCGCGGCGCCAGCATCGGCAGCATCAGCAACGCCGGCAGCATCGAGGCCGGTTACGACACCGACGGTGCCGGCATCGGCGTCGTTGAGGCCACCGTCGAGGGCGACATCACCAACAGCGGCAGCATCGTCGCCATTGAGGCCATCAGCCTCGCCAGCGCAACCGTCAACGGCAACATCGCCAACAGCGGCAGCCTCGAGGGCGAGTTCTACGGTATCTCCGCCTGGTGGTCCGCCATTGCGGGTGCCATCCAGAACGAGGCCGGCGGGAGCATCGAGAGCATCGACGCCTTCGGCTTCTCCGGCATCGATCTATACCTCAGTTCGGTGTCCAACGGCATCAGCAATGCCGGCAGCATCACCGGGGGGTTTATGGACGCGATATACATCTCCAGCGCGGAGATCAACGGCGGCATCACCAACACCGGCAGCATCCAGGGCGGGGAAGATTTGGACTCCGGCGAAGTCGTATACGGCGGTTTGGGTGTCTATGGGAGCGCGGTGATCACTGGCGGCATCACCAACAGCGGCAGCATCCAGGGCGACGACGAGGACGGCTTTGCCTGGACCGGCAGCATTTCCATCAGCACCCCGGCGCAGGTCACGGGCGGCATCACCAACAGCGGCAGCCTCACCGGCCCTCTGCAGATCTTCGGCAGCGACGGCGCGGGCGGCGGTATCGATGTGACCAACAGCGGCGACATCGACCTGCAGAGCAGCCAGTCCGGCATCAGCGGCGACTTCACCCAGACCGGCACCGGCACCCTTGCCATGACGCTGATGAGCTTTAGCGATTACACCGGCG
>NZ_CAJXYK010000010.1 GCF_913063425.1 uncultured Thiohalocapsa sp.
CCGGCAGGCCGCCGTAACCCCGTAGGTAGATGTCCTCGTACTTGACGGTGCGCCAGAGGCGCTCGACGAAGATGTTGGACACAACTGTCCACTGCACCCGATGCGAAAGCTGAGTGCCGACGTTTCCGGGTGACGCACCCGTTTCACCCGCTGCGGAGACGCGAGTACGACCTCATCGACTACCGTCACTTCTGGTCCGAGGACCGGGTCGTCTATGTGGACGAGACCGGCGAGGCCCGCAGCCTGCCCGCACGCTGGACCAGCGCCGTTGCCGAGGATCCGGCAGTCGTCGTGTCGGCCGGACGCGCGCATTTCCGCGTCGCCGATCTCCTCGAGTTGGCGACGCTCGTGCGTGGGTTGGCCCGCTGACCGGCCGCTATTGGGCGTCCCTTGCGCGCCTGTTGGTGCGGCGTGACTGTCAACGAGATTACGCCGCATTTGTAAGGAGAATTTTGTCGATGGCAATTTTTATGTTCAGATCTTCTGACCGCGTAATACCCAATATTGGCCTATATCCAGGCATGGCGTGGACGTCATTTGGCCTTTACTCCTTGACAGCGGAACCATAGTAGACATAATTATCCTTACACATAGTTCGGAGCGCTGCTCATGCCGCGATCCAAGAGCGATCCCAAGACCGACGCGCTGCGCGAGCAGGGCTGCCTGCACCCGCACCCCGAGCAGGTCACCGACGAGGTCTTCCTCGCGAGCGCGTTCTTCGACCGGCGCGACCTGGTGCAGGTCAAGTACGAGATGCTGCGCCGCGTGCGCGCGGACGGACAGTCGGTCAGCCAAAGCGCGGCGGGCTTCGGCCTGTCGCGACCGTCGTACTACCAGGCGCTGGCGGCCTTTGATGCGGGCGGCCTGCCGGCGCTGCTGCCCAAGAAGCCCGGACCGAGGCGGGCGCACAAGCTGTCCGAGGAGGTGATGACGGCCCTGCTGGAGGCGCTCGCCGAGGAGCCGGCGCTCGGCCCACGGGAGCTCGTCGAGCTGGCCGAGGCGCGCTTCGGCCTCTCGGTGCACCGCCGCAGCATCGAGCGCGCCCTGGCGCGGCAGGAAAAAAAACGGCGATGAGAGGCGAACCGACAGCATCGCCGACGCGCACAGCGCGCAGGTCCGAGTACGCGGAGCGCTACGAGGTGCTGCGCACCCATGCCGTTGCCGATCACGCCTCGGCGAGCCGCGACGGGCTGGTCGTGCTGCGGCGCCTCCGGCGTCGCGGCCTGGATGGCTGCCTGGTCCCGGTTGCCGGCGCCCTGGAGACCATCAGCGCCGCCGGCGCAGACCGCGCGCCAGCCGTCCTCGCCCTCGCCGTTGTCGGATGAGGCGAGCCCGGAGGTGGTGCGAATCCTCGCCGCCATGACCTTGAGCCACCTCCGCGAGGTGCCTGCATGACCCAGCCGCTCCACCAGAAGGTGACCGCCAGCCACCTGCGGCGCGAGGCGTACCTGTATGTGCGTCAGTCCACCGTGCGGCAGGTCTTCGAGAACACCGAGAGCACGCGACGCCAGTACGCGTTGCGCGAGCGGGCGGTGGCGCTGGGCTGGCCGATCGAGCGCGTGCACGTGATCGACACCGACCTGGGCAAGTCCGGCGCCTCGAGCGCCGACCGCGAAGGCTTCCAGGCGCTGGTGAGCGCCGTCGGGCTGGGGCGTGCCGGGATCGTGCTCGGGCTTGAGGTCTCGCGGGCAGGCAGCGCAACTCCACCGATTGGCATCGGCTGCTGGAGATCTGTGCGCTGACCGATACGCTGATCCTCGACGAGGACGGCATCTACAATCCAAGCGACTTCAACGACCGCTTGCTGCTCGGGCTGAAGGGCACGATGTCCGACGCCGAGCTGCATGTGCTGCGCGCGCGGCTGCGTGGCGGCATCCTCAACCAGGCGCGTCGCGGCGCGCTGAAGACGCCGCTGCCGGTCGGCCTCGTGTATGACGCCGCCGACAACGTCGTGCTCGACCCCGACAGCCAGGTCCGCACGAGCATCGCCCACCTGTTTGAGACCTTCGCGCGGACCGGCCCGGCGACTGCCACGGTCAAGCACTTCCGTGAGCAGGAGCTGCGCTTCCCGCGCCGCCCGCGCGGTGGCCCGCACAAGGGCGAGCTGCTCTGGGAGGAACTGCGCCACTGGCGCGTGCTGCGCGTGCTGCACAATCCGCGCTACGCGGGCGCGTTCTGCTTCGGGCGCACACACGCACCAGCGCCCGGGCGAGCGCATCGAGATCGAGGTACTCCCGCGCGAGGAGTGGATTGCGCTGTTTCCCGACGCGCACTCGGGCTACATCACCTGGGAGCAGTTCGAGGCCAACCTCGTGCGGCTGCGCGACAATGCCCAGGCCCATGGCGCCGAGCGCCGCAAGAGCCCACCCCGTGAAGGGCCCGCGCTGCTCCAGGGCCTGGCGGTCTGCGGCGTCTGCGGCCGGCGGATGACGGTGCGCTACCACACGCGCAAGGGCCGGCAGTGGCCCGAGTATGTGTGCCAGCGCGAGGGCATCGAGACCGCCACGGCGCGGTGCCAGTCCATCCCGGGCTCGGGGATCGACGAGGCCATTGGCCGGCTGCTCGTTGAAACGGTCACCCCGGTCACCTTGGAGGTCGCGCTCCAGGTCCAGGCCGAGCTCGAAGCAGGTGCCGAGGAAGCCGATGCCTTGCGCCGCCAGCGGGTCGAGCGCGCGCGCCACGCGGCCGACCTGGCGCGCCGCCGTTTCATGGAGGCCGACCCGGCCAACCGCCTCGTCGTCGACGTGCTCGAGGCGGAGTGGAACGAAAAACTGCGCGCCTTGCACGACGCGCAGGAAGAGCTCGAGCAGCGCCGTGGCGAGGACCACCTGAAGCTCGATGACGCTCGGCGCGAGGCGATCCTCGCGCTCGCCACCGACTTCGCGCGGCTGTGGCAAGACCCGAAGACGCCGCAGCGCGAGCGCAAGCGCAAGCGCATGGTGCGCCTGCTGCTGGAGGACGTCACGTTGACCAGGGGCGATGCGATTACCGCCGGCGTGCGCTTCCGCGGCGGCGCCAGCCGAAGCCTGAGACTGGCGCTCGCGCAGCCCGCGTGGCAGCTTCGTCAGACCTCGGCCGCCGTCGTCGCCGAGATCGATGCCCTGCTCGATGACCACACCGAGGGCGAGATCGCGGGCATTCTCAACGCGCGCGGCCGCGTCTCCGGAGAGGGCTTGCCCTTCCACGCCTGCATGGTGCGGCGGTTGCGGCGCGACTACCAGCTCAAGACGCGCTACGAGCGCCTGCGCGAGGACGGCATGCTGACCCTCGAGGAGACTGCCGACCTGCTCGGTATCGCGACCCACACGGTCAAGATCTGGCGTCGGCGCGGACTGCTGCTCGCCCACGCCTACAACGACAAGAACGAGTGCCTGTACGAGCACCCCGGCGACGATCCCCCGGACAAGAAGCAGGGCAGCAGGCTCTCGAAGCGACGGCGCTTCCCGCAGGTCGCGTCAAACCCTACGAAAGAGGTGCAATGTGAAGCGCAGCCCTTCGCCTGAGGTGGCGCGGGTGCTGCATCACATCGCTGATGACTCGTTACTAAGGCCCCCTCGGGCGCCCCGGGGCGGCGCCCCCGCGAACAGCGGGTCAGTTACAGTGGGTGCAGCTCTCGAACGCGAAGCGCTCCAGGCGCACCGAGTCGGCGGCGAAGTTGCGGATGCCCTCGGCCAGCTTCTCGGTCGCCATTGCATCGTCGTTGAGCTCCCAGCGGAAGCCGGATTCGTTGAACGAGACGCGGGTCTCGCCCTGTTCGGCGGCGTCCTGCGGGTCGAGCCTGCGCGGGACCTCGCCCTTGGCCTCCGCCAGCTCGTCCATCAGCGATGGTGCAATGGTCAGCAGATCGCAGCCAGCCAGGGCCAGGATCTGGTCGGTATTGCGGAAGCTCGCACCCATGACCGTCGTCTCGTAGCCGTGGCGCTTGTAGTAGTCGTAAATCCGCCGCACCGAGCGCACCCCGGGGTCATCGTCGGGCGCATAGCCGTTGACGCCATCCTTTGCCTTGTACCAGTCGAAAATGCGCCCGACGAAGGGCGAAATCAGCGTCACCCCCGCCTCGCCACAGGCGACCGCCTGGGAGAAGCCGAACATCAGCGTCAGATTGCAGTGGATGCCCTCGCGCTCCAGGAGCTCCGCGGCGCGGATCCCTTCCCAGGTGGCGGCAATCTTGATCAGGATGCGGTCCTTGTCGATGCCCACGGCGTCGTAAAGGCCCATGATCTGCCTTGCGCGGGTAATCGTAGCCTCGGTGTCGAACGACAGACGGGCATCGACCTCGGTCGACACCCGGCCCGGGACTAGGTCGAGGATGCGCACACCGACGCTGACCGCGAGCTTGTCCATCATCAGCCGGCTCTGCTCGGCACGGTTGTCGCTGCGGCGCTTGCCGTAGTCGACCGCCTCGTCGACCAATGGCTGATATTGCGGCAGCCGTGCCGCCTTCAGCAGCAATGACGGGTTGGTGGTCGCGTCCACCGGGCGGTAGCTCTCGATGGAGGCGATGTCGCCGGTGTCAGCGACGACGGGTGTGATGTCACGGAGGGCTTCAAGCTTGTTCATGACGGCTCCCGGGCAGATTGGTTGAGAATGGGCGCAAGGCGACGGCATCGCGGCTATGCTGGATACCGCCGTTCCGTCCAGGCGAGTCGGAGTCTTTTACGGCGCCGCTGGTGCGCAGCAATGCGGAGATTCCGAGACCGTCTGCGATCGTTGTCCTCATCGATCATCGACACGACTACGATTACGACAACGACAGGGGAGGGCCTCGACAGACCTGCCGTGCTGCGCTAGCGCGCCGAGTGCTCGACGTGGCCGCCGAACTGCTCGCGCATCGCGGAGAGGACCTTCTCGGCGAAGGTGTGCTCTTGGCGCGAGCGGAAGCGGGTATAGAGCGCCGCCGACAGCACGTCCGCCGGCACCGCCTCTTCGATGGCGGTCTGAATGGTCCAACGGCCCTCGCCGGAGTCCTCGACGTAGCCCGAATAGCGCGCCAGCTCACCGTCGCGCTGCA
Source organism: uncultured Thiohalocapsa sp. (assembly GCF_913063425.1). Lineage (GTDB taxonomy): Bacteria > Pseudomonadota > Gammaproteobacteria > Chromatiales > Chromatiaceae > Thiohalocapsa. The sequence continues at coordinate 5,012 of NZ_CAJXYK010000010.1, forward strand.
GCGCGGCGGCGGTCAGATCGAGCAGCCAGGAGCCGACCACACTGCCGCGGCGCCACAGCTCGGTGATCGCGGCGATGTCGAAGTCGTAACGTTGCGCCGCCGGAAGAGACTGAGCGCGCGCACCGCGCAGGATGTCCAGCCCCTCGGCATAGGCCTGCATCAGGCCGTACTCGATGCCGTTGTGGACCATCTTCGCGAAGTGCCCGGCGCCGACCGGTCCGCAATGGAGGTAGCCACGCTCCGCCTGATCGGGCTCTCCTTCGCGCCCTGGCGTGCGCTCGATGTTGCCGGTACCGGGCGCCAGGGTCGCCAGTGCCGGCTCCAGCTGTTGGAATGCCTGCTCCGGGCCGCCGACCATCAGGCAATAGCCGCGCTCCAGACCCCAGACGCCACCGCTGGTGCCGGCATCCATGTAGCGCACGCCGCGGTCGGCAAGTCGCTCGGCGCGACGGACATCGTCCTTGAAATAGGAATTACCGCCGTAGACGACGACGTCGCCGTCGGCAAGGTGCGGCGACAGCGCGTCCAGCGTCGCGTCGACGGCGGCACCGGAGGGGACCATCAGCCACAGGCTGCGCGGGCGCTCGCTCTTGTCCGCCAGCTCCGCCAGCGAGCCCGCCCCTTCGACGCCGTCCTCCTCGGCCAGCGAGGCCACCACCGCGGGGTCGAGGTCGTAGACCACACAGTCGTGCCCGGCGCGCGCCAGGTGCCGGACCATATTGGCGCCCATGCGCCCCAAACCGATCATCGCGATTTGCATCAAACGCCTCCTGAATCCCGTGGAAATGATCTTGCGGCAGCCGTGGGAAAGCGGACGGCCGTCGTCGTCATCCCCGGAGACCCGGCCGGACGCGGCATTGTTTCAACCGCCGTGACCGGTGCCGTCAAGCGCCGGCGGTGACGGCGGCACAGCTCGCGCCCTCCACCGGGCGGCCCATGCGCAGCAGCGCGGCGCGCTCGGGCCGCTCCAGGAGCTGACAGGCGACCAGGTAGCCGGCCGCGCTCCAGGTCTGGCGACGCCGCGCCTGCTGACCGACCAGGCGGCCATGGCGGCCGTCGTAGTACTCCGGCCAGTCATCGCGGACGAGACGGCGCTCGGCATCGTGCAGCGCGCGCTCGGCCAGCTCGTCGGCGCCGGTCTGTTGGCTGACCAGGGTCAGCAGCCACAGCAGCACCGGCCAATTGCCGCCGTTGTGGTAGGACCAGGGCCGGTTCTTCGGGTCGCAGCCGGTGAGGATGCGCCAGTCCTGACCCTCCAGGGCCGGAAAGCAGAGCTTGAGCGGCACCTTGCCGACCAAGTCGTCATAGCGTTGGGACAGCAGCTGCATGACGGCATCGGACTGCGCCTCGGTGGCGAGTCCGGCGGCGCAGGCCAGCAGGTTGCCCTGGCCGAACCAGCGGTAGTCCAGGCGGCCCGGCCCGACGTTGCCGACGAGATAGCCGCCGGTCTCCGGCAGCCAGTCCATGAGCCAGTCGGGAATGCTGTCCGGATAGACGTTGAACTTGTTGACCGACGCCGGCCCGTATTCCTCGACGCCGTAGCGGTAGATCTGGTTCAGCCGCGGCAGATCGAGCCAGTAGTACGTGCGCACGTGATAGGCGAGATGCGGCAGGCGCTCGTCCAGCGCGGTGCGGTAGGGCGCATTGGCCGGATCGGTCGCGTCGAGCAGCTCGGCGGCGGCGCAGAGCGCGGCGAAGAACTGTGCCTGGATGTCGATCGGGTAGCCGTAGACGCCCATGCGCCGGTCGATCATGAAGGCGCCGTCCGGCACCAGCATGGTCGGGAACATGTCGAAACGATTGGTCATGCTCAGATCGAGCACGAGCCGGATCGCCTGCTGCACCGATGCATCAATCAGGAACGCCCGATCGCCGGTGGCCCGCACATAGGCCTGCAGCGTCAGCAACCACCAGAATCCGGAGTCCACCGGCGCGACTCGAGCAATGGCATGCTCGCCGAAATCGGCGATCAGCCGCTCGCCGGCGCCGTCGTCGGTGACCTTGAAGCTGGCCGGGATCAGGCCCTCGCCGGGCTTGAAGCAGTCGAGCTGGCGCTCATGGCTTTGCAGCTTCACCGCCGTGGCCAGGAAGTGGCGCACGATCTCCGGGCGATCGTCGAGCAGGAACGCGAACGCCGAGATGGCGAAGTCGCGGGTGAAAACCTGGTCGTAGTTCAGGGCCTCGGTCTCGGCGTCGCGGGCGGCCACCGTGCCCACCGGCGTGCCGCGATAGGTGACCACGGATGCCTCCAGCAGCCGCCAGGCCTGTTGCATGGCATCGCGGTTCATCGCCGATACCCTCGTCCCGTTGCGCCGCGCATCGCGGCGATCAGCGCGCGCAGGCGCCGCGGTTGTCGGCGATGGCGCGCCAGCCATGCCCGTTGCGGGCGAGCAGCGCATGGGCCTCGGCCGGGCCGTCGCCGCCGGCGGCATAGCTGGGCAGCGGCTCGGCCCGGTCGGCCGCCCAGGCGCGGAGGATCGGCGTGATCAGCCGCCATTGCGCCTCCACGCCGTCGCGGCGAGTAAACAGCGTGGCATCGCCGCGCAGCGCGTCGAGCAGCAGCACGGCATAGGCCGAGGGCGGATTGGCGCCGAAGGCGCCGCGATAACAGAAGTCCATGGATTCTGGACCGTCTCCTTGCCCAGGTAATGATCGATGCGGTAGGCCTGCGACTCGTCGAAGGCCTCGGCGACCGCGGCGTTCAGCGCCCGCGCCGAGTCGAGATCATGACCGAAGGGCTTCTCGATGATGACCCGCGCGAAACCCCGCTCTTCCCGGTTCAGCCCATGCTCGGCCAGCGCGGCGATGATCCGCGGCGCCGCCGACGGCAGCGTGGCCAGGTAGAAGAGCCGGTTCTCGCTGGGCTGGTGCGCCAGCGCGTCGCCGAGCCGCCGGTACGTGTCGGCCGCGGTGAAATCACCGGGCCGATAGTGCAGGCGCTCGGCAAACTCCGCCCAGGCCGCGGCATCGGGCTCGCCGATCTCGGCCGAGCCGGCCGACGCGTCGGCGAGCAGATCGCGGAAGGCGGCGTCGTCGAGGTCGTCGCGGCTGATCCCGAGCACCCGCAGCCCGGCGTCCAGACAGCCCTTGATGTGCAGATGGAACAGGGCCGGGATCAGCTTGCGCCGGGTCAGGTCACCGGTGGCGCCGAAGATCACGATGACGCTGGGCCCGGCCTGCGGCAGCGCGGCCGGGGGCAGCTCGACATGGGTGGTGAGATCGATCGCGGCGGGCATGAGGCATCCTCTTGGGCTCGGGTCCGGTTTCAGTCCAGAACCGGCCGTGCGCCGCCCTTCTTTCAGCCGCCACCAACGATGCTGTCGGCGCGAGCCCGATGCGAAAGCCGCCGTTGTTTCCAGCTTTGACGCGCTACCACAAGGGCTCGCCGCGGGCCTGCCAGGCAGCAACCTGCTCGCGGAATGCCGGCGGCCCGTGCGCAAGCACCTGCTGCGAGGCATCGCAGCGGCCATCGCTCAGGCTTTGCTCGGTGTACAGCAACGGCCGCTGGTGCTGTTCGGCGAAGGCCTTCAGCCACGCGAGCGCGCGCGGCGGAATGCGCGGCCCCACCGGCACCGCCACGTCGACCGGCCGCCCCATCCAGCGGCGCTTCGCGAACAGAACGATGACGCCGGATTGGTTCGGCTTCATCCAGCCCGGCAGCGGGCTGCCTTGCATGCGCCAGCCACATTCGAAGCGCACACAGGACCGGGGGCGATGGATATAGTCGTCGCAGCCGTTGCCGGTGCTGTGCGGACAGGGGCTACCCGGAAAGACGGCAATACCGGCGATCTCGATACGCAGCCAGCCGTCGCAGCAGGCGGTGCAGGGTTGGCATCGGCGACCGCCGTCGCCACCGGCGAGCGTGGATGATCTCGGTCGCGAAGACCCGCGTGCTGCGCCACCAGGCTTGCGGGTCCGCTTCGCGGAGCGACGGCTTGCGGCGACCGCCGGTACGGAAGAGGACGTTCGGATGGGTTCCATCGTGGTCTGAACAACCTGCTGATCTAGATTCGAAGGCGCGGCCCGTTGCGGGCAGCAAACTCGCAGAGATCGGCGCGCAGACGGATTTCTCCCGTCGCGTGAGGACGCCCATCGGTCCGAACCCAGGCGTCCATGCGCTCCAGCAGTCGCTGCAGTCGGTCACCGAGCCGCCCGCGATGTCGGAAATCAAAACCGGTCAGGCGCCACGCGAGCATGGCGTGCGGTCGTCCCAATTGGCCGAGCGCGCGCAGCCGCACGACCAGGAGCTCGGTCAAGAGTGCCTCCCCGAGCTGCGCGCGCAGCGCTGCCATCAGGGTCCTGCCGTCCCATGCGTCCGCGTTGCGCGGCAAATGGGCGCGCAGGCCAGCGCCGATGAACGCGTGCGGCGACTCGCCCAAGATGCGACCCTGCAGCAGGTCTTCGTGCACCATCTGCCGGTAGTCCGGCGTCGGATCGGTATCGGTGCGCTGCGCGAGCTGCGCCAGCGCCATCGCCTCGGCGCGGTGGCCGCTGGGAGCGAAGCCGCACAGCAGATGGTCCAGGATGTCGTGCACCGGCACCGAGGTCGGGATGGTCTCGCCGGGCGTGCTCGTCGCCGCGATGATCTCGGGGTCGTCGAGGTTGGCGTCGAGCTTCCAGCCGCGCGCGCCCAGGCCGTCGGCCCAGGTCTCACGGAAGGTCACCGCGACGGTGACGGCGCCGGCGCTGACCCGGGCGCGCGGCAGGCGGCGCAAGTCAAGCAGGGGATAGGTGGCGGCGACGGGGTGCATACGGGATCGACCGCCTGACGGCCGCAATTCTTTCACGCCGGTGCAGGAACGGGCGCTCGCTCGCGGACATTGGCGCCGGTGCGGCCTTGGATCGGCGCGCGATCACCGTCAGAAGATCCCCTGGCAAGACGACTCCACCCCGAGGAGATTCGCAATGACAACCCGTGCCCATCGCTTCGCCGCCCTGCTGATGCTGCTCGCCGTCGCCGGCGCCGACGCCGGCCCCTGCGAGGCCCCCGTCGCCGTGCAGGTGCTCGGCTCCGGCGGCCCCGAGGGCCAGCCGGGCCGGGCCAGCGCCGGCTATCTGGTCTGGCTGGACGGCAAGGCGCGGGTGTTGCTGGACATCGGCGGAGGCAGCTTCGCGCGCTTCGGCGCCAGCGGCGCGCGCTTCGCGGACCTGCACCTGATCGCGCTGACCCATTTGCACGCCGATCACGCCACGGACCTGCCGGCGCTGCTGAAGAGCGGCTATTTCAGCCCCCGCACCCGTGCGCTGGCCATCGCCGGCCCCACCGGCGGCGGCGACTATCCGGACCTGGAGGGCTATCTGCACGGGCTGTTCGGACCCGGGACCGGCGCCTTCCGTTACCTGGCCGGTTCTCTCGACGGCAGTAACGGCCTCGTGGCGCTCAGGCGGCGCACGCTGGATGCGGACAGCCGCGAGCCGATGCCGGTGCACCAGACCGACGCCTACCGGGTCAGCGCCGTCGGCGTGACCCACGGCCCGGTGCCGGCGCTGGCCTATCGCGTGGACGCGGGCGAGCACCGCATCGTGTTCAGCGGCGACATGAACGGCGACGATCCCTGGTTCGCCGACTTCGCCCGCGGCGCCGACCTGCTGATCATGGATCATGCCGTGCCCGTGGAGGCGGGGCCGGTGGCGGCGCGGCTGCATGCGCTGCCCTCCGAGATCGCCGCCATCGCCAAGGAGGCCGAGGTCGGCCATCTGGTGCTGAGCCACCTGATGCGTCGTTCCGAGCGCGCTCTCGACGACAGCCTGGCGCGGATCGGGCGCGTCTATCCGGGCACCGTGAGTGTGGCCGAGGACTTGGACTGCTTCACGCCCTGACGATCAACGGCGCCCCGGCGCCGGCGCATCGGATGGCCGCCGGGTTGCTGCGCCGGGCTCGTTGCCGGTCCAGGCGAAAGATCGACCGGGCCGCTCGGGTCTTCGACGATGTATCCCAACGTCGACACCACCGTCGGAGACTCTCCCATGATCGCCTTGCTCAATCATGCCCGCGGCCTGCTCGATGCCACGCGGCGCGTCGATTTCATCGCCCCCTTGCTGCTGCGGCTCTATCTCGCGCCTGTCTTCTGGATGGCGGGCACCAAGAAATTCGCCAGCTTCGACAGCACCGTGGCCTGGTTCGGCAATCCGGATTGGGGCCTGGGCCTGCCGTTTCCGGCCGTGATGGCCTTCCTCGCGGCCTCCACCGAGACCGTCGGCGCCGTGCTGCTGGTGCTCGGCTTCGGCGTGCGCCTGATCGCGCTGCCGCTGATCGTCACCATGATCGTCGCCATGTTCACGGTGCACTGGCAGCATGGCTGGCTCGCGATCGCCGAGGGGGCCGGCTCGCTGTTCGCCAACGAGCGCACCATCGGCGCCATCGAGCGACTCGACCGTGCCAAGGACATCCTGCGCGAGCACGGCAACTACAGCTGGCTGACCGAGAACGGCAGCCTGGTGATCCTGAACAACGGCATCGAGTTCGCGGCCACCTACCTGATCATGCTCGTGGCGCTCTTCTTCATCGGCGCCGGGCGTTACGTGTCGGTGGACGACTGGGTGCGGCGCTGGCTTGATCGCCCCGGCGTGGCGCCGCGGGGTGCGGCGTCGCGGCTCGATGCGGCACGCGCCTGAAGCCGACGCGATGTGGGCGCAGCGCCCACGCGGCCCGCGGGACGACGACTCAGGGCCGCAGCCACCGCAGCACCAGCGGCATGCTGCCGGCCTGCACCAGCAGGGTCCACAGCACGACGCCATAGGCGATGGACTGGATGGTCCACCAGTACGGCAGCTCCACCGGCAGCGACAGGGCCAGCGCCAGCGTCACGGCGCCGCGGGTGCCGCCCCACCACAGCAGGGGATACCAGGCCGTGGGCAAGCGCTCGCTGCCGGGCAGCCGGGCCGCGAGCGGCAGCAACAGGAACACCCCGGCCGCCCGTGCCGCCAGGGTCGCGCCGATGCCGATCAGGATCGCCAGCCACTGGTCCGTGAACATCGCCGGCTGGACGGTGATGCCGGCGATCAGAAACAAGAGCGTGTTCGCGAGCCAGGCCTTGTACGCCCACAGCACCGACAACGCCTCGTCACCCGGCGCCCGCCGCGCGCGCCCGAGCATGAGCCCGGCGCAGAGCACCGCGACCACCCCAGAGACACCCAGCTGCACGGCCGCCGCGAAGGCGCCATAGGCCGCGACCAGGGTCAGCACGCCGCGCTCGGCCGGCCCGGCCACGACCCGGCCCAGCAGCGCCGCCAGCGATCCTCCGGCGAGCCCGACCAGGGCGCCGCCGGCCAGCACGCCGACCATGGCCAGCGCGGTCTCGTCCCAGCGCTGCCAGGACTGCTCGCCGGTGGCCAGCGCCACCAGCAATGTGAACAGCACGATGGCATTGGCGTCATTGAACAGGCCCTCACCGTCCAGCAGCAGCAGCAGCCGCGGCGGCGCGCCGATGCGCCGCAGCAGCTCCAGCACCGCGGCCGGATCGGTCGCCGACAGCAGCGCCCCCGCGATCAGCGCGGCCAGCCAGGGAAAGCCGCTCGCGTGGGCGATGCCGACATAGAGCAGCGCGCCGATCAAGGCCGTGGACAGCAGCATCACCGGCAGCGCCAGGGTCAGTATCAGCAGCAGGTTGCACAGCAGGTGCCGCGGCGCCAGGTTGTAGGCCGCCTCGAAGATCAGGATCGGCAGCAGGACCTGGAACACCAGATCATCGAACCAGCGCCAATGCAGGCCGGTGTCGCCACCGATGCCGATCCAAAGCTCGGCGGCGGCGAAGCCAAGCAGCACCAGCACGGCGCCGAACGGGAGACGGGCACGCCGGGCCAGGGGCTCCAGCACCAGGGCGAGCGCCAGCAGGACGGCGTAGAACGACAGGATCTGGAGCATAAGCGGTCTTCTCGCGGACGAGCAGCGGCGGTGGCGGCCCCGCTGGCGCCGGGGCGCTGGTCAATTTTTGATCAATCCGACGATCTCCCCAGCGCAGCCTGCTGCTTGGCGCCGTCCTCAACAGCTTATCCACAGCCATCCCAACGGCACGCGTGGACAACGGCCATGCGCTGAAATAATCCAGCGTGATGCTCGGTCTCTATCGGCAAGTGCGGACGACGAGCGCGGTGCCAACGGCCCGACACCGCCCGCCTCCACCTCGATCGGGTGCCGATGCACCAACCTTACCGACCCAACCGCGGCCGGAGCCCTCCCATGCGTGATGATCCGAATCCCGCCCGCGCGGACCGCGACAGCGCCCCACGTATCGTCATCATCGGCGGCGGCTTCGCCGGGACCACGGCGGCGCGGGCGCTGGAGCGCCGCCTGCGCACCGCCGAGATCCATCTGCTGTCCGCCGAGAACCATCTGACCTACAACCCGCTGCTGCCGGAGGTGGTGGGCGCCTCGGTGCTGCCGGGACACGTGGTCGCCCCGCTGCGCCAGATGGTGCGCCGGGCGCGTGTTCATCAGGTCCGTGTCACGGCGATCGATACCGCCGCGCGCCGCGTGCACTACCGGGGCGGCTGCGAGACCGGCAGCCTCGGCTACGACCATCTGGTATTGGCCTGCGGCAACAGCGCCAACCTGCGCATGATCCCCGGCCTGGCCGAGCACGCGCTGCCGCTGAAGACCGTCGGCGATGCGCTGTTCCTGCGCAACCGCGTCATCGCCCGCCTGGAAGACGCCGAGCTGACCGAGAACCCGACCCTGCGCCGCTGGCTGACCACCTTCGTCGTCGTCGGCGGCGGCTTCTCCGGCGTCGAGGTGGCCGGGGAGATCAGCGACTTCCTCGCCGAGAGCCGCCGCTGGTACCGGCATGCCGAACTGGAACCGCCGCGCGTGGTCATCGTGCACGGCGGCCCGCACCTGCTGCCGGAACTCCCCGAGCGCCTGGGCCGCTTCACCGAGCGCAAGCTGGCCCGTCATGGCGGCGTCGAGGTGCGGCTCTCGAGCCGCAGCCGCGCCATCGATGCCCGCGGCGTGACACTCCACAACGGCAGCCGCATCGATGCCGGCACCGTCGTCAGCACCATCGGCACGGCGCCGAACGCGCTGATCGAGGCGCTGCCGGCCGAGAAACAGCGTGGGCGACTGTGCGTCGACGCCGACATGTCCGTGCCGGAGCTGCCCGGCGTCTGGGCCATCGGCGACTGCGCCGCGGTGTCGAATAGCCGCGCGAACGGCGCGCCTTGCCCGCCTACGGCCCAGTTCGCGCTGCGCCAGGGTCCGCAGCTCGCCGCCAACATCGCCCGCCGCGAGCGCGGCGCGCCGACCCGGCCGTTCGGCTACCGGCCGAAGGGCCTGATGTCGGCCATCGGCCACAACCGCGCGGTCGCCCGTATCTGGGGTGTCAATCTGTCCGGATTCATCCCCTGGCTGCTGTGGCGCGGCTTCTATCTGCTCTACATCCCCACCTTCGCCCGCAAGGCGCGGGTCTACCTGGAGTGGAACTGGGCCATGTTCTTTCCGCCGGACATCGCCCATCTGCGCTTCACGCGCACCGTCGACGAGCGCGATGGCAGCTGACGCCGGCGCCGGGTCAGCCGGCGCCGGCCGGCCTCAGGCGCTGCCGCCGGTCCCGGCATCCCACGCGCGATGCTGGAACAAGTCATCCAGCTCGGTGCCGGCGATGTGGTTCGTGTAGTTGGACAGGGTCTTCATGCCGACACCCAGGACCACTTCCAGGGCCTGCCACGGGCCGTAGCCGGCCGCGAGGAACGCGTCCATCTCCGCCTCGCCGACCCAGCCGCGCGCCTCCACCACGGCGGCCGTGAAGCGGCTCAGGGCTTCGAGACGCAGATCGGGCAACGGCTGCCCGTCGCGCAGTGCATCCGTCACCTCCTTGGGCACTTCGGCCATGTCCGCGAGCACGCTGTGCGCGCCGACGCAGTACTCGCAGCGGTTCTCGCGGCTCACCGTCAGCAGCACCACCTGCTGTTCGGCCGGCGACAGCGAGGTCTGCTCGAACAGATCGCCCAAGGCCAGGTAGGCATCGAGCAGCGCCGGGGCCGTGGCCATCTTGCGCATCAGGTTCGGCAGCATGCCGAAGCGCTGCTCGGCCTGTTGCAACGACGGCACCGCGGCATCCGGCGCGGATTCGGTGTCATGGTAAGGGAACTGTGTCTGCATGGCGGCCTCCAGCGGCGTGTGAATGGCACGGGCCCGGCGGCCCGGCGTGCTCCAGCAGCAGACCGGCCGGCGCCGAGGATCATTTCAGCCGCGGAGCCGTTTTCGGATCAGCGGGGACGTTTGATGACAAGCGTGGCGCCGGGATTGCCCGCGTCGGTGCCATCGGCGTCCCGCATCGTCGAGGCCTCCGAGAACGTCCGGCCAATCCGGACCGCCGGGGCCGCTGAAAAGCGACCGCTGCCGCTCCGGTCTCCAGGACCGACGGACACCCGACTCGCCATCCGTGGCCTGTTTCCCGGTGATCCCGGGTCCGGTGCCGCTCGCTTCTGCCGCTGCCGGGAGACCTCGACCATGCATCACAGAACCCACCGCCCGCTGCGCCTCGCCGTGCCGATGGCGCTGATCCTTGCCGCCGCCATGTCCGTCGATGCGATGGTCCGCGCCGAGACATTGGAAGGCCGGCTCAACGGACAAAGCTGTGCCCAGCGCGGCCATCTGTGCCCGGCCCGCAACCTCGACGCCCATCTGTCGTTCGAGCTGGATTTCGTGCTGCTGCAGGCCGACGGCGGCTACTGGTTCCTGTCCAACGTGCCCCGCGAGGCCAAGGTCCGCCATGTGCTGAAGCAGGTGCGCGTGCGCGGCTCGCTGAACGAGACCTACCGCTCCATCGACGTGGACGCGCTGATGGTTCGCACCGAGGACGGCTTCGAGACGGTCTGGACGCCCCGCGCCCAGCAACAGGCCTTCGAGGCGGTCTATCAGGATGGCTGGTTCTCGCTTGGCGACGATGCACATTCGCAGTGAACAGGCTGAAAGATCGGCCCGGCAGGCTCGGTCTCTGACGGTGATGGGCGCCGCCCCGCGTACCGCCCGCCGCACGGGCCGCCGGCCCGATTCCCATTGCCCCCCCACGACGAAACTGGAGAGGAGACCATGCACCATCCGACACATCCCCGTCTGCGCACCCTTCTGCCGCTGCTGACCCTGGTCGGCGGCGGGCTGGCCATGACCTCGGCCGCGGCCGAGACCATTACCGGCAAGATCAACGGCCACGGCTGCGCGCATGGCGGCCACACTTGCCCGGCAGGCAAGCTGGACCCCCACGTGGCCTTCGAGCCCGACTTCGTGCTCCAGCAGGCCGACGGCGAGTATTACTTCCTGTCCAATGTTCCCCGCGAGACCAAGGTGCGCCATGTCCTGGAAGAGGCCAGGGCCACCGGCGAGGTCAACGACCGCTACAACACCATGGTCGTCGATGAGCTGCAGGTGAAGGAGGACTGCAGCTATGAGACGGTCTGGAGCCGTAAGGCGCAGCAGGCCGCCTTCGATCGCATCTACGAGGACGGCTGGTTCGTGTTCAGCGGCGAGGCACCGGCCTATTGATGCCGCCTTGGACCGCCGCGGACGGGGTGCCGCCCCGCCCGCGGCCCAGGGTTCTCATAGGGCACAGGACCACACGCCATGATGAAGCGAACACCTGAGAACGCTGCGCGCACTGATCGGCGCCGCCGGCGCATCTTGCTGGCCATGGCGGCACTGCCGGTGCTGGCGCCGGCAGCGGCACGCGCGGATCGACGCGGGCTGCACCGCTTCGAGCCGCGCCCGCCGGCGCCGGCGCTGCGGCTGGCCGGGACCGATGGCGCGCTGCATGACCGCACCGCCCTCGCCGGCCGCGTCCTTATCCTCAATTTCTGGTCCGTTTGGTGCCGGCCCTGCCGCGAGGAGATGCCCGCCTTGCAGGCACTGCATGGGCGTTTCGGCAACAGCGGGCTCGCGCTCTGGGGCGTGGCCGTCGGTGACGAGCCGGACCAGGTCGCCGAGCTCGGTGCCGCCCGGGGACTCGCATTTCCGCTCCTGCCAGACCCGGATCGCCAGGTCGCCGAAGACTGGGATGTCGCCGTGCTGCCGACCACGGATGTCCTGGACAAGCGCGGCCGTGTCGCCTTTCGCGTCATCGGCGATGCGCCCTGGGATGCACCGCCGCTGTCGGACCATGTCGCGGCGCTGCTGCGGGAGTGATGCGGATCATGCCGATGAGCGCGGGGCCGGAGCGGGCTCCCACGGTGGCCGGCGTCGCGAAGCCGCCATGCGCAGCGGCCGCCGCGCTACAGCCGCAGCCGGGCGACGGTGCCCTCGGCGGCGGTCGAGGTCAGCGTGAAGTCCCAGTGATGCGCAGCGGCGACGCGGCGGGTGTAGGCGACGCCCAGGCCGTTGCCGCGGCCCTTGGTGGAAAACAACGGCTGTCCGATGCGCGCGAGCACATCCGGCGGGATCGGCTCGCCGCCGTTTTGCACCTCGATGCGGGGCGCGGCCGCGGTGCCGCCCGTGCGAAGCTCCACCGCCTCGCCGGTCGCCACCGCCTCGGCGGCGTTGGCGACCATGTTGGTGACGGCCTGCCCGAGCTTGTCGGCATCGGCCTGGACCCGGACGCCGGGCAGACCGGTGCGCACACGCAGGTCGCGTCCGGCCAGCGCCGGCAACGCCGTCAGCGCCGGCACCAGCCCGCGGATCAGCTCGTCGATTGCGCAGGGCGCAAGAGCGAGGGTCATTCGGCCGGCATAGTCCAGCACTTCGTCCAACAACTGCGCCAGGCGCACGGACTCGCCGCGGGCCAGGTCCAGGCGCTTGCGCGTGCGCGCGTCGAGGTCAGGACGGGCGAAGTGCTCCAGGCACAGGTCGATGGTCGCCAATGGATTGCGCACCTGGTGGATGATCATGGCCGCGAATTCGCCCATCTCGGCCAGGCGGGCGATGGCCGCCTCGGCCTCCTTGCGGCGGCTGACGTCGCGCAGCAGCGCGATGTAGTTGGGCCTGCGCGGATCGCCGTAGGCGCAGATGCTGACCTCGCTCGGGAACACGCTGCCGTCCTTGCGCCGGTGGCGGCTCTCCAGCAGCTGCGAGCGGTCGAGCTGCAGCTCTCCGAGCAGCGCGCCGAACGCCTCCGGTGTCAGGCCGGCGTCGATGTCGAGCACGTTGCGGCCGACCAGCTCGTCGCGCCGGTAGCCGAGAATGTCGCAGGCGCGGGAATTGACATCACGGATGCAGCCGTCGGCATCCACGGCGAAGAAGCCGTCACCGGCGTTCTCGACGAAGGCGCGGAAACGCTCCTCGCTGCGGCGCAGCGCCTCCTCGGCGGCCTTGCGCTTGGTGACGTCGCGAACCACGGCAATGATGCAGTCGCGCCCGTCGAAGGACACCACCGAGGCGGAGATCTCCGACGGCAGCCGGCGGCCGTCCTTGCAGGTGCAGCTCAGCTCGTTGGTCCAGCCACTGCCGCGAGCCATGACGTGCCCGGCAAAGGCGCGCAGGCGTGTCATCTCCTGCGGATGCACGGCCGAGATGGTCACCCGCGCGATGAGCTCGTCGGCGTCATAGCCGAGCATGTCGGCGGCACGGGCGTTGGCCTCGAGGATACGATCGGCAGCCGGGTCGATGACCAGGATGGCGTCGTTGGAATGGTCGAAGATTCGCCGCAGGCGCTGCTCGCTCTCGTGCAGCGAACGTTCGGCGGCTGCGCGGCGCGCACGTTCCTGCTCAAGGCCGGGGTGATGGTCCTGCATGGCACTTCACGGGTTGGTTGTCGGGTCATTGCGGGGACCGCGGACGAGTTCTGCGACGCCGAAGAGATCATGCGGCGTTTTTATTGACATCGTAGAAGTGCCCGGGCCGCCGGGCAATTTCAACCCGAGCATTCCGGCGCCGTCGCCACTTTATCGCCCGCCGCTGCCCGTCATCCAATCCGCGTGAAAGAGATCCGACCCGACGCCGGTCGCATTCTCCAGGTCACGCCGCCGCCCTGGTCGGTATGACGGGACAGGGCGCACGCCTTCTCCAACAGGCGACACATCGTCGCCTCTGACACCCACGAGGTTCTGTTTATGCGCTTGCTTCCCCTGCTGTTGGCCGTCCTCCTGCCGCCGCCCCTGTTCGCGGGAAGCGACCCGGCCCCGCCCCTGCCGAGCTACCAACAGGCGCTCGAAGCCTTTCAGGCCGAGCGCGCCAAGGCGGGCGGGCCGAAGCTCAACGCCTCTGATCGGGCGGTGATGGAGCGGGCCGCCACGGACCTGGCCGCGGCCATGCCCGACCCCGGCCTGCCGGTGGCTGGACAGGCGCCCGATTTCACATTGCCCAAAGCCTTGGGCACGTCGGTCCGACTCGCCGACCTGCTGGCCGACGGCCCGGTGGTGCTGACGTTCTATCCGGCATCGAGGATCGCCTGTGCGGTCTTGGAGACTTGCCGCGATCGCTTGTTATCCGTGTAGCTGAAGCTGGTCTGCTTGACCGTCTTCTGCCCGACGATCTTCGAGATCGCCTCGGCCAGATCCCGCCGATGCACCCCGGGGGCCGGTAGTAGACTCGTGCCCTGTGGTTGTCGATGAAGGCCTCGGCGAGCTCGCGGCCGTAGACCGCGTGGAGCTGGGCCTCGGACTGGATCACCGTTGCGATGCGGATGCCCCAGCCGCGGACGTAGGAGAGCGCGCGCACCAGCTTCTCCATGCGCCCGAGCGACAGGAGCTCCCCCTATCTGATCAAGCCGCAGCAGCAGGACCGGGACGTTGAGGTCCGGATCATCGACCGGCGTCTCCCCGGCCTTGGTATTGGCCGCGAGGAAGAGCTCCATCAGGAACCGCACCAGGGGGTCGAGCCCTTGCAGGTCGTTCGGCACGATGGCGATGTAGAGCGACATCGGCTCGCGGCGGAACCGGCGCAGGTCGAGCTTGGTGCGGGACGTCGCCCGGTCGATGAGCGGATTGGCCCACAGGGTGTGCTTGGTGGCCAGCGCCGACTTGATGGAGCAGACTGTTCCCACCCGGGGGCGTCTCCGACTCGTGGCAGAAGCTCCGGATGTAGCACCGGCAGAACGAGGACAGCGCGATGCCCTGCCCCGCCAGCACGGAAGGTCCGCACAGCGGTCGCTACGGCCGCGTTCATCCGTAGGGTCCGCTCTGCGGACCGTTCGCGCTCACAGGGTCCCAGGTCCCCGGCGTATTCGGAACTGCATCAGGCTTGGCCGGGTCAGCGCGGCGGGGAAGGCGCGCCCACGGTGGACGCTCTCGGGCGGTAGGCTTAAGCTGCGCGCTTGCCATCGGGGCGGACCGTCGCGCCGCCCAGCGAGCACCGGCGCCAGCAGTCCGCAGCATCCATGACCCAGCCCGATCCCCACGCACTGCCCGACGCGGCGAGCATCTCTGCGCCGCCGCCTGCCGACCCGGCGGCGGACCCGCGCAGCCTGTCCGTGGTGATCCCGCTGTATGAGGAGGCGGAGAATGTCGCGCCGTTGCTCGCGCGGGTGCACGAGGGGCTGGCGGACTACCGGCACCCGTGGGAGCTGATCCTGGTGGACGACGGCAGCCGGGACGGCACCGCCGAGCGCGTGCAGGCAGAGGCGGACCACTACGGCCGGCACGTGCGCGTGATCCGCTTCCGCCGCAACTTCGGGCAGACGGCGGCGATGCAGGCGGGCTTCGATGCCGCCCGCGGGCACCTGGTGGCGAGCCTGGACGGGGACCTTCAGAACGATCCGGCGGATATTCCGCGCATGGTCGAGGAGCTGGTGGACCGGGACCTGGACCTGCTCCAGGGCTGGCGCCGGGATCGCCAGGATGCGCTGGTGAAACGCAAGCTGCCCTCGCGCATCGCCAATGCGCTCATCGGTCGGGTGACCGGCGTGACGCTGCACGACTATGGCTGCAGCCTGAAGGTCTACCGCGCCGAGATCATCAAGGAAGTCCGGCTGTTCGGCGAGATGCACCGGTTCATCCCGGTGTGGGTGGCGGGCATCACGGACCCGGCGCGCATCGGCGAGACGGAGGTGAGCCATCGCGCGCGGGAGCGGGGGGCGTCCAAGTACGGCATCTCGCGCACCTTCCGGGTGCTGCTGGACCTGCTGGTGGCGTTCTTCTTTCTGCGCTACGGCGCGCGGCCGGGGCACTTCTTCGGTGCCATCGGGCTCGGCTTCGGCGCCGTCGGCGGGCTGATGATGGCCTGGCTCCTGGTCGTCAAGTTCGGCTTCGGCGAGGACATCGGCCAGCGCCCGCTGCTGTTCATGGCCATCCTGCTGCTGGTGGCGTCCATCCAGTTCCTCACCACCGGCGTGCTGGCGGAGGTGCTCTCCCGGACCTTCTTCGCCTCCCACGAGCGCACGCACCATTGCATCCGCTGGCAGTCGGACCCGAAGCGGGCTGGCTGGAAGGGGGCGGCTTGAGCCCGAACGACGCGCGGCGGGCGCCGGCGGACGCGCTGTTCAACCCGCCGGCGGCCTTCGCTCTGCTGGCGCTGGCGGTGTGGCTCGCCTTCTTCTGGCAGCTCGGCGCCGTGCCGCTCTACGACCTGGACGAGGGCGCCTTCACCGAGGCCACGCGGGAGATGCTGGCCTCCGGCAACTTCATCACGCCGCACCGCGACGGCGAGCCGCGCTACGACAAGCCGGTGCTGATCTACTGGCTGCAGGCGGCGTCGGTGTCGGCGCTTGGCCTCAACGAATTTGCACTGCGGCTGCCCTCGGCCATCGCCGCGACGCTCTGGCTCGCGGCGCTCTGGGGCTTCACCCGCTCGCGCGTCGATGCGACCACCGCGACCGTCGCCGCGCTCATCATGGCCTTCGGGCTCCAGGTGGCCATCATCGGTAAGGCGGCGGTGGCCGACGCGGTGCTGAACCTGTTCATTGCGCTGGCCTTCTTCGACATCTACCGATGGCTGGAGAACCCACGGCAGGGCGTGCTGCTGCGGGTCTATCTGTGGCTGGGCTTAGGCTTCCTCACCAAGGGGCCGGTGGCGGTGTTCTTTCCGCTGTTGGTGAGCTTTGCCTACTGCCTGTCGCTGGCGCGCTTCAGGGACTGGCTGCGGGCCGTGTTTGCGCCGCTGGGGTGGCTCGTGTTCATCGCCGTCGCCGGGCCCTGGTATCTGGCCATCTACCTCGACGATGGGCCCGGGTTCTTCCGGAGCTTCTTCCTGGAGCACAACGTCGGCCGCTACGGCGGGGTCAAGCACGGCCACGCGGGCTTTCCGGGCTACTATTTCGTGATGCTGCCGGTGGTGCTGCTGCCCTTCACGGGCTGGTTCCTGCGCCTGCTGCCGATGGTGCGGGCGCTGTGGGCGGACCCGCTGGACCGATTCCTGTTGCTGTGGTTCGGCTTCGTCTTTGTGACCTTCTCCTTTTCGGACACCAAGCTGCCGCATTACATGGTCTACGGCATCACGCCCCTGTTCCTGCTGATGGCCCGCCATCGCGACGCGCTCAGGAGCCGCTGGCTCGCCTTCGGCCCGCCGCTTTCGTTCATGGCGCTGCTGGCGGCGCTGCCGCTGATGCTGCCGCTGCTGGCGGGCCAGGCGGACCGGGTGCATGAGCAGGCCATGTTCGCCGAGGGCACCCAAGTCCTGGACTGGGTCTACGTGCTGACGACGCTGGCCGGGCTCACGACCCTGCTGCTGCTCGCTTACGTCCCACGCATCCCGGTCTGGCAGCGGCTGCTGCTGGCGGGCGTGGTGCAGACCCTGGTGGTGTTCGGCGCCCTGGTGCCGCGGGTGTTCGCGGTGATGCAGGCGCCGGTGAAGCAGGCGGCGCTGATTGCGCGGGAGCTGGATCAGCCGACGGTGGTGTTCCGCACCAGCATGCCGAGCTTCAGCGTCTACCGCGACGCCATCACACCGCAGGTGGACCGGCCCGAGCCCGGTGAGCTGGTGTTCTTGCGCGTGGACAAGCTGGACGATCTTGCGGCGAGCCGCCCGGATGATGCGCTCGTCATCCTCTATCGCCGCGGGCATGTGGCCCTGGTGACCTTCGCGGGCGGTGGTGATGGCTGACGGCGGCGTGTCGCAGCCTGCCGGCTGGCTTCGCCTGTGGCGCGCCCTCGGCGAGGACCTGGATGCGGCGCTCTCCCGCGGTGCCGCCAGGGATGCCTGGCCGGACGCGCCCGCCGTGGCCTGGCTCACGCATGCGGCGCTCGCCGCATTGGTGCTGGGTGCGGGTCTTTGGCTGCTGGTGGGCTATCACGCGGGCTTCGGCACCCTCAACGCCGCTGCGGCGCAGCTGCCCGGCAGGCTCTGGCAGGGGCTCACGGTGCTCGGGGACGAGCGGGTGGCCTTCGCGCTCAGCCTGTTCCTGGCCCGCCGCCACCCGCGGGTGTTCTGGGCGCTCATCTTCGCGGCGCTGGTGGCGACACTGTACTCCCGCGGCCTCAAGCCCTTGCTGGACGCGGCCCGACCGCCGGCGGTGCTGGAGCCCGGCAGCTTCAACCTCATCGGTCCCGCCCATCGCGGCGAGAGCTTTCCGTCCGGGCACAGCGTGACCGCGGGGGTCTTCTTCGGCGTGCTGGCGCTGTTTGCCCGGCGGCGGGCGTGGCGCGCAGTGTTCCTGCTGCTGGCAGTCGGTGTGGGCCTGAGCCGCACGGCGGTGGGCGTGCATTGGCCGGTGG
Organism: uncultured Thiohalocapsa sp.; assembly: GCF_913063425.1. Lineage (GTDB taxonomy): Bacteria > Pseudomonadota > Gammaproteobacteria > Chromatiales > Chromatiaceae > Thiohalocapsa. The sequence continues at coordinate 23,522 of NZ_CAJXYK010000010.1, forward strand.
ATGTGGCCTTCGGGCTCGGCGGCGGCTGGCTTGCGGTGATCATCGGCGCACGGCTGGCGCGGCGCAGCCCATTGGGCATCCAGGACGGCTCGGTGCATCTGGCCTTCGTGACCCTCGCGGCCATCGTCAGCGTCGGGCTTTGGTTTGACGACGGCGGGTACCCGGCGGCCGGGCTGTGGCTCCAGCTGCTCTGTGTCGCGGCGCTGGGTGCCGCGCTGCTCGGCTATGCGGTGCTGCCCCTGGCTCGCGGCATGCGGCAGATTGCAGGCGGCGGGTAGGCGGTTGCGGCTGCGGTTGCCTTGGGCCTTGGCGTTGGGCCTCCCGGCGTCGGCCCAACCTACGGCGGCATGTCTGCGATTCTCACCCAAGCCGCTCGGCGAGGCCGGGATCAGGTGCACGCTGCACGTTCTACGCCTGCACTGCCTTTGGCCCTGATGTACCCATCCCCGCCGCGAGCCAGCGCTGCCACCGCCCGGCGTCCAATGCGCCGGCTGCTGACCTGGCTGCTGCTGACCTGGCTGTTGCCGGCAACCGCCGCCGTGGCGGATGGCGGGTTGCCGCGGGTCATGGGCACGAACCTGTGCGCGGACCTGCTGTTGGCTGCGGTGGCGGCACCGCAGCAGATCGTCTCGCTGTCCCGACAGAGTCAGGACCCGGCGCTCTCGCCCATCGCCGAGCGCGCGGCGGCCTATCCCGGCAACGCCGGCGGCGTCGAGGATCTGCTCTATCACCGCCCGGACAAGGCGCTGGTGTATCGCGGCTGGACCGGCGGGCGCTTCGGTGGGCTGCTGGCGGGGCAGGGCATCGAGCTCATCGAGGTGCCCTATCCCACGGACTGGGACGACGCGCTTGCCACCACCCGCCGCGTCGCCGCGCAGATCGGCCGCGCCGAGACCGGCGCCGCGCTGGTGGCTGATGCGGCGCGGCGCATGCGCGAGCTGGCCCAGGATCTGCCGGCGCTGCGGGCGCTCTATCTCCGGCCGGGCGGCGGCAGCGCGGGCTCGGGCACCTATGTGGACGATGTGCTGACCCGCCTCGGGCTTGTGAATCTCGCTGCCGCGCACGGCCATGCAGGCTGGGGCGCCTATCCGCTGGAGCGCATCGTCACGGACCCGCCGGATGTCTTTCTGCTCGGCTACTTCGAGCAGCGCCAGGCGCTCACCGCATCGGCCTACGCCCGCCACCCGCTGCTGCAGCGGCTGCTGGCGCGCATCCCGACGGTGCAGGTGCCAAGCCGGCTGTTCGGCTGCGGCGGGCTGGAGCTGGTGGGCGCCGCCGAGGTCATCGCCGACCAGGTGGGAACCATTGCCGAGGGCGATGGGTCATGACCGCGGGGTTGTCTGCGGCGGAGCGCCCTGCTGTGCCCGGGCCGGGGCCCGGGCCCGGGGCTCGGCCTGAGACCGGCGCCGTGACGGCAACCGGTGACGGCCGCGCAGCGTCATGGGTGCGCCAGCTCGGCCTCGTCGGCCTGCTGACGGCGGCCCTGCTGGTGCTGAGCCTTTTGTCTCTGGGCTTCGGCGCCGCGCCGATGGACTGGGGCGAGGTGCTGCGGGGCTTGGTCGGCACCGGCCCCGGGGAGCACCGCCTCATCGTGCAGCAGATCCGCTTGCCGCGGGTGCTGCTGGCCTGGCTGGTGGGGGCGTCCCTCGGCATGTCCGGGGCGGCCCTGCAGGGGCTGCTGCGCAATCCGCTGGCGGAGCCGGGGCTGCTCGGCATCTCCGCGAGCGCCGGCCTGGGTGCGGTCTTGGCCCTTTACTTCGGGCTCACGGCGGTGAGCATCTGGTCCCTGCCGGCGGCGGCCATGACGGGCGCGCTGCTGGCGACGCTGGTGCTCTATGCGCTGACCCGCGGCGGGGCCTCGAACCTGACACTCATCCTGGCCGGCGTCGCGCTGTCCTCGCTGGCGGGCGCGCTGACCTCGCTGGCGCTCAATCTGGCGCCGAATCCCGCGAGCGTGCAGGACATCGTGCTCTGGCTGCTCGGGTCCGTTGCGGACCGCAGCCTCGCCGATGTGCACCTGGTGCTGCCTTTCGTCGCCGCCGGCGCCGCGCTGCTGCTGGCGGCGGCCCCGTCGCTGACGCTGTTGACCCTGGGCGAAGCGGAAGCCAGCAGCCTCGGCGTCCACCTGCCGCGGCTGCGGGCGCTGGTGATCATGGGGTCCGCGTTGTCGGTGGGTGCCTGCGTGTCGGTGACCGGCACCATCGGCTTTGTCGGGCTGGTGGTGCCGCACCTGCTGCGGGGGCTGGTGGGGCATCGGCCCGGGCGGCTGCTGCTGCCGAGTGCGCTGGGCGGCGCGCTGCTGGTGCTGGCGGCGGACCTCACCATCCGCCTGCTGGATACACCGCAGCAGCTGATGCTCGGGGTGGTCACGGCATTGGTGGGGGCACCCTTCTTCCTGGTGCTGGTGCTCAAGAGCCGGCGGACCCTGCCATGAGACCCGGGTCGTGAGATCGGCGTCCGCGAGCCTGTTGTCGGTCACCGGACTCTCGGTGCACCTCGGCGGCCGCGCCCTGGTGACAGGCGTGGAGCTCAGCGTCGAGCACGGCCAGATGCTGGGGCTCATCGGCCCCAACGGTGCCGGCAAGTCGACGGTGGTGAAGGCCATCGCCCAGCTTCTCCCGTATGCGGGCGCGATGCACCTGGAAGGCGCGCGGCTGAGCCGGCTCGCCGCCCGGGAGCGGGGGCGGAAGCTTGCGTATCTGAGCCAGGAGGATCAGGTCCAATGGCCCATTACCGTAGCGGAGCTGGTGGCGTTGGGCCGCTATCCCCACCGCTCCGGCTGGGGCGGCGCACCGGGCGCCGGGGACCGCGCCGCCATCGAGGCCGCGATGCACGCGGCGGACGTCTGGACCCTGCGCGGGCGGCGCGCGGACCAGCTCTCCGGCGGCGAGCGCGCCCGCGCCCGGCTCGCCCGGGTGCTGGCGGTGCAGGCGCCGCTGGTGCTGGCCGACGAGCCGGTGGCGGCGCTGGACCCGCGCCACCAGCTGGAGGTCATGGCACTGCTGCGCGGGCATTGCGAGGACGGCGGTGGGGCCATCGTGGTGCTGCATGATCTGACGCTCGCGAGCCGCTTCTGCGACCGGCTGCTGCTGGTGGATCAGGGCCAGCCCGTGGCGGCCGGTCCCGTGGACCATGTGCTGGTGCCGGGCAACCTGCGGGCGGTGTATGGCATCGATGCCGTCACGGGCATGCACCGGGGCCAGCGCTACATCGTGCCCTGGTCGCTGGAGCAGGGCGGTGCTCACCAGCCTGATCGCAACACAAGTGCGAATGCGCATGCAAAGCCGTCTCATTGACATCGAATCGGCCAGCAGGCCAGACACGGCCCCGGCGCGTCATTGCCCGGCCCTGCTGCTCGCGGCCACCGCATCGGGTCAGGGCAAGACGACGCTCACCGCCGCGCTCGCCCGCCACCACGCCCGTCTGGGCCGGCGGGTGCGGGTGTTCAAGGTCGGGCCGGATTTTCTTGATCCGATGATTCTGGCCCAGGCGAGCGGCGACGACGTGCTGGCGCTGGATCTGTGGATGGTGGGCGCGGCCGAATGCCGGCGGCTGCTGTTCGAGGCCGCGGCACAGGCGGACCTGATCCTGGTGGAGGGCGCAATGGGGCTCTTCGACGGCGAGCCCAGCGCCGCCGACCTGGCCCTGCGCTTCGGCCTGCCCGTGGTGGCGCTGATGGACGCCCGCGGCATGGGCCAGACCTTCGGCGCGCTGGCCCTGGGGCTCGCGAGCCGGCGGCGGGACCTGGAGCTTGCGGGCGTGGTGGCGAACCGCGTCGGCAGCGATCGCCACCGGGAGATGCTCACCGCCGGCTTGCCGCAGGGGCTGCCATTGCTGGCCACACTGCCGCGGCTGGACGACGTTGCCCTGCCGAGCCGGCATCTCGGGCTGGTGCAGGCGGCGGAGATCGCCGATCTGGATCAGCGCCTGGATGCGGTGGCGGATACGCTCGCCGAGACTGCGCTGGCTTCGCTGCTGCCGGAGGTCGCCTTCCAACGGCCTGCGGGAGCGCCCAAACCGCCCGCTCTGCTGCGGGGGCGCCGCATCGCCGTGGCCCGGGATGCTGCCTTCTCCTTTCTGTATCCGGAGAATCTGTGGCTGCTTGAGGCCTTGGGCGCGGACCTGTACTTCTTCTCCCCGCTGGCCGATGCGGATGTGAAGGCAGACGCGGTGTACCTGCCGGGTGGCTATCCGGAGCTCCACCTCGCGCCGCTTGCGGCGAACCGCGCCATGCATGCCGCGCTGGGCTCACACCTCGCGGCGGGCCGGCCCATTTACGCCGAATGCGGCGGCATGCTCTATCTGCTGGAGCGCCTCTCGGACACGGCCGGCCAGGGTGCCGATCTGCTGGGCCTGCTGCCGGGACAGGCGCAGATGCAGCCGCGGCTCGCCGGCCTCGGCATGCAGGCCCTGTGGCTTGCCGACGGCGAGATCCGCGGGCACAGCTTCCACCATTCCCGCATGACCACGCCCGTGGAACCGACAACCCACGGCGTGCGCCAGCATGGCGAGCGGCCCGGCGAGCCCTTCTACGCGCTCGGGCCATTGCGCGCGAGCTACCTGCATCTTTACTTCCCGTCCAACCCGGTGGCGGCGGCGCGGCTGTTCCTGCCCTGAGGGGCGGTACTGGCGGCGTTACTTGCCGATACAGAACTCGGAGAAGATCCGCCCGAGCAGCTCGTCCGAGGACACGGCGCCGGTGATCTCGCCGAGGCTGTGCTGGGCGAGGCGCAGATCCTCGGCCACCAGCTCCGGCGGTGCCGCATCGGCCTGGGCCTGCGCAGCCGTCACCAGCAACGCCCGGGTCCGGCGCAGGGCGTCCAGATGGCGGCGGCGGGCGCTGAGCTCGCCACCGGCGTCGGCGCCGAGCCCGGCATGGCGGGTCAGCGCCCGGCGCAGGTCAGCGAGGCCGGCGCCGGTGGTGGCGGAGCAGGCCAGCACCGCGGCGCCGTCGGCTGTGCTCTGCGCACCTGGCTCGCGACCGCTGCGGTCGATCTTGTTGCGGATGGTGAGCCGGGGAACCTGGCTGGGCAGGTCTGCGGGCGCTGCGTGCTCGGCGTTCGGGTCGGCGTCATCGATGATCCACAGCACGAGGTCGGCCTGGTCGATCTGCTCCCGGGCCCGGCGTACCCCTTCCTGCTCGATGGGGTCCGGCGACAGGCGCAAGCCCGCGGTGTCCACCACCCGCAGCGGCAGTCCGTCGATCTGGACATCGGCATGGAGCAGGTCGCGGGTCGTGCCCGGTACCGGCGTCACGATGGCGCGATCAGTCTCGGCGAGGGCATTAAGCAGACTCGACTTGCCGGCATTCGGGGCACCCGCCAGCACCACCAGCAGCCCGTCGCGCAGTCGCTCGCCGCGCTGAGCCGTGCCGAGCAGTCTGTCCACATCGGCGAGCAGTCGCGCCAGGTCCGCGGCGACGCTCACCGCCAGGTCGGGGTCCAGGTCCTCCTCCGGGAAATCCAGCGTTGCTTCCACCTGGACCCGGACGCGGGTCAGCGCCTGAAGCAGCGCATCCACCCGCTGCGCGAAGGCACCGCGCAGGGAGCGGGCGGCGAGCCTGGCCTGCTGCTCGGTGCCGGCGGCAATGAGGTCGGCGATGGCCTCGGCACGGGTGAGGTCGAGCTTGCCTTCCAGGAAGGCGCGCTCGCTGAACTCGCCGGGGCGGGCGGCGCGTGCACCGAGCGCGAGCACCCGCGCCAGCAGGCGGTCGAGCACCACCGGGCCGCCGTGGCCTTGCAGCTCCAGCACGTGCTCGCCGGTGAAGGAATGGGGTGCGGGAAAGTAGAGCGCGAGACCCTGGTCGATGGGCTCGCCGTCGCTGGCGAGAAAATCCGCCAGCACTGCTTGGCGGGGCGCCGGCAGGCGCCCGAGCAGCACCATGGCAATGTCCGGCACCCTTGGCCCGGAGACGCGGACGATGCCGACGGCGCCGACGCCCGGCGGAGTGGCGACGGCGGCGATGGTCTCCCGCCCGCTCATGCGCAGGGGCACCGGCCGAGCAGCGTGCGCGGCGACGCTGTGCGCAGGCTCAGGCCTTGTGCTTGGCCGCTTCCGCCTGCTCGATTTGCCGGGTGATGTACCACTGCTGGGTGATGGACAGCAGCTGGTTCACGGTCCAGTAAAGCACCAGCCCCGCCGGGAAGAAGGCGAAGAACACCGTGAACACGAAGGGCAGGGCCATGAAGATCTTCTCCTGCATCGGGTCCGGCGGCGGCGGGTTCAGCTTCTGCTGGATGAACATGGACACGCCCATGATCACCGGCAGCACGAACCAGGGGTCGGGCGCCGTCAGGTTGTCGATCCACAGGATGAACGGCGCATGGCGCAGCTCCACGCTCTCCAGCAGCACCCAGTACAGGGCGATGAACACCGGGATCTGCACCAGGATGGGCAGGCAGCCGCCGAGGGGGTTGATCTTCTCCTTCTTGTAGAGCTCCATCATGGCCTGGTTCATGCGCTCCTTGTCGTCGCCGTAGCGGTCCTTGAGGGCCTTCAGCCGCGGCGCCAGCTTGCGCATGTTGGCCATGGACTTGTAGCTGGTTTCGGAGAGCTTGTAGAAGGCCGCCTTGATGAGGATGGTCAGGATGATGATGGCCCAGCCCCAATTGCCCACCAGATTGTGGATCAGGTCCAGCAGCCAGAAGATGGGCTTGGCGAGGATGGTGAGCCAGCCGTAGTCCACGGCGAGCTCCAGCCCGGGGGCGATCTGGTCCAGCTCGTCCTGGAGCTTCGGACCCACGAACAGCCGGTTCTCGAAGGTGTGCGAGCCGCCGGCGGGGATGGTCACCGCCGGCGAGTACTGGCCGATGATGTAACGGCCGTTGCCGACCACCTTGCTGTAGAAGGTTTGGGCCTCGTCGGGCTGGGGAATCCAGGCGGCCATGAAGTAGTGCTGGATCATGGCGATCCAGCCGCCGCTGATGGTCAGGTCCAGCGGCCGCTTGGTCATCTCCTTGAAGGTTTCCTTCTTGTACTTCTCTTCAGGGCCGTAGTAGACCGCGCCGGTGTAGGTGTGGATGAAGCTGGACTTGTTCGGGTCCACCAGCTCGGTGCGCTGAAGCTGGTCGTAGTTGCGCAGCGCGACGGCCTCGCCGCCGTTGTTGTCGATGCGCTGCTCGGCGTGGACCAGATAACTGCCGCGCTCGAAGCGGTAGCGCTTGGTGACCTCGAGGCCGTTGTCCCCCTGCCAGGTGAGGACCACAAGCAGGTCATCCTCACCCTCGTCCAGGGCGTAGACCGCCTGCTCTGCGGTGAAATCGGCGTTGTGCGTGGGCAGATCGATGTCGGCACCACCGAGCAGCCCCGACTGCACGATGAACATGTTCGGCGGCTGGGGCTTCAACAGCTGGAGGGGGATGTCCGGCCGGTCCGCGTCGGCGGCGTAGTCCTTGAGCCAGAGTGCCTGGATGGTGCCGCCGCGGGTCGAGATCTCGGCGCGCAGCACGTCCGTGTCCACCGTGATGGTGCGTGGGGCGTTGTTGGTCGCCGCCGCTGCCGTCGCGGCCTGCGCGGTGGGCGAAGGCTCGGCCGGCGGGGCGTCGGGCGCATCCGTGGGCAGCGCGGGGGTATCGGCTGTCGCCGCAGTGTCCGTACCGGACTCGGCGCCCGCAGTGGGCGCGGCTGTTGGATCGGTAAGGGGCTCGGCGACCGTCTGCGGCGCAGATGGCTGGCGCCCATAGTCCTCAACCCAGGCCTGATAGATCAGGAACAGGACAGCGGCCAGGGACAGCAGAAGGATGAGCCGGAAATTGTCCATGATTCAGAAGTGGGGTCAGCAGTGGGCGGTGAGCCCGTTCTGGGTCCGGGGGGAGGAGTGTGGGCGTTGGGCCGATGGTGGACGCATGACGAGGGCCGGCGGCGGACGTCAGCGCCAATGGGCCACCCGGCCGGCGCGCCGCGGCCGTCGGCGAGCAGCGTCAGCGCCGGTGGGGCTCAGTGCAGAGGCGCTCCATCAGCAGTGCGAGGTGCGCCTCGATCGAGCGCCTGACCGGCGCGTTGTCGGCACCGCGCAATCCGTGCCGGGCGACCACGACGAAGTCGATGCCGTCGCAACAGTGCAGCCGTCGGAAGCTCTCACGGACGATGCGCTTGACGCGGTTCCTGTGCACGGCGCGCGGTAGGGCCTTTCGGGAGACCGCAAGGCCGAGGCGCGCTGGACCATGGGGCGTTTCGCGAGGTCTCGCAGCGACGCTGAAGTATGCATCACTGCTGCGTGTCGCGCGCGCGAAAACCCGCTGGAATGCTTCGGCATGCAGCAGCCGTTGGTGGCGCGGCAAGCGCTCGTCGGTGCGGCCCTGGGGCGCTTGGGGCGCTTGGGGCGCTTGGGGCGTTGGCTGCCTGTCGGGAGCCTTTGCCGCCGGGTCGGCACCGTGCAATGCGGGATCGCGGCGCCTCAGGTGGCGAGCCGCGCCCGCCCCTTTGACCGGCGGGCCTTCAGCACTTTGCGGCCGTTGCGTGTGGCGTTGCGGGCGCGGAATCCATGGGTGCGCGCACGCTTCAGCCGGCTTGGCTTAAATGTCTGTTTCATTTCATGAATCCGTGAGACCAGAGGAGCCCGCCAGCGGCGCGCTCGTTGGGCGGCATCTGGTGCCGAAAAAGACCCGCAAGCATACCCTCCAGGCGCTGCTTTGGCAATCGCGTACGGCCTCAGCGCGCCGGTCGGACCACTGTGGATAACCTCGGCGCATGTGGATAGACTCAGCCGGCACCGATTCGGCCGCGAGCCTGAACCTGCGGCGCGTCACCAGCGCGCAGCACGGCGCGCGCGTGTCCGGGTAGAGCACCAAGGGGGGAAACATCAGCATGAGCGATCTGTGGAATGCCTGCGCCGCTGCACTGAAGCAGGATCTGACCGGGGCGGAGTTCAGCACCTGGATTATGCCGCTGCAGGCGCAGGAGGGGGACGGCTCCATCTGTCTGCTCGCGCCCAACCGCTTCGTCAAGGACTGGGTCAAGCAGCATTACGAGCAGCGGATCATGCGCCTGTGCGCCGACATCAGCGTTGGCCGTGTCCACCAGGTCCGCTTCGAGATCGGTGCCGTCGGCGACGCGCGGGACGCGCAGCAGCCGCCGAGCAAAGGCACGGGGGTCCGCGCCGGTGCGGACGGCGGTCTCGACCGTCGGCGCGCCGAGAGCAATCTGAACAAGGACTTCACCTTCTCCACCTTCGTGGAGGGCAAATCGAACCAGATCGCCCGCGCCGCGTCCGTGCAGATCGGCAAGAATCCGGGCACGGCCTACAACCCGCTGTTCATCTACGGCGGCGTCGGACTCGGCAAGACGCACCTGATGCACGCGGTCGGCAACACGATCCTGGACTCCAACCCGGGCGCACAGGTGATCTATGTCCATTCGGAGCGCTTCGTGTCGGACATGATCCGCGCGCTCCAGCACAACAAAATCGACGAGTTCAAGGCGCGGTATCGTCGGGTGAACGCACTCTTGATCGACGACGTCCAGTTCTTCGGCAACAAGGATCGCTCCCAGGAGGAGTTCTTCCACACCTTCAATGCCCTGTTCGAGAGCAAACAGCAGATCGTGTTGTCGAGCGACCGTTATCCGAAAGAGGTCTCCGGACTTGAGGAACGCCTGAAGTCCCGCTTCGGCTGGGGCCTGACGGTGGGCATCGAGCCGCCGGACTTCGAGACCCGTGTGGCCATCCTGCACAGCAAGGCGGCGCTGCTGAACGTGGAGCTGCCGGAGGACGTGGGCTACTTCGTCGCCAAGCGCATGACCTCGAACATCCGCGAGCTGGAGGGTGCCCTGCGCCGCCTTGTGGCCAACTCGCAGTTCATGGGTGCGAGCATCGACATGGCGTTCACCCGCGAGGTGCTGCGCGACATGTTCGTGGCGCAGGATCGGCAGATCACCATCGACAACATCCAGAAGACCGTCGCCAACTACTACAAGCTCAGGGTGTCGGACCTGACATCCGCGAAGCGCACGCGCAACATCGCGCGCCCCCGCCAGGTGGCCATGGCCCTGGCCAAGGAGCTCACCAAGGCGAGTCTGCCCGAGATCGGCGACGCCTTCGGCGGTCGCGACCACAGCACGGTGATCCACGCGACGCGCAAGATCGAGGCCCTGCGGGCGAGTGACACCATGATCGAAGAGGACTACCGAATCCTGTTGAGAACCCTGACGAGCTGACTGTGGATAACTTGTGGGCAGTTTGCCAGGGCCGGTTTGTCGACACGTTATCCACAGGTTCGCAGCGAAAAATCAACAGCCGGATGCTTCGGCAACTGGCTGAACAGGCAGCAGAACGGTCGCCTTGTTGGGTTTTCCCCAGGCCTTATTACAGCTACGGTAGACATTCATCCTTTCCAATAATCAACAGAGGGAGGCAGGAGCAGCGTGAAGATCGAGATCCCGCGGGACGACCTGCTCGGCGCTTTGGGCGTCGTGGCAGGGGTCGTCGAACGGCGCCAGACATTGCCGATCCTGGCCAACGTGCTGCTCCAGACGAACGAGGAAGCGTTGCGGCTCGCGACGACGGATTTGGAGCTCGCCATCAGCACACAGGTCTCCGCCTCCGCGGTGGCGGAGCCGGGGGCCGTGACCGTCCCTGCGCGCAAGCTGATGGACCTGTGTCGCTCCCTGCGCGAGGGCAGCAAGGTCAGCATTCGCACGGAGCGGGAGCGGTGCGTGGTTTCAAGCGGACGGACGCGGTTCACGCTGTCGACGCTGCCTGCGGCCGACTTTCCGAGCATCGCTGCTGAGGAGGAGCTGCGCTCGATGCATCTTGGGTCGCGTCAGCTGAAGCAGTTGCTGGACAAGACGGCCTTCGCCATGGCCCAGCAGGACGTGCGCTATTACCTGAACGGTGTGCTGCTGGAGTTTGCGGGGGATGCGCTCGTGGCCGTGGCGACGGATGGGCATCGGCTGTCCCGGTTCGCCGTGGCACTGGATGCGTCCGGAGCCGAGGCGGAGGGCCAGATGATCGTGCCTGCCAAGACGGTGGCGGAGATGCGGCGCCTGCTGACGGATGATGACGCGATGCTGGAGCTGCGTTGGGGTGAGCGGTCAATCGTCGCAGCCTTTGGCCAGACGGTGGTGACTTCCAAGCTCGTGGACGGGAAGTATCCCGAGTACCAACGCGTCATCCCGAAGGGCCTGCCGCGCCGGGCGGTGGTGGACCGGGACTTGATTCGAACCGGCCTGCAGCGGGCGGCCATTTTGTCGAACGAGAAGTACAAGGGCGTGCGTATCAGTTTCGACGAGGGCGTCGTGGGGTTGCAGGCCCAGAATCCGGAGCAGGAGGTCGCCGAGGACGAGGTTGAGGCCAATTACGCCGGAGAGGCTGTGACCATCGGCTTCAATGTGGCGTATCTGCTGGATGCGCTGCATGCCATCGAGGCCGGTGATGTGGAGATCAACTTCCAGGATGCCGACAGCAGCTCCATCTGGCGCGGCGTGGGCTGCGAAGAGGAGACGTTCGTGGTCATGCCCATGCGACTCTGATAGGGGAATGGTTCTGTTCGTTGTCGGTCCTTTCGTCACTCCGCATCAGGAACCTGCGCTGTATCCGGCGTGCTGACCTGAGCCTGCCCCAGGGGCTCGTCTGGTTGCGGGGCGCCAACGGTGCCGGAAAGACCACGTTGCTGGAAGCGATCTATCTGCTGGACCGGGGTCGAACCTTTCGTGGGCGGCGCAGCGGCCCTGTGACGACGCGGGGAGAAGCTGCAACCACGGTGGTCGGCGTCGTGGACGATGGTGGCCGGCCACGGAAGCTTCAGTGGACAAGTCAGGATGGTGGTGCCGTGGCCGGACCGGCACTGACCCGATTCGTCGGCACCTCGAGCTACAGCGTTGTGGAGGGCGATCCAGCCCTGCGCCGACGGTTCCTTGACTGGTCACTGTTTCACGTGGAACGGCGAGCGCCGGAGCTGTGGCGGCGAGTCAAGCGCTTGCAGCAACAGCGCAACGCGTGGCTGCGAGGCGGCGCGCGCGGCAAGGCCGTCTGGGATGCCCCTTATGTCGAGGAGCTGGCCGAGCTTTGGGGCCTCCGCACGCACTTTCTCCACGTCGTGAATGACGCTTACCAAGATTTGACGACGACGTTGTGCCCCGCGGGTGCACTTGGGTTGCGCTGGCATTGGTCGGGTCAGGGACGCGATCTCGGTGAGGTACTCGCGAGTCACCTCGCCGGGGACATGGAGCGTGGATATACGTTCCTGTCGCCGTCTCGGGGGGACCTGGTTTTCGAGCGGGAGTCGCTGCCGTGGAGCGGCTCGCGGGGCGAGAACAAGATCGCCGGGATGCTGCTGCAACTGGCGGTTCAGGATGTGGTCCGGCGGTCCGGCAGTGCGCCGCAGGTGGTCCTGTTGGATGACCCTTATGCCGAGGTGAGCGAGATGCACATTGGCCCGGTGGTGCGGCGTTGGCTTGAGTCCGCGGACCAGTTGATCGTCACGAGCCTGGCTGATCGGCAGGAGCCCGGAGCCGGCTTGGATGTGGCCGCGATGTTCCACGTGGAACAGGGTGATGTCAAAAGTATGGCCGATCAGTGAGCCCGTTACCGGGACAGCGCACCGAGAACGCCAGCTGACGGCCACACCGTCCTCTGCCGGCCGCCCTACGGGCGTAGCGGGAGCTTCTGTTCATGTGGCTCACCAGCCCGCGCCGAACCCCAACCGCGGTACAATATGATGTTGGCCAGCGCGCCCCAGGACGGTCACGCCGCGCCCAGGACAGCCCGAATCATTCTCCAGGACGACCTACAGCACACTTATGACATACGACTCCTCAAGCATCAAGGTTCTGCGGGGATTGGATGCTGTCCGCAAGCGCCCCGGCATGTACATCGGCGACACCGACGATGGGACAGGGCTCCACCACATGATCTTCGAGGTCGTCGACAACTCCATTGACGAGGCGTTGGCGGGTTATTGTTCCGAAATATCGGTGGTGATCCACGACGATCAGTCCGTGACCGTCACTGACGATGGGCGCGGGATCCCGGTGGACATCCACCCAGAGGAGAACCGCTCCGCCGCCGAGGTCATCATGACCGTGCTTCACGCGGGCGGAAAGTTCGATGACAACAGCTATAAGGTCTCCGGTGGGCTCCATGGCGTCGGCGTCTCGGTGGTGAACGCCCTGTCCGAGCGGCTTGAGCTCCGTATCGGCCGTGGCGGAGGCCTGTATCAGCAACAGTTCACGGCGGGCGTTCCCGATGCACCGCTCGCCCGCATCGGTGACTCCGAGCACAGCGGCACCGTCATCCGCTTCTGGCCCGCCGCCACCGTCTTCTCTGACCGCGACTTTCACTACGACATCCTGTCCAAGCGCCTCCGCGAGCTGTCGTTTCTGAACTCGGGCGTCAAGATCCGGCTGCGGGACGAGCGTACCCAACGCGAGGACACCTTCGAGTACGTCGGCGGCATCCAGGCGTTCGTTCGCCACCTGAACGAGAACAAGTCTCCGCTCCACCCGACGGTGTTCTACTTCTCCGCGGAGCGCGATCACGTCGTGGTCGAGGTTGCCCTGCAGTGGAACGACTCCTATCAGGAGTCCATCTTCTGCTATACGAACAACATCCCCCAACGGGATGGCGGCACCCACCTCGCGGGCTTCCGGGCGGGGTTGACCCGTACCCTGAATCAGTACATCGAGCGCGAGGGACTGGACAAGAGCCAGAAGACGCGCCCGGTGGGTGATGATGCCCGCGAAGGTCTCACCGCCGTGGTGTCGGTGAAGGTGCCGGACCCGAAGTTCTCCTCCCAAACCAAGGACAAACTGGTGTCGTCCGAGGTGAAGCCCGTGGTGGAGTCACTGTTCGTGGAGCATCTCGGCACCTTTCTCGAGGAGCACCCGGCGGAGGCCAAGGTCATCGCCAACAAGATGCTGGAGGCAGCCCGGGCCCGCGAGGCTGCGCGCAAGGCACGGGAGATGACCCGGCGCAAGGGCGTGCTCGACGTGGCCGGGCTGCCCGGAAAGCTCGCCGACTGCCAGGAAAAGGACCCAGCCAAATCAGAGCTGTTCATCGTCGAGGGCGACTCCGCCGGCGGCTCCGCGAAGCAGGGCCGGGATCGGGGCTTCCAAGCCATCCTGCCGCTCAAAGGCAAGATCCTGAACGTGGAGAAGGCGCGCTTCGACAAGATGTTGTCGTCCGCGGAGGTCGGCACTTTGATCACCGCCCTGGGCTGCGGCATCGGTCATGATGAGTACGACCCAGACCGTCTGCGCTACCACCGGATCATCATCATGACCGACGCCGACGTTGACGGCGCCCACATCCGAACCCTGCTGCTCACCTTTTTCTATCGCCAGATGCCGGAGCTGGTGGAGCGCGGCCATGTTTACATCGCGCAGCCCCCGCTCTATAAAGTGAAACGAGGCAAGCAGGAGGACTATTTGCTCGACGACGCCGAGCTCGGCTCCTCCCTGCTGCGCGCGGCGCTGGACAAGGCAACCCTGCGGGTCGGCGAAGACGCGCCACCGCTGTCGGCGGAGTCCCTCGGCCAGCTCGCCGCTGAATACCAGTCGTTTCGCGCGATGCTGGAGCGTCTGCAACGCCGCTACGATCCGCTGCTGATGGAACAGCTCATCTCGCTGCCGCGGCTGACAGCGGATAAGCGTGCGGACGCCGCGGAGCTCGATGCCTGGGTCGACCAGCTGGTGGCCCGCATGAACGCCCGCACTGGGCCGGCGCTGGACTATCGACTCGCCGTCCAGCGCGCTGGGGCGCCTGATGCACGGCCGCAGCTCCAAGTGGTCCGACTGGTGCACGGCATTCCCGAGACCACCTCCATGGGTCTGGACTTCTTCGATGGGCCTGAGTACGAGCGCATCGCGGTCCTGGCCGAAAAGCTCGACGGTCTGGTGCAGCCCGGGGCAGTGGTCACCCGGGGTGAGCGTCAGCAGTCGGTCGAATCCTTCGCGGAAGCCTATGACTGGCTGCTGTCTGAGGCCCGGCGGGGCTACAGCATCCAGCGCTACAAAGGGCTCGGCGAAATGAATCCCGCGCAGCTCTGGGACACGACCATGGACCCCAACACCCGCCGATTGCTGCGGGTTACCATCGAGGACGCGGTGGCGGCGGACCAGATCTTCACCACACTCATGGGTGAGTACGTCGAGCCCCGGCGGGAGTTCATCGAGCGCAACGCCCTGGACGTGGAAAATCTCGACGTCTGAGACGCGCGCGTCGCGGCGTGGAACACAGCCCCGCGCGTCACCCACCCAATCACGTCCCGGTCGGCGCGCGAGGGATCGTCCATCGCTGCATCCTGACGTGCAGCCGACGTCGTCCGGGGTCAGGTGGCCAACAGCCGTTCTGCTGCGGAACGGAGATCGTCGAACACGGGTGTCTGTGCCAAGGCGGCAGGCAGGGCGCCCGCAGTGACTGCACCATTGCCGGTGCGCACCAGCACCGGCCGCGCGCCAGCACATGCGGCAGCCTTCAGATCCCGCAGCGAATCTCCGATGAAGGGCGTACTGTCGAGCGTCACCGAGAAACGCGCCGCGATGCTTTCCAGCAACGCCGGTCCTGGCTTGCGACAGCGGCAGTGATCATCCGGGCCGTGCGGACAAAATGCGATTAGGTCGATGCGCCCGCCGACAGCGGCCGCACGGCTGCACAGCAGGCTGTGCATGCGGTTCAGGGCATCCACGTCGAAGAGTCCGCGGGCGAGGCCTGACTGATTGGTCGCGATGGCGACATGCACTCCCGACTGGGTGAAGCGGGCAATCGCCTCCAGACTGCCCGCGATGGGCCGGATCTCACTGGGAGAGCGGATGTAGTCTGGAGAATCCTCGTTGACTACCCCGTCCCGGTCGACGATGACGAGCTTCATGCGAAGGGTCGGTCACGCATCGGCCCATGCGCCGGCGCCGAACCGGCGGTGGATGCTGGCAGCATGGAACAGCTCGAGCGCATCCACTCAAGCCGTTTCCGCGGGACGGAGCCGGCCGATATCCGCGATGCTGGAGAACAGGCTGAGCACCCCCTGGAGGAGCGCGACGCGATTGGCGCGCAGGGCCGGGTCATCCACATTGACCATCACTTCATCGAAGAACCGATCCACGACGGGCCGGAGCTCCGCCAGGGCGCTCAACGCCTGTGCGTAGTCGCCTGCCTCCAGCATAGGCGCAACACGCTCCCGCGCCATGGCGACAGTGGTCGCGAGCCGAAGCTCTGCATCGTCCTGGAGCAGGTTTTCGCGGACACTGGTATCCCCCGCCTGCGCGTCCGATTTCCTCAGGATGTTGGCGATGCGCTTGTTGGCAGCGGCGAGCGCGCCCGCGGCCTCGTGCTGCGCGAAGGCGGCGACGGCGCGAACGCGTCGGTCGAAGTCGCTGGGCACGGAGGCATCCACCGCCATCACCGACTCGATGGCATCCGCATCGATGTCCAGGTCGGCGTAATACCCGGGCAGGCGCTCCATCACGTAGGCATAGGTCTCCTGTACGGCCGCCGCGGCGGAAACGTCCGCGGGGAATGCCGCGGCAGCGTCGCTGAGCAGCGCACGCAGATCCAGCGGCAGGGGGGTTTCGATCAGAATCCGGAGCACGCCGATGGCGGCCCGCCGCAGGCCGTAGGGGTCCTTCACCCCGCTGGGCCGCTCGCCGATGGCGAAGATGCCGACGAGCGTGTCCAGCCTGTCCGCCAGCGCGAGCACGCGCCCGCACTGGGTCGCCGGCAGCACGTCGCCCGCATGACGTGGCAGGTACTGCTCCGCCATGGCCGCCGCGACGCAGGGGTCCTCCCCGCTGCGCGTGGCATAGTGCCGCCCCATGATGCCCTGGAGGCTTGCGAACTCTCCGACCATGGCCGTGACCAAGTCACATTTCGCGAGCAGCGCAGAGCGCTCGGCGAGCGCAGGGTCGTAACCCAGCGCTGCAGCGATGTGCCGGCAGGAGCTCGCCACACGGCGGGACTTGTCGGCAACGCTGCCGAGCTTGTGCTGGAACACCACCCGCTCCAGGACGGGCATGAAGTCCGCGAGCGGCGTGCGCAGATCCTGCTCCCAAAAGAAGCGAGCGTCACTGAAGCGGGGCCGGATGACCCGCTCATTGCCGGCGCGAACCACGTCCGGCTCGCGGCTCTCGATATTGCTGACGGCGATGAAATAGGGCAGCAGCCCGGCATCCGCGCGCTGGACCGGGAAATATTTCTGGTGCTGCTGCATGGTTTCGATGAGGGCCTCAGCCGGCACCTCCAGAAAGACGTCTTCGAAATGGCCCAGCAGGGCCACCGGCCACTCGCAGAGCGCGGTGACCTCACGCAGCAGATCGTCGGGGATGCTTGCCCGACCGTCCACGCGCTTGGCGAGCGCCGTCACCTGCTCGCGGATCTGCGCCTCGCGTGCCGCAAAATCCGGCTCCACATAGGCGCTGCGCAGGGCCGCGGCGTAGGCGTCCGGGCTGCTGATGGGGATGGGTTCCGGATGGTGGAACCTGTGGCCGCGCGATTCGGTGCCGATGGCAATACCGAGCACGCTGCCGGATACCGGGGCCTCGCCGAAGCGCATGCAGACCCAATGGACGGGCCGCACAAAGGAGACGTCACTGTCGCCCCAGCGCATGCGCTTGGGGATCGGCAGCTGGCCCAGAGCGGCGGCCACCAGCTCCGGCAGCAGGTCGGCGGTGAGCTGCCCGGATTCGGTGCTGCGGTGCACCAGCCAGCTGCCCTTGTCGGTTTCCTCCCGCGCCAGGGCGTCCACCTCGACCCCGCAGGACCGTGCAAAGCCGAGTGCCGCCTTGGTGGGCGCCCCGTCAGGTCCGTACGCTGCCTTGAGCGCAGGGCCCCGGCGAATACTTTCGCGGTCCGGTTGGCGCCAGGCCAGCCCACGGACAATGAGCGCCAGTCGTCGCGGCGTGGCGTAGCGCTCGACGGCGCCATGCGTGAGGGATCGAGCCTGGAGCTGCGCACCGAAGTGCTCGGCGAAGGCGGCGGACAACCGCGGCAGTGCAGTGGGCGGCAGCTCCTCGGTGCCGATCTCGACCAGAAGATCCTGTGCGGCTTCCATGGTAGTCACCTCGTTGCGTCCTGAGCCTGAGCCTGAGCCTGAGCCTGCGGTGGCGCCGACAGCATCGGGAAGCCCAGGGCCTCACGGCTGGCGAAATAGGCCTCGGCCACGGCGCGCGCCAGGCTGCGGACACGCAGGATGAAGCGCTGTCGCTCGGTGACGGACAGCGCACCCCGCGCGTCGAGCAGGTTGAACAGATGCGAGCCCTTCAGCACCTGCTCGTAGGCGGGCAGGGGCAGCGATTGCTCGATCAGCTGCATGCTCTGGCGCTCGGCCACGTCAAAGGCACCGAACAGGGCCTCCACATCCGCGTGCTCGAAGTTGTAAGCGGACTGCTCGCGCTCGTTCTGCAGGAAGACGTCGCCGTAGGTCACGGCGCCCTGCGGCGTGCCCGCCCACTTCAGGTCGAAGACGCTCTCCGCCCCCTGAAGGTACATGGCGATGCGCTCCAGCCCATAAGTGATCTCACCGCTCACCGGCCGGCACTCAAGCCCGCCCACCTGCTGGAAATAGGTGAACTGCGTCACCTCCATGCCGTTCAGCCACACCTCCCAGCCGAGGCCCCAGGCCCCCAGGGTCGGCGACTCCCAGTTGTCTTCCACGAAGCGGATATCGTGCACCAGCGGGTCGATGCCGAGCAGACGCAGGGAGTCGAGATACTGCTCCTGAATGTCGGCCGGCGAGGGCTTCAGGATCACCTGATACTGATAGTAATGTTGCAGCCGATTCGGGTTCTCACCGTAGCGCCCGTCGGTGGGCCGGCGCGACGGCTGCACATAGGCGCAGTTCCAAGGCTCCGGCCCGATGGCGCGCAGAAAGGTGGCTGGATGAAAGGTCCCGGCGCCCACCTCCATGTCGTACGGTTGCAGCACGACACAGCCGCGCTCGGCCCAGTAGGTCTGCAAACGGAAGATGAGCTCCTGAAAAGTCGCGGGTATGGCGGCGTTTGAAGTCAAGCGGCTGGTCCGGCGGGGTTGCTGAAAGCGGGCATTCTATCGGCAACGCTGCCGGCCCGACCACAACCGCCGCTGCCGGCGTTGCAGGTCTTCCCTATAATCGCCGCCGTGAGCAACCTGGCGCGCCAAGACCATGCCGCCGCCTGCGGCCTGTCCCGGTCGGGCTGCGGCGCCCTGGTCAACGCCCCCAGCATCGCGCCCGCCATCCCGATTCGCAGCCGAGCAGGCCCGCCCGGCGCGCGAGCAGCAGTCGAGGGAGAGTCTCATGGGATCAGCCATCGCACCCGGCAGCACCAGTGACCAGCGCTTGCGCGAGCGCCGCACTGCCGTGGCGCGCACCGCTTTCGTGGGTGCCGTCGCCAATCTGGTGCTGTCGCTGGTGAAGATCGGTGTCGGGCTGGTGGGCCACTCGCAGGCCCTCATCGCCGACGGTATCCATTCCCTGTCGGACCTCGCCACCGACCTGTTGGTGTGGATTGCCGGCCTCCAGGCGAGTCGCGGGCCGGACGACGAGCATCCCTACGGTCATGGCCGCTACGAGACCATGGCCACCCTGGCGCTCGCGCTGCTGCTGGCGGCCGTGGCCATCGGCATCGGCTGGGACGCGGCAAAACGGTTGTTCTCGCCGGAGCATCTGCTCACCCCCGGCTGGATCACGCTGTTCGCGGCGCTCGGCTCCATCCTCGTGAAGGAGTGGCTCTACTGGTACACCCTTGCCTACGCACGGCGGGTCCGGTCCGACATGCTGCGGGCCAACGCCTGGCATCACCGCACTGACGCGATCTCTTCCATCGTGGTGCTCATCGGCATTGCCGGTACCCTCGCGGGCCTGCCCTATTTGGATGCAGTGGCGGCCTTCGTCGTTGCCGTGATGATTGCGCACATTGCCTGGGAGCTGGGCTCCGACGCCGCGCGCGAGCTGGTGGACACCGGCCTGGAGCCCGAGCGCCTCGCCGCGGTGCGTGAGACGATTCTTAAGGTGGGCGGGGTGCGCGACCTGCACATGCTGCGCACGCGCTCCATCGGCGGCACCGTATCCACCGACGTCCACGTCCTGGTGGATCCCTACATCAGCGTCTCGGAAGGGCATCTCATCAGCGTCAAGGTCGAGCAGCAGCTCAAGAGGCATATCGACGAGATCGAAGACGTTACCGTTCACATCGATCCAGAAGACGACGATGTCGCGCCGCCAACCATGGGTCTGCCGAGCCGCCGCGAGGCCCTCGCGCGGCTCGCCGCACACTGGGCGAACCTGCCGGAGCTCGCCCGCCCGGAGCGGGTGCAGCTGCATTATCTGGACGGCCGTATCGAGGTGGAGGTCTTCCTGCGCGAGCCCGGCGCACGCGAGCCTGAGGCAGGCAGTGCGAGCCTCGCCGAGCGCGCGGGCGCAGCCGTGGCGGGCGATCCGATCTTCGCCGGGGTGACGCTCTATCGGGGCGTTACGCACCACGATGGTGCGCCCTGACACCGCCGTGCGCCAAACTTGGGCCTATCGATGCCCGGACCGGCTGCGCCCGCCGATGATGCCGCCCTGTGCATGTCTCACCGAGCGCCGCTGTGACGGGCGTCGAGACACTGACTCACCGGCGTCTGCGCGCCGACGGGACAGGATCTGATCGCCACGCCCTGGGGCCGACCCCCAGCCAAGCGCGGCTTCTGTCAATGGCACGGAAACTGCCTAAGCGACAGGCTGAGACAGCGGTGAGACGCGACAACGCGATCCACTCGGGACGCAGCGGGTCCGGACACACCGGGCGGTGGCCCTGCCCGAACCCAGCCTACCGGCTCAACACCAACCCCCCAATCGAACCGACGGGAGACCGACAGTATGGCATCGAAGATCCTGGAGACCATCAAGAACGAGGACGTGAAGTTCGTCGACCTGCGCTTCACCGACACGCGCGGCAAGGAGCAGCATGTCTCCCTGCCCGCCACCATGGTCGAAGAGTCGCTGTTCCAGGACGGCAAAATGTTCGATGGCTCCTCCATCGCCGGCTGGAAGGGTATCGAGGCCTCAGACATGGTGCTGATGCCCGAAGCGGACACCGCGATCATGGATCCCTTCTCCGACGAAAACACGCTGATCGTGCGCTGCGACATCCTCGAGCCCGCCACCATGCAGGGCTACGAGCGCGATCCGCGCTCGGTGGCGAAGCGTGCCGAGGCCTATCTGAAGTCCACCGGCATCGCCGACACCGCCTTCTTCGGCCCGGAGCCCGAGTTCTTCGTGCTGGATGACGTGCGCTGGGGGGCCGACATGAGCGGTGCCTTCTACAAGGTGGACTCGGACGAGGCGGACTGGAACTCCGAGCGCGTCTTCGAAGACGGCAACATGGGCCACCGCCCGAGCGTCAAGGGCGGCTACTTCCCGGTGCCGCCGGTGGACTCGCTCAACGACCTGCGCGCCGCCATGTGCCTCGCCATGGAAGAGATGGGCGTGCCGGTGGAGGTGCATCACCACGAGGTCGCCACCGCCGGCCAATGCGAGATCGGCACCAAGTTCACCACCCTGGTGCAGCGCGCCGACTGGAACCAGATCCTGAAGTACTGCGTGCACAACGTCGCCCACGCCTACGGCAAAACGGCGACCTTCATGCCCAAGCCCCTGGTGGGCGACAACGGCAACGGCATGCACGTGCACCAATCCCTGGCGAAGGACGGCACCAACATCTTCGCCGGCGACAAGTACGGCGGCTTGTCCGAGACCGCGCTCTACTACATCGGCGGCATCATCAAGCATGCCCGCGCCCTGAACGCCTTCACCAACGCCTCCACCAACTCCTACAAGCGTCTGGTGCCGGGCTTCGAGGCGCCGGTGATGCTGGCCTACTCGGCGAAGAACCGCTCGGCGTCCATCCGCATCCCGCACGACGCCAACCCCAAGGCGACCCGCATCGAGGTGCGCTTCCCGGACAGCATGGGTAACCCCTACCTGTCGTTCGCGGCGATGATGATGGCCGGCCTGGACGGCATCCAGAACAAGATCCATCCCGGGGATGCCATGGACAAGGATCTCTACGACCTGCCGCCCGAGGAAGAGAAGGCCATCCCACAGGTCTGCTATTCCCTCGACCAGGCCCTGGACGAGCTGGACAAGGACCGCGAGTTCCTCACCCAGGGCGGAGTCTTCACCGACGACGTGATCGACGGCTACATCGGCCTCAAGATGAGCGAGGTCACGCTGCTGCGCATGACCACGCATCCCATCGAATTCGATCTCTACTACAGCCTGTAACGCCGGCGCCGGCCGCCGCTGGCGGCGGCCGGCCTCACCCGCTTTACCTCATTCACTCGCCCGCAGCCCGTGGGCGCGAACCCCGTCGCAACTCCCGTCCTGCGGCGTTGCCCACACCTGCCTCCTGCGTTACAACGCCCACAGGCGGATGCGGCTTGTCTTACGCATGCCTGCATCGTCCCGCTGCTCGCGCCTGAGCGCATCTCGGGCGCGCCCGGAGCAACCGCACCCGGCGCAACCGCACCCGGAGCAACCGCACCGGGAGCAACCCGGAGGCCCTCATGCGGGTACCCTGCCCCCTGCTGCTGGCGTTGAGCCTGGCCATGTCCTTGCCCCCTGTTGAGGCGCAGGTCTACCAGTCCGTCGGACCCGATGGGCGCCCCGTCTTCACGGATCGGCCCCTGCCCAACGCCCGCCAGCTGGACATCCCGGTGAACCGCGCTCCGGAGCCCGCTGCCGAGGAGGCCCAGGCGGCCCCGATGGACGGCGATGCCGGCTTTCTCGGACCCTACGATATGCTTGAGGTGGTCACACCAGCGGATGAGCACCGCACCCGGGATGCCGGCGGCGAGCTGCCGGTGTCCCTGGTCATCGCCCCCGCCCTGTTGGACGGTCACCGGCTCGCGATGGAGGTCAATGGGGTCGTCGCCGAGGGCGATGTGCCCAACCCGAGCCAGGTGATGCTGCGCGGGCTCACGCTCGGCACCCATCGCATTCGCGCGGTTGTGCAGGACGTCGACGGCGCAGCCATCGCGGCGACGCCTGCCATCAACGTGCACGTGCTGCCGCCGTTGCCGGAGTCCGCCGAGCCCTGAGACCGACGCTGAGCGCCGCCGGCGGCCGGCGGAGCGGCTTTCGGGTCGCGACTCCATCACCCCTGCACCTGCCCTCGCATAAGCGCTGTCCCGGTGCGCCGCCTGCCCTAGAATAGTGCAACATGATCGCATGTGCGGCGCAGCGGCCCGTCTGGGGGGCGCCTGCACCGCGCTCCGACAGCGCCAGCCGGAATCGACTTCGGCTGGTGCAGATCTTGCTTCGGCTCAATCCGCGCAGTGCGCACCCGCGGCCGTGTTCAGCACCGACACGGCCGCTGCGGCGGCTGCGGTGACAGCCTGCCGGGCCGCCGCGGCCCGGCGCTGCCCGGATGCGGATCGAGTCAGCGCCATGAAGCAGAACACCATAGGAAACAATCAACTGGCCTCTTCGATCCTGGGCAATCTCAACACCGCGGTGCTGCTCTTCGACGCGGAGCTGCGCCTGTGCTACATCAACCCTGCCGGCGAGCTGCTGCTTGCGGTGAGCGCCAAGGCCGTGCTCGGCAAGGCCGCGGGGGACCTCGTCACCTGCCCCGCGGAGCCCGTCGAGGCACGCCTGCGCGACGCCCTTGACACGCGCCAGCCCTTTACGGAGCGCGAGATCGAGCTGCGCCGCCCCGACGGCGAATTCATCCGCGTGAACTGCACTGTGCTCCCGGTGCACCAATTCGAGTCGAACGCGGACCTGCTCATGGAGCTGCATCAGGTGGACCGGCAGATCCGCATCACCCGCGAGGAGCACCTGATCTCCCAGCATCAGGCGACGCAGGCGCTGCTGCGCGGGCTCGCGCACGAGATCAAGAACCCCCTGGGCGGACTGCGCGGCGCAGCACAGCTGCTGGAGCGCGAGCTGCCGAGCCAGGAGCTGCGCGAGTACACCCGCATCATCATCGACGAGGCCGACCGCCTGCAGGGCCTGCTGAACCGCATGCTCGGCCCTAACCAGCTCCCGCAGCTGCGCGCAGTGAACATCCACCACGTACTGGAGCACGTGCGCGGGCTGCTCACCGCCGAGTATCCCAGCGGACCGGCCATCATCCGCGACTACGATCCAAGCATTCCCGACCTGCACGCCGACGCCGACCGCCTGATCCAGGCGCTGCTCAACATCGCCCGCAACGGCGCCGAGGCCGCCGGCGATGCCGGCGAGCTCAGCTTCCGCACCCGGGTGCTGCGCCAGTTCACCATCGGCAACGAGCTGCACCGACTGGTGCTGCGGGTGGAGATCGAGGACACCGGGCCCGGCATCCCCGAGAAGCTGCTGGACCGGATCTTCTTTCCGATGGTCTCGGGGCGGTCCGGCGGCACCGGGCTCGGGCTCCCCATCGCCCAGGAGCTGATCAACCAGCACGGTGGTCTCATCGAATGCGAGAGCCGGCCGGGCAGTACCCGGTTCTTCGTCTATCTGCCGCTGGAGGCCAGCGATGACTAAGGTGCCGAGCGTTTGGGTCATCGACGACGACCGCTCCATTCGCTGGGTGCTGGAGCGCGCCTTGCGGCAGGCGGACATGGACGTCACCTGCTTCTCCAACGGCGTCGGCATCATGGATGCCCTGAGCCGGGACCGCCCCGACGTGATCCTGTCGGATATCCGCATGCCGGGTATCGACGGGCTCGATCTGCTGCAGCAGGTCAATGCCCGCTATCCGACTCTGCCGGTCATCATCATGACGGCGCATTCGGACCTGGACAGCGCCGTATCGGCGTTCCACGGCGGCGCGTTCGAGTACCTGCCGAAGCCCTTCGACCTCGACGAGGCCGTGGACCAGGTGCGCCGCGCCTGCCGCGCGCACGAGCAGGCGGGCGCCGGTGCCGTGTCGCTGGAGAACAGCCCCGACATCATCGGCGAGGCGCCCTCCATGCAGGAGGTGTTCCGCGCCATCGGGCGTCTGGCGCGCTCCAACATCACCGTGCTCATCAACGGCGAGTCGGGCACCGGCAAGGAGCTGGTGGCGCGCGCCCTGCACCGGCACAGCCCAAGGTCGGGTGCGCCTTTCATCGCGCTCAACATGGCGGCCATTCCGCGCGACCTGATGGAGTCCGAGCTCTTCGGGCATGAGCGCGGCGCCTTCACCGGCGCACAGACCCGCCGCGAGGGTCGCTTCGAGCAGGCGGACGGCGGCACCCTGTTTCTGGACGAAATCGGCGACATGCCGGCGGAGCTGCAGACGCGGCTGCTGCGGGTGCTCGCCGACGGCGAGTTCTACCGCGTGGGCGGCCTGTCACCCATCAAGGTGGACGTGCGCATCATCGCCGCGACCCATCAGAACCTCCAGGACCATGTGCGCCAGGGCCGCTTTCGCGAGGATCTCTTCCACCGCCTGAACGTCATCCGCATCCACCTGCCGCCGCTGCGTGAGCGGCGCGAGGACATCGGGCTGCTGATGCGCCATTTTCTCACCCAGGCCGGCCAGGAGCTCGGCTGCGAGCCCAAGACCATCGCCCCCGATGCCCTCGCCCACCTGGAGCGGCTCGACTGGCCGGGCAATGTCCGGCAACTGGAGAACACTGCCCGCTGGCTCACGGTGATGGCCTCCACCAAAGAGATCCGCGTCAACGATCTGCCGCCGGACCTCTCTGACACGGACGGCGGCGGCGGCGGCGACGAGCAGTGGGAGACCGCGTTGCGGGCCTGGACCCGGCGGCGTCTGCGTCAGGGTGACGCCGCCATCCTGGAATCGGCGCTGCCCACCTTCGAGCGCATCCTGATCCAGGCTGCCCTGGAGCACACCGGCGGTCGCCGGCAGGAGGCGGCCAAGCTCCTGGGCTGGGGCCGCAACACACTGACCCGCAAGATCAAAGACCTCAACATGGACTTCGGCGCCGCACCCGGCGGCGAAGACGACGAGGATGCCGCCTGACCCGGGCCTGCACCGGGCGCGCACATCGCCGCCTCCAGGCGTCGTCTTCTGCACAGCCCTGCGTGCGGTCCGGGCATTGAATGCGGGCGGCTCGGCATCGACATGCCCTGCATCCGGGCCACCTGCCCGCTCACGCTTCAGCAGACGCCGACACCCATGGACAGCAGCAGTATCCAGCTCGCCGACTCGCAGATCGACGCCATCGAGCAGACCGCCGACGGCCTGCGCATCCACTTCTCCCGGGCCATCATCATCAAGACCATGACAGGCTCCGCGGAAAAGACCCTCTGGTGGCAGGCGGGCGACCTCGTTCTGGAGGCGCCGGAAGTGGCGGGTGTGCTGCCGCAGGCGCCGCTCACCTGCACCGGCGGCGACATCGACGACAACATCTATACCTACCGGGACATGATCCCGTTGCCCCTTAAGAGCCGCGGCGCCATCCGGGTCGAGCTGCACTTCGCGGGCGGCGCTGCATCCCTGGTGGCGAGCGGCAGCGCCATACACCTCGACATGCATGACGTGCCCAAATACCAGCATCACATCCGCGAGGGCTAGTGCCGCGCTGCGGACGTCGCGAGGCCGGCCCCGGGCACGCTGACTTCAGTCGGCAGCCCTGCGGCGGACGCACTTCAGTCCGCAGACGGCAAGTGCTCCCTGGCCTTGGGTTCTCCGCGGCGCTGCACCAGTGCAGCGCCGACTTCCGCTCCGGCGCTGAGCGTATGAGCCTGCCGCGCTGCGCTCCCTGCCGACTTCGACTCAGCGCAGCTGTTGTCTCGCTGCAAGACTGTGCTATCCTGGTTGGCCATACCAGTGATTCGCGGCATCCACTGTCACCATCCCGTGACACTTCGGTCGCGAAACACGACTAGACTGCCTCCCATCCACCCGCAAGCTTGCGGGACTCCCGAAGCCCCGCGGCCGTCCGGACCGAGCCTCCGGCCCGCGTGCGCTACCGCAGCCCATTCCTGTCACGTCGTGCGCCCGGGGTGCGGACCCGCACCCCAACCCGCCGCCGCTGGGCTGATTACGCAGGAAGGAGAAACCATTATGACCGCGACAAACCTCCTCCACACGGACGAGATCCGCACCGATGCCCCCGGGCAGGGGCGGCCTTTCCACGTCTACACGCAGCGCGACCTCGACCGCCTGACCGCCATTCACCACCTGCCGGCGGACCAGCGCTTTGCGATGAAGGTCGTCTCGACCGTGCTGCCGTTCCGCGTCAACGACTATGTCATCGAGCAGCTCATCGATTGGGCCAATGTGCCGGACGACCCGATCTTTCAGCTGACCTTCCCGCAGGCCGGCATGCTGACGGCAGAGCATTACGCAGAGGTCGCAGACCTGCTGCGCCGCGATGGCGAGGTCGACAAAGCCGAGCTCGACGCCACCGTGACCCGGATCCGCGAGGAGCTCAACCCACACCCCGCCGGCCAGCGCGAGCTCAACATCCCCCGCCTGCCCAACGGCGACGTGGTGACGGGCATCCAGCACAAGTACCGCGAGACGGTGCTGTTCTTCCCGAGCCAGGGTCAGACCTGCCACAGCTATTGCAGCTTCTGCTTCCGCTGGGCCCAGTTCATCGGCGACAAGGCGCTGCGCATCGCCACCACGGAGGCCGAAGGCCTGCACGCCTATCTGCGCCAGCACCGGTGCATCACAGACCTGTTGGTGACCGGCGGTGATCCCATGGTCATGAAGACGCGCCACCTGGCCGCCTACCTTGAGCCCCTGCTGCACCGGGATTTCGACCATGTGCAGACCATCCGCATCGGCACCAAGGCGCTCACCTTCTGGCCCTACCGGTTCGTCAGCGATGCCGACAGCGACGCGCTGCTGGCCCTGCTGGAGCGCCTGGTGGCAGCCGGCAAGCACGTGGCACTGATGGCGCACTTCAACCACTGGCGCGAGCTGGACACGGACATCTGCGAGCGCGCCATCGAGCGCATCCGGGCCACGGGCGCCGAGATTCGCAGCCAGGGGCCGCTGCTCGCGCACATCAACGACGAGCCGGATGCCTGGGCACCGCTGTGGCGCCGCCAGGTGCGCCTCGGCATCATCCCGTACTACATGTTCGTGGAGCGGGATACGGGTGCCCACCACTACTTCAAGGTGCCGTTGGTGCGCGCCTGGGAGATCTACCGCGAGGCCATCCAGCAGGTCTCTGGCCTGGCGCGCACGGCTCGCGGCCCGAGCATGAGTGCCGGCCCGGGCAAGGTGGAGATCACCGGCGTCGCCGAGGTGGCCGGCGAGAAGGTCTTCGTGCTGCGCTTCCTTCAGGCCCGGAATCCGGACTGGGTGCACCGGCCCTTCTTCGCGCGGTTCGACGCCGAGGCGACCTGGCTCGACGACCTGAAGCCCGCCTTCGGTGAGTCGGAATTCTTCTTCGAGGCCGAGTACCGGGAACGCTGGACCGGCCTGCTGCACTGACAGCCTGAGCACGGTGCCCCGGCGCTGACTGCACCGGGCGCCCGGCCCCGGCCCCGGCCCTGTCGGCGCCAAGCGCTTTTACGCAGCCACAAGAAACCCCGCACCGCGCGGGCGGTGCAGGGTTTCTTGAAGAGCGTCGCCGGCAGCGTCGCCGCTCGGGCGCCGACCTGCCGAAGCGCGATCAGAGCCGGTTGGAGCCGACGATCTCGTGGGCGATGTCCACGACCCGATTGGCCATGTCCATGTACTCCTGCCGGTAGTCGGCCAGGAGACCCTCGCTGGAGGCCCAGTAGTCCTTGCCCGAGACGCCGTTCTGGTGCTCGTGCTCGATGAACTGCTTCTGCATCTCCAGCATCTTGTCGATCAGCTCCTGCTTTTCTTTCTTCAGCGCGGCAATGTCGCTCATGGTCGTCTCCCCATCGGGTGTTCGTTGGATCAGGCCGTGTCCGGCAGCATCCAGGCGAGCGCGCCGTTGCAGCTGTCCGGTCCGGAATATGCAGAACTTTTAATATACCACGGAATTTCCCAGGATCGTCAATCATGCGGCTGCGGGTTTTCACGACCCTCACCCAAAAGTTCTCACCGCCATCCGGCCGCCGGGCGCACGCGCATGTTCCACGTCATTCTGCACCAGCCTGAGATCCCGCCCAACACCGGCAACGTCATCCGCCTCTGTGCCAACACCGGTGCGGCCCTGCATCTGGTGCGGCCGCTGGGCTTTGCGCTCGACGACCGCCGGCTGCGCCGGGCCGGGCTCGACTATCGCGAGTATGCCGAGGTGCAGGTGCACGACTCGCTCGCCGCCTGTGGTGAGGCGGTCCGCTGGCGGCGGCTTCTTGGCTTCAGCACCCGGGGTACTGTCGGTTACGCCCATTGCCGTTATGCGCCCGGCGATGCGCTGCTGTTCGGTGCGGAGACCCGGGGACTGCCGCAGTCGGTGCTGGATGCGCTGCCGGCGGACTGTCGGCTGCGGCTGCCGATGCGGCCCGGCAGCCGCAGTCTGAACCTGTCCAATGCCGTGGCGGTGGTGGTGTACGAGGCCTGGCGGCAATGCGGTTTCGCGGGGGCCGACTGAGCCCGGCACAGCCGGCGGCCACCCCGGGACGTCCGAAGCGGTGGACTAATCCTCGGTTTCGGACTTGCTCGCCCGCTCGAGCAGGCGCTGGGTGGCCTCCTCCGGCGTGCGCCCTGCGTAGAGCACCGCATGGACTTCGGCGGAGATGGGCATTTCCACCGCGCATCTCGCGGCCAGCGCATGCACCGCCCGGGCCGTGACCACACCCTCCACTTCCTGACCGATGTCCGCCATGGCCTCATGCGCCGGCCGCCCGGCGGCCAGCGCGAGCCCGAGGCGGCGGTTGCGCGACTGGTCGTCGGTGCAGGTGAGCACCAGGTCACCGAGCCCGGCGAGTCCCATCAGGGTCTCGCGCCGGGCGCCCAGGGCCTCGCCCAGGCGCATGATCTCGGCGAGGCCGCGGGTGATGAGCGCGGCGCGCGTGTTGGCACCGAAGCCCAAGCCGTCGGCAATCCCGGTGGCAATGGCAATGACGTTCTTGGCGGCGCCGCCCACCTGCACGCCGATGAGGTCGTGCTGCGTGTAGGCCCGAAAGCGTGGCGCGTGCACGAGGTCCGCCAGGCGCTGCGCGAAGGCCGGCGTCGAGGCCGCGACAGTGATGGCCGTGGGCAGGCCGCCTGCGACCTCGCGGGCGAAGCTCGGCCCGGACAGGATGCCGAGCTCGCGCGGCCCCAAGTGCTCGTGCGCCACTTCGTGCAGCAGGCGCCCGCTGTCCGGCTCGAAGCCCTTGGTGGCCCAGCAGACGCCGAGCCCGTCCGGCAGCGCCGGGGCCAGCTGTGCCAGCACGTCACCGAAGAACTGACTCGGCACCACCACCAGCACGGCCGTGGCTCCCGGGAGCGCCGCGGCGATGTCGGCGGTGGGCGTCAGCGCCGGCGGCAGGGCGAAGCCCGGCAGAAAGGCGCGGTTCTCGCGCTCCCGGGTCAGCGCGTCGATGTGCGCCGGGTCATGGCCCCACAGACGCACGCCGTGGCCGTTGCGGCACAGCAGCAGCGCCAGGGCCGTACCCCAGGAGCCGGCGCCCAGAACCGCGATCTGCTCGGGTGCCCTGTCGGTCATGGGGCGGATTCAGTGCGGGCAGACCCGATGGATGCTGGGTGGATGCTGGGCTCAGTGGGTGGTGGGCTGGTCGCCGCCGGCCCCCGCCTGCTGCTTTTCGGCCAGCTTCTGGGCGTAGATGGCGTCGAAGTTGATGTGCTGGAGCACCAGCTGCGGGAATCCGCCCTTGGCCACCAAGTCGGTGACGGCCTGGCGTGCATAGGGGAACAGGATGCTCGGGCAGTAGACGTAGAAGAGCGGACCGTATTCCTGCTGCTCGAAGCCCTGGGCGGCGACGATGCCCGCCTGCTGCACCTCCACCAGGTAGGCCGTCTTCTCGCCCGCCTTGGCGGTGACGGTGATGGTCAGCACGATCTCGTGCGTGTGCTCATCGAGCTGGTTGACCTTGATGTCCATGTGCAGCGAGGTTTCGGGCTTCCACTCGCCCTGGAAGATGGCGGGCGCGTTGGGCGACTCGAAGGAGAGGTCCTTCATGTAGACGGTCCTGAGGGCGAACTGGCGCTCGGCGCCGCCCTGCGGCTGGGTGTCTTCGGCCATGCTGTCAGGCTCCGGTTCGGCTGGCGGGCGAATGGTGTGGGGGCATTGGCGGGGCGCGGAGGGTTTCTGCACAACCTCTCAGCGCTTCTTTCGTGTCAGCGGCAGGTTCGCGCTCTCCCACGCGAGGACACCGCCCTTGAGATTGTAGACCTCCGTGAACCCAGCCTTGCGCAGCAGGTGGCACGCGGCCTGTGACTGGGACCCCGAGCGGCAGGTGACGACGATGGGCTTGTCCTTGAGCTTGGCCAGCGCGCCGGTTTGGTTCTTGAAGCCGTTCATCGGGATGTTGGTGGCGTGCAGGATGTGCCCCTTGGCGAAGTCCGCCGCCGGTCGGACGTCCACCACCGCGGCGTCGCGCTGATTGATGAGCGCCGTGGCCGCCGTGGGATCCACCGAGCCCTTCTCGCCCACCAACAGGTTGTACGTGAGGAGCCCGAGGATCACGCCCAGCGCCATGAACAACACCCAATGGTTGCCCATGAACTCGAAGATCTGTGCCTGCATTGCGGAGATCCGTCTGGATTGTGCCGGATGGGTTCTGTCGGGCCTGCGAGGCCCGGCGCGGGTGCGTTGCGTCGTGGGAGCGGCGAGTATAAAGACGTGCCCGCGGGTCGTCACCAGCGGGCGCCGCGCAACGGCCCCGGGACCGTGGCGTCGGCCGCTCCCTGCAGCGTCAACGGCCGTGCTGGCAGAAGACTTCCCGCATCATGCCGATCAGCCGCAGGGTCCGGGCGTCACCGACCCGGTAGTACACGCGGTTGGCGTCCTTGCGCGAGGCGAGGATACCCTTGTCGCGCAGGATGGCGAGGTGCTGCGAGATGTTGCTCTGGGACGTGCCGACATGCTCGACGATGTCCTGCACGCTCACCTCCTCGGCACCGAGGGTGCAGAGGATCTTGAGCCGCAGCGGATGCGACATGGCCTTGAGCGAGCGTGAGGCGCGCTCGATGTCGGCATCGTCCGCGAACAGCTCGACGCCGGCGTCCTGCGGCTCGTTCAGCACCGGCGTGCTCGGAGAATGAAGGTCTGACATCATGCTCGGGGATTCTATATCAATCCATCACCATAAGATAATAAACTTTGGTCCGAAAACGCTCATCCCTGCTGCCGCACGCGCGCGTCCGGGCCGCTGAGTCGCGGATCGGAGCCCGGCCTGCGGCCCGGGTCGCGGCCTGCCTACTGGCCTGCCTGCCGGCCGCTGTCTTCGCGGCGGCACCTGGCCCTGGAATAGGCGCCGAGCCGGGTCCGGCACCGGGCACGGATGTCACCGCCCCCGCCGCGCCGCCCCGCCAAGAACGGCCGCTGCAAGGTCAGCCGCTGGCGGTCCAGGAGGCCGAGCTGCGCGCCACGGAGGCCAGGCTCGAGGCGCTGCGCACGGGACTGACGGATCGGGAGCAGTATCGTGACGCCCTGTACGCGGAACTGGAGCGTAACGAGCGACAGATCGGCGCGCTGGCCAGCGCCGTGCGGGATCTCGCCGAGCGCCATGCCGAGCAGGCGACCCTGGTGGCGGACCTGGACCAGCGCCTGGCGGCGTCCCGGGCCGAGCTCGTGGCGGCCCGGGCGCAGCTCGCGGCACTGATCCGCGCAGCCTATGCCGCAGGGCCCGCCGATCGGCTGCGTTTGCTGCTGAATCAGGGCGACCCGGCCCGCGCCGGCCGGCAGCTCGGCTACTTCCGCGCCGTCGGTCGGCTGCGCGCCCGGCGCATCGCAGACGTGGAGCGCCTGGGCCAGGCGCTGGCCCGGCTGCGGGATGAGGCGCAGCGCGAGGCCGAGCGTCTCGCCGTCCTCACAGCGCAGGAGCGCCGCACCACGGCTGCCCTGAGAGCGGCGAGCGAGTCCCGCCGGGTGGTGCTGGCGGAGCTCGACGCCGCCATCGCCGACGACCGCGCGCAGGTCTCGGAGCTGTCGGCCAACGCCGCGGCGCTGCGCGCGCTGGTGGCGGAGCTCCGGGAGCGTGCGAAGATCGCCGACGAGATCGCCGTCACCCAGGAGGCCATCCATCGGCGTCGCGGCAAGCTGCCCTGGCCCATCGGCGACGCCCGCCTGGTGCGGCGCTTCGTCGGCAACGCCCGCCCGGGTGACCTGCATGCGGACGGGGTGCTGTTCGCGGCGCCCGTGGGCAGCGACGTTTTCCCTGTGCATCACGGCCAGGTGGTCTATGCCGACTGGCTGCGGGGCTTCGGCCTGCTGCTGGTGGTCGACCACGGCGACGGCTACATGAGCTTCTACGGCCACAATCAGGCGCTGCTCAAAGAAGTGGGCGAATGGGTGGACCCGGGCGACGTCGTGGCCCTTTCCGGAACCGTCTCCCGCACCGATATGGACGGAGACGACGCGGAGCGTGCCCGCGGGCGGCTATACTTCGCGCTTCGCCGCAACGGCAAGCCCGTGAATCCGGCACCCTGGCTCGCGGCGGGTCCGGGTTGAGTGCAGGGCCTCGCGGCGGCGCCACTGGGACGCCCTGAGTCCGAGCCTGAGCTGCCCGCCACAACGTCGGCACGCGCCCGGAACACCCAGAGCCATTGTGGTTCTAAACCGGCACCCGGCCGGCTCAGGAAACCGCCCGCTGTAGCCCGCGAGATGCCTTACCCACGAAATACACAGCGCCCGATGCGCCCAAACCCGATGCGGTCAGATACGCCCATGTACCAGATCACCCAACCTGCGCCGGCCGTGGCTGTCAGCGCGCTGCTCGCCGCGCTCGCCCTCGTCGCGCTGCCCGTCGCGGCACACGAGCCGCTTCCCGTCCTGGCGCAGCAGGCAGCGGAGTCGCCGACGCCGGGCGGCGGCGCCCCGGTCGAGCTCCACCCGGTCGAGCCCTATCAGCCGCCGGCCCCGGTAGCGCCGCCTGTGGACCTGCCACCTGCGGCGGCCGAGCCGGACAACGGGTCTGGCGCCCCTGCCGTCGACGGCCCTGCGATCACGGAAGAGTCCGGCCCCGGCAAGGATCAAGCCGGCCCCGCCGAGGATCAAGCCGGCCCCGCCAAGGACCAAGCCGGCCCCGCCGAGGAGAAGACCAGCCCCGCCGACGACGGTGCACCGGCAACGAAGCCCGCGGCGACGGCGGCTGAAGCGGAAGACGGCGGCAAGACCCTGCCGCTGGACGATCTGCGCACCTTCGCCGAGGTCTTCGGGCGCATCAAGAGCGACTACGTGGAAGACGTGGACGACCGCGAGCTGCTGGCGAGTGCCATCCGCGGCATGCTCGGCGGCCTCGATCCGCATTCCTCGTATCTGGACCCGGACGCCTACCGGGATCTGCGCGTCGGCACCACGGGCGAGTTCGGTGGCCTCGGCATCGAGGTTGGCATGGAAGACGGCTTCGTGAAGGTCATCGCCCCCATCGACGATACGCCGGCGGAGCGCGCCGGTATGCAGGCGGGGGATCTCATCGTGCGCATCGACGGCAAGCCCGTGAAGGGGCTCAGCCTGAGTGACGCCGTGGCCCTGATGCGCGGCAAGCCGGGATCGAAAATCGAGCTGACGGTGGTGCGCGAGGGCGAGGGCAACCCCATTCAGGTCACCATTGTCCGCGACATCATCAAGGTCGCGAGCGTCAAGAGCCGCACCCTGGAGCCGGGCTACGGCTACCTGCGGGTGTCCAATTTCCAGGCGCGCACCACCGAGGACCTGCTGGAGGCCATCGCCGAGCTCGAGGCCGAGAACAGCGACGGCCTCAAGGGCGTGGTGCTGGACCTGCGCAACAACCCCGGCGGGGTGCTGAACGCCGCGGTGGGCGTCAGCGACGCCTTCCTGGATGAAGGCCTCATCGTCTACACCATGGGCCGGGACGAGGACGCCAAGCTCGAGTTCAAGGCGGGCCCCAACGACGTCCTCGACGGCGCACCGGTGGCGGTGCTGGTGAACGGCGGCAGCGCCTCCGCCTCGGAGATCGTCGCCGGCGCGCTTCAGGACCAGGGCCGGGCCATCATCATGGGCGAGAAGACCTTCGGCAAGGGCTCGGTGCAGACCATCGTCCCCATCGACGACCGCACAGCACTCAAGCTCACCACGGCGCGCTACTACACGCCTTCCGGGCGCTCCATCCAGGCGCTCGGCATCGAGCCGGACATCGAGCTGGTGCGGGGCAAGGTCGCGGTGGAGGAAGAGCCGGACGTCGCCCCGCTCAAGGAGGCGGACCTGATGCGCCACCTGGAGGACCCGGAGAACGGCGCCGCCACGGCGGAGGACGACGATGACGAAGACCTGCCCCTGGTGGCCGAGGATTACCAGCTCGCCGAAGCGCTGAACGTGCTGAAGGGGCTGAACCTCTTCCGCGGCGCCGCGGCGAAGCAGGATTGACGCCGGGACTTTCCGACGACCGATCGACCCGAACACTTCCCCGAGCCGCCACCGGCGGAGGAGGCAAGCTGCCATGACCCGGGTACTGGTGCCCCTGGCCCAGGGCTGCGAAGAGCTGGAGGCCGTCACCATCATCGACCTGCTGCGCCGCGCCGGCATGGAGGTGGTGACTGCCGGTCTGGATGCGGCGCCGGTGCAGGCGAGCCGCGGCACCGTGCTGGTCCCGGACACAACACTGGATGCCGTCGCCGAGTC
The DNA here is from genome assembly GCF_913063425.1 of uncultured Thiohalocapsa sp. Classification (GTDB taxonomy): domain Bacteria; phylum Pseudomonadota; class Gammaproteobacteria; order Chromatiales; family Chromatiaceae; genus Thiohalocapsa. The sequence continues at coordinate 59,028 of NZ_CAJXYK010000010.1, forward strand.
CGATTTCGACATGGTGGTGCTCCCGGGCGGTCTGCCCGGGGCCACCAACCTCGATGCGGACCCCCGTGTACACCGGTTGCTGGCCCGGCAGGCGGCGCAGGACCGCTGGTGCGCCGCCATCTGCGCCGCTCCTCTGGTGCTCGCGAGTGCGGGCCTGTTGGAGGGCCGTGAGGCGACGAGCTTTCCCGGGGCGCTGAAGGCCGACGAGCACCCGGGGATCCGGCTCTCGGAGGCACCCGTGGTCACCGACGGCAAAGTGGTCACATCCCGCGGTCCGGGTACGGCGATGGACTTCGCCCTGCACCTTATCGAGCTGCTGGCCGGTCGGGCCGAGCGCGACGCGGTGGAGTCCAAGCTGATGCGCCCGCGCTGAAGGCCGCGGGCGGGCGGATGCGAGCGGACGGCGTTGGCCTGTCGCAGGTGGCGTTCTCCCCACCGGACCCACCGACGGCGGTTCTGTTGGCAGGGCCGGTGCTCGCGTGCTGCACCGCGTTCTGGCTCGTGCGGCTGCTGCGCCACAACCGCATCGCGGCGCTGCGCATTCTGGATGAGCCGAACGCCCGCTCCCTGCACAGCGCGCCGGTGCCGCGCACCGGCGGGATCGGCGTGCTTGCGGGCGTTGCGACCGGGCTCGGCCTGACCCTGCCCTGGCTCGGGGCACCCATCGCCTTCTGGCCCGTGGCCGCGACGGCACTGCTCGCCGTCGTCTCGCTGCTGGACGACCGCCGGCATGTCCCGGCCCGCTACCGACTCGCGGCACAGGTGGCCGCGGCCGGGCTGGTGATGGTCGGTGGCCTGGCCTGGCAGGTGCCGGGACTGCCGGGGCTCGGTGGCGTGGCCCTGCCCGGCTGGCTGGTGCCCGTGATCACCATCGTCTTCGTTGTCTGGATGACCAACCTCTACAACTTCATGGACGGCATGGATGGGCTCGCGGGCGGCATGGCCGTGCTCGGCTTCGGTGGGCTCGCCGTGCTGGGCGCCCTCGGCAATGCGCACGGCTTCGCGCTGGTGGCGGCCGTCATCGCCGCCGCCGCCGTCGGCTTCCTGCCCCACAACCTGCCGCGGGCCGGCATCTTCCTGGGCGATGTGGGCTCCGCGGTGCTCGGCTTCTGGGCGGCGCTGCTGGTGCTGTGGGGCGCGGGGCGGGGCCTGTTCCCGTTGTGGGCAGGGCTGCTGGTGTTCTCGCCCTTTCTGGTGGACGCCACCTGGACGCTGCTCGGCCGACTCGCGCGGGGTGAGGCGGTCTGGCGCGCCCACCGCGAGCATCACTATCAGCGCCTGGTGCTGGCGGGCTGGTCGGCGCGCCGGACCCTCGCCTGGGCCTATGTGCTGATGGCCGCCGCAGCGGCGAGCGCCGTCGGCGCCCGGGATCTGAACAGCCGGGAGCAGTGGCTGCTGCTGGCGGGCTGGGCCGGCGTTTACGGGCTTGTGCACCTGCGCGTCGCGCTGGCGGAGCGCCAGGGCGCCGCCGCGCAGGGCGGGCCGTCGGGGACGCCGCGGTCATGACGCCCTGGGTGGATCGCCTGCGCTCGCGCACCGCGGCCTTCGCGCATGATCTGCTGATGGTCCCGGTGGCCTGGGGGCTCGCCTATTGGACACGCTTCAACTTCGAAGGCATCCCGCCGGTCTACCTCGACATGGCCCTGCGGATGCTGCCCGTGGTGCTGGTGCTCTGCGGCCTGTTGTACTGGGCCTTCGGGCTCTATCGCGGCGTCTGGCGATTCGCGTCTCTGCCGGACCTGCTGCGCATCCTGAAGGCCGTCACCGCCACCACACTTGCCGTGGTGGTGGCGCTGTTCGTCATCAATCGCAGCGAGCACCTGCCGCGCTCGGTGCCGCTGTTGTTCTTCCTCTTCCAGCTGGTGCTGCTGGCGGGGCCGCGGCTGCTGTACCGCTGGCTCAAGGACCATCGCCTGTCGCTCGGCAGCGGCAGCCGGGTGCTCATTGTCGGCGCCGGGCGTGCCGGCGAGATGCTGGTGCGGGACATGCGCCGCGCCGGCGCGCAACGCTACGAGCCCGTCGCCTTCGTGGATGACAAGCTGCGCCGTCACGGCGCCGACATCCACGGCGTGCCCATCCGCGGCGGTACCGACCGCATCCCCGAGCTCGCCGAGGCCCTGGCCATCGACCTGATCCTGCTCGCGGTGCCGAGCGCCACCGCCGCCGAGATGCAGCGGGTGGTGGGGCTGTGCGAGGCCACGGGCAAGCCGTTCCGCACCGTGCCGCAACTGGAGAGCCTGATGACCGGGCAGGTCAGCATCAATCAGCTGCGGCCCGTGTCCATCGAAGACCTGCTCGGCCGCAATCCGGTGCAGCTGGACTGGGACGGGCTGCGCGCCGGGCTCGCGGACCGGGTGGTGCTGGTGACGGGGGCCGGCGGCTCCATCGGCTCGGAGCTGTGCCGCCAGGTGGTGGCCGCGGCGCCGCGCCGGCTGGTGATGCTGGACAACTGCGAGTTCAACCTGTATCGCATGGAGCAGGACTTCGCCGAGCGCCACCCGGATCTGAGCCTCGGGCGGTATCTGATGGACGCCGGCGATCGCACCGGTGTCGATGCGCTGTTCGCCCGGGAGCGACCGCAGATCGTCTTCCATGCCGCCGCCTACAAGCATGTGCCGCTGCTGGAGGACCAGCTGCGGGCGGCGCTGCGCAACAACGTCATCGGCACGGGCGTGGTGGCGGACAGTGCCCACCGCCACCGCTGCGAGCGCTTCGTCCTCATCTCCACGGACAAGGCCGTGAACCCGGCGAACGTCATGGGCGCCAGCAAGCGCGCGGCGGAGATGCTCTGTCAGGCCTTGGCCAGGCACTCGCAGACCCGTTTCATGACCGTGCGCTTCGGCAATGTGCTGGGGTCCGCCGGCAGCGTGGTGCCGCTGTTCCAGCGCCAGATCGAGCGCGGCGGCCCGGTTACTGTCACTGACCCCGACATCGAGCGCTATTTCATGACCATCCCCGAGGCCTGCCAGCTCATCATGCAGGCGGCGGTGATCGGCACCGGCGGGGAGATCTTCGTGCTGGACATGGGTAAGCCTGTCAAGATCCGCGACATGGCCGAGCAGATGATCCGCCTCACCGGGCGCGAGCCGGGACGCGACATCGAGATCCGCTATATCGGCATGCGCCCCGGCGAGAAGCGCTATGAGGAGCTCTTCTACGCCGTCGAATCCCTGACCAAAACCCTGCACCCCAAGATCCGCATCGCCCGGCGGGAATCTGCCGACGCCGATGCCGTTGCCACTTGGCGCGCGGGCCTGGAAGCCTGTATCGAGCGTTGTGACAGCGCAGCGCTGGCGGCCCGGCTGCGGGAGGTGGTGCCGCAGTGGCAGGCCGACGCCGAGCCGCGCCCAGCAGAGAGACCCGAGCCGACCCATGTCTGATGTCCTTCAGCGTCGTTCCCTTGACCCCGACCGGCCGTCGGCAGGCGCCGAGCGCCTGCTGGACGACGACCTCGATCTGGACCTGGGGGTGCATGCGCATGCGCGGCCCGAGCCCCACATGCCTGAGCCCGGCACGGACCTGAACCTCGACTTCGAGGACGACCTGCTGGACGACGCGCCGACCCAACGACCGCCCCAGTCCCAGCCGCCCCAGTCCCGGCCGCCCCAGTCCCAGCCGCTCCAGCCCCACCAGGCGGAGACCGGCGCCGAGGGCACACCCGATCGGGCAGAGGCCGAGGGCGCCGCATCCACCCTGCCCGGCGCACCTGCGCCTGACGCGAGCGCGCCGGCTGCGACCACAGCGCCCGAGCCAACATCGCGGCAGTCGGGCGCCGCCCCGGCGCAGCCGCGGCAGCGCGCAGAGCCCACCGCGTCGCCGGCCACGGGTGAATTCTTGGAAGAGGCGCCGCCACCGCCGCAGAGGTCCGAGCCGCCCGCCGGCGACGCGCCTGACGCATCGGCAGCGGATGCTGGGCAGGGGATCGACGACCACGGCGGAGATGCCCTGGCCGCGGCCGGGGCGCCGGCGCCGACGTCAGCAGCGCAGGCGGCCACGGCCCAGTCCCCGGCGGCACTGGCCATCCTTGCCACACTGGCGGATACGCCGGAGGCGGGCGTCATTGCGCATCTGCGCGCGCAGGGTAAGCTCTCCGACGGCGATCTCGCCCGCGCCCGCAAGCTCGCGGACGACGGCGGCGACCCGCTGCGGACCATGCTCGTGCGCTTGGGCCTGGTGTCCGACCGGGACATGGCGGCGGCCTATGCGCGGGTGCTGGATCTGGAGCTCATCGACGCCGACCACTACCCGGACGCCCCGGTGGCGGAGCCGGAGCTCAGCCTGCGCTTCCTCAAGGACGTGCGCATGGTGCCGCTGCGGGAGGATGGCGAGGTGCTGGAGCTGGCCGTCGCCGACCCGGTTGACAGCTCGGCGGTGCAGGCGGTGGAAATGGCGGCCGGGTGCCGGGCGCGGCTGCGGGTGGGGCTGCCGGCGGAAATCGACGCGGCCCTCGAGCGGCTCTACGAGAGCCCCGAGCCCAGCGAGACGGACGCGGAGCTGGACGCGGACCTCGGCAACTTCTCCGAAGAAGACATCGAGCACCTGCGCGACCTCGCGAGCGAGGCGCCGGTGATTCGGCTCGTGAACCAGATCATGCAGCGGGCGGTGGAGTCGCGCGCGTCGGACGTGCACATCGAGCCCTTCGCCGACGAGCTCAAGGTGCGCTACCGCATCGACGGCATCCTGAAGGAGACCGAATCGCCGCCGGTGCGCTCCACCGCCGCCGTGATCTCCCGTATCAAGATCATGGCCAAGCTCAACATCGCCGAGCGCCGGCTGCCCCAGGACGGCCGCATTCCGCTGCGCATCCAGGGCAAGGAGCTGGACCTGCGTGTGTCCACGGTGCCCACCATGTTCGGCGAGAGCGTGGTCATGCGCCTGCTGGACAAGGAGTCCGTGCGCTTCGACTTCGATGCGCTCGGCTTCGACGGCCCGCCGCGGGAGCGGGTGCTCGAGATCCTGGATCAGCCCTACGGCATCTTCCTGGTCACCGGCCCCACCGGCAGCGGTAAGAGCACCACCCTCTACACGGCGCTGTCGCGGCTCAACACCGAGGCGCGCAAGATCATCACCGTGGAGGACCCGGTGGAATACCAGGTGCCGGGCATCAACCAGATCCCGGTGAAGGCCAGCATCGGCATGACCTTCGCGCATGCCCTGCGCGCCATCGTCCGCCAGGACCCGGACGTCATCATGGTGGGCGAGATGCGCGACCTGGAGACCGCCCGCATCGCCGTGCAATCCGCCCTGACGGGCCACGTCGTGCTGTCCACGCTGCACACCAACGATGCCGCCAGCGGCGTCACGCGCCTGCTGGACATGGGCGTGGAGGACTACCTGCTCACCAGCACCATCAACGGCATCCTGGCCCAGCGCCTGGTGCGCCGGCTCTGCCCCGACTGCCGCGAGCCCTTCCGTCCGCGCCCGGAGATGGCGGCGCGCTTTCTGAACCTGCCGGGCGTGGACGAGTCCGACCTGACCCTGTATCACCCGCGCGGCTGCGACGCCTGCCAGGGCAGCGGCTACCGCGGCCGGCTGGTCATCGCCGAGGTGCTGGTGATGACCGACCGCATCCGCCAGGCGGTGCTGAACCACGCCACCGCCACCGAGATCCAGCGCATCGCCATCGAGCAGGACATGCTCACCATGTACCAGGACGGCCTGCGCAAGGCCGCCGGCGGGCACACCACCGTGGAAGAGGTGCTGCGGGTGGCGTCCGTGGCGGATGACTGATGGATTGGCAGCTGGACGGGCAGCCGCGCGGAGGTGCGGCGCCTTTCAGATTGTCGTCCTTGACTTACACCCTGCCGTGCGCGGCGCCGGTGATGCTGTGCAGCCATCAGGCTGCTCACCGATGATATGATTGCATGCAATCACTTTCTGTGACGAACGCTGCAAAGGGCCTTGTCATGACCAGCATCACGGTACGCAACCTGTCGGAGGAAACCAAAACCAGGCTCCGCCAGCAGGCGGTCGCCAGCGGCCGAAGCCTTGAGGCCCATGTGCGCAGCCTGCTGGACCAGGCAGCAGCCGCAACGCAATCCACGTCTGCCGCACGCTTTCCGCACGACCTGATCGCGCTGCTGGAGCCCGGTGAAGAGATCGAGCCCCTGATTGCGGAACAGGACGAGCAGCAGAGCCCCATCGAGCTGTGATCCTGCTCGACACGAACGTGCTCTCAGAGCTCACCAAGCCGCAGCCCGCACCGCAGGTGGTCGATTGGCTGGCGGAGAACGAGCCGCGCCTCAGCCTGCCGACCGTCGCCTTGGCGGAGCTCCGTTATGGCATCGAGCGACTCCCCGAAGGCAGGCGCCGTCTCAGTCTGTTGCGCTTCTGGGAAGAGACGCGGCGGCGATTCGCCGGCCGCACCTTCGCATTCGATGTCCCGGCGGCGGAGCGCTACGGCTTTGCCGTCGCCGCAGCAGAGCGCGCAGGGCGAAGCGTCCGGGTCGGTGATGGCCAGATCGCCGCCATCGCGCTGGCGCAACGCATGGCGGTTGCCACCCGTTGTGTCGAGGATTTTCGGCCCACCGGTGTCCGACTGATCAATCCCTGGGACGTCCGGTAGCGCGCCTGCGCCCACAGCCGAGCCAGCATTCCTGCACCGACATGCCCCGCTATTTCTACAAAGCAGTCCGGCTCGACGGCGAAGAGGTCGAGGGTGAGCAGGAGGCGCTGGACGAGGGCGCGCTGGTGGCACGCCTCCAGGCGGAGGGGCTGATTCCCCTTCAGACCCGCTCCGCCGGCGGCCTCACGGCGACGCTGGCGCGGCGCCGGCGCAAGCGCCTGTCGGCCAAGGATGTGGAGATCGTCACCCGGCAGCTGGCGACGCTGCTCCAGGCAGGGCTGCCGCTGGACCGCTCGCTCACGGTGCTGGCCGGGCTGACGACAGAGGAGCACGTGGTGCGGGTGCTGGCGGACCTGCAGGACCGGGTGCGCGGCGGCGCCACCCTGTCCGCGGCGCTGGAGGCCCAGGACGGCCAGTTCCCGAAGCTCTACGTCAACATGGTGCGCGCCGGCGAGGCCAGCGGCGCCGTGGACGAGGTGCTGGGCCGGCTCGCGGACTATCTGGAGCGCAGCGCCGAGCTGCGCGGTACGGTGACCTCGGCGCTGGTGTACCCAAGCATCCTGCTCTTCGTGGCCGGGCTCTCGGTGATCCTGCTGCTGGTGTTCGTGGTGCCGCAGTTCACCGTGCTGTTCGAGGACATGGGCGCCGCGCTGCCACTGCCGACGCGCATCGTCGTCGGCGCCGGCGAGATCGTGCGCGGTTATTGGTGGGCGCTGCTGGTGGCGGTGGCCGTCATCGCCGTGCTGCTGGAGCGCTGGCTCATGAACCCGGACAACCGCAGGCGCTTCGACTATTGGGTCATGGCGGTGCCGCTGTTCGGCGACCTGGTATGGAAGATGGAGACCGCGCGCTTCTGCCACACGCTCTCGACGCTGCTCAAGAACGGCCTGCCGCTGCTCTCCGGCCTGAACCTGGCCAAGGAGGTGGTGGACAACCGCAAGATCGGCGACGGCCTGGACGAGGTGGCGGACGGCCTCAAGCACGGCCGCGGCCTCGCCGAGCCGCTGGCGACGCGTCAGGTGCTGCCGGAGCTGGCCCTGCAGATGATCCGCGTCGGTGAAGAGTCCGGCACCCTGGACGCCATGCTCGCCAAGGTGGCCGACATCTACGACCGCGAGACCCGCGCCAGCGTGCAGCGGATGCTCACCCTGCTGGAGCCGGTGCTCATCATCGGCCTCGGCATCGTTATCGCCGGCATCATCGTGTCCATCCTGATGGCGATCCTTGGCGCCAACGAGCTGGTGCTCTGATGGCTGCATCGCGCATGACGGCCGCCAGCGCGGCGGTGCATGAGGAAACCTCGTTGCTATACTGAGACATACACCCACTCCCCGACTGGAGCCTGGAGCCAGTGCCATGCAGCCGAATGCGATCCCCGTCGAGCACGGATCGGCGCCGCCCGGTTGGCGCGAGGTGCCGGAGCGCCGGCCGGACGGCTCCCTCGGCTATCGCGAGGAGCCACTGCCGCCGGACGCCTTCCTCGACCCGCAGGAGGGCGACCACTTGATTCAGGGGACGGAGCACGACTTCTGCGTCATCGACCTGGCCGCGCGGCTGCGCCATCACTTCCGCAACGACCCGACCCGCGCGGTCTACAGCGACGTCAAGATCAAGTGGGGCATGGCCGGTCTCAAGGAGCCGGCCCCCGACGTCGCCGTGATCCCGGACATTCGGGATCGCGACCGACCGCGCCAGGCCTTCCATGTGCTCAAGGAAGGGACACGGCCGAGCCTGGTGATCGAGGTGGTCTCCCCCTACCAGGACGGCGATGAGACCGACAAGGTCGAGATCTACCGCCGCGCCGGCGTTGCCGAATACCTGATTGTCAAGACCTTCGAGCCGGTGGGCGTCGTCAACTACTCCGTGCAGGGCTACCGCCTGGTGGACGGTGGCTACCGGCCGATGCTGCCCGATGCCCACGGCCGCCTGCTCAGCCGCGCCACCGGGCTCGAGTTTGCCTCCGAGCCCGGCCACCGCGGGGTGGTCATCGTCGATGCCGCCAGCGGCGAGCCGCTGTTGGGCGCCGCGGCGCTCGAGCAGCGCTGGCGACAGGAGGCCGAGGAGCGCCGGCACGCCGAGGAGCGCGCCGAGCGTTATGCCAGGCGCCTGCGGGAGTTGGGCATCGACCCCGAAGGCAACGGCTGAAGCCCGCACCCGTCGAGTCGGCTCGTCGGTGAGAAGCACGCCCCGCTCCGTCGTGGGCGGGGCGTCCACCGGCGCGCGTTGTATCATCTCCCACATCGCCGACTGCGCGGCGCTGGCTCGGCCCGCGCGCATGACAATTCCGAGGCAGTGAGGAGACAACGATGATCAAGCGCACATCGCGCACCCCGCGCCGCACCGCCGGCTTCACCCTTGTGGAGCTGTTGGTGGTGCTGGCGATCCTGGGCCTGCTGGCCGGCCTGGTCGGCCCGCAGGTAATGAAGTTCCTCGGCAGCTCCAAGACCAAGACGGCGGCGCTGCAGATCGAGGACCTGGCCGCGACTCTGGACCTGTACCGGCTGGAGATCGGCCATTACCCGGAGAGCCTGGAGGCGCTGGTGAGCGACCCCGGCAACGCCCCGAACTGGAACGGGCCTTACCTGCGCAAGGGCGAAGTGCCGAAGGACCCCTGGGGCAACGATTACGAATACCGGGCGCCGGGCCAGCACGGGCCGGTGGACATCTGGTCGCTTGGCGCGGACGGCCAGGAAGGCGGGGAAGGCGAGGACAGCGATATCACCAGCTGGTCCAAGTCTGCCTGACGTGTCGTCCGGCACCCTGTCCGACGCTGCCGCCAGCAGCGGGGCCTGAGCGTGGTGCCTGCCGCTCGCGGCGAGCGCCGCAGGCTCGGCGGGACCGGCTTCACACTGGTGGAGCTGCTGGTGGTGCTCGCCATCGGCGGCCTGCTGCTCGCGGTGACGCCCCCGCTCATCACCGCAGTCATGCCCGGCGTGGAGATGAAGGCCGCCGCACGGCGCACGGCGGGCGGCCTGAGGCTCGCCCGCGAGATCGCCGTCGCGCGGGGTCGTGACGCCGCCTGGCTGCTGGACGTGGAGCACAACCGCTTCGGCATCGAGAACGACCCCCGCAGCGGCTCGCTGCCGGCGGGCCTGGAGCTGGAGCTGGTGGCCGCCGAGGAGGAGATGCGCAGTGAGTCCGTCGGTGCCATCCGCTTCTATCCGGACGGCAGCTCCTCCGGCGGCCGGGTCATCCTCAAGCGTGGAGAGACGGGCTATCAGGTGGGCGTCAACTGGCTCACCGGGCGGATTCTGATTGCGGAGTGGGTGGCGGAGTGACGGAATTTGTAAAGGGTGAAGGGACGTTGAGACGCATGAAGACCGGTCTAGCGCAGCACGGGTTGCGCAGGACGCAGTACGGTGGCTGGTCGCCCCAGGCCCGCCGTACACCGTCCGCCGTACGCCGTGCCCTGCGGGGTCGGCGCAGTGCCCGGGGCTTCTCGCTCCTCGAAGTCCTGGTGGCCTTCGCCATTCTCGCCCTCAGCCTGGGCGTGCTGCTGCAGATCTTCCAGCGCGCCATGAACACCACCATGGTGAGCACCGAGTACAGCCGCATCGTCGCACTGGCGGAGGCCAGGCTCGCCGACGTGGGCGGCAGCATCCCGCTGGAGGAGGGCATTCACACCGGCGAGCCGGAGAACGGCATGGACTGGATCGTCAGCATCCAGCCTTACCAGCCTCCGGGCTGGCTCGGTGAGGATCCGGCGCCGCCGATGCAGCCCTTCCTGGTCACCGCCGTCGCCTCGCTGCCCACCATCAACGGAGCCCGGCAGGTGACGCTGCGCTCGGTGCAGCTCGCCGCACCCCTGTTGCCTGGCCTGTGACGGGCGCCTGATGCCTGCGCTGTCCACAGGGCATCCGGCCCGACGCCGGCGGCGGGCCTGCCGCCAAGGCGGCTTCACGCTGGTGGAGCTCCTCATTGCACTGGTGCTGGTGAGCGTCATCACGGTGCTGATGTTCTCCGGGCTGCGGCTCGGCTCGCGCGCCTGGGAGGGCGTCGAGGCCCTGTCGGAGCGGGTCAACGACCTGCGCGTGGCGCGCAATTTCATCGAGCAGACGCTGCGCCAGACCCGTCCGGCGTCGGTGATCTTCGACGGCGAGCAGCTGCCCGTCTTCGCCGGCGATGCGGAGCGCCTGGAGCTGGCGGCGCCGCTGTCTGAGCACGTAGGCATTCCGGGGCTCTACATCCTGCGCCTGGTGCGCGAGGCCGCCGGCGACCACGACCGCCTGGTGCTCGTGCGCTGGCTGCTGCACCGCGAGGTGCTCGAAGGCGGCGACGATCACCCTCCCTGGGAGCCCTTGCTGGACAGCAATGTCGCCCTGGACGACGCCGGCCCACTGGACCGCGACATCGCCGAGGGCGCCTACGGCCGCACCGTGCTGCTGCCGCGGGTGGAGACCTTCGAGCTTGCCTACTTCGGCATCGGTGAGGGGGAAAGCGAGCCCGAATGGTTCGAGGAATGGGTCAACCAGCGACGCCTGCCGCTCAAGGTCCGCATTGCGCTCAGCACACCTGCCCAGGCCTGGCCGGCCGCAGTCGTCGTCCTGCCCGGCGGCGATACCGAGAACTTCGGCGAGCTCAGCGGCGGCCTGGATCCCGCCGCACCCGCCCCCGCCCGGCAGCAGGCGCCCGCAGGCGACGGCGCTGCTGCACCGGAGCAGCCCAATGGTCGCTGAGTGCAGCGGACGGCCTCGGCGGCGGCATGGTGCTGACGCGGCCCCGTGCAGACGCAGCGGGGGATGGTCCCACAGCGCTGGCGCAGGCGGCAGGCGACAGTGCCCGCCGCGGCGCAGATGCCCGCGGGCGCAACGCGGCATCGCCCTGGTGCTGGTGCTCTGGATCATCGCCCTGCTCACCGTCATGGCGCTGGGGCTCACCACCACCCAGCGCACCGAGACGGCGCTGGCGCGCAATCAGATCGATGCGGCGCGGTTTCGCGCGCATGCGGAGTCGGCACTGGCGCTGACGGCGCTGAACCTGCTCTCGACGCCGGTGGAGGCCACTGCGCCCGAGGCCGTGTGGATCCCCAACGGCATGCCCCGAGCCCTGGTGCTGGACGGGGTGGAGCTCAGGGTCATCATCACCAACGAGACCTCCCGCATCGATCTGAACCAGGCCACCCGTGACGAGCTGGCGGCGCTCATCGAGCTCGCGCAGGGTGAGGAGGGCTTCGATACCGCGCAGCGCGACGCCCTCGCCGACGCCATCGTCGACTGGCGCGATGAAGACGACCTGACCCAGCTGAACGGCGCCGAGGACGGCGACTACGAGGACGCGGGTTTGCCCTATGGCGCCGGCGACGGCCCCTTCAACAGCGTGGAGGAGCTGCGGCAGGTGCTCGGCATGACCCGCGAGCTCTACCAGCGTCTGGCGCCCAACCTGACGGTGCGCAACGAGCAGGGACGGGTGGAGGAGCGCTTCGCCTCCGCAGAGGTGCTTGCCGCCCTGCAGGGCATCGCGCTGGACGATGCCGCGGAGCTGGTGCTGCAGCGTGACCAGCCGGTGCTGCCGGACGCTCGCCAGACAGTGTTCGCCAATCGCGGCGGACCCCTCTACCGGGTGCGCGTGGCGGCCACCGACGGCGCCGGTGCCGGCCGCCGCATGGAGGCCCTGATGCTGGTGCAGCGTGGGGCACAGCCGCCCTATCAGGTGTTGTGGCGCAGATTCGGACTGCTGGCGTCTACGGCTGAACAGACGGCAACGCCGGCTGCGTCCGAGTGACAGACGCAGGCCGTTGCAGCGCGCTATCCTATCGGGTGCCCTGCGTACACGCTTAAAGTGTCCGGCGGGGTGGGATCGTTTCGTCGCGGAGGGTGTTGTGTCAGTGAGTAAGTCCGGCCTCCTCGCCGGCCTGCGGCTGCCGCCGGCGTCGGCGCTGCCCGGCGTCGGCCTGGTCCAGCGCTGGCGGGATACCCTGGTGGAGTGCCTGCCGCGGCGCGTGCGCCGCTGGCTCGCGCTGCGCAATCCACGGCTCGTGGTGCGCCCCCACGGCGACGATGCGGAGCTGCTGCTGCAGATCGGGGCCGAGCGCGAGCCCGTGGGCGGGCTCGATCTGCGCACCGGCGGCACCATCACCGCCGCCCTGGCGCGCCCGCCGAAGCAGGGCTGGCGCGAGACCTGGCTCGAGCTGCCGGCGGACCGGGTGCTGCTGCGCCGCACGACGCTCCCGTCCCAGGTGAAGGACACTCTGCACCAGGTGGTGCGCTTCGAGCTGGACCGGCTGACGCCCTTCGCGGCCAGGGACGTCTACTTCGACGCGCGTACCCTCGGCTCCTTGGCCCGCGGCACCAAGCTCGACGTGCAGGTGGCCGTGGTGCGGCGCGACGCCGCCGCGGACTGGCTGGACCGGCTGCGGGAGGCGCGCTCCCCGGCGGCGCGGTTGGCCTGGGTGGGCGCCTGGGCGGGCGCGAATCTGCTGCCGCGGGAGGAGCGGCCCAAGCCGCAGCGCCTGCGCTCGCTGGTGACCCCGCTGCTCTGGCTCCTGGTGCTCGGACTGGTGGCCGCTGTGCTGCTGACGCCGCTGTGGCAGAAGCAGCGTGCCCTGGAAGCCCTGGACGCCGAGCTGCGGCGGGTGCGCAGCGCCGCCATCGAGGTGGAGGAGGTGCGCGAGGCCCTGGAGCGCGCGCGCCTCGGCAGTGTCGAGGTGCTGAACCGCAAGCGCGAGCAGCCGCGCATGACGGACCTGCTGCGGGAGCTCACGGATCTGCTGCCGGACGGCACCTGGGTGCAGACGCTCAACTTCCGCGAGGGCGATGTGGACGCCCGCGGCGAATCGGACCAGGCAACGGCCCTCATCGGTCTGCTGGAACAGGGGCCCGGCATCGACGCCGTGCGCTTCCGCTCCCCGGTGATGCAGGTGGCAAGCACCGGGCAGGAGCGCTTCCACATCTCATTCGACTACAGCCGTCCGGAGAGCCCGTGACCCCCTGCCTGCCCGTCAGCCTCCGGCGCCCGCCGGTGCATCCGGCTCCCGCCGCCGGTCGCAACGAGCATCCGCGCTGCGACCGGGCCGCAGGGCATGCGCAGTCGCACGCCGCCGAGCCAGTGAAGGCATCAACATGAGCAACCCGATCATCGCCGACGCGGGCGATCCCCTGGGCAGCGCCGCAGCAGTGCCCGCCGCGGTGGAGGCCGGCGGCCCGGCACCGGCCGCCGTCCCGGCGCGGCGGCGCCGGCTCGCGGCATTGCCCTGGCGCTGCATCGCCGCCTGGACGGTGGCGCTCCTGATCCCTGCGCTGCTGGTGCTCGCCATCGCACTGCCGTGGTGGCAGCGCCTGCAGATGCTGGACGCGGACCATGCGCGGGGACTGGACCAGCTGGCCCGCTATCAGCGGCTGGTGGCGACCCTGCCGTCGCTCCGGGCGGAGCTCGCTAGTGAGCAGGCCAATGACGAGTTCAAGGCCTTTTATTTCGACGCCGAGACGCCGGCACTTGCCGGCGCGCGTCTGCAGAGCGAGGTGCAGGAGATGGTCCGCAGCGCGGGCGCGCGTCCCATCAGCACCCAGATCCTGCCGGTGGACGAGGACGAGCAGCCGCCGCGGGTGCGCATCCGCACCCAGCTCCAGGGCACCACGGACGAGCTGCTGGACCTGCTCTACCGCATCGAGAGCGCGCGGCCGTTTCTGTTCGTGGACCAGATGTCCATCCGTTCCACCTCGCCGCGGCGCAGCAACGTGCGCCGGCGTGTCTCCAGGCGCGGGGTTAATCGGGAGGTCGGGCAGCTCACGGTGCGGCTCGACATCTTCGGTTACATCCTCGGGGGCAGCGCATGAAGGCGGTGCTGCTCGGCATGGCAGCGCTGCTCGCCGGCGTGCTGGCCCTGGAATGGCAGGGCTGGGCACCGGATGCCGGGCTGCCGGCGCCGCCGCCCGCACGAGCGCCCGCCGCCGGAGCCGACGCGGCGGCTGTCGCCGACGTGGACCCGTTCGCGCTGGAGCCGCCGCCGAAGGAGGAGTACGCCTCCGTGGTCGAGCGGCCGCTGTTCCTCCCCGAGCGGCGGCCGCCGCCCGATGAGCCGGAGGAGGGGACCGTCGCCGAGGAGGAGCCCCTCACCGAGCTCGACGGCGTGGACCTGACCGCGGTGGTGATTACTCCGGCGGTGGTGTCCGCCTGGGTGCGGGGCGGCGGCGACAACGAAGTCAAGCGCCTGCGCCTGGGCGACGATTTTCTCGGCTGGACGGTGAAGACCATTGAGCCCGCCAGGCTGGTGCTGGAGCGACAGGGTGAGACCGATGAGTTACCATTACGGGACTACGCAAACGCGCCACCGCCGATACCGCCCACACGGCTGCCGCCGTCAGGCCGCTCTGGTGGTGAGAGGCCCGACCGACCTGCGGCGGGCCGTCGCCGCCCCGCAGCTGAGCCTGCCGGCGCGGCCGATGAGCCCGAGAACGTCCGCCGCTCAGGCCGCGCACCGGTGCGCCAATCCCAGCAGCGGGCCGGCAACCGTCAGCCCGCCCGTCAGCCACCCAGCCGCGCACCGGCGCGCAGACGCGATGCAACACGCTGAGGTCATGAGACAAGTGCAGCGCCGGCGCCCGGCATGGGCGGCTCCGGCAGCGTTACGGACGGGCTGCGGCCGGCATCGCGCCGGGCGCGTGATGGCCCTGCTGGCGGCAGCCCTGCTGGTGCTGGTCACCGCCGGATGCGGCAGCGGCGGTCTGGTCTTCGACCCGAGCAAGCGCGTCGGCTCTCCCAAGGGGCACATCACGGACCCGCAGCGCCGCGCCCTGCCCACAGGCGCAGACGCCCGCCAGCCGCAGAGCATTGCGCTCGGCGACGATCTGCCGGAGGCAGGGGACTCGGTGCGGCGCGGCACCGGCACTTTCGTGCGGCGGGTGTCGCCGCCGAGCGTGGATACGACGCCCGGCGATGTCACCCTGAACTTCGACGGCACCGACATCCGCGAGGTGGTGAAGGTCATCCTGGGCGACCTGCTCGGCGTCAACTATGTGCTGGACCCCGCCGTGTCCGGCTCGGTGTCGCTGCAGACCGGCCGGCCGCTGCGCCGCGACATGCTGATCCCGACGCTGGAGACGCTCCTGCGCATGAACAATGCGGCGCTGGTGGACAACGCCGGCACCTATGAGGTGGTGCCGCTCAACAACGCCGTACAGGGCCGCATCGTCCCGCAGCTCGGCCAGTCCTCCCGCGCGCTGCCGGAGGGCTACAGCGTGCAGGTGGTGCCGCTCAATTACATCGGTGCCGAAGAGATGGCGAGCATCCTGGAGCCCCTGGCGCCCGAGGGCAGCGTGGTGCGCACCGATACGCTGCGCAATGTCATCGTCATCGCCGGCACCAGCCCGGAGATGAGCAATCTGCTGGACACCATCCAGGTGTTCGACGTGGACTGGATGTCCGGGCTGTCCGTCGGCTTCTTCGTGCTGGAATATGCGCAGGCCGCGGACGTGGTGACGCAGATGGAGACGCTGCTCGCCGACGGCGAAGGGGCCAATCCCTTCTCCGGCATCTTCCGCTTCATTCCTGTGGAGAGCGCCAACGCGGTGCTCGTGGTATCCCCGCAGCAGAGCTATCTGGCCCAAATGGAGGACTGGATCGACCGCCTCGACCGCGCCGAGGCGAGCGGCAGCAGCGCGCAGCGGCTGTTCGTGTACCGGGTGCGCCACGGCGACGCCGAGAACCTCGCCGACGTGCTCACCAAGCTCTTCGCCGGCGAGGACGGAGGTGGCGGCAGCCGCAGCGTCGGCGGGGTGGCGCCGGGCCTGCAGCAGGCCAGCATCGGCGGCGATGACGGCGGCGAAGGCGCGGGTGCGGGCACCGCCACCCGCCGGGCCACGTCCAGCACCGTGGAGCTGTCCTCCCAGGTGAGCATCGTCGCTGACACGGTGAACAACTCGCTCCTTGTGCGCTCCAGCCCGCGCGACTACAAGAAGATCCTCGATGCCCTGAAGCAGCTCGACATCGTGCCGCTTCAGGTGCTGGTGGAGGCCACCATCGTCGAGATCCAGCTCAGCGGCAATCTGCGCTACGGCGTGCAGTGGCGATTCTTCGGGCTCGCCGAAGGCGGCGAGTACGACGGCAGCATCCCCGGCAACGTCGGCGGTTACCGCAGCGACATCTCGCTGCGGGAGTCCGCCGGCGGCCCGGCGCAGACCTTCCCCGGCTTCAACTGGTCCGTCGTGCTGCGCCCGGACACCATCCGCGCCACCCTGTCGGCGCTGGCCGAGGACGACCTCGTGAACGTGCTGTCATCCCCCTCGGTGATGGTCCGCGACAATCAGACCGCCGAGATCCGCGTGGGTGAGGACGTGCCCATCGCCACCTCCCAGCAGCAGGGCACCAGCACCACGGACCGCATCGTCAACCAGATCGAGTACCGGAACACGGGTGTCATCCTGTCGGTGAAGCCGCGGGTCACGCCGGGCGGGCTGGTGCAGATGGAAATCGAGCAGGAAGTCAGCAGCGTGGCCCAGGCGAGCGGTACCCTGAACTCGCCCACCTTCCGCACGCGGGAGATCACCAGCAACGTCGCCGTGCGCTCGAACCAGGCCGTCGTGCTGGGCGGCCTCATCGAGGACCGCAGCGAAGACGGCAAATCCGGTGTGCCCGGGCTGTACCGGGCGCCCCTCATCGGCCCGCTGTTCGGCCAGACCTCGCGGCAGGCGGCGCGCACCGAGCTGGTGGTGGTGCTGACCCCGCGGGTCATCGCGAGCGATGCTGACGTGGAGATGGTCACCCGGGATTTCCGCGACAAGGTCCGCAATCTGGACACCCGCTTCTGAGCCCCTCAGCGCTTGCGCCAGGCACCCCGCACCCGAGACCGCGCGCTCCGACCCGACCTCATGCCGGACACCGCTGACCCCAAGTTGCCCACCTGCCGCATCGACTGCGCGGCGGTGGCGCGCGAGGTGTTCGAGATCGAGGCCGCCGGCGTGCTCGGCCTTGGGCGCAACCTGGACGGCACCTTCAGCGCCGCGGTGGAGGCCGTCCTTGCCACCAGCGGGCGCGTCATCGTCTGCGGCATGGGCAAGTCCGGCATCATCGGCAAGAAGCTCGCGGCGACCCTGGCCAGCACCGGCACGCCGGCCTTCTTCATGCACCCCGGGGAGGCCTTCCACGGCGACCTCGGCATGGTGACGGCGGCGGACACCTTCATCGCGCTGTCCAACTCCGGCGAGACCGAAGAGCTGGTGAAGCTGCTGCCCTTCCTGCGCGACAACGGCAACTGCATCATCGCGCTCACCGGCAACGCCCGCTCGACCCTGGCCGTTCACGCCGATCTGCACCTGTCCGTGCGGGTGGAGCGCGAGGCCTGCCCGCTGCAGCTGGCCCCCACTGCCTCCACCACCGCGGCGCTCGCCATGGGCGACGCGCTGGCGGTGGCCCTGATGCGTGCCCGGGACTTCCAGCCCGGGGACTTCGCGCGCTTCCACCCCGGTGGCAGCCTCGGCCGCCGGCTCCTGCATACGGTGCGCGAGGAGATGCGCGGGGAGAGACTGCCCTTCGTGCCGCCGCAAGCAGAGGCCGATGCCGTGCTCACGGCTGTCAGTGACGGCGGGCTGGGCATCGCGCTGGTGAGCGCCGATGGCCGGCGCGCCGAGGGCATCATCACCGACGGTGACCTGCGCCGTGCGGTGCAGGCGCATCGCGAGGCCTTCTTCGGCAAGACCGCCCGTGACCTGATGACGCCGGACCCGGTGAGCATCGGTGCCGACAGCAACATGCAGACCGCCATCGAGCTCATGGCCAAGCACCGCATTACGCTGCTGGTGGTGGTGGATGAGACGGGGGTCGTTGGGGTGGTTCAGAAATGAGTGACGAGGGACGAGGCGCGAAGGGCGAGGTCAGCGGGACACGTCAGTTGAGACCCGATACTCGCCACTCGCTCCCAGCCGCTGCCTGTGTAACCGTTCGCTGTCACTGATCTCACCAACGGGCGACGCCATGCAATTCATCGACCTCAACGCTCAGCAGCAGCGCATCGCCGCAGACGTGCACGCGCGCATGGAGGCCGTGCTGGCGCACGGGCGCTATATCCTGGGCCCGGAGGTGGCGGAGCTGGAGGCGCGCCTGGCGGACTATGTGGGCGTGCGCCATTGCGTCGGCGTCTCCAGCGGCACCGACGCCCTGCTGGTGGCCCTGATGGCGCTGGACATCGGCCCGGGGGACGAGGTCGTTACCACGCCCTTCACCTTCGTCGCCACGGCGGAGGTCATCGCGCTGCTGGGCGCGGTGCCGAAGTTCGTCGACATCGACCCCATCACCTACAACATCGAGCCGACCCGCATCGAGGCCGCCATCGGCCCCAAGACCCGTGCCGTCATGCCCGTGTCGCTGTACGGCCAGTGTGCGGACATGGACGCCATCAACGCCATCGCCGAGCGCCACGGCCTGCCGGTCATCGAGGACGCCGCCCAGAGCTTCGGCGCCACCTACAAGGGGCGGCGCTCCGGTGGCCTGTCCACCATCGGCTGCACCTCCTTCTTTCCGTCCAAGCCATTGGGCGCCTATGGCGACGGCGGCGCCTGCTTCACCGACGACGAGCAGCTCGCCACGCGCATGCGCCAGGCCATGAACCACGGCCAGGACAAGCGCTACAACCATCCGCGGCTCGGCATCAACGGCCGGCTGGACACGCTCCAGGCCGCTGTTCTGCTCGCCAAGCTCGCAATCTTTCCGGATGAGGTGGAGCGCCGCGCGGCCGTCGGCGCCCGCTACACCGAGCTGCTTCGGGCCCGCGGCGCCGGAAGCCTCAAGGACACCGCCGACGGCCTGCTCACGCCCCATGTGGAGGCGCACAACACCAGCGTCTTCGCGCAGTACACGCTTCAGGCCGACGACCGCGACTCCGTCATCGCCATGCTCAAGGCCCAGGACATTCCCACCGCGGTGCACTATCCCATCCCGCTGAACCGCCAGGGCGCCTACGCCCGCTTCTGCTGCCCGGACTGTACCCCGAACGCCGACCGCGCCGCCGCCCGTGTGCTCAGCCTGCCGATGCATCCCTACCTGAGCGCCGAAGACGCCGAGCGGGTCGCGGACGCCGTCACCTCGGCTTAGCCGCGCTGACCCCAAGTCGGCGCCGGCGCAGCGCGCCCACTGCATCACGCAGGCGGCGCAGGTTGTCTGCGCCGCGGTCAGCGCCGGCATAGCGCAGGCGCACATAGGCATGCACCACAGCGTCTGCGCCCGCGGCGAGGTCCGGGCGCGCGGCGACCAGGCGGGCGTGATGGTCCAGCGGGCCCTCGTCCGGGCGCCTGGCTAGTCTGGAGTCCATGCGCCGCAAGCGACGCTGGAACTGGTTGTAGGCGGCAGCGACGGGGTCGGTCTCGCGGCTGGGGCGCGCGAGCCAGAGGCCCCAGGCGAGCATGACGCCGGCACCGGTGAGCGCCATCAGCGCCACGAGACCGGCCTCGCGGAAACGGCCGAGGCCCAGATTCGCCAGCAGGCGCTGCTGCTTGAAGCGCGAGAAGCCCACCACCCAGGACTGCCAGGCGGCGTCGAAGGCGTCCGCCGCCAGGTGCAGCTGGTAGATGAGGCGCCCGACAGGTGAGGCGCTGTCCACGCGAAAGCGTGCCGGGGCGTTGGCGCCGAGTGCGGAGAGGCTGCCGTCGGCGTCCACGCGCTCGGCGGCCACGGCCGCGGTGGGGTCAACCCGGGTCCAGCCCTGGTCCGGCAGCCAGACCTCGGTCCAGGCATGGGCCTCGGACTGGCGCACCAGATAGTCGCCGCTGTAGGGGTTGCGCTCGCCGCCGAGGTAGCCCAGCACGATGCGTGTGGGGATGCCGGCGGTGCGCATCAGCAGCGTGAAGGCGGCGGCATAGTGCTCGCAGAAGCCCACCTGCGCGTCGAACAGGAAGGCGTCCATGGCCAGCTCGCCCATGTCCGGAGCCAGCAGCGAGTAGCGGAAGGGCTCGCGATTGAAGTGCTCCAGGGCGCGCTGGACGACGGTTTCCGGCGGCGGGTCGTCGGCGCTCCAGCGGGCCACCAGCGCACGCATGCGGGGCGTGACCTTGTCGGCGGGGAGCGCGGTGGCGGCTTGCTCCTGGTCCAGCGTGAGCTGGGCGGCGCGATAGTCCCGCGCCGAGGTGAGCCGGTACAGCTGACGGTCGTCGATGGGGCGGTCGGCGAGCAGCTGCAGGTCGCCGGTGAGCTCGGCGCCGCGCGGGGCGCTCAGGGGCATGTCGAGGGCCGTGATCCAGCGCTGCTCGCTCGGCTCCAGCAGAGCCGTATAGGTGAGGGGCTCGGAGAGGGGCTCGACGCTGGCTTCGGCCGCCGGGAAGTCGCCGGGCGCGGCGGGCTCGAAGCGGTTGCCCTCGGCGTGCCAGAGCACCGGGCCGCGCCAGTACATCTGCTCCGTGGGGAAGCCGGGCGGCGTGTCGAAGCGCACCCGCATCACCGGCTCACCGGACACCACCAGGTCCTTGACCGAGCCTGGCTCCAGCCAGTCCTTGAGCCCGGTGATGGCATGGGCGTTGTCGAGCCCCAGGTCCCACAGCGGCGCGCTGAGGCGCGGGAAGAAGACGAACAGCACCAGCGCCAGCGGCAGCGCCTGGATGACCATGACACCGGTACGGCCGAGCCCCTCGCGCAGCCGGGCCGTGAGCGTGGCGGGGTGTGTCGGCAGGCTCAGGTCCCGCAACAGCGCGAAGCTCGCCACCAGCAGGGCCGCCATCAGGAGCGCCCGCCACAGGGAGTCGTCGAACAGGAACTGCACCACCAGCACGAAGCCCAGCACCAGCAGCAGCACCCGCAGGTCCCGCTTGCTGCGGGCCTCAAGCAGCTTCAGCGCCACCATGGACAGCAGCAGGGCCGTGCCCGGCGCCTGACCCGCCACGCCGCGGTAGGCGTCCAGCACGTTGAGGCCACCCACCAGGGTCAGCAGCCCGAGCAGCAGCACGCCCGGCTGCAGGCCTGGCCAGCGGATGGCCGCCACCCGCAGCGCCAGCACCCCGGCAATGAAGGCACCCACCTGGGCGTCCAGCTCCGCCAGCAGCGGCAGGGCGCACAGGGCGAGCAGCAGGGCGGCCGCCGTGAGCTGACGGCGATCCGGTGGGTCGGCGGCTGGCGTACCGCGACCGCGCTGGGTCGCCGCCGCGTCTTTCCTGGCGTGGTGCGAACGCTGCAATGGCAGACTCCAGGCCATGGCTCAGCCCTGTTTCGGGTCGTCGTGGCCCGCTGCGGCTGCCGCGGCCGCCTGCTGCCCTGGCGCGAATCGCGCCAGTGCCGCCAGACAGCGGTGCTTGTGCCGGCCGCCGCGGTCGTGGTCGATGGTCAGTCCAGGCAGGCGCAGCCCGTAGCTGTAATTGAGCGCGTCGGCATCCAGCACCTGGCGGGCGAGCAGGGACAGGCGCTGCTCCGGGTCTGCGGCCGGCACGGCGTCCCAGTCCAGCCAGACGCGGGCGGACTGATCGCCGCCGAACTGCTTGACGATGAGACCACGCTCACGGGCGAAGGCCTTCCAGTCCAGCTGCCTGGGCGAGTCGCCGGGGCGATAGGCGCGGGGGCCGACGAAGTCCTCGGCGCCGACGCCCAGGTCACCGCGCCCCTGCTGATCGAAGCGCGGCAGCATGGCCGGCTGCGGCGCATGGGGCGCGGGGCTCGGGTACACGAGCACCGCCGCCTGCGGGTGCAGCTGCGTCCAGGCGCGGAAGAGGCCGAAGGGGTAGCGGGTCTCCAGGACCACGCGGTCCAGCGCCATGGGCCCGCGGCGGGGCGCCGGGCGCGTCAGCTCCACCTGGGCCTCGCCGCCGGCGGCCAGCGTCAGTGGTGCCGCGCCAACGAGCGTGAGCTGCGGTCGCGGCTTGCCGGCCGTGTCCACCAGGGTGACCGGGAAGCGGGCCGTTTCTCCGGCGAACACCGGCAGGCCGTCACGGGCGCGCACCTGGAGCCCAAGGAGCTGGAACCAGCAATGGTGCATGCCCACCAGCGCCGTGGAGATCATCAGAAAGGTCAGCAACAGGCCGAGGTTGTTCTGATAGTTGAGGGCACCGAGGAGTGTCGCCATGAGCACGAGCCCATAGCCGAGACCGGCCCGGGTGGGCAGGATGTAGATGCTGCGGTGATGGGTGCTGGCGACGGCGTCCGGCGTGGCTGCGCGCTTGCGGCGCAGGTTTGTGACGACACGACTCAGGCGCGCCCGGAGCCGCTCCGCGGGCCCGGCGTCCATGTTGTCTGCTGTGATGCGCTTGGGCAAGACGGTCTTTTCGATGAGGACAAGGACAACGCAGCGGGACGGCTTCGACACCGATCCCCATGGCGGGGTCGCTCAGCTGACCGGCACGGACTCCAGAATCAGCTCGGCGATGGCCGCATGCCCGCCGGCGCTGTCGTCCTCGCCCGTCATGAGCCGGTGCGGCACCACCGCGGGCAGCACGCGCTGCACGTCCTCCGGCAGCACGAAGTCGCGCCCGTCCAGCAGCGCCCAGGCGCGGGCGGCGCGCAGCAGGCCCAGGCCGGCGCGCGGCGAGAGGCCATGGACGAAGCGCTCGCTGCGACGGGTGAACCTGAGGATCGCGTGGCAGTAGTCGATGACGGCGGCGGCGGCATGCACGCCGGTGGCCTCCAGCTGCGCGGCAACGAGCGCCGTCGGGTCCATCACCGGCTTCAGCTCCCCCACCATCTCGCGCCGGTCCTGGCCCGCGAGCAGGGCCTTCTCTTCCGCCTCCGCCGGGTAGCCCAGCGCCAGGCGCATCAGAAAGCGGTCCAGTTGCGACTCCGGCAGCGGGAAGGTGCCGATCTGATAGAAGGGATTCTGGGTTGCGATGACGAAGAACGGCTCGGGCAGGGCGCGGGTCTCGCCCTCCGCCGTCACCTGGCGCTCTTCCATGGCCTCCAGCAGGGCACTCTGGGCCTTGGGTGTGGCGCGGTTGATCTCGTCGGCGAGCACCACCTGGGAGAAGATGGGGCCCTTATGGAAGCGGAAGCGCTCGCTGCCGCGGTCATACACGGAGACGCCGACGACGTCCGCCGGCAGCATGTCGCTGGTGAACTGGATGCGCGCGTGCTGAAGGCCCAGCAGGCGCGAGAGCAGGTGGGCGAGTGTGGTCTTGCCCACGCCCGGCACGTCCTCGATGAGCAGGTGGCCGCGGGCCAGCAGGCAGGCCAGCGCGAGCTTGAGCTCGTCGCGCTTGCCGAGGATGACGGCGTCCGCGGCGTCGAGCACTGCCTGCAAGGGGGCGCCGATGTCTGGTTTACGCAGGGTTTGGAGCATGCGTCCTGTCCGGTGGGGTCGCTCGGCATCGCTTCTGCTGGTGTGACCCGGACCTGAAGCTCGGGACGCGGGCGGGGGCGGCGGTGCTCGGCGATTGAAAAACGCGTGGCGGCAGGGACTTAATTCCAAGGAATTCGCTAGTATATGGGCCTGATTTGTCGAGACTGCGAACCATGTCCAGCAATCACCGATACGACGTCATCGTGGTCGGCGGCGGCCACGCCGGCACCGAGGCCGCGCTCGCCGCCGCGCGCCTTGGCGTGCGCACGCTGCTGCTCACACACAACATCGAGACCATCGGCCAGATGAGCTGTAACCCGGCCATCGGTGGCATCGGCAAGGGCCATCTGGTGCGCGAGATCGATGCCCTGGACGGCCTCATGGCCCGGGCCGCGGACCGCGGCGGCATCCAGTTTCGCATTCTGAACCGGCGCAAGGGGCCCGCGGTGCGCGCCACCCGCGCGCAGGCGGACCGGGTGCTGTACAAGGCCGCGGTGCGCAGCGCCGTGGAGCACCAGCCGAATCTGTGGCTGTTCCAGCAGGCGGTGGACGATCTGGTGCTGGAGCCCGCCGGCAACGGCGAGCGAGTGGCCGGTGTGCGTACCCAGATGGGACTCGAATTCCGCGCTCCGACGGTGGTGCTGACCGTGGGCACCTTCCTCGGCGGGCGCATCCATGTGGGGCTCTCCAACCACCGCGGCGGCCGCGCCGGCGATCCGCCCGCCATCGCGCTGGCGGAGCGCCTGCGGGCGCTGCCCTTCAGCGTGGACCGGCTCAAGACTGGCACGCCGCCGCGCATCGACGCCCGCAGCATCGACTTCTCGCGCCTGGAGGTGCAGCCCGGCGACACCCCGGTGCCGGTGTTCTCCTACCTCGGCAACGCCGCGGAGCACCCGCGCCAGGTGAGCTGCCACATCGCCCGCACCACCGAGCGCACCCACGACATCATCCGCGGCGGCCTGTCCCGCTCGCCCATGTTCACCGGCGTCATCGAGGGCGTCGGGCCGCGCTACTGCCCGTCCATCGAGGACAAGGTCGTGCGCTTCGCGGACAAGAGCTCACACCAGATCTTCGTGGAGCCGGAGGGGCTGGAGGCGACGGAGATCTACCCCAACGGCATCTCCACCAGCCTGCCCTTCGAGGTGCAGCTGGACCTGGTGCGCTCCATCCCGGGCTTCGAGCAGGCGCATATCACGCGCCCGGGCTATGCCATCGAGTACGACTTCTTCGACCCGCGGGACCTGGCGCCCACGCTCGAGACGCGCTGCGTGCCCGGGCTCTATTTCGCCGGGCAGATCAACGGCACCACCGGCTACGAAGAGGCTGCGGCGCAGGGGCTGCTGGCGGGCGCCAACGCGGCGCTCCGGGTGCTCGGGCGCGAGCCCTGGACCCTGCGCCGGGACGAGGCCTACATCGGCGTGCTGGTGGACGACCTCATCACCCGCGGCACCAGCGAGCCCTACCGCATGTTCACCAGCCGCGCCGAGTACCGGCTCATGCTGCGCGAGGACAACGCGGACCTGAGGCTCACGGAGACCGGCCGCCGCCTGGGCCTCGTCGGAGACGCGCGCTGGCGGCACTTCGAGGCCAAGCGCGAGGCCATCGAGCGCGAGCGCCAGCGCCTGCGCGAGTGCTGGGTGCGCCCCGGCAGCCCCGCGGCGGCGGCGCTGGCCGCCGCCACCGGCGAGCCCATCAACCGCGAGGCCCGGGCGCTGGAGCTGCTGGCCCGTCCGCGGGTCACCTATGCCGGCCTCGCCGAAGCCCTCGCGCAGGCGCAGGGTGTTGCGGCAGAGCCCGTGGAGGGTCAGGTGGCCGAGCAGATCGAGATCCAGACCAAGTACGCGGGCTACCTGGAGCGCCAGGCGCACGAGGTGGCCCGCCAGCAGGCCGAGGACGCCCGTACCCTGCCCGCGGACTTCGATTATGGCAACGTCCGCGGCCTGTCGGCGGAGGTGCGCGAGAAGTTCCAGCGCGTGCGCCCGGCCACCGTCGGCCAGGCGGCGCGGATTCCCGGCGTCACGCCGGCGGCGGTGTCGTTGCTGCTGATTCATCTCAAGCGGCGCACCGCCTGAAGGCCCCGTCGGTCATGCCGCCAATCACGCGACCGGCCACCCCGCCGACCGGTCCGCCCGCCACCGGCGGCAGCGACATGGACACGCCGGCGACCCGACTGGACGCCGGCCTCGCCGCCCTCGGCGTGGCTGCCAGCGATCAGCAGCGCCGGCAGCTCCTCGCGTATGTCGACCTGCTGGCGCGCTGGAATCGCGCCTACAACCTCACCGCCGTCCGCGACCCGCTGGATATGATCCCGAAGCACCTGCTGGACAGCCTCGCCGTGCTGCCCTGGGTGCGGCGAGGCCCCGTGCTCGATGTCGGCACCGGCGCCGGGCTGCCCGGCCTGCCGCTTGCGATCATGCGCCCGGACCTCGCCTTCACGCTGCTGGACAGCAGCGGCAAGAAGGTGCGCTTCGTGCGCCAGGCGGTGCTGGAGCTTGAGCTTTGCAATGTGACGCCGGTGCAGGCGCGGATGGAGGCGTACCGGGGCGCGGTGAAATTCGCTACCATAACGGCTCGTGCGGTGACGAGCCTCGATGCGCTCTGTGCGGACTGCGCAGCGCTGCTGGCGCCGGGCGGCGTGCTGCTCGCGCTGAAGGGGCGGGACCCTGGTCCTGAGCTCGACGCCCTGGCCGCGGCGGCGCCGCCGCGGGTGGACGCGGATGCCGCCGTGGTGCACCCGCTCACGGTGCCGATGCTCGAAGCCGAGCGCTGCGTGATCGAGGTACCGTTCAGCTGACGGGCAAGGCGGGCTGCGCTTGCACACCGCCCTGCTGAGGTGCCCGGCTGAGGTGCCCGGCCGTGGCGCTCTGGGGAAGGCTTCGCTGCGGCCCATGGGCAGGGCGCGACCCTGTTCGGCTCGCGGATCAGCCCGCACCCGCACCACGCCCGTTAAGGACGGCGCCACGCGCCGCTGGAAGCACTCAGGAGCCACATGGCCCGCATCATCGCCATCGCGAATCAGAAGGGCGGCGTCGGCAAGACCACCACCGCCGTCAACCTCGCCGCGTCGCTCGCCTCCATGAAGCGCCGCGTGCTGTTGGTGGACATGGACCCGCAGGGCAATGCCACCATGGGCGTCGGCGTGGACAAGTACGCGCTGGAGCGCACCGGCTGCGACCTGCTGCTTTCCGACACCCCGTTTGCGCAATGTGTGCAGCGGGTGCCGGAGCCCGCGCCCGGCTTCGACCTGCTGCCCTCCAATGGCGACATGACCGCCGCCGAGGTGGGGCTCATGCAGGGGGAGACTCGCGAGCGTACGCTTGCCACAAGGCTCGCGGCACATGCGGCGGCGTATGAGATCATCCTGCTGGACTGCCCGCCGTCGCTCAACATGCTCACCGTGAACGCCCTGGTGGCGGCGGACGGCGTGCTCATCCCCATCCAGTGCGAGTATTACGCGCTGGAGGGGCTGTCGGCGCTGCTCGACACCATCGAGCAGATCCGCAGCAGCCGCAACGGGGCGCTGCGCATTGACGGCATCCTGCGCACCATGCACGACCCGCGCAACAATCTTTCCAACCAGGTCTCCACGCAGCTCGTGACCCACTTCAAGGGCCAGGTCTACCGCACCATCGTGCCGCGCAATGTGCGCCTTGCCGAGGCGCCGAGCCACGGGCTGCCGGTGCTGGAATACGACGCCGGCTCCCGTGGTGCACTGGCCTACGTGGCGCTTGCCGGCGAGGTGCTGCGCCGCCGGGAGCCGGCCCCGAACGCGGCCTGAGGCCGCTGAGCCGCCCGGCACCAGCACCAGCCCCAGCACCAGCGCCAGCCCCGCGACGAAATCCGAGCGCCACCGAATCCGCATCCGCGCCGCACAGGACGCCGTGAAGAACGCCCTATCGCTGATCGAGGCCCAAATCGAGCCCCCCACCGAGCCGCCGCCCACCGCAGATGCGCCGAACCCAGCCGAGCCGCCGACGGCCGCCGCCGAGCCGGACCCTCCCGCTGCGGAGGGCGTGCGCATCATGACCGCCGCCAAGAAGCGCGGCCTGGGCCGCGGTCTGGATGCCTTGCTGGGCGCTGCACGGGAGGACGCCGGCGAGCCGGAGGCTGGCGATGCCGCGGAGCCCCTCACCCGCGCAGCGCCCGACGAGGCGGTGCGCCGGTTGCCGCTGGAGCGCATCGACCGCGGTCGGTACCAGCCGCGCCGGGAGTTCGACCCGGACGCCATGCGCGAGCTCGCCGACTCCATCGCGAGCCAGGGCGTGCTCCAGCCCATCGTGGTGCGCCCCGTGGCCGGCGACCGCTACGAGATCGTCGCCGGCGAGCGGCGCTGGCGCGCGAGCCAGCAGGCGGGTCTCGCCGAGATCCCCGTCGTGGTGCGCCAGGTGGACGAGCAGACCGCGCTCGCCATCGCGCTCATCGAAAACATCCAGCGCGAGAACCTGGCGCCCCTGGAAGAGGCCGGCGCCCTGCATCGGCTGCAGGAAGAGTTCGGCCTCACCCACCAGGCGGTGGCCGAGGCGGTGGGCAAGTCGCGCACCACGGTCACGAACCTGCTGCGGCTGCTGGAGCTCGGTGCGGAGGCCAAGTCGCTGCTCGACGCCGGGCGCCTGGAGATGGGCCACGCCCGCGCCCTGCTCGGGCTGAAGGGCGACACCCAGACACTGGCGGCACGCCAGGTGGTGGGCCGCGGGCTCTCGGTGCGCGAGACGGAGCGCCTGGTGCGCCGGCTCCAGAGCGAAGACCCCGGCGCGGAGCGCGCGCACCAGCCGTCACAGGACCCGGACATTCGCCGTCTCCAGGACGACCTTGCCGAGCGCCTGGGTGCCCGGGTCGCGATCCAGCACGGGGCCAAGGGCGCCGGCAAGCTGGTCATCACCTACAACAGCCTGGACGAGCTGGATGGCATCCTGGGTCATATTCGGTGATAACCCCAGCCGGTGTCGTCACCAATCCGTAAGGTCCATTCGTCACGCTTATGGCAACATGCGCGGGGTTTGGTCAGGGATTTGACCAGAATATTCGGGCACGCTTATACTCGCGGCCCTTTGCGGGGGGCAAGTGAATTCGGGGAATGCCCGTGGTCTGGGCCCGCACGATCGGGTGCAGCTGCGCCGCCTGCTGCTTTGGCAAGGGGGATTTGCGCTGGCCGCCGTCGTGCTGGCGGCGCCGTTCGGTGTGACCGCGCTCAAGTCGGCGGCCATCGGTGCCGGTGTCTGCCTCCTCGCCAACTGGGTGTTCGCCCTGAGGGTTTTCCGCGGCTACCGCGCCCAGGCGCCGGCGGAGCTCGCATCGCGGATCTACGCGGCCGAGATCATCAAGATCGTGCTCATCCTCGGCCTGTTCGCGCTTGCGTTCGCCACCCTCGCGAATCTCAACCTGCCGGCGCTGCTCGGCACCTATTTCGCGGTGCAGGTGCTGCCCGCGCTGTTTGCATCGCGGCCCGCGTCTCCGCGGACCGCCAACCGGGATTGATCGATGGCTGCAGATACGCTCACCGCCCAGGACTACATCGCGCACCACCTGACCAACCTCACCCTGGGCTTGCACCCGGAGCACGGACTCACCTTCGCGCACAACGCCGAAGAGGCCGCCGCCATGGGGTTCTGGGCGCTGCATGTGGACAGCCTGCTGTGGTCCTTCGGCCTCGGCTATCTCGCCTACCGCTTCATGCGCGGCGTGGCCCAGAAGGCCACCGCCGGCGTGCCCACAGGCGCGCAGAATTTTCTGGAGTGGATCGTCGATTTCGTCAACGAGAACGTCCGCGGCTCCTTCAGCGGCAAGAACGACCTCGTTGCCCCCCTCGCGCTGACCGTGTTCGTCTGGGTCTTCCTGATGAACCTGATGGACCTGATTCCGGTGGACCTGATTCCCTATGCCTTCGCGCAGTTCATGGGGCTGTTCGGTGCCGATCCGCATCACGTCTACATGCGCATCGTGCCCACCACAGATCCGAACATCACGTTTGGGATGTCGCTGTCGGTGTTCCTGCTGGTGCTCTACTACAGCATCAAGATCAAGGGCGTCGGCGGCTTCGCGTCCGAGCTCACCATGCAGCCCTTCGGCAAGCTCGGCATGCCGGCGAACCTTGTGCTGGAGGGCATCAGCCTGCTGTCAAAGCCGCTCTCGCTGTCGCTGCGGCTCTTCGGCAACCTCTACGCCGGCGAGATGATCTTCATCCTGATCGCGCTGATGTACGGCCACAACCTGCTGCTGGACCTGTCCGGCATGACGCTGCAGCTGGCCTGGGCCATCTTCCACATCCTGATCATCACGCTGCAGGCGTTCATCTTCATGGTGCTCACCATCGTCTACCTGGACATGGCGCACCAGCACCATTGACGCCCGCGGCGCCGCCGGCCAACGCGGCGGCAACAACCGAAAACCCTTACCATCCAACCATATAGATCCCGAGGGGAACAACATGGAACTCGCACAAGCACTCGTCTACGTCGCCGCCGGTCTCATGCTGGGCCTCGGCGCCATCGGCGCCGGTGTCGGCATCGGCGTCCTCGGCGGCCGCTTCCTGGAAGGCGCTGCGCGCCAGCCGGAGCTGATCCCGATGCTCCGCACCCAGTTCTTCATCGTCATGGGTCTGACCGACGCGCTGCCCGTCATCGCCATTGCGATGGGGCTGTACGCGATGTTCGCCCTCTGAGTCGTCCTCTGGTCCCCCCCAAGGCCCCAGATGGGTCCTCCACCGCGGGGGAGCCCACGTCGGGCGGTCGGCGGCCATGCGTCAGAAATGGCCGCCGGTGACCGCCGTTCCACACTAGAGGCACAAGTCAGAAAGGCAGACGGATGAACATCAACCTTACTTTGCTCGTGCAGATGATCGCCTTCGGCGTGTTCGTCGCCTTCTGCATGAAGTACGTCTGGCCGCCCATCATGAAGGCGCTGGAAGAGCGCACGGCGAAGATCGCCGAGGGGCTCGCGGCCGCGGAGCGCGGCAAAGAGGAGCAGGAGCTGGGCGAGCAGCGGGCGCTGGAGGTCATGAAGGAGGCCAAGACCAACGCCTCCGACATCGTCTCCCAGGCACAGAAGCGCTACAACGAGATCGTCGACGAGGCCAAGCGTGACGCCGTGGCGGAGGCCGAGCGCATCCGCACGGCAGCCCAAGCCGAGATCGAGCAGGAGGCCAACCGCGCGCGCGAGGAGCTGCGCGAGCGCATGGCCCAGCTCGCGGTGGCCGCGGCCGAGAAGATCCTGCAGAAGGAGGTCGACGCCAAGGCGCACAAGGACCTCATCGAGTCCTTCGCGAAGCAGATCTAGGGGCAGAGCATGGCCGGAGATACCACCACCATCGCCCGCCCCTATGCCGAGGCGGCCTTCGAGGTTGCCAAGGCGGACGGCACGGTAGACGCCTGGGCCGAGGGCCTGGCACTGCTCGGTGCCATCGTCGAGGACCCGCAGGTGGGCGCCCAGCTCGGCAGCCCCAACGCCACGTCGGCGCAGCTGCGCGACCTGATCTTCGGCGTCGCCGGCGAGGGCCTGGGCGAGCACCTGCAGAATCTCGTGCGCCTGCTCGCGCAGAACAAGCGGCTCATTGTGCTGCCGGACATCGCCCGGCTCTTTGCGCAGATGAAGACCGTCTACGACGGCCTGCGCCACATCGAGATCACCAGCGCCTACCCGGTGGACGACGCCGAGCGCAGCGCCCTCACCGAGCGCCTGAAGGCCCACTTCGGCGGCGACGTGGATCTCACCGTGGCGGAAGATCCGAGCCTCATCGGCGGCGTCAAGGTGCGCGCCGGCGACATCGTGATCGACGGCTCGGTGCGCGGCAAGCTCGAGCGGCTGTCCAACGACCTGCAATTCTGACGGCCGCCCGGCTTGAGCGCCATCTGACGGCGCACGTCGGCAGCCCTCATCGGAGACTCTCAGCGGAGCAATCCCATGCAACTCAATCCCTCCGAGATCAGCGACCTGATCAAGCAAAAGATCGAGCAGTTCGATCTCAAGACCGAGGCGCGCGCCGAAGGCACCATCGTCAGCCTCACCGACGGCATCGTGCGCATCTACGGTCTGTCGGACGCCCAGTACTATGAGATGCTGGAATTTCCGAACAACGTCTTCGGCCTGGCGCTGAACCTGGAGCGCGATTCCGTCGGCGCCGTCGTGCTCGGCGACTACACGAACCTCTCGGAAGGCGACTGGGTGCGCTGCACCGGTCGCGTGCTGGAGGTGCCGGTGGGCGAGGGCCTGCTCGGCCGCGTGGTGGACTCCCTGGGGCAGCCGCTGGACGGCAAGGGCCCGGTGCAGACCGACGCCACCTCGCCCATCGAGAAAATCGCCCCCGGCGTCATCGCCCGCCAGTCCGTGGACCAGCCCATGCAGACCGGCATCAAGGCCATCGACGCCATGGTGCCCGTCGGCCGCGGTCAGCGCGAGCTCATCATCGGCGACCGCCAGACCGGCAAGACCGCGGTGGCCGTGGACGCCATCATCAACCAGAAGGGCACCGGCGTTAAGTGCATCTACGTTGCCGTGGGCCAGAAGAACAGCTCCGTGGCCGGGGTGCAGCGCAAGCTCGAAGAGCACGGCGCCATGGAGCACACCATCATCGTGCACGCCGGCGCCTCCGACTCCGCGGCCATGCAGTTCATCGCCCCCTATGCCGGCTGCGCCATGGGCGAGTACTTCCGCGACAAGGGCGAGGACGCGCTCATCGTCTACGACGACCTCACCAAGCAGGCCTGGGCCTATCGCCAGGTGTCCCTGCTGCTGCGCCGCCCGCCTGGCCGCGAGGCGTACCCGGGCGACGTTTTCTATCTGCACTCCCGCCTGCTGGAGCGTGCCGCGCGCATCAACGCGCACGAGGTGGAGAAGCTCACCGGCGGCAAAGTCAAGGGCCAGACCGGCTCGCTGACGGCGCTGCCGATCATCGAGACTCAGGCGGGTGACGTGTCGGCCTTCGTGCCCACCAACGTCATCTCCATCACCGACGGCCAGATCTTCCTGGAGACGGATCTGTTCAACGCCGGCATCCGCCCGGCCATCAACGCGGGTCTCTCGGTGTCCCGTGTCGGCGGCTCGGCCCAGACCAAGATCGTCAAGAAGCTTGGCGGCGGTATCCGTCTGGCCCTGGCCCAGTACCGCGAGCTGGCGGCCTTCTCGCAGTTCGCCTCCGACCTGGACGAGACCACCCGCAAGCAGCTGGAGCGCGGCGAGCGCGTCACCGAGCTCATGAAGCAGATGCAGTACACGCCCATGAGCGTCGCGCAGATGGCCTGCTCGCTGTTCGCCGTCAACGAGGGCTACCTCGACGACGTTGAGGTGAAGAAGGTCGTGGACTTCGAGCGTGCCCTGCAGAGCTATATGGCCTCCGCCCAGAAGGACCTGCTGGACAAGATCAACGCCACCGGGGACTACAGCGACGAGATCAAGGAAGCCCTGCACGCCGCGCTGAAGGACTTTACGGCGAACAACACTTGGTAGGTTTGTCGTGACAGTCCTCGGGGCGCGCTGGTGATGGGGAGTCCAGTTGCTCCCTGCGCCAAGCGCGCGCAGGGCGGAGGGCTGAGGGCCGAAGCACAGCGACGGACCGCCTCAGCCCTCAGCCCCGAGGAACATGCCGTCGTCGTGTGCACGTACATCGTGACCGCACAGACGCAGCTCAGAACACAGATCGGAGCCCCCCATGGCAGGCGCCAAAGAAATCCGCACCAAGATCTCCAGCATCAAGAGCACGCAGAAGATCACCAAGGCCATGGAAATGGTGGCCACGTCCAAGATGCGTAAGGCGCAGGATCGCATGCGTGCCTCACGGCCCTATGCCCAGAAGATGCTGCAGGTGATCCGGCATCTGGCCAAGGCGTCGCCGGAGTATCACCACAGCTTCCTCGCCACCGAGCGCGAGGTGAAGCGGGTGGGGTACATCGTCGTCTCCTCGGACCGCGGGCTCTGCGGTGGCCTCAACGCCAACCTGTTCCGCAAGCTCGTCGGCGAGATCCGCGGCCACCGGGACAATGGCATCGATGCGATGTTCTGCACCATCGGCAACAAGGCGCTCGGGTTCTTCCGGCGCTTCGGCGGCAAGGTGGAGGCGCAGGTGACCCATCTGGGTGACAAGCCGCACATCGAAGACCTCATCGGCACGGTCAAGGTGATGCTGAACGCCTTCGAGCAGGGCGAGATCGATGCCATCCACATCGCTTACAACGAATTCGAGAACACCATGACCCAGCGGCCGACCATCCGGCAGCTGGTGCCCATCCAGGCCGAAGACGACGGCCCAACGGGCCCGATCTGGGACTACATCTACGAGCCGGACGCGCGCCTGGTGCTCGATAACCTGCTGACCCGTTACATCGAGTCCCTGGTGTACCAGGCCGTGGTGGAGAATGGCGCCTGCGAGCAGGCCGCACGCCGCGTGGCCATGAAGGCCGCCACCGACAACGCCGGCGGCCTCATCGACGAGCTGCAGCTCGTCTACAACAAGGCCCGGCAGGCAGCCATCACCCAGGAAATCTCCGAGATCGTCAGCGGTGCCGCGGCGGTGTAGCGCAGCGGGACTGACCGAAATCCCCATCCGACACAGCGATCCGCTGCGCGCCTGCGCGCGCAGCAGCAGCAGAGGAAACCATTATGAGCTCCGGTAAGGTCGTGGAAATCATCGGCGCCGTCGTCGATGTGCAATTCCCCCGCGGCGACATGCCCAAGGTGTATGACGCACTGATGATCGATAACAACGGGCTGACGCTGGAGGTGGAGCAGCAGCTCGGTGACGGCGTGGTCCGTACCATCGCCATGGGCTCCACCGACGGCCTGCAGCGCGGCGTGGATGTCACCAACACCGGCAAGCCCATCAGTGTGCCGGTGGGCAAGCCGACGCTCGGGCGCATCATGGACGTGTTGGGCCGGCCCATCGACGAGAAGGGCGAGGTCGCCGCCGACGAGCTCTGGTCCATCCACCGCAAGCCGCCGACGTTCGAGGAGCAGTCCGGTGCCACCGAGGTGCTGGAGACCGGCATCAAGGTCATCGACCTCATCATGCCCATCGCCAAAGGCGGTAAGGTCGGGCTGTTCGGCGGCGCCGGTGTGGGCAAGACGGTCACGCTGATGGAGCTGATCCGCAACATCGGCGTGGAGCACTCGGGCTACTCGGTGTTCGCGGGCGTCGGCGAGCGCACCCGCGAGGGCAACGACTTCTACCACGAGATGACCGAGTCCAACGTGCTGGACAAGGTCGCCCTGGTCTACGGCCAGATGAACGAGCCCCCCGGCAACCGGCTGCGGGTGGCGCTGACCGGCCTCACCATGGCGGAGTTCTTCCGCGACGAGGGCCGTGACGTGCTGATGTTCATCGACAACATCTACCGCTACACCCTCGCCGGCACCGAGGTCTCGGCGCTGCTCGGGCGCATGCCCTCCGCGGTGGGCTACCAGCCGACGCTCGCCTCCGAGATGGGCGCCCTGCAGGAGCGCATCACCTCCACCAGCACCGGCTCCATCACCTCCTTCCAGGCGGTGTACGTGCCCGCGGACGACCTCACCGACCCGTCGCCGGCCACGACTTTCGCGCACCTCGACGCAACCCTGGTGCTCTCGCGCCAGATCGCGGAGCTCGGCATTTATCCGGCCGTGGACCCGCTGGACTCCACCAGCCGTATCCTGGACCCGAACGTCGTCGGCCAGGAGCACTACGACACGGCACGGGCGGTACAGGGCACGCTGCAGCGCTACAAGGAGCTCAAGGACATCATCGCCATCCTCGGCATGGACGAGCTTTCGGACGAAGACAAGCTCATCGTCTCTCGCGCACGCAAGCTCCAGCGCTTCCTGTCGCAGCCCTTCTTCGTGGCGGAGGTCTTCACCGGCGCCCCCGGCAAGTACGTGTCGCTCAAAGACACCATTCAGGGCTTCCAGGCCATCGTCAACGGTGACCACGACGCGCTCCCGGAGCAGGCGTTCTACATGGTGGGCTCCATCGACGAGGCCGTCGAGAAGGCGCAGAAGATGTAAACCAGCCGCACCCGGCAGCGCCGCCCGCCGACCGGTGCGCGGCGGCCCTGCCGGGCCGGGCAGCTTTCTGGAGCACGCCATCATGGCAATGCAGATCCACGTGGACATCGTGAGCGCCGAGGGGGCCATCCACTCCGGCAGCGCGAGCATGCTCTACGCCCCCGGCGAGATGGGCGAGCTCGGCATCGCCGCCCGCCATGCACCGCTCATCACCCGCCTCAAGCCCGGCGATGTCCGGGTCGAGGATGACCATGGCAAAATGGAGCATTTCTACGTCTCCGGCGGCATGCTGGAGGTGCAGCCGGACGTGATCACCGTGCTCGCCGACACGGCTATCCGTGCCGAGAACATCGACGAGGCCAAGGCCCTGGAGGCCAAGCGCCGCGCCGAGGACACGCTGGCCGGGCAGACGGCGGAATTCGAGTACGCCAAGGCGCAGGCGGAGCTGGCCGAGGCCATCGCACAGTTGCGCGCCATCGAGAAGCTGCGCAAGATGCGCGCCAGTTGAGGTCGGGCCGGTCCTAAGTAAGCGCCCCGAGCGCGCGAGCATCCGACAACGACCGGCGCTGGTCGGGCCACAGCGCCGCTGAACCGGCCGCTCGCGGACAGCCCCGCTTCAGACGGCGTGTCAGTCGGGCCCTGTGTTGGCTGTCCATCCCCGCGGATGGCCTGCGAAGTGCCCGGCCGTCTCGGGTGCGGCACTCAAGACTTTTGGGCCTGCGGTCGGTTGCGCTATGCTCCCGGCAGTCAACCTGCTTACCCCCGCCCGCCATGTCCGACCGCGTCGCCGCCGGCAAGCTCGTGTCCCTGACCTACAGCATCCGTGACGATGCGGGACAGGTGCTTGAGCAGAGCAACCTGCCTGTGTCGTACATCCAGGGCGGCAACAGCGAGCTCATCGGCGGCATGGATGCGGCCATTGCCGGCAAGGGCGCCGGTGACGAGGTGGAGCTGGACGTTGCGCCGGAAGCAAGCGGTTTCGGCCCTTACGACCCGGACCTGACGTTCACCGACGCCGTCGAGAATGTGCCACCCGAGTTTCGCCGGGTCGGCGCCGAGGTGCCCATGCAGAGCGACGCCGGCGAGACGCGGACCTTCTACGTGACGCGCATTGCCGACGGCCGCCTCACCGTCGACGGCAACCATCCCCTCGCCGGCAAACGGCTGCGGGTGCGCATCCGCATCCAGGACGTGCGCGAGCCCAGTGCCGCGGACGTGCAGGCGGATGCCGCCGACGACGCGCCCGCCACCAACCCCGGCACGCTGCACTGAAGCAGGCGGCCATCGCTGTCATGTCGCCCGCCGCCGGATCGATTCACTCAAGCCTGCCCAAGGTCTCTGCCCCATGACCCTCGGCGTCGTCATCCTCGCCGCCGGCAAAGGGACGCGCATGCGCTCCGCCCTGCCGAAGGTGCTGCATCCACTCGCAGGCCGCCCACTGCTGCGCCACGTGCTCGATGCCGCGGGGGCCGTGGGCGCCACCCGTGTCTGCGTGGTCTACGGCCATGGCGGCGAGCAGGTGCCGCGGGCCCTGGCCGACGCCGACTGCGCCTGGGTGGAGCAGGCGGAGCGCCTCGGCACCGGACATGCGGTGCAGCAGGCACTGCCGGCCATGGCGGAGGTGGACCGGGTGCTGGTGCTCTACGGCGATGTGCCACTCATCGAGGCGGAGACGCTGAACCGGCTCATTGCCGACAGCAGCGACACGGCCCTCGGCCTGCTCACCATGACCATCGCCGACCCCGCCGGCTACGGCCGCATCGTCCGCGACGGCGGCGGCCACGTGCTGCGCATCGTCGAGCACAAGGACGCGAGCGATGCCGAGCGCGCCATCACCGAGGTCAACACCGGCATCATCGTCGCTGATCGCGCCCGCCTCGCCGACTGGCTCGGGCGGGTGGATAACAACAACGTCCAGCGCGAGTACTACCTCACGGACGTCATCGGGCTCGCCGCCGCCGAGGGCGTGGACGTGGTCACCGCGCAGCCCGAAACGCCGGAAGAGGTCGCCGGCGTCAACGACCGCATCCAGCTCGCCGAGCTGGAGCGCTGTCACCAGCGGCGCACCGCCGAATGCCTGATGCGCCGCGGCACCACCATCATGGACCCCGCCCGCATCGATGTGCGCGGGCGCCTGGACTGCGAGCGAGACGTCACGCTGGATGTGAACCTGGTCTGCGAGGGCGAGGTCAACATCGGCACCGGCGCCCGCATCGGCCCCAACTGCGTGCTCAAGGACTGCGACATCGGCGCCGGTGCCGAGGTGCTCGCCCATTGCATCATCGAAGGCGCGCGGGTCGCCGCGGGGGCTCGCATCGGACCCTATGCCCGGCTGCGGCCGGGGGCGGACATCGGCCGCCATTGCCACATCGGCAACTTCGTCGAGGTGAAACAGGCCCACATCGCCGAGGGGAGCAAGGTCAACCACCTGAGCTACATCGGCGATGCGGAGATCGGCAGCGGCGTCAACGTCGGCGCCGGCACCATCACCTGCAACTACGACGGCGCCTACAAGCACCTGACCCGCATCGGCGACGGCGCCTTCATCGGCTCCAACACCGCTCTGGTGGCGCCGGTGGCCGTGGGCGCCGGCGCCACCATCGGCGCGGGCTCCGTGATCAGCATGGATGCACCCGCCGAGCAGCTCACGGTGAGCCGCGCCCGGCAGGTCACCATTCAGGGGTGGGAGCGGCCGCGGAAGAAGTGACGAGTGACGAGGGCCGAGTAACGAGGGGTGCAATCCACTCCTCGCCCCTCGCCCCTCGATCCTCGCCCCTCGATCCTCGCCCTGAAGCCCAAAGAAAGAGCTCAATCCTATGTGCGGCATCGTCGGCGCCATCGCCCAACGGCCCGTTGCGGCCATCCTGCTGGAAGGTCTGAAGCGGCTGGAATACCGGGGCTACGACTCCGCGGGCCTCGCCGTGCTCAGCCCTGCCGGCGGCATGCAGCGCCTGCGCACCCTCGGCAAGGTGGCGAAGCTCGCCGAGGCCGTCGCCGCGGAGCCCCTCAACGGCAGCATCGGCATCGCCCACACCCGCTGGGCCACCCATGGTGAGCCGTCCACCGAGAACGCCCATCCGCACCTGTCGGGCGAGCGCTGCGCCATTGTCCACAACGGCATCATCGAGAACCACGCGACCCTGCGTGCGGAGCAGCTCGCCGCCGGCCACAGCTTCGGCTCCCAGACCGACACGGAGGTCGTAGTCCACGCCGTCTACGACGCGCTGGCGGCGGGCCACAGCCTCACCGAGGCCGTGCGCCGCACCACCGCGCGGCTGGAGGGTGCGTATGCACTCGGCGTCATCGACGCCCAGGACCCCACCCGCCTGGTGGCCGCCCGCCAGGGCAGCCCGCTGGTGATCGGCGTCGGCTTCCAGGAGCACTTCATCGCCTCCGATGTCTTCGCCCTGCTGCCGGTGACCAACCGCTTCATCTTCCTGGAGGAGGGCGACCTCGCCGAGCTGCGCCTGGACGGCGTCACCATCTGGGACCGCGACGGCCAGGTGGTGGAGCGCCCGGTGCGGGAGTCGAGCGTCGCCGCGGACTCCGCGGAGCGCGGCGAGTACCGCCACTTCATGCAGAAGGAGATCTTCGAGCAGCCACGGGCCATCGCCGACACCCTGGAGGGTCGCCTCGCCGCCGAGCACGTGCTGCCGGAGGCCTTCGGCGTCGAGGCCGAGGCCGTGCTGGCCCAAGCGCGGGCCGTCACCATCGTCGCCTGCGGCACCAGCTACCACGCCGGGCTCGTGGCCAGGTACTGGATCGAGGCCCTCGCGAACATGCCCTGCCACGTGGAAGTGGCCAGCGAATACCGCTACCGCAAGCACGTGGTGCCGTCGGATGCGCTCTTCGTCACCATCTCCCAATCCGGCGAGACCGCCGACACCCTGGCGGCGCTGCGCATCGCCAAGGACAGCG
Source organism: uncultured Thiohalocapsa sp. (assembly GCF_913063425.1). GTDB lineage: Bacteria > Pseudomonadota > Gammaproteobacteria > Chromatiales > Chromatiaceae > Thiohalocapsa. The sequence goes on from NZ_CAJXYK010000010.1 coordinate 98,648, forward strand.
GCTATGCCAGGACGCTCGCCATCTGCAACGTCCCGGAGAGCTCCCTGGTGCGCGAATCCGACCTGGTGCTGCTCACCCATGCCGGTCCCGAGATCGGCGTCGCCTCCACCAAGGCCTTCACCACCCAGCTGGTGGCGCTGCTGCTGCTCACCGTCAATCTTGCCCGCACCCGCGGCATGGATGCGGCCGCAGAGGCCCATGCCGTCGCCCTGCTGCGCGGGCTGCCGGCCCAGCTCGACGAGGTGCTGGCCATCGACGGGCAGATCGCCGCGCTCGCCGAGCGCTTCGTGGAGAAGCATCACTGCCTCTTCCTCGGTCGCGGCGAGCAGTACCCGATTGCCATGGAAGGGGCGCTCAAGCTCAAGGAGATCTCATACATCCACGCCGAGGCCTATCCCGCCGGCGAGCTCAAGCACGGCCCGCTGGCCCTCATCGACGAGGACATGCCCGTGGTGGCCGTGGCGCCCAACAACGCCCTGCTGGAGAAGCTCAAGTCCAACCTGGAGGAGGTCCGCGCCCGCGGCGGGCAGCTCTTCGTTTTCGCCGACACCCAGGTGCCCATGCAGGAGGAGCCCGGCATCACCGTCATCCGCCTGCCCGAGACCGACGACCTCATCGACCCCCTCGTCTTCACCATCCCCATGCAGCTGCTGGCCTATCACGTGGCGACGCTCAAGGGCACCGACGTGGACCAGCCGCGCAACCTGGCCAAATCGGTGACGGTGGAGTAACGCCTGCCCGTGCGCACAGGGATCTTGCAGCGCCTCCTCTCCCGCCTGTTCATCGCCCTGCTGGTGCTGGCGGGGCTGTATCTCGTCGTCGTCAACACGGCCCTGAATCTGCCGGCCACCCGCGATTACCTGAACCGCCTCCAGCCCGAGACCTTCCCGGTGAGCTGGCGGCGCGCCTGGAGCCCATGGCCGCTGCGGGTCGTGTTCACCGGGGTCGCCGCGGACGGGGCCACGCCGACGGCGCAGTGGCAGGTGGACGCCGGGCGGGTGGGGGCCGCGATGTCGATTCCGGCGCTGTTCCGCGGGAAGGTGCTGCTGCACCACCTGGCGCTGACCGACCTGGATCTGCGCCTGCGCCCGCTGCCGGGGCCGGAGGACGATTTCGGCCGCATCGCCGGGTTCTTTCCGGTGGTCCGCAACCGCGACCCGGCAGCACTCGCGGGGCCCGCGCCGGCGCCCGAGCCCGGCACCCTGGTCGTGGAGCTGGACGACATCCGGGTCAGCGGCGAGCACAGCCTCTGGGTGGGGCAGACACGGGGTGAGCTGACCGGCGACATCGGCGGCAACTTCCGCATGGACACGGCCACCGGCGAGCTGTCGCTGGCGAAGGGTGCTGTCGATCTGGCGCTGACGGACCTCACCGTCGGTCCGCAGGAGCACGTGACCGATGGCGCGATGATCCGCGGGCACCTCGACATCAAGCCATTCGCGCCCGCAGAGACCCAGGGCCTGGAATTCATGCGCGTCGGCGACCTGGATGTCACGCTGGATCTGCCGGTGCAGAGCCTGGCCTTCGTGAGCTGGCTGATGCCGCCGGCGGCGGCGCTGGATCTGCAAGGCCGCGGGCAACTGCGCGGGCGCCTCGCCCTCGCCGACGGCGAGATGCTGCGCGGCACGGACCTGGTCGTCGAGGCCCACGAGCTGGCCATGGGTGTCGGCGCCTACCGCTTCGCCGGCGACGGCTCGGTGGAGCTGCGCGTGGACCCGCAGGACGAGGCCCAGGCCGATCTCTGGGTCCGCTTCGATCAGGTGCGGGCCGCCCTCCCGGACGCCGATGCCGAGACCGCCGATGTGCTGTTCACCGGCCGCGGGCTCACCGCGCAACTGCGCGTGGCGGAGGTGGACCCGAGCACCACCTCCACCGCCCAGGCGCCGGAGGAGCTGCTGGAGGAGGTCGCGCTCGACTTCACGCTGACCATCCCCGCCATGCAGGTGGACGACATCGCCGTCTACAACCGCCTGTTCCCGGACAAGTGGGACCTGGCGCTGCTGGGCGGCAGCGGCAGCCTGAGCGGTCGCTTTGCCGTGAACGCCGAGACGCTGCAACTCGACCTGGACCTGGCGTCGAACGATGCGTCGCTGCGGCTCGCGGACTACCGCGCCGGTGCGGACCTGCTGCTGCAACTGCGGGCGGTGGTGGAGAGCCGCGGCGCCGGCCACGACATCGCGACGCTGGACATGACCGGCACCGAGGTTCGCCTGGACGACGCGCGCCTGGCCAGGGCCCAGCAGGCCGCGGGCGCTGCCCCGCCCTGGGCGATGCGCTTCGCGGTCAGAGCGGCCGATCTCGGCATCCCGCTGTCGCCGGCGCAGGTCGAGGCGGGCGCGGTGCGGGCGGTGGCGACGACGCTGTCCGAGGCCGGGTTCGGCGCGGTGCTCGCAACCGCCGATGGCGAAGCAGACACCTTGCTAACCGTCTCATCGCTGGACTGGATCGCCGCGCTCCTCGGCCGACCGCTGGACCTCGGCCTGCAGGGACAGGGCGAGTTGGGCGTCGACATCGTGCTGCACAACGGCTGGCCCGCCGCGGGCTCCACGCTGCGCATCCCCAAGGAGCCGCTGTCCGTGAGCCTGCTCGACTACCGCATCGACGCGACCGGCTCGGCCTCCCTCCAGCTGGAGCGTGGCGGCAAGCACCCGCAGGCCCGGCTCGCGCTCGCGCTGGAGGATGGCCGCGCACGCCGCCGCGAAGAGGACCAGCCGAGCATCGATCAGGTGCGCATGGATGCCGAGCTGCTGGTGCGCGATCCCTTCGCCGACAGCGTCGGGGACGCCACTGCCGATGCGGAGCTCCAGGCGAAGATCCATTCCGCCGCCATCCCCGACATGCGCACCTACAACCCTTACCTGCCCGGGCGCACGCCGCTGCCCTTCGTGCAGGCCGACGGCGCCGATGCGCCCGCACCGGCGCCACCTGCCGAGTTTGCGGCGCCCATGCCGGCGGCGGGTGGCGCCAGCCCGCAGCCACCGGCGGCAGCTGAGCCGCAGCCGGCTGAGCCTGCGAATCCGAATCCGTTTCTGGACCACAGCCTCTAGCGCACCACTGCGCAGGCCTTGAGGTTGCCCCGGGTACGCCGACTTCAGTCGCCCCCGGGGCAGGCGGACATCAGTCCGCCGCAACCGACGACCGCCGGCCGTAGTTATCTCGCCGGCTGTTGCGAGTACCGGCGCAGCGCTCAGCCCCGCTCACCGACCGCCGCGCAGCTTCTGCCGCGCCCGCCAAAAGAGGCTGTCAGCTTATCCAGCCCAGGTGCAACAACTGCCTCCAACCAAGGGCGCTGGCCGCGGGGGTTCGTCTGCCCGGAGTGCGGCCATGCCGAAGGCTACACCGAGGTGAAGACCCGCGGGCTGCTGCAGTGCAAGCGTTGCCGCCACCAGACCTCGTTGACCGCAGGCACCGTGCTCGCCTACAGCAAGCTGCCGCTGACCACCTGGTTCTTGGCCATGTACCTGCTCACGCAGCAGAAAAACGCCATCTCCGCGCTGGAGCTGATGCGCCAGCTCGGCGTCTCTTACCCGAGCGCCTGGAGCGTCAAGCACAAGCTCTTGCAGGCCATGCTGGAGCGTGATGCCGAGCGTCAACTGACCGGCGTGATCGAGATCGACGACGCCTACTGGGGCGGGGAGTGCCATGGTCAGACGCCGGGTCGCGGCTCGCCGAACAAGACCCCGTTCGTGGCCGCACTCGCGAAGGATCTCGATGGCCATCCGATGGCGTTGCGCTTGAGCGTCGCCGCCGGTTTCCGCAAGCGCGAGCTGGCCGCGTGGACACAGACATTCATCCTTGCCGCGATGCTCCCGCGCCTCGCTGTCGCGGCTGTGCGCACGCCGCCCATGCCCTACCGGCTGCTCAAGTTGGCTGAGGCTCATTGGTAATCAGGTCCATCGATGCACGGTTTCGCCGTGTTGTTACGTTCCCGGGCAGATGCTCCGCCGTGTGCGTCGGGTTGCTTGTGGGTCATTGGCGAGCCACAACGGGCGTTGTGGATCAGATTGCTTGTTTCATGAGCCGCAACGGCGCTTGTGTCGCGTGTGTGAGCCTCAAAAGGCCTGGTTGCCCTCGGCGATGTTGAGCAGCTCCGGGTAGGCCAAGACCGAAGCGCGCTGCCCGGCGCCCTCCTCGATCACGCGCAGGATGCCCTCTTGTTTCAGGACGCTCAGGATGCGCTTGGCGGTGGCCTCGGGGATCTGCGGTGAGCGGACGAAGTCCGAGCTCTTAAAGATGGGCCGCTCGAAGATCCAGTCGAGGGCGTGGATCGCGTACTGGGAATGGGTGGCGTCGACGAAGCGGGGCTTCATGTCGTTGTACAGCGCGAGGATGTCGCGGGCCTTGGCGAGGTTGTCCCTCGCCTGCTCCTGCACCGCCTGCAGAAAGAACAGGCACCAGTCGGTCCAGGCGTCGTCGCGGGAGACGGCCAGCAGGCGCTCGTAATAGGTGTCGCGGTGCGATTCCAGGTAGGCGCTGATGTAGACCATGGGGGATTGGATCAGGCCCTTGTCGAACAGAAACAAGGGTATCAGCATCCGCCCCAGGCGGCCGTTGCCGTCCAGGTAGGGGTGCAGGGCCTCGAGCTCGGCGTGCAGGAGCGCGAGCTGGACCAAGGGGTCAGTGGCCTGTTCGTGGAGGAAGCGCTCCCAGCGGGACATGGCGTCCGGCAGTTGGTCTGCGGCGATGGGGATGAAGCGGGCTTCGTCCATGGAGCAGCCGTGAGGGCCGATCCAGTTGGGAATCCGGCGGTACTCGCCCGGCGACTTGCCGTGGCCGCGCACGCCGGAGAGCAGGACCTTGTGGGTCTCGTTGATCAGCCGTTGGGACAGGGGCAGTTCCTTGAGCATGGCCTCGGCCGCGCGCATGGCCCTGCGATAATTCAGCACCTCCCAGATGTCGGCTTCTTTGGGGGAGGTCAGGTCGCCGGTGTCGCCCTTGGCCTCGTATTCCAGCACCTCGCCCATGGTCGCCTGGGTGCCCTCGATGCGCGAGGAGAGCACCGCCTCCTGGGTCGTGAGCGGGCTCAGCAGCACGGCGGCATTGGGGATGGCGGACAGCATGCCGTCGTAGCGCGCGACGGCGGCGTTGGCCGCGCCGATCAGGGGCGCAAGGCGCTGCCAGTCGAGGTGTTGCGGCGGAAAACGGCCGCTGTGGTAGCCGACGGCGCCGGTCATGCCAGCTGCTCCACGTGGGCCGGCGTCAGGCCGTTCTGCTCGCGCAGGAATTCGCGGTATTTTTCGGCGATGACCGGCAGGTCGTTGTCGGGAACGCGTTCGCTGCGGGTCAGGGTGCGCTCGACGATGCGCCCACCGATGCGGATGCGCTCGGTGTGCTGCCTGGGCTCGATGATCTCCTCGCCGTCCGGGGTGCGCTCGTAGAGGGTGTTGCCGCGGCGGTCGAAGCCGACCTTGTCGGCGACGGCCATGAAGACCTGGTATTCCTCGGCGCCGCCGAGGGCCTCCCGATGCTTCTCTTCCTCGTCCTTGCGGCGCAGGAACAGCAAGCTGGTCAGGATGTTGACGTTGGCCTCGGCGATGAAGGCCTCCACCGGCAGGTCCACGGAGGCGAGCACCTGGGTCTCGCGCATGATCCACCAGCGGATGTACTCGGCCGCCGGGTTGCCGAGCACCCCGTCCGGCAGCACGATGCCGAGGCGGTACTTCTCCAGCCGATGCCCCAGGGCGGCGACCAGGAAGCCGCCGGTGCCGCAGGCGGGGTCCAGCAGGGTCTCGTGCTCTTGCGGATCGAGCATGTCGACGACCAGCTTCACGACCCCCCGCGGCGTGAAGTACTGCCCGCGATCACCGCGCAGGTTGACGCCCACCAGCTCCTGGTAGGCCACGCCCTTGGCATCCACGTCCGTGCGGGTGAAGTCGTAGCGTGCCAGCTCGGAGACGATGAAGGCCAGCGCCCGATCGGACAGCGTGATCTCCTCGTTGCCGCGGAAGATGTTCTTGTATTGGCTCTTGACCTCGCTGAAGAGCCCTTCGACGCGCTCACGGATCTCCCGCCGGCCCTTGGGCTCGAACTGCTCCTTGGGGCCGGCCCAGAACCGGCGCCGCCAGGCCTGGCGCTGTCTGGTGCGCAGGCCCTCGTCGTGCATCTTGCAGAAGATCAGGTACAGGAACTGCCAGAAGGCGGCATCCCTGGGCATGCCCTCGTTGCCGTGGATGAAGTTGTGGCAGCGCCGGAAGGTGATCTTCAGCATCTCGTTGTCGGCGACGCGGGTATGGGCGTCGGAGACGACCTCTCGGGTGCCGACGGACTCCTCGGCCAGCGGCCAGTCGCCGATGGGGTTGCAGCGGGTCTCGAACCGCGTCTGCGCCTTCTCGAGATAGAAGAAATCCAGGCCGTTGGTCCACAGGCCGTACTGGATGGCTTCGACATCGCGCATGATGGCCTCGATCTCCTCCAGGTCCGAGGCCGCCTGCTCGAAATCGCGCAGGCGCACGGCGTTCCTGCCGACCTTGGGCTCCGGGCGGCAGAGCACCGCGCGACCGAGATGGTCGCCGCGGTGCGGCTGGCCGTGGTGGAAGATCGCGACATCCACCTTCTTGCGCCCGCCGACGGAGAAGTCCAGCGCCATGTCCTCGGGGGAGAAGCCGTATTCGTGGATCAGGGCACGCACAACCCGTTGGCGGACCAGCTCCTTCTTGGTTTCCTTGATCTGCTTGCCGGAGACGTAGTCCAGCATGTACCCCGCCGGGATGGTGGATTCGGTCTGCGTGTTGTTGTCTTGAGGCATGGGCAGGTTGGACGGATTCCCGCAATTCGAAGGAGGTCGTGTGCCGGTGGCAGGATTCTGTGAGAAGGAGGCTTCAAACCGTTGCCCTCAAGGGCCGCCCCGTGTTGTACCAATGACGGCAACGCGCAACACGATAGGATAACAGGCGTGTTTAGTGTTGCGCAACACTTAACAGACCTGTTATCGTTTCACGGCATGAAAAGCTTCGGTGAGACCCTGCGCGAGCTTCGCGTCGCGCAACAGCTCGGCCTGCGCGAAACGGCGGGCAAGGTCAGTATTTCCCCGGCGTACCTGAGCCGTATCGAACGTGGAATGGAGCGGCCGCCGCGCCCGAATGTCATCAAAGACCTCGCCAAGGTTCTGGCCGCGGACCCCGACGTCTTGTTCCGCCTATCGTCCGCCACTGACCCGGATGTGGTGGACTATCTGCACGAGCAACCGGATGCGCTGAGCCTGCTGCGCTACATCAAGGACGAAGGCTTTTCCCAAGCCCAGATCCAAGAGCTTAGGCGGGCGGCCCAAAGCATTCGAAGCGCTGCCCGGTAGCAGAAGCTGCGCAGCGGCAGCAGCGGCGACTTGTCCGGCGGGAGGGCGGGCAGCACAGCACCTCGTCCGCTGCTGCGAAAGGGGCGAGGACAAGGCTCACACCCGCTCCCCCAGCGCCTCCCGCAGCTTCTGCCGCGCCCGGAACAGCCGGGTACCGACGCCGGCGGAGGTCAAGCCCAGGCGTTCGGCGATCTCCTGCTGGGAGAGGCCGTGCAGCACCTGCAGGATCAGCGGCTCGCGGTACTCCGGTGCCAGGGCGGCGATGGCGCGGCGCAGCACGAAGGCCTCGGTGGAGGTGTCGTAGGTCTTGCGCTGGGCGCCCACCTCCTCCGTGGGCATGGCGCTCTCCCGGGGCTGGATGCGCTCGAAGCGGCGCGCGTTCTCGCGGCGGACGATGGTCTTGAGCCAGCCCTTCACCGCCGCCGGCTCCTTCAGCTTGTGGCGCGCGCGCCAGGCCCGGAGCAGGCTGTCCTGCACCAGGTCCTCGGCGGTGTGGGCGTCGCCGGCCAGGCGGTAGGCGTACTTGTACAGGGCCGACCAATGGGTGCGGACCAACTGGTCGAAGTCGATGGTCGGGCGTAGGGTGTCGGCGGCGGTGGGTGCGGTGGCGGTTGCGGTCGCAGGCATGGTGAGTCTCCTGGTGCAGTGAGCGTTGCTGTCCAAGGCTCAGCACCTGCCATGCCAAACTGTAAGTCACTGTTTTATAGATCATTACTGTGGCCCGCTCGCCGGCGGACGTAACGCTTCGTTGCAACGCATCGTTACGCCTCGCGTCCGGTCGGCCGCAGCCGCCGCCGTTGACGGCTGGCGAGAATCCCTTGGCGGGCACACGTCTGTGCACGCGCGGGGCTGGTGTTCAGCTATTCCAATGTCGGCTACACGGTGCTCGGCCATCTGGTGCAGCATCTGGCCGCCGAGCCCTTCGCAGTGCACCTGGGGCGGACCCTGTTCGCGCCCCTGCACATGGAGGCAACCCGCATTGCCAGCCTGCCGGCGCGGGCCGACGCCCTCGCCATCGGTCATCGCCGCGGCCGCCCCCTGACACCGCTGCCCATCCGGGACCTGCCGGCCCAGGGGCTGCAAACCACGGCGCGTGACGTGGCGACGCCCTGCGCTTCGTCGAGGGCGCGGGCGGCACATCGCTGCTGCGTTGGTCCGGCTATCTGGCGGAGCCCATCGGCGTGGTGGGGCCCTCAGCCGCCGACGATCACGCCGCCGCCATCAGGTCGCTGAAATAATCCGCTCAGGCACTGGGTCTCTAGGGGCAAACGCGGACGGCAAGGCAACGCGCCGCCCACGTCAACCCGGATGACGGCAATGGTGCACCTGCACTGACAAGCCGGCATCACCCGCCAACAGCAAGAGACTGGAGACCCAGGATGACCAAGACCCTCGCCATCGCCGCCGCTGTGCTCTTCACCGCCGGTGCCCAGGCCGCCGACAGCTACCGCGCGCTCACCGCCGGTAACCCCGACAGCAGCAACCCGCTGATCAAGTACGAGGGCGTCACCGCCGTGCAGCCCGGGGTCGGCAGCGATGTCGATCGCTACCAGGGCATCGCCCGTGGCAACTCGGACCTGTTCAACGTGGACCTCGATGCGGCCTTCAACCAGGAGCGCGGGTCCTCCGAGCGTCCGGACATTTATGGGCCCTTCGGCGGCAGCCTGGACTTGAGCTACTGACGCGGCGGCCTGCCGGCGCGCCAGCGTGCGGCGGGCATCGCATCCTATCCCTGGCCTAGCTCGCGGCGTTTCGCCCAGATGCCCCTTGCCCCGTCGGCATCGGGATGGCATCCAATGTGGCCGCGGGCAGCTGCAGCGCGATCGCGGGCTCGACGCGAACACGGGCAGACAGGCCCACGGCGAGGCCCGCCTGTGCCGGCAGCTGCGCTTCAAGAACGCGCCGGCCGGTGTCCGGCTCCAGGGCGGGCCATGCGCGCGTGATGGCAAGCTCGACGGGGCTGCCCGGGGCGCCGGCGAACTGCGCCTGCACCTGCTGGCCCGGGGCCAGCCCGAGGGCTTGGCTGCCGTCCACGGTGAAGCGCAGCACCAGGCTGTGCGGATCGAACAGCTCCAGCAGCAAAGCCTGTGCCGGCACCTCGCGCCCTTCCACATGCACATGCGAGCGCAGCACCTCTCCATCCCAGGGTGCAGCCATCTGTTGCTCAGTGGCGTCGGCGGCGGTCGGCACGATGCGCAGCAGTGCCTGCCCGGCCGTGACGACGTCACCCTCACGCACCGCGCAGTCCTGGACCCGCCCCGCAATGGGCGCATAGAGCTCGGCGAGGCGTGTCGGCTCGACCACCGCGTCCGCGTCGATGAGCCTGGGCTGCGGCGGCGCAGCATCAACGGCCGCAGCTTGTGGGGTACGGGGGAGCCAAAGCGAGAGCAGGGCCGCGGCCAGCACGAAGCCGGTGGACCACCACAGACAGCCTTCCAGACCCTGAAGCTGATAGATCAGGCCCGACAGCACCGTGCCGGCGAGGCGACCGCCGGCATTGGCCATGTAGTAGAAGCCAACGTTGAGCGCGACCTTGTCGGCATCGGCGTAGGCGAGGATCAGATAAGAATGGACCGCAGAGTTGATGGCGAAGACGATGCCGAAGGCGATGAGCCCGATGATCAGGATTGGCCCCGGCTCCCAGTCCAGCGCCGGGCCTTGCATCAGCGCCAGGGCGATGCCCGCCGGCACCAGTGCCAGCACCAGCGCGCCGAGCAGCGCCGAGCGTCCGCTGGGGCCTTGGCCCTGGCGGTTCGGGCGGAGCAGCGCTGGCGCGCCGGCCTGCACGATGCCGTAGCCGATGACCCAGAGCGCGAGGAAGGCGCCGACGGCCGTGTACTCCCAGTTCAGCACCGAGTAGAGATACACCGGCAGCGCCACGACGAACCAGACATCGCGGGCGCCGAATAGGAAGAAGCGCGCCGCCGACAGCCAGTTGATCGCCGGGGTGTTGGAGAAGACCTGGGTGAAGGGCGCCTTCTGCTTCATCTTGCCGACGCCGGAGGGCAGCAGGATGACGGTGACCAACATCACCAGGAACAGCCCGCCCGCGAGCGTGAAGAGCGCGTTGCGGAAGCCGAAGGCCTGCAGCAGCGCGGCACCGACGAAGAAGCCCGCGCCCTTGAGCGCATTCTTGGAGCCTGTCAGCACCGCGACATACCTGAAGAGCTTCGACTCGGCCCCTGCGCCCTCCCCGGTCAGCGTCTTGACCGTGGCCTTGGCCGACATCTTGTTCAGGTCCTTCGCGATGCCGGACAGGGCCTGTGCCGCCATGACATAGACCACCGAGAGCCAGGGGTCCGGCACCGTCAGCATCAGGAGCGCCGCCACCTGCAGGCCCATGCCGATGTGCATGGTGAGATTGAGCCCGATGCGCGCCCCGAGCCAGCCGCCGACGAGGTTGGTCACGATGCCGAAGACCTCGTAGAAGAGGAACAGCATCGCCACCTCGAACGGCGAATAGCCGAGCTGGTGGAAGTACAGCACCACCAGCATGCGGATAGCGCCGTCGGTGACCGTGAAGGCCCAGTAGCCCGCGGTGACAGTCAGATAATTGCGCGTGGCGGCTTGCATGGCTCAGAGGCTCCGCGCAAGCATCCAGGCAATGTCGATCATCCGGTTCACATAGCCCCATTCATTGTCGTACCAGGCATAAATCTTCACCTGTGTGTTATCGATGACCATGGTGGAGGGGGCATCGACGATGGACGAGCGGGGATCGTTAAGATAATCCACGGACACCAGCGGGCGCTCCTCATAGCCCAGGACGCCGGCGAGCTCGCCCGCGGCGGCGGCCTTGAACAGCGCATTGATCTCCTCCGCCGTTACCGACCGCGCGGCCTCGAAGACGAAGTCCGTCAGCGACGCGTTCAGCAGCGGCACCCGCACCGCGTGCCCGTTCAGCTTGCCGGTCAGCTCCGGGAAGATCTTGGTGATGGCCTTGGCAGAGCCGGTGGTGGTCGGGATCAGGGACTGGCCGCAGGCGCGGGCGCGGCGCAGGTCCTTGTGGCCCAGGTCCACGATGCGCTGGGTGTTGGTGATGTCGTGGATGGTGGTCATGCAGCCGTGCACGATACCCACCTGCTCGTGCATGACCTTCACCACCGGCGCGAGGCAATTGGTGGTGCAGGACGCGGCGGTCACCAGGTGGTGCTGGGCCGGATCGTAGCGGTCATGGTTGACGCCGTAGACGATGTCGAGCGCACCCTTGGTAGGCGCCGCGACGAGCACCTTTTTGACGCCCTGCTCGAAATAGCCCTGCAACAGCTCCGGCTGCTTGTGGTGCTTGCCGGTGGCCTCGATGACGATGTCGCAGCCGTACCAGTCCACATCGGCGATGGCCGTGTGGCTGCTGTAGCCGATGCGTCCGCCGTCGACCAGCAGTGCATCGCCGTCGCCGGCACACGCACGCCCGAAGCGCCCGTGCACCGAGTCGAATTCCAGCAGATGCGCCGCCCCCGCGGCATCGCAGGCAGTCTCATTGACATGGACGAATTCGAGCGCAGGCCCGTCATCCTTGCGGTCCCAGGCCGCCCGCAGCCCGAGCCGCCCCATGCGCCCAAACCCATTGATCCCGATCCGAACAGTCATCGTCAATCCCCCTGACAGATTGCAAACCTCAGATTGCACAAGATTGCACACTGGGAGCTTCTAGCTGCCGCCGACCCAACGGCGGACCGCATCCGGCCCCGGCACGCCGCCGCTGTGCACCAGCTGCCCGTCGACCACGACTCCCGGCGTGGATAGGACGCCGTAGCTCATGATCTCGGCGACGTCGGTGACCTTCTCCACCTGCACCTCGACGCCCGCCTGTTGTGCGGCCGTTTCGATGAGTTTGGCGGTGGTCTCGCAATTGCGGCAGCCGCTGCCGAGCACCTTGATCGCTTTCATGGATTCACTCCGGGTGTTGGCTCGCTTGGATAGTGGTTGCGTTGGATCTACAGGTTGTCCGGTGGGCCAGCAACGCGTTCTTCACCGAGAACGCGCTGGGAGCGCCGTCCTGTGCGCCATCGACCTCAGGGCGCGGCGAGGACGCCGCTGCACCGGCCATGCGGGTCTGCTGCTGAGGCATGCGCCGCCGCCGCTCAAGCGGGAGCTGCCAGCGGCCCCACCAGGTTGAAGCCCCAGCCCACCAGCGTGAAGGCCACCGCCAGCACGCCGGCGAAGAGCGCCAGCGCCGGCCAGCGGATGACCTTGCGCAGGATCAGCAGCTCCGGCACCGACAGGGCCGCGACGCTCATCATCAGCGCCAGCGTCGTGCCGATGGCCACCCCCTTGCCGAGCATCGCCTCCGCCACCGGGATGACGCCTGTGGCATTGGCATACATCGGGATGCCCAACAGCACCGCCGCCGGCACGCTGTACCAGGCGCCGCCGCCCAAATGCGTTGTCACCCAGTCCGCCGGCACGAAGCCGTGGAAAAGCGCGCCGACGCCGATGCCGAGCAGCACCCAGCGCCAGATGCGCCCGACGATCTCCCGCACCTCGCCCACGGCATAGCGGTGGCGGGCGGCCAGCGAGCGCGACGGTGTCGGCGTGCCGGCGCTGCCGACGCGGATGGCCCAGACGTAGTCCTCCACCCAGCGCTCCGGGCGGAAGCGCTGCATGACGATGCCGCCGACCCAGGCCACCGTGAGCCCGGCCAGCACGTACAGCGCCGCCAGCTGCCAGCCGAGCAGGCCCACCAGCACCACCACCGCCACCTCGTTGATCATCGGGCTCGCGATCAGGAACGAGAAGGTCACACCGAGCGGGATGCCCGCCTCCACGAAGCCGATGAACAGCGGCACCGATGAGCAGGAGCAGAAGGGCGTCAGCGCACCGAGCCCCACCGCGATGCCGCGCGCCTGCCAGTCGGGGCGCCCGCGCACGATGGCCCGCACCCGCTCCGGGGAGAGCAGCGCGCGGAGCAGGCCCATGACGTAGATCACCACCACCAGCAGGGCGAAGATCTTCGTCACGTCCATGACGAAGAACTGCAGCGCGGGCCCGAGGTGGCCGGCCGGGTCGAGGTGGAGCAGGTCGTAGGCGATGAGGTCGCCGAGTCGCGCGAACATGGTCAGTCGTCCTCCGGGCGAGCCCGGCGCCGGAATGATGGGCAGCAGCTACAGCGCAAAGGCGTCGTCATAGGGCGCCGCGCCCTCCACCACCGGCAGCGTCAGCGTGTTGCCCCAGTGGGACCAGCCGCCGTTGTAGAGCCGCACATCCGCATAGCCCAGGTGCTTCAGCTGCATCCAGGCGAGGCTCATGCGGAAGCCGTCGTGGCAGTAGACGTAGAGGGTCTTGTCCTTCGGGATGTCGGCGTAGAGCGCTTGCAGACGCTCATCGTTGAGCCAGCGCTGGGTCTGACCGTCGGTGCCGTCCAGGCTCACCACATTGACCGCCCCCGGGATATGGCCGCCCTGGATGGAGTGACGGATGACCTCGCCCGTGTACATATCGTGCGGGCGGGCGTCGAGCAGCACCACGTCCGGGTCGCGGCGGGACACCACATCGTCGTAGATGGCGGTCCATTCCACGAACAGGTCAGGGTCGGCCGCCTGCAGCGTCACGCTGCCGGGTGTGGGCGTCACCGGGTCCCGGCTCAGCGCCTCGAACACCGTCCAGTCCACGGTGCCGCCGTTCAGTACCTTCACCTGTTCCAGCGGGAAGCCGTAGAGCGCGAGCAGGAAGTACAGCCGCGAGGCCAGCGCCGTGCGGGCGTCGTCATAGAGCACCAGCGTCGAGTCATCGTTGACGCCCCAGCGCCGCAAGGTCGCCTGAAACGCCTCGCGGGAAGGAAAGCGCATCAGCGGGTCGCCCTGGTTGTCGCCGAGATCCTTGAAGCGCTGCACCTGCACCGCGCCCGGGATATGTCCAACAGTGAAATAGCGGTGTGGGTGATAACGCACCTCCAGCACCACGAGATTCTCATCGTCAATGCGCTCGGCGAGCCAGTCCGAGCTCACCAAAAAGCCGGGCGCCGCGACCACCCCAACCGGCAGCAACAGCGCGACAGCGAGGGCGATCCACAGACGCTTACCGAGCCAAAACAAGATAGAAGCCATGACCCCTCCGAAACCTTTCAAACTTCACCCTTCAAACTTCGAAACAGACCTGGATCGGCAGCGGCGCCGCCAGCATGGCGATGATCAGCGGCTGCGCGAGGATCGCCAGCTCCCGGGCGCGCAACGCGGCGCTGATGCCGGCGCCGCTGCCGCCGGGAATCAGACAGCGGGTCATCGTGGGCTCCTGCTGTGCTCAGTGCTGGGGCCGGAGTGCGTTCAGCTCCGCGAGCGCCGCCTGCGCCAGGTTTTCCGGGAGCGGCACGTAGTACAGGGACTCGGCGTCCGCCTGGCCGTCGGTGAGGATCCAGCGCAGCAGATCGTGCACGGCGGCGGTCTTCTCGGGCGAGTCATAGTCGCCGCGCACCAGCGCCCAAGTGTAGGTGACGATGGGGTAGGAGCGCGCACCCTGGGGGTCGGGGATGGTGCGGGTCAGATCGTCCGGCGGCGTGTCGGCACCGTCGGCGAGCCCGCGGCGGCCGGTCTCGACGTTGGGCTGCACCAGGCCACCGGCGCGGTTCTCCAGCCAGGCCAGCGACAGCCCGAGGCGCTGGGCGAAGCCCGCCTCCACATAGCCGATGGCGTTTTGGGTGATCTTGATGCGCTGGGCGACGCCCTCGTTGCCGTTGGCCTCCATGGCGCCGCCGGGCCAGTCGATCTTCTTGCCGACGCCCGGCCCGTCCGCCCAAGTCTCGCTGACTGCGGCAAGGTGGTTGGTGAAGGCGAAGGTGGTGCCGCTGGAGTCTCGCCGGGCTACCACCTGGATCACCTTGGCGGGCAGCTCGATGCCCGGATTGGCGGCGGCGATGCGCGGGTCGTCCCAGCGGTAGACCTCGCCCAGGAAGATGTCCGGATAGACATCCCGCGGCAGATTGATGGGCCCATCGACGCCCGGCAGGTTGTAGGCGATGGCGATCATGCCGCCGGTGATGGGCAGCTGCGCAAAGCTACCCTCCAGCTGGGCTGCATCATCCGTGGCCAGCGGCGCGTCGGTGGCGCCGATGTCCACGCCGCCGGCCAGAAAGCGCTCGATGCCCGCCCCGCTGCCGATGGAGTCGTAGCTCAGGGCCAGCGCTGGATGCCCGGCCCCGTACTGCACCAGCCAGTGCTTGAAGATGGGCGCCGCGAAGGACGAGCCCGCACCGCTCACGGTGGCCTGGGTGTCCGTGCTGGGTGCGGTCGAGCTGGTTTCCGGCGCCTGATCGCAGGCGCTGAGCAGCAACGCCGCCGCGGTGGCCGAGGCGAGCAGTGTGATGGTCGCGCGGGAGCGCATCGGTGTCTCCTGGGTTGCGCACAGTGGAGAGAATGTGAGCGCAGGGTATACGAAAAACCAGATATATGAAATTACGAATATGTTGCCGCGCCAGGCAGCGCCGCCGGCGCACATGGCTGAGAGGAGACGATTCCCAGGGGGCGGGGGCGGCGCCGTAACGCCGCGGCAGTGTCAGGTCGGCCGGTCGGCGGGCCTGTCATGTGCAGCGCGGTGCGTCGGGGCGGTTCGGCATGGCGCTCAGGGCCGCGGCATCGGCTGCGAAGGGGTAGGTGTCAGACAGGCCCGCGTGCGTCTCGCGCAGCACCCGTTGTGCCCAGGCGGGGAGCTCGCTGCTGATGCGGTAGTAGATCCAGACCCCGGCACGGCGGTCCGCCACCAGGCCGAGCTCACGCAGCTGCGCCAGATGGCGCGAGAGGTGCGGCTGACTCACGCCGATGGCGTGGGTCAGCTCGCACACACAGAGCTCGCCATGCTCCGCCAGCAGCATCAGGGTACGCAGGCGGGTGTCGTGGGCGAGGGCAGAGAAGAAGTCGGTGGCTTGCTGGGTCATGAGTGGGAGGCCGCGGCAGTCATGGTCCGCGGCTTGGCAGATGGTACCTGCCGCAGGGATTCACGGCGGCGGGATGGCGCCCTGTGCCGCCGATAAGCGGTGGTGGAGGGCCGGGTGCGCGGCCCGGGCCGCGCAGCTGATCAGGCTGGCGCATCGGCACAGGCTGGCGCATCCGCGGCGCCCGTGCGTGCGGTCACTGGCGCGGCTTCACCGTCAGGCGGATCAGCTTCGCAACCAGCAACAGCCAGGGCGTGCCGTGCAGCAGCAGGTCGAAGATGTCGATGGGCCGCACCAGCTCGCCGGCCGCCAGCATCTTGAGCTTCTCCCAGACATGGGGCTCCGGGAAGAAGGGAGCGAGCCCCAGGGTCAGCGCCACGATGAGCAGCAGCGGGAGCGAGAGTTGATCGAGCCAGTCGAACACGGGCGTGCCTTATCGGTTCTTGGTGGTTGCCGCCCGCGGCGGCGCTTGGGCGCTCAGCCGCCGGCATGGTGCATGCCTGCGCCGGCTCGGTCCAGCGCCGCTGCGCCTGCGTGATTGCGTCTGTGCTTGTGCGTCAGGCCGCCCCCGCTCCGCGCACGCGCGCCCAGAGTCGCCATCCGGCGGCGCCGAGCACCGCCGCCCACAGCGGCGACAGCGCCGCCAGGCCCGCGCTGCCCTGGAAGTAAGCCGTCGCCAGCGCGCTGGCGAGCGCCAGCAGCTGTGCCGCCTGCACCCGGCGGGCGCTGAGGGGCTCGCCGGTGTCGTCGGCCGTGCTTTTGATGTCCGCCTGGGCACGGATCACCGGGACGAGTGCCGCGGTCAGCACCAGCGCCGCCAGCACGGCCGCCGGGTCGGGCGCCGGCCCCGGGCCTTCGGGCATGACGACGATGACCACGGCGGCGGCGATCATGGCGGCCCCGATGCCGGTGATGAGCCGCCGCCGGCTCGGCGGCGACAGAATGCCGTCCAGCAGCACCGCGACGCCGGCGGCGGCCAGATAGACGGGCTGCGCCGGCAGGGAGACCAGCACGGCCAGCACCACCAGCAAGCCCAGATCCAGCACCGTCGCCGGGATGCCGGTGGTGCGGTTCACCACGCGCATGGCCAGCAGCACGAGGAAGAGCGCGCCGAGGTCCGGCAGCCCCACCGCCAGCAGTCCGGGCAGGGTGAGGGCGGCGCCGAGCAGGGCGGCGTCGCTCTGGTCCGGGTCCAGCTCCCGGGCGAGTGCCCAGGCCAGAAAGCAGGCCAGCGCGGCCACCGCCGCAGCGCCGAGCGCCGCGAGCCAGCTGCCGGTGTAGAGCCCGAGCATCGGCCAGGCCACCACCAGCACGGCGGCGCTGAGAGCCAGGATGTGGCGGTTGCCGGCGTAGTTGGTATCGACGGGGCGCGCCAGGCCCGAGAGGCGTCGCAGGTTCATGGTTGCAGCTTGCTGCCGTCAGTGGGTGGCGCATAGGTCGCGTTGGCTTGGGCAGACTTCCAGGGCCGAGGGCGCGCCGATGGTCCAGCCGGCCCAGCAAGCAGAGGGTGTACGGGCACAGCGGCGTCGGCCCCGGGCACGCCTCAGCGCGGGCGCTCGATCACCAGGCGCGAGTCCACCTCGCGCACGCCGGGCAGGTTGGCCGCCAGGCCCTCCGCCACATTGCGCTCTGCAGAGGAGGTGACGGCCCCGCTCAGGATGGCCGTGCCGTCGCGGGCCTCCACCTCGATGCTGTGGGCGTTCACCGTGGTGTCGAACTGAAGCAGCCGCCGCAGCCGGCTCGCGATCCAGGCGTCCGCGCGCTCCGCGTCGGCGAGCTGCGCCTGCTGCTCGCGAATCGCCGGGATGTTGGCGGGGTCGACGCTGATGTAGTTGAACACCGCGTCCACGCCCTCGGTGGTGGCGGCGAGGGCGGCGACGCGGTCCTTGGTGCCGGTGGTGCCCACCTGGCCGTTGAGGCGCACTTCGCCCCGGTTCACCTCCAGCTCGATGCCGAGGCCGGCGGTGTCCTTCTGCCAGTCGAGGGTCTGCCGGAGCCGGGTGGCGATGGTGGCGTCCTCGTCCGCGCCGAACAGCGGCCCCGGCGTGTCCGGCAGCTCGGCGTCCAGACCCAGGGCGTTGTCGATCTCGGCGCCGTCCGCCACCAGGACCGCCAGCGCCTGCGCCAGCTGCTGCTCTGCGGCGTCGGCGACGCTGCCTTCCAGGCGCAGGCCGGTGTCGCTCGGGCGCACCTGGATCGCGTAGCCGCTCAGGATGGGGTTCAGGTCGATGAGGGTCTGCGCCCTGGTCGCGGCGCCGGATGCGGCCACCGCTGCGGCGCATTGTAAGACCAGGGCCGCCGCGAGCGCGTGGGTGGTGCAGCGGCGCAGGCGGTGCGCGAGCGTCCTCGGATGCGACATGCTGTGCTCCTTCGGGTTGGGGCCGTGCCCGCGGCGTCCGCGTGTGCGTGCCAGCGGGCAGGGCATCTTTCAGGCTGCTGATGAGGCGCTGGTATGGCAGGCAGCCGCGTTGGTGCGTCCCCGGGGCCGCCGGGCTCCACTCGGCGCCGCGGCCAGAGCCAGCCCCTGGGGCGAGCCCCTGGGGGCGCCGAGTTTCACTCGGCGCCGCGGCCAGACCCAGCCCCTGGGGCCGCCGAGTTTCACTCGGCGCCGCACCCAGCCCCGGCCCCTGGGGGCGCCGAGTTTCACTCGGCGCGATGGTCTCAGCCAGGCCATGGGTGCTGAGACGTGAGGACCCCGGGGAGGGTGGAGGCGGATCGGGCCGACTGGAAGTCGGCGGCCCCAGGCGGGCCGACTGGAAGTCGGCGGCCCCAGGTGGGCCGACTGGACGTCGGTGGCCCCGGGGGCAGGGCGCGCCTGATCCCGATCCGGTCCGCGATCGTGCGACCATGGTCGCATGCATTGGCGCTGAGCAGGATGCGGCTTGCCCGCGGCCCACATGACCACGCAACCCCCAAATGCCGGCACGCAGGCCACGGCGGATGCCGAGCCCCTCTGGCAGCTCGTGCCCATCGCCGATTACCGTCTGCCGCAGACACCGGCGGCGGGCGCGGCGCGGGCGCGCTGGGCCTCGCTGCGGCGGCTGTTTGCGCCCCGGCGGAAGGCGCCTGAGGCGCCCGCCCGCACCGAGGCGGACCTGCGCGGGCTCACGCCGCAGCGCCTGGACGCCCTGGCCGGGCCGGTGGACTGGACTGCCGGCGCCGCGGCGCTGGACCAGCAGCTCGGGGAGGATGCCGACGGCGTCTGGCTCCTCATCGGCCCGCCGCACAGCGGGCATGGGGCGCTGTTGCATGCCTGGGCGGCCGGGCGGGGCGCGCAACCCATCGAGCCGCCCGGGGATGACGCGATCCTGAGCGGGGATCGGGCCTGGCTCGATGCCTGGCCGCGGGACGCGCGCCCGTGGCTGCTGCCGCGGCTGGAGCAGTGCTGGCTGCGCCATGCCGCGGGTCTGGCCCTGGTGCGCGCGCTGCTGACGCAGGCCCAGGCGGGCCGGCTTGGCCACGGCATCATCGGCTGCGACAGCTGGGCCTGGGCCTATCTGCGCCAGGTCGCTGCGCTGCCCACGCGCCGCGTGCTCACGCTTCAGGCCTGCGACGGCGAGGGTCTGGCGACGCTGTTCCGCGCGCTGGTGGCCGCCCACGTGCGCCGCCCGCTGCGCTTTCGCCACGCCCACAGCGGCAAGCCGGTGCTGGTGGTGGATGGCGCCGAGGACGCCGCCGGTGCCACCGAGCTGCAATACCTGGCCGCCCGCTGTCGCGGCAATGCGGGACTCGCCCGGGCGCTCTGGCGCTCGCGCCTGCGTGCCGAGCCGGACGCCGACGGCGAGGACGCGGGCACGGGCACCGCGGACGACGGCACCAGCATCTGGGTGGCGGCGGCGACGGAGCCGAGCCTCGCCGCCGGTCCGGATGAGACAGTCGCCCTGGTGCTGCACGCGCTGCTGCTGCACAACGGCCTGCCCGGGCCGCTGCTGGCCGAGCTGCTGCCGCTGCCGGCCTTCCGAGTGGAGGGCGTACTGCAGCGGCTCGCCGCCGCCGGGGCCATTGCCGAGGCCCCTGCCGGGGACTGGCGCCTCACCGCGGCGGGCTATGCACCGGCGCGTGACCTGCTCAAGGCCCAGGGCTTCCTGCTGGACGACTTCTGAGGGCACGGCATGGACCGGGATATCGCGAGCCTCTTCAAGCACCTCGACACCAGCGCCCTGCTCGACCTGGCGCTCATCCTGGCGGCGGCCACGGCGCTCATTGTGCTGCTCCAGAAGACCCTGCCCTGGCTTGCCAACCGGCTGCGCGGGCGCCGCCGGCACTGGCTGCTCGCCATGGTGCCGCTGCTGCGGCTCATCATCATTGTCGGCGCCTTTCTGCTGGCGCTGCCGAAGGTCATTGAGCCGTCGTTCCAGAACATGGTGGCGGTGCTGGGCTCGCTGGGCCTGGCGCTGGGCTTCGCCCTCAAGGACTACGCCAGCAGCCTGGTGGCGGGCATCGTCGCGGTGGGCGAGGCCCCTTACCGCAACGGCGACTGGGTGGAGATCGACGGCGTCTACGGCGAGGTGACCCACGTCGGCGTGCGTGCCCTGCAGCTGGTCACACCCGACGACAACCTTGTGACCATCCCGCACCAGAAGCTCTGGGACGAGGCCATCAGCAATGCCAACAACGGCCAACCGCAGCTCCAGTGCGTTGCGGACTTCCACCTGCATCCCGAGCACGACGGCGCCCGGGTGCGTGCGGCGCTCTACGACGTGGCGCTGACCAGCCCCTACCTGGCCTTCGAACAGCCCATTGCGGTGGTGGCCCAGGAGCAGCCCTGGGGCACCCGCTACCGGCTGCGGGCCTATCCCATCGACGCCCGCCAGCAGTTCCGCTTCACCACCGACCTGACCCTGCGCGGCAAGGCCGAGCTGCTGCGGCTCGGCGCGGCCTTCGCCGCCGCGTCTCCCGCCCCGGACCCGTCACCGCCGCCGAGCTGACCCGGCGGCGCGGCGGCCGGGGCCGCAACCGCCGTCTTGGAATGCTCCACCGCCTTCGCGCTATGCTTGGGCTTTCGCTGTCGTGGGGGAGCGCCTGACCCTGCGCCGGTGACCCGCCTCATGCCCGCCGGGAGGCCATCTTGGATATCGCCGAGCTCCTCGCCTTCAGTGTCAAGAACAAGGCCTCGGACCTGCACCTGTCCGCCGGCCTGCCGCCCATGATTCGCGTGGACGGCGACATGCGCCGCATCAACGTGCCGCCGCTTGAGCATCGCACGGTGCATTCGCTGATCTACGACATCATGAACGACAAGCAGCGCAAGGACTACGAGGAGTTCCTGGAGACGGACTTCTCGTTCGAGATCCCGGGTGTCGCCCGCTTCCGCGTCAACGCCTACAACCAGAAGCGCGGCGCCGCGGCGGTGTTCCGCACCATCCCGTCCAAGGTGCTGACGCTGGAGGAGCTGAACGCCCCGGAGATCTTCCGCGACATCGTGGATGTGCCGCGCGGGCTGGTGCTGGTGACAGGCCCCACCGGCTCCGGCAAGTCGACCACGCTGGCGGCGATGATCGACTACATGAACGACAACCACTACTCGCACATCCTCACCATCGAGGACCCCATCGAGTTTGTGCACAGCAGCAAGAAGTGCCTCATCAACCAGCGCGAGGTGCACAAGGACACGCTCGGCTTCAGCGAGGCCCTGCGCTCGGCCCTGCGCCAGGACCCGGACATCATCCTGGTGGGCGAGATGCGCGACCTGGAGACGATTCGCCTCGCGCTGACCGCCGCCGAGACGGGCCACCTGGTGTTCGGCACCCTGCACACCAGCTCCGCCGCCAAGACCATCGACCGCATCGTCGACGTCTTTCCGGCCGCCGAGAAGACCATGGTGCGGTCCATGCTGTCCGAGTCCCTGCGCTCGGTGATCTCGCAGACGCTGCTCAAGAAGATCAGCGGCGGGCGCGTCGCCGCGCACGAGATCATGATCGGCACCCCGGCCATCCGCAATCTCATCCGCGAGGACAAGGTGGCGCAGATGTATTCCGCCATCCAGACCGGCCAGGCCAGCGGTATGCAGACCCTGGACCAGAACCTGACGGAATTGGTCAAGCGCGGCCTGGTGACCAAGGCCGATGCGCGGGTCAAGGCCCAAAGCAAGGAAACCTTCCTCTAGCCCCGGACGCCGCGGCGGCTCGCAGCCGCTGCGGCCTGGGTCCTCCGCATCGCCGGCATCCCATCGCCCTGCACAGCCTGTACCGATCTGCCATGGACCTGAAGAACCTGCTCAATATGATGAATGACGAACGGGGCTCGGACCTGTTCATCACCGCGGGCCGGCCGCCGAGCATCAAGATCGACGGTGTCATCCGGCCCGTGGGCACTGAAGCGCTGACGCCGGAGCAGACCATGCAGGCCGCCCAGGAGCTGATGACGGGCAAGCAGCTGCAGGAGTTCGACGCAACCAACGAGTGCCAGTTCGCCATCAACGCGCGCGGCGCCGGGCGCTTCCGCGTCAGCGCCTTCAAGCAGCGCAACCAGGCGGGGCTGGTGCTGCGGCGCATCGAGACGCGCATCCCCACCATCGAGGAGCTGCGGCTGCCGTCCATCCTGCGCGATCTCGGCATGCACAAGCGCGGCATCGTCATCTTCGTGGGTGGCACCGGCACGGGTAAGTCCACCTCGCTCGCAGCGCTCATCGGTTACCGCAACCGCATGACCACGGGCCACATCATCACCATCGAGGACCCCATCGAGTACGTCCACGAGCATGACGGCTGCATCATCACCCAGCGCGAGGTGGGCGTGGACACGGCCTCCTTCGAGGTGGCCCTGCGCAACACCCTGCGTCAGGCCCCGGACGTGATCCTGATCGGCGAGATCCGCACCAAGGAGACCATGGAATACGCCATGGCCTTCGCCGAGACGGGCCACCTGGTGTTCGCCACGCTGCACGCCAACAATGCCAACCAGGCGCTGGACCGCATCATCAACTTCTTCCCGGACGAGGCGCAGCGCCAGCTCTTCATGGACCTGTCGCTGAACCTGCGCGCCATCGTCGCGCAGCAGCTCCTGCCGCACAAAAGCGGGCGTGGCCGTCGCGCCGTGGTGGAGATCCTCATCAACACGCCATTGGTGGCAGACCTCATCCGCAAGGGCGAGGTGCACAAGCTCAAGGAGATCATGGCCAAGTCCAACGAGCAGGGCATGAACACCTTCGACCAGGCGTTGTTCCAACTGTTGGAGGCAGGCGAGATCAGCTACGAGGAGGCCATCAGGCACGCGGACTCCGCCAATGAGCTGCGGCTCATGGTCAAGCTCAAGGGCTCCCAGCACCTCTCCCAGAGCCTCGCCGACAGCGCCGACAAGATCTCGCTGGTGAGCGATGACCCCGAGGAGGAGAGCACCTTCATCGACGGCACCACCCAGGCTCCCCCCACCGAGTCACCACAGAGCGGCACCGCCCGGCCGCAGCACCAGCCGCCGCCGAAGGACCAGAAGCTGAAGCTGTGAGTGGCTGCGCGCATGGGCGCCTGCTGCGCGCAGGCGCCGGTTGCGGCCCGCCGCCACCGTGCTGCGGAGTAAAGACCCCGATTGGCGTGGGCCTCCGCCAGGCGCAGCATCAACACTGGCCCACAGAAAGGCGTGATCGACCATGCAGGTGGAGATGCTCGTCAATACGCAGCGGCGCCGATGCGCCGCCCTCGCGGCTGTTCTGGTGCTGAGCTTGCTCATGGCCCTATCGCTGCGTGTCGTCGCCGCCCCCGAAGCCAGTGTGGCCGAGGTCGAATCCAACATCGTCGCGCACACCAATGCCTTTCGGCGCGGTCAGAATCTGGCGCCACTGACGGTGGACCCGCACCTCAAGCGTGCCGCCGCCGACTTCGCGGCCTTCATGGCGCGCACCGGCGAGTACGGTCACGGCGCCGGCGGCACCACCCCCGCCCAGCGCGCCGAGCGCGCCGGCTATGCCTACTGCGTCATCGCCGAGAACATCGGGTTTCAGTACAGCAGCGCCGGCTTCACCACCGATGCCCTCACCGCCGGCTTCATGCAGGGCTGGCGGGAGTCGCCCGGGCACCGGCGCAACATGCTGAAAGCGGGCCTCACGGAGATCGGCGTCGGCGTCGCCCAGAGCGCCGCCAGCGGCCGCTGGTATGCGGTCCAGCTTTTCGGCCGCCCGGAATCCCGGCGCGAAAGCTTCAGCATCCGCAATGCCACGGAGCGACCGGTGACCTACCGGCTCGGCGACGCGCAATACGAGCTCGCACCCCGCACCATCCGCACCCACAGCACCTGCACGCCCGCCACACTGCGCCTGCGCTCGCCGCAGGGGCTCCGCGGCACCAGCCTGGAGCCGGAAGACGGCGCGGCCCTGCGCATCGAGGCCGGTGACGATGGCCGGCTGCGGCTGCGCGGGCGATAAAAAAAAGCCCGGCCCCGGGGCCCGACGGGAAGTCGGGCTCCGGGGTCGGGCTCGGGGGCCGGGCTCCGGGGCCGGGCTCTGGGGCCGGGCTCTGGGGCCGGGCTCTGGGGCCGGGCAGCGTCGGCAGCGGCGGTGCGTTGGCCGGGATCAGTCCCCGGCTGGCGTCACCAGGTTTGTACGCTCAACGCTGCCTGGGGCGCCGCGGCTCACCAGCGGCGGCCGCCGCCACCGCCGCGCGGGCGGTCGCTCTTCGGCTTGGCCTGGTTCACGGTGATGTTGCGGCCCTTGTAGTCGGTGCCGTTCAGGGCCTTGATGGCGGCGTCCGCCTCGGCGTTGTTGCCCATCTCGACGAAGCCGAAGCCCTTGGATTCACCGCTGAACTTGTCGGTGATCAGGTTGACCTGGTCGACGCTGCCGTACTGGGTGAAGGTCTCACGCAGATCGCTGTCGGTGACGCTGTAGGGAAGGTTGCCAACGTAGATGTTCATGGAGTGGTCTCGCGAAAAGTGATGCTTGGGTTGACGTTGCCGCAACCGCGTTGGCGCGTGCCCGCGACCGGTCCGCTGGTGGGCCGGGCGCGCGCGCCGACGCAGGCGCGGACCGCGGCCGGCCGCCCGCTCGGGTCATGAGGCGGGGTGCCGGCGGCGGCGCGAGGAGACAGGGAGCTACGGATCTCGGGGGGAGCAGGCGGGCTTGCTTGTGCTGACGGCCTGACCCGTTATTGGGGTTGGGCGCCGCGCAATGGGCCGAACGGTCTCGTCGAAACTGGCAGATGCCTTGTGCCGGGCGGCCCTGGTCGGGCGGCGCCGGCGTATCCTCAGGGCGCACGATAGCAGGTTTCGGACTTGGGGGAAGGTCTTTTTGCCCGGGCGGTGCCAATACCCTGTGTGACTCGACCATCTCATTGACCGCGGATGAGGTGGCTGGCGCGGGGGGCCGACTGGGAGTCGGCCGCCCGCAGCGCAAAATGCCCGTGTCCCCAACAGTGGGGGTGGACACGTGCCCCCAGGCTCCGCAAGCTATGGGCCACACCGGGCGGCGGTCGCCGGCCGGCAGGTCGCAGGTCAGGAGCTTCGATGATGAGCGATTCCACCGCGGACACCCACAGCGGGGCGGTCCGGCCGCCGGCATGATGTCCCAGCTGGTCGGGCTGCTCGGGCGCTTCGCGCTGTTCTGGGGCATCTGGTGGCTGCTGACGGACGGCCGCGCGGATGGCCTGGTGCTGGGCGCGGGCTTCGCCGCTGCGGCGGCGCTGATGCCGCGGGTCATCGCCGACCCGCAGCAGGCGCCCGCCGCTGCTGCAGCGCCGCGGGCGCTGCTGCCGACGGTGCTGCGGGGGCTGCTGCTGCTGCCGTTCTTCCTCTGGCAGTCGCTGTACGGCGGTGTCGATGTGGCGCTGCGGGCGCTCAAGCCGCGGATGCCGCTCAAGCCCGCGGTCTTCGACTACCGGCTGCGGTTGCCGCCCGGTCCCGCACCGGTCATGCTGGCAAGCCTGGTGAGCCTGATGCCGGGCACGCTGGCGATGGTGAGCGGTGCGCGGCTGCGGGTGCACGTGCTCGATGCGACGCGGGATTACCTAGACGAGCTGCAACTGCTGGAGGCGCAGGTGGCCTGGATCTACGCCGTGGCGCTTCAGCCCACACCCACACCCCTATCCGCGCAAGGCCTCTGGCAGCAGGAACTGGAGCAGGACGCATGAGCGCGCTGTATCTGGCGCTCGCCGTATTTCTGCTGCTGAACCTCGCCGCCGGCCTGTGGCGGGTGCGCCATGGGCCTACGGCGGCGGACCGCATGCTGGCGGCGCAGCTCTTCGGCACCACCTCGGCCGCAATTTTGCTGCTGCTGGCGGAGGCGCTCGGCCTGCCCGCCCTGCGGGACGTGGCCCTGGTGCTGGCGCTGCTGGCGGTGATCGCCGTCATCGCCTTCACCGCGAGCGTAAAGACAGCGACACCGGATCGGGACCGCCGTGATGATTGACAGCCTCTCCATTGCACTGCTGCTGGTGGGGGCAGGGTTCTTCTTCGCCGGCACCGTCGGGCTGCTGCGTTTCCCGGACGTCTACACCCGGCTGCACGCGCTGACCAAGGCGGACAACCTGGGCTTCGGGCTGGTCGTGCTCGGGCTCATGCTGCGCGCGGAGTCCGCGGCGGACGCGGGCAAGCTGCTGGTGATCTGGCTCCTGGTGCTCACGGCGTCCGGCGCCGCGAGTCAGCTGGTGGCGAGCTGGGCGCGGGCGCGACGGATCACGCCATGGCAGGGCTGAGCCTGCTCGATTGGGCGCTGGACGGCCTGCTGGCGCTGCTGCTGCTGTGGCTCGCCTGGCGGGCGCTGGCCAGTCCCGAGCTGTTCCGGGCCGTGGTGCTCTTCATCGCCTTCGGCCTGGTGCTGGCCCTGGTCTGGGCGCGGCTCTATGCGGTGGATGTGGCGCTCGCCGAGATGGCCATCGGCGCCGGCGTCACCGGTGCGCTCCTGCTGGCGGCGCTGGTGCGCCTGGAGCCGCCCATCGGCCGCGGCCGGCAGGACGCCCGCGACGGCGAGGTGTACGACCATGACTGAGCCGCAGCACAGGCCGGGCAGCGGGCGCCAGCCGGCGTCCGACGGCGCAGCGGCGTCCGGCACGTCGCGCGCCCCTGAGGCCCTGCCCCCCTTGGCACGGGTGCTGCTGGCGCTGGCGCTGCTGGGGCTCTTCGGCGGCCTGGCGGCGGCGGTGCTGTCCCTGGCGCAGCCGGCGCCGGGGCTGGCGGCGGCCGTTGCCGAGCGCCTCGACGAGAGCGGCGTCTCGCACCCGGTGACGGCGGTGCTCCTGAATTTCCGCGGCTACGACACGCTGCTGGAGCTGGTGGTGCTGGTGCTCGCGCTCATGGGCACCTGGTCCGTCGGCCGCGCGCGGGGCTGCGCCGGTAACGCGCCCGGGCCGCTGCTGCGCCAGCTGCCTGGTCTGCTGGCGCCGCTGATGGTGCTGGTGGCGGGCTATCTGCTCTGGGTCGGCGCCCATGCACCGGGCGGGGCCTTTCAGGCGGGCTCCCTGCTGGGCGGCGTCGGCATCCTGCTGTGCCTGAGCGGGCGCACCCTGCCGCCCTGGGCGCAACGGCCGTCGCTGCGCGTGCTGGCGGTGCTGGGGGTGGCCGTGTTCACGCTGCTCGGCACCGTCGCCGCCCTGCTGCCCGGCGGTGCGCCGCTGGACTGGCCGCCGGCGCAGGCGAAGACGCTGATCCTGACCATCGAGCTTGCGGCCATGCTCTCCATCGGCGTCATCCTGGCGGCGCTCTTCACCGGGGGGCGGCCGTGACGCAGCCGGTGTTCTGGGGGCTGGTGGGCATGGCGCTGGTGGTCATGGGGCTCTATGCGCTTATCGTCCACGCCCATCTGCTGCGCAAGGTGCTGGCGCTCAACATCATGAGCAGCGGCGTCTTTCTCGTGTTCATTGGGCTCGCCCGGCGCGCCCCCGGCGAGGGCACGCCGCCGGCGGCGGACCCGGTGCCCCAGGCCATGGTGCTGACGGGCATCGTCGTCGCCGTCGCCGCCACCGGCCTGGCGCTGGCGCTCATCGTGCGGCTGCGCGCGCTCACCGGGCGCACCACCCTGGGCGACGAGGGTGGTCACTGAGTGATGCCGCTTCAGCTCCTCGGGCCGGGCGGGCTCGGCCCCGACTTGCTGCTGGCCGCGGTCTTCCTGCCGCTGGCGGCTGCGCTGGTCTGCTTCCTGCTGCCGCGGCTGGCCGCAACCCTGGGCCTCATCTCCGCCCTGCTCACTGCGGCTGCGACCCTCGCGCTGATGCTCGGCGTCCTGGCGGGCGGCGGGATGGAGGTGCAGCTGGGCGGCTGGCAGGCACCGCTGGGCATCCGCTGGCGGTCCGATGGCCTGAGCGCCGCGCTGATGGCGATGACGGCGGTGGTGGGTGCCATGGTCAGCCTGTACGCCGCGGCCTATTTTCGTCATACGGCGTATGAGCGCACCTACTTCTGGCCGATCTGGCTCGTGCTCTGGGCGGCGCTGAACGCGCTCTTCCTGTCCGCCGACCTGTTCAACCTCTATGTGACGCTGGAGCTGCTGGGCTTTGCGGCCGTGAGCCTGACGGCGCTGGGCGGCGGGGCCGCAGCGCTCACGGGTGCCATCCGCTACCTGCTGGTGAGCGTGCTCGGGTCCCTGGCGTACCTGCTCGGCGTGGCGCTGGTCTACCACGGCTGCGGCACGGTGGACATTGCCCTGGTGGCTGCCTGTGTCCCGGATGCCCCGCGCCCGGCGCTCAAGGTGGCGGTGGCGGCGATGATCGCCGGCCTGCTGCTCAAGACTGCGCTCTTTCCCTTCCATGTCTGGCTGCCGCCGGCGCACGGCAGCGCGCCGGCGCCGGTGAGCGCGGTGCTCTCGGCGCTGGTGGTGAAGGCGTCGTTCTATCTGGTGCTGCGGCTGTGGCTGGATGTGCTCGGTGGCGGCGACGGGGACGGCAGCGGGCGCTGGCTTGCGGAGCTGCTGGGCGTGCTGGGTGCGGCCGCGGTGATCTGGGGCTCGGTGCTGGCGCTGCGCCAGGCGCGGCTCAAGCTGCTCATCGCCTATTCCACAGTGGCGCAGATCGGCTACCTGTTCATGGCCTTTCCGCTGGCGGTGGCGGGCGGTGCCGCGGCCTGGACCGGCGCGCTCTACCTGGCGCTCGCGCATGGCCTCGCCAAGGCGGCGATGTTCCTCTCCGCCGGGAGCCTGCTGCGCTTCGGCGGGCACGACCGCATCGCCGAGCTGGACAGCGCCGTGCACCGGCTGCCGCTCACACTCACGGCCTTTGCGCTGGCGGGGGTCAGCATCATGGGGCTGCCGCCGAGCGGCGGCTTCATCGGCAAGTGGCTGCTGCTGGAGGCGGCCTTCCAGCAGGGGCGCTTCGTGCTCGCGGCGGTGATCCTGCTGGGCGGCGTGCTGGCGGCGGCCTATGTGTTCAAGGTCGTCGGCCACGCCTTCACGCCGGCCGAGCGTGAGCGCCGCCTGCGCTCGGTGCCGCCGGGCATGGAGTGGAGCGCGCTGCTGCTGGCGCTGGCGGCCATTGTCCTGGGGCTGACGTTGCCGCTCATCTCGCCGCTGCTGCAGGTGGGCACCGACGCCGCGGTGGCGCCCCCGGTGTCGGCCGCCGTGGCGCTCACCGCCGGGGGCGCTGTATGAGCCCCCTGTTCGACCCCCGGCTGCCCGCCGATGCCCTGCTGCCCCTGCTGGTGCTCGCAAGCTCGCTGCTGCCGGGGCTGGTGATCTTCTTCCTGGGCGAGGCGCGGGTGCGCACCCGCACAGCCCTGAACCTGGGTGGGGCCTTCCTGAAGCTGGGGTTTGTCGCCTGGATGGTCTGGGGCGTCTACCACGGCCAGCGCTACGAGCTGCGCTTGCCGCTGTTGGACGACCTGGAGCTGACGCTGCGGGTGGGGGCGCTGTCGCTGCTGTTCCTGGTGCTGTCCGCGGGGCTCTGGCTGCTCACCACCCTGTATGCGGTGGGCTATCTGGAGCAGTCGCCGCACCGCTCGCGCTTCTTCGGCTTCTTCAGCCTCTGCGTCACCGCCACCGTGGGCGTGGCCATGGCGGGCAACCTGCTGACCTTCCTCTTGTTCTTCGAGATGCTCACGCTCACCACCTATCCGCTGGTGGTGCACCGGGGCACCGAGGCGGCACGCCAGGCCGGCATTGTCTATCTCACCCACACCATGCTCGCCGGGGCGCTGCTGCTGGCGGGCACCGTCTGGCTCTACACCCTGGCCGGCACCCTCACCTTCGCGCCGCGGGGCTTCGTCAGCGACATCGCGGACAGCCATCCGGGGGCACTGACGGCGATCTTTGCGCTGCTGATCGGCGGCGTCGGGGTCAAGGCGGCGCTGGTGCCGCTGCACGGCTGGCTGCCGCGGGCCATGGTGGCGCCGGCACCGGTGAGCGCCCTCCTGCATGCGGTGGCCGTGGTCAAGGCCGGGGCCTTCGGCGTGGTGCTCATCGTCTACGACGTCTTCGGCGTGGAGCAGGCCGCGGAGCTCGGGCTCACCGGCCCGCTCGCCCTCATCGCCGCCGTGACCATCATCTACGGCTCCGTGCGTGCGCTGTTCCAGGACGACCTGAAGCGCCGCCTCGCCTTCTCCACGGTCAGCCAGGTGTCCTACATCGTGCTCGGCGTGGCCATCGTCGGCCCGCTCGCGAGCGTCGGCGGCATCGTGCACCTGGTGCACCAGGGCATCATGAAGATCACCCTGTTCTTCTGCGCCGGCAACCTGGCGGAGACCCTGGGCATCCACAAGGTCAGCGAGATGAACGGCGTCGGGCGGCGCATGCCCGCCACCATGGCGGCCTTCACCATCGCGGCGCTCGGCATGATCGGCGTGCCGCCCATCGCGGGCTTCATCAGCAAATGGTACCTGGGCCTGGGGGCCTTGGAGGCCGGGGTGCACTGGCCGCTGTACGTGCTCACCGCGAGCAGCCTGCTGAACGCGGCCTATTTCCTGCCCATCCTGCACCGGGCATGGTTCGGCGAGCCCGCGGGCGCCTGGGCGGAGCGCCCGGTCGCAGCCGCGGCCGGTGACGAGTCGGGCACGGCCGCCGCCGGTGCACGGTCGCTGCGCCTGGAGACCGGCCTGCTGCTGCTGTTGCCGCCGCTGGTGACGGCGGCGCTGTCGCTGCTCGTCGGTCTGCTGGCCTCCATGCCCTTCTCGGCGCTGGAATGGTCCCTGCTGATCGCGGAGCGGGAGTTCCACTATCCATGATCCGGCTGGTCCATGAGCAGGGGGCGGCCATGAGCGGGCGCGGGCGATGAGCGGGCTGGGCGCGGACGCGGCCTGGCTCGGCCCCATGCCCTGGCTGCCGGTGCTCGCGCCGGCCTGGCCGCTGACACTGCTCGCGTTGCTGCTGCTGCCGCCGCTGCGCGGTGCCGTCGTGCGGCTGGCGCCCTGGGCGGCCCTGCCGGCGCTGCTGCTCGCCGTCGCGGCACCGCAGTCCACGCTGCCGCTGCCCGGGCTGATGCTGGGCGGGTCCGTGCAGCTGGATGCCACCGGCCGCTGGCTGCTGGCGGCGGTGGCCCTGCTCTGGCTCGCCGGCGGCCGGCTGTCGCAGCACTGGCTCGACCGGCCGCGTCGCGTCGCGGCCTGGCTCATGGCGCTGGCGGGGGCCCTGTGGCTGCCGGTGACCGGCGATCTGCCCACGGCCCTGGCCGCTGGGGTGCTGGCGGCCTACCCGCTCTACGGGCTGCTCGGCGCCGGTCGTGGGGCCCGTGTGCTGCTGGCGTCCGTGGTCATCGCGGACCTGCTCATCCTGGAGGCGCTGCTGCTGCTCGCGAAGGGCGGCGCCGGCCTGGACTTCGACACCCTGCGCATGGCGCTCGCCGGGGCCAAGTACCGCGATGTCGTGCTGGCGCTGCTGCTCATCGGCTTCGGCACCAAGGCGGGGCTCATGGGCCTGCACTACTGGCTGGCGCCGGCGCTGGCAGCCGCGCCCGCACATCAGCTCGGGCCGACGGTGGCCTTCACCCTCGCCGCCGGGCTGCTGCCGCTGCTGCGCCTGCTGCCGCTGGGGGAGGTGCCGCCGGGGGAGGGGCCTTGGCCGGCGGCGGCGCTGCTGCCCTGGCTTGCCCTCGCCGGCGGCCTCTGGGCCCTGGTGGCGGGGCTGCTTCAGGCCGGCCGACGGGCGGTGGTGGCCTATGCGCTGTCGGCGCTCACCGGCCTGTGGCTCGGGCTGCTCGGTATCGCGCTCGGTCCATCGACGGTGGCCGGCATCAGCGCCGTGCTGTCGCCGGCCATGGCCCTCGCCGGGCTCGGTGTGGCTGCGCTGCTGCTCGCGGCCGGTCTCGCGCCCGGTCTCGCGGTCGCGCAGGGGCGCCTGGCAGCCTGGGCGCTGGCGCTGCTCGCGGCACTGCTCGCCCTGCTGGCTGCCCTCGGCGCCGCGCTGCCGCTGGCGGCAGGCGATGATGCGGCGCTGTGGCCGCTCATGGGCTTGCTCGCCTGCGTCGGCATCCTGCTCGGTGCCGCGGCAAGTCTGCCGGCGGAGCCGGCGCAGCCGTCGGTGTCGGCACCCGCGCTGCCCGCCGCCGCCGTGCTCGTCGCCGGTGGGCTGGGCATGGCCGTGCTCGCGACCCTGTCCTCCGTGCAGATGCCATCGGCGGCGGGGCCCTGGTCCGCAGACGGCGTCGTGCCGACGCTGTCGGCCCTGCTCGGGGGCTTTGCGGTCGGGCTGTTGGGGCTGCGTGCCCTGGCACCTGTGCCGCGCCTGCCGGCCGGTGACCTGCTGGTGCCGCTCGAGCGCGCGGTCGCCTGGCTCGTCGCCGCGTGGAATCGGCTCGGGGCCATCGTGGGAGACTGGCGTGACGGCTTGAAGGCAACCGAAGATCGGCTGCACCGGCACCTGGGGCAGCAGCGCGCCGCCGACCATGCCGAGGGCTGGCTGCGCCGCTGGTCCACGGTGACGCTGCTCCTGCTCGCGGCGGGGGCCGCCGTGGCGCTGCTCGTGCAGCCGGGCTAGCACGACGGCACCCGGGTGCGACGCATCTGCCGTATCGGGCTCCGGGGAGAACTGCCGGATGCCGTGCTTCAGCAGCGTCCTCTACATGCACGGCACCGAGCCGGATGCGGCCTGCGCGCGCTGGTGGACGCCGTCGGCGCCGGCGACGAGGTGGACATCGAGGTCGCCGTCGGCACGCCCTTGCTGCAAATCATCCGCGATATGCTCAGGAACGACCGGGATCTGGTCATCAGGTGTGCCGAAATCATCGGCTTGGTGGGGCGCTTCTTCGGCAGCGACGACATGCACCTGCTGCGCAAGTGCCCCTGCCCGGTCTGGCTCTGCAAGCCGGGCGGCGATGGCCCGTATCGTCGCATCCTGGTGGCCGTGGACGCCGAGCAGTTCTATCCGCACGATGAGCTCCGCACCCGCCACGCGCTGAACCTGCTGCTGCTGGAGCTCGCCGCCGCGCTGGCGCAGGCAGACAGCGCGGAGCTGCATGTCGCCTATGTCTGGTCTGCGCTGGGCGAGGGCGTGATGCGCGGCACATCGCTCTGGGCGCCGGGCGACAACATCGACGCCTACATCGCCGCCGAGCGCCAGCGCCGTGCGCGGGCGCTGGCGTCCCTGCTGACCGAGCCTGACCGCCGCCTTCGCCCGGCAATCACTGCGGCATCCTGCACGCGCGTGTGCGCCAGGTCCGCCACGGGCTGGTCGCATTCCACCAGGAGATCGATGTCGCCCCCGCAGGCCGCATCGTCGAGCCGCGAGCCGAACAGGCGCACCCGCGCATCAGGGCCAAAGATCTCGGCGGTGGCGCGGCGAATGGTCTCGGCCTGCTCGGCGGTGAGTCGCATGGTGGTGGGCTTGCAAAGCGCTCGGGTACGCCTGTGGCGCGGGCGGCGTCTCGCGAAGGATACCGCGCCCGCCAACTCGTGGGAGCGGCGTCCTCGCCGCGATGGCAGCGTCCAACCCGATCAGTGACACCCGGAGCAGGTCCGACGGCCGCTTGAAGCGACGGCCTGCACGAAGGCGTTCGGCAGCCAGTCCCGCGGCTCGCCGCAGGCCACCAGCACCCCGGACACCGACGGATGGGCAACGCCCTGCTCGTCCAGAGCCACCAGCCCCAGCTTGCGCAGGAAATCCTCCACGGCGTCCCGGCTCCGCGCGGTGCGAAAGCGCTCATAAAGCGGGGGGTCGAAGCGCATCGAGCGGCGCCTGGACGACCGGCTGCTCGTCGAAACGGATCATGCGCGTCTGGCTGCGTTGCTGCCCGAGATGGATGATGTACTGTCGCGTGCCGATGTCCGGTTTCCAGCGCCACAAACGATCGTCCCGCTCCGCCCAACGCTCACGCCTGGCGAGATGTTGTGGTCTTCAGCATCACAATCTCCTCGTCGAGGCCGTGGCGAGCGACATCGAGTCTCGGATTCCCGCCTATCGCAGGGCCGCCGCTCCATTGCAGCTGGAACGGAAACAGGGCTGGACTCTCGGCGATCACCCTGGGCGGTGCTCTGGTATCCGGCCTCGCCCGGAGGACCGCTTCCATGAGCCATGCGATTGCCATTGGGTCCGAGACCGATGCAGGAGCATGAGGCTCATACACACCTTTGGTGCCGGTCTCTTCCAGCACACCCCAATCGTGAAAGGATCGCAGCACCCGGCGGGCTGCACGGGCGACGGTATCCCGCTCGCCATAGGCTTCCTTGACCCGCCGCTGTACCTGGGCTGCCGCAGCCGTGCCTTGGAGCCGAAGCATCCGGCCGGTCGTCTCGGCGACAGCGCCCCAGAACGGATATACGGCCATCGCCATGCCCCAATGCACCAGCATCTGATGCGGTTTCGGCAGGTCCTGGAGCAAACGAAGCCCTTCATCCCGCAGTGGCTCGATGACCGCCGGCGGGCGCACCCAGACCCTGAGGAGAATCGTGATCGCCTTTTCACGGTTTCCGCGCTCGGCGGTGCCGCCCACCGAGAGCTTGTCGCTGAGCGCTTCCTGAAGGCCCTGCTCGACCTCGGCCGGGGTGTTGCCGGCGTCCACTAGGCGAGCGGCATGCGCCATCCATTCCAGGCGAACGCGCTGGCTGAAGCCGATCTGTGCGTATCGGTCGGTCATGCCCCGCCTCGTTCGATCTCGACGAAGGGCACCATGACTTCCTCGATCGCAATACCGCCATGGCAGACCGTTCTTTTGCCGGCCTTGACGAAGGCCGCGCGCCCCTTCGGCACCAGCGGGAGATACTCCGCCGGCAGCCCCCACGCGGGCCATGGTGTCGTCTCTGGAAAGGCATCTCGGCGTGCCATTGCCCTGGGTATCTGGTGGAGCATGACCGGGGGTATGGCCGGCTGGTTGTGTAGACCCGCATACCGGCGCTGGAGCCAAGCAGCAAAGGCATCATCGACCGCAGCGCGCGTCCCCCGAAACTGCAATTGCGCCTCCGCAGGCAGACCTGGACCCAGCTCCAGCAGCAGCGCCAGCAGCTCCGCCCAGCGCTGCGCGAACAGCATCCAGTCCTCGTGCCTCGCAACGCCATCGGGAATCGCCGTGGACAGGGCAGCCAGGAGTCGGGCAAAGCGTTCCGTCCGGTCCGCGACGGGATCGTGCCGAACGCCCACGTGGGTCCAATGGCCGGCCAGCACACCGCCTTTCGGATGCTCGACGGGTTGGAGCAGTCCATCCACGAAGAGGTTATCGACGAAGACACGGACGTCGTCGTGCCCGAACGGGATGTCCCGCGGACCAGGAATCTGAAAGTGATATTCCGGCTGTGAATCACCGGCCCACTGCCCGGCCTCGGCAGCCACCTCGTCCAGAAAGGCCGGCCAGCGCTCCTGGAGGAACAACAGAAACGCATCGCGATCCGGCACGATCCGTTCCAGCGGCCATGCCGCGAACGGGCCATCGGGTTGCCGCAGGATCTCGATCAAGCGCTGGTCCAGTGACGCGGGCACCCGGCGGCCTTGACGATGCCGCCGCAGCAGGACGCGCAGCAGGTCCGACGGCTGCTTGATCAGCTCGGGCGCCACCGCGAAGACATGCCGCAGCACGAACTCCCGGGTTGCGTTCTCCCCCAGGTGTCCCGGCTTGTAGTGCTGCTGAGCCCGATACAGCGCATCCAGGTCACCGCGGTCCAGATCGGCGATCACAGGAGCGCTGAGCGTCGGGAAGACCTCGGCCAGAGCGAAGTGCAAGCGCTTGCCGACGGCCAACAGGTCATAGGGCAGCCGCTCCAGCCTGGAGACATCCTCGCCCAGGCGGACCACCAGATCGGCCGGCTCACTGTCCGCGGCGTGGCGGCGGTATCGGCGCTCGTAGGCAAACCGAAAGGCAATGGGCTCCTCGTAGTCGAGGACCTCAAAGCCGCGCGCCCGGATGCCCTCAGCCAGCGTTGCCTCCAGCAGCAGGCCGTCCGGGTCGGCGACCAGCAGCAACGGCGCCAGCTGCGGGACGAAGGCATCGAGAATTTGCCGTCGCCAGTCGTCGCTGCTGTTACGCATCTGGGCATGCGCCAGCGACAGGGAACAGTACCAGGCCAGGCTGACCCGCGTGCATGGGCATGCCGAGCTTGTTCACACCTGCCCCTTCCGCGTCATGCCCAGCGCGTGCCGGTAGATCTCCGGCACCGTGTAGCGCTCGACGCTCTCCTCGCTGCCCTCGTAGACCGCGAGCAGGCCGATCTCCCGGCCCAGGGCGACGGCATCCGCCCCGGCATCCAGGTCGTCGGCCGGAAAGGGCGTGCGCCCGATCTCCCGAAGCCTGACCACCAGGCCACCGAGCTCGTCGCGGAATTCCTCCTCGATGGCATCCAGGGCCTGCTCCGAGACTTCCGGCAGGCAGGCCGCCAGCGCGCGGGGCCGAATCAGGCTCTTGTCATACTCGGTCTTGTCCATTTCGGCCTGCTCCCAGGCCGTGACGGTATGAAAGAGCTGCAGCAGATGCCGCGGGCTGTGGTCGTCGTTGCCGTCGGCAAGCCGATTCCAGACCCAGTTGCGCGTGAAGGCGGTCTTGCCGCCCTTCATGCGCTCACCCACCAGCAGGTTCCAGGCGGCCAGGACCTGCTCATCGCTCAAGCCATCCAGCCGGTCTCCGTCCAGCCGCAGGCCACCCGCGGCAAGGCCGCTCAAGCTCGCCTCGACCAACGCCCGATAGCCGGGGGAGCGCAGCGCCTGCTTCAGCACGACCTTGAAGAACGGGATGGGCTCCTTCCAGGCCAGGGATACGGCACGGCCGAACAGGTGGCTCTTGTTCTCGAAGCGCAGCTTCCGCCAGATGTCCTCGCGCAGCAGGATCTTGAACCGCAGCCGGTCGAGCGCCGCTTCCTTGTCCATCCAGAACGCGAACAGACCATTCAGCGCCCGCTCGCGTATCTGCCGACCGCCCGCGCTGCTGTCGAAGCCCGAGTCCAGCCCGTCGAACAGGACGAAGGTCGGTGACGCCGTCTCGCGGTTCGCCTTGAGCAGGAAGTCGCCGAGCAGCAGGCTCGACCGCGCCACGTCCAGGGATGCCTCGAAACGCTCCACCAGCTCCAGCTCCGAGCTCGGCGGGCCGGACAGCATCGGCACAAGCGGTGCTGGAATCAGGGCATCGTAACGAGGCGCTGCCGACAAGGTCAGCGCACGGCAGAGGTAGAAGGCCCAAAACCGCCCCCACGGGACCGCCTTGTCCGCGAGTACGGCATCCACCTGCGCAAAGCCCTCCGGCCCCAGCAGCCACGGATAGTCTCGCCGAAAGGCTGCCGGCGCCTGCACGACCACGCCGGGCATCTGGGCATCCTCCGCCAGGCGCCGGAATAATGCCGTCTTGCCCGCGCCCTTGCGGCCCAGGACCAGCGCCGCGGCAGGGCTGAGCGCCTTGCGCACCATGTCCGTCTCGACAAAGGTGGCAAGGAAGTCGTCCTGCTGTTCGGCGGTGCCGACGCCGAAGCGCAGCTCGCCGAGAATCCGGGCCTTCCGGTCCTTGATCGGCACCGCCCCCCGCTCCTCGAAGCTGCTGGGGATGAAGCGGCTGATCCATTGCGCCACCGGCTCGAAGTCCCGCCAGCTCTCGCGGTCGTTCAGGATGCGATCCGCGCTGGCCAGGGACTCGCGGTAGGGCACGAACTGGGTGATGTCCTCTTCCAGCAGCGGCGCGCCGTCGCGCTGCCGGTTCGCCGGCGCGATCCAGTCCGCGATCCATTCCAACGCCCGGTGCTTGTAGCGTTGGACCACCTCCGGCACCTTGGTGGCCGGGATCGGCGAGACCAGAAAACGGATGTCCGGTGTCAGGTGCCGGCCGCCGACCTCGCGCACCGTCCTGGACGCCAGCAGCGCCCGCACCAGCCCCTCGGTGCCGAGCCGCGCCTGGGGATGCGGAAAGAAGGTCACAACGGCCAAGTCCGCCAGGTCGAACAACAGCGGCGCGTTGAGCGGATTGAAGCCGGTCCGGGCGTCGAGCAGGATCACGTCCGGGCGGAACGGCAGCCGCTCCGCGAGCCCCGTCAGCAGCTCCCGCAGCGGATTGCGCGCCTCCCGATACCAGGCCGCCGGGTCGATGAAGCGCAGCCGGCGGGCATAGTCCGCATCCCCGCGCCCCGCCGGCAGGCAATAGAGGTCCAGGGTCTCGTCCACCGGGATCAAATAGCGCGAGAAGTCCGGCGTCTCGCCCTGATCCAGGCGCAGCAGCAGATCCACGACACCGGGCTCGCCGGCCTCATCCCCCAGGCCGAACAGCACCGCGAGCCCCGGCGCCTCCAGGTCCATGTCCACGCAGACCACCTTGCGGCCCTCGGCGGCCAGGATCCGGGCCGTGTAGGCCAGCGCGGTGGAGCGGCCCACGCCGCCGCGCAGCGAGTAGAAGCTCACCACCAGCGGCAGGGGCAGGTCCTGGTCCAGGTCGGACGCGAACAGGACGTCATCGACGCCCATGGCCCCCCGGGCCAGGGACTCCGGCCACAGCGGCAGGTCTTCCAGGTCCAGGTTCGCGGGCAGGTCGCCGGCCCAGCGGGTCTCGTCCGGGGTCAGCAGGTCCAGCCATTCGATGTCGATGCCTTGCAGCTCCGCCAGCACCCGCTTGCGGCGCTCCGGTGCTGCCATGCCGGCAAAGCCGTCCGCGATCACGGCGATATGCCAGCCGCCGAAGGGGTCCGGCTGCACGCGGATGTCGGCATCAGCGATCCCGGCCGCCTCGAGGCTCGCCTGGATGCGTGCTTGGATATCCCGCCGGCTTTCACTGCTCATCGGCGTGTTCTCGCCCGACGCGTCTGACGCTGCCTGCGCATCTTGTTCCGGATGGAACCGCAGAGCTGCTGAGCCGCATCCACCAACTCGGCGCTCGGGCAGGGAAAATCCGGCGCGGCCTCGTAGCGCAAAGCGGTACTCCAGTCCTGGACAAAGAACGCCTTGGCGCCGGAATCGTCGCCAAGGTCCCGCAAGCAAAAGCCTGACTGCTGCCAGAGCCCCCGCAGATCATGGCCGGCCCCGCCGGAGGACGGAAACGATTTGCCGGCGCTTTGCAGGTACGCCTGAGGGAGCACTCGATCGCATAGCCCGCAAGATACACCGGGCCCCCCGGGGTCTTCGCGCTCCTTGAGCAGCGCATCGGCATCGGCCGCGCGATCAGGGCCCACATCCAGCCAGTCCTCGGCGCTGGTCGGGGTCATCACCCGTCTCCGGCGCGGGTCACCGCCTGGTCGTACCACATCAACAGCTTCGGGTCCTCCTGGAGCACGTTGTCCGGGATCTTGTCGGCGACGGCCATGATGGTCGCGTAGTCCCGCTCCTGCCACGCCTTTTTGAACCCGGCGCGCACGGCCTCGATGCGCAGCACACGGATGCGCCGCCGCTTGGCGGTGCGGTAGGCCTTGAAGTCCCGCAGCAGGGCGCGCTTGCGCAGCCGAAGATTGCCCGGCTGACCGACCTCGGGTGGTGTACCGAAAGCGAACGTGCGCCGACGTTCGACCGGGATCTGCTCATGAACTGCGCCCTACAACTAAGATGCCGCATTGGAGCCCGGCCGGTAAGTCGCATTGAACATCGCATCCGCCAACCAGCCGCGGAATGCCGGCTCGTCGCTGTAGGCTTTGAACAGGTCGGCATGGTCGGACAGCATGTCGATGATCGCCTGCTTCAGGGCCACCTCAAGCTCGATACGCGCTTTGTCCGCATTGCCGCGCCGCATCGCATTCCGGTACGCCTCGTTCGCGGCGATCTTCGCCGGCAGCTCCTCCACCAGCACCCGCTCGATGCGATCGGAATCCTTCCACTCGATGTTGCCCCATCGCTCGTTGAACGTGCGCAGGATCTCGCTCAGCGGCGCCAGCTCCGGCTCCGTCCGCCCGCCACCGCCGGACTCGTTGTATGGGTCCAGTTCGCCGTCGGCATCCTGAAGCGTAATCTCCAGCGACGAGCGCATCTCGGCGCGGTAGCTGTCCATGTTGACCGCCTCCAGGATGCCGCGGGACAGGTCCTCGTCGCGCGGTGCGGGCAGCTTTGGCAACAGCAGCGGCAGGAAGATCGCGAGCTTCTCCCAGCCCGGGTTGCCGTAGGAGAGTACGGCGGACAGGTAGCCGTAGCTGCGGCAAAACGCCTTGGCGTCGCCTTTGAAGCGTATCTGGGCATCCTCGTCCAGCTCCGCCGTGTAGCGGGCGGCACAGGCATCCAGCACCGGGTCCAGATGCGTCTCACGGTCCAAGCCGTCCAGGTATGCCCGCGCCGCGGCGTCGATGTCCTGCGCCGTGTACACCTCGGCGGCGTCCAGCGCCGCCTTCAGGTCGTGCAGGCGGTTCGGATCGGTTTCACCGCTCAGCAGGGTGGTCTGGTAGAAGGGCTGGAAGGCGCGCTCGATGGCGTCCGCGTCGTTGTAGAAATCCAGCACGAAAGTGTCGTGCTTGCGTGGATCGGCGCGATTGAGCCGGGACAGCGTCTGCACCGCCTGTATCCCCGCCAACTCCTTGTCAACGTACATGCTGTGCAGCAGCGGCTCGTCATAGCCGGTCTGGAACTTGTCGGCCACGATCAGGAAGCGATAGGGCTTGCGCCGCAGCTTGCGCTTGATGTCGTTGGAAGGGAAGCCGTTCAGCGATGCCTCGGTGAGCTTGGCACCCTGGTACGCCTTCTCGCCGGAGAAGGCGACGATGGCGCGCCAGGGACTCTGCCGTGCAATGAGATAGTCCGTCACCGCGTAATAGTAGTCGATGGCGCGCTCGATGCCCGCGGTGACGACCATCGCCCGCGCCTCGCCGCCGAGCTTGCGCTTGGCCATCACGCGGTCCAGAAAGTGATCCACGATGATCTCCGCCTTGCGGCGGATGGCGTGATCGTGGCCCTCGACATATCGGCGCAGCTTCTTCTGTGCCTTGCGCGTGTCGAACTCCGGGTCGTCGTCTTCGAGCTTGGTCGCGAGCCGGTAGAAGCTCTGCACCGGTGTATAATGCGCCAGCACGTCCACGATGAACCCTTCCTCAATAGCCTGCTTCATCGAGTAGGTGTGGTGCGGGCGAAACCGCACCTCGCCGCCCTGCTCGAAGCGCTCCCCGAATACCTCCAGGGTCTTCGGCTTGGGCGTAGCCGTGAACGCGAAGTAGCTGGCGTTCGGCAGCATCCTACCGGACGCGATCAGCAGGTTCACCGCTTCCTCCAAATCCAGGCCCTCCGCGAATTCGCCGCTCTCGGACAAGGCCATGTTCATCTGGGTGGCTGCCCGGCCGCCCTGGCTGGAGTGCGCCTCGTCGATCAGGATGGCGAACCGTCGGCCCCTGTGCAGGCTGCCGATCTCCCGGACAATGACCGGGAACTTCTGCACCGTCGTGACGATGATGCGCGTACCCGCCTCGATGCCGCGCTTCAGCTCGGCGGAATGGGCCGCGTGCGCGACAATGCTCGGCACCTGCACGAACTGCCGAATGCTGTCGCGGATCTGCCGGTCCAGCAGGATGCGGTCCGTCACCACGATGACGGAGTGGAACAGCGGCTCGCCGCCATCCGTCTCCAGCGCTGTGAGCCGATGCGCCGTCCAGGCGATGGTGTTGGACTTACCGCTGCCGGCGGAGTGCTGCACCAGATAACGATGCCCGACCCTGTCCTGCTCCACTTGTTGCAGCAGGCAATGCACCGCATCGCGCTGGTGCCAGCGCGGGAAGATCTGCTTGCGGCGCTTCCTGCCCGTGTCCTCGTCCTTCTCCTCGACGATGCGCGCGAAGTGCTCGACGATCTCGATGAGGCCGGGCCGGCACAGCACCTCGCGCCACAGGTAGTCGGTCTTCAAGCCCTGCGGATTCGGCGGGTTGCCGGCGCCATCCTGCCAGCCTTTGTTGAAGGGCAGGAACCAGGCGTCTTCGCCCTTCAGCTCCGTGCAGAAGCGCACCTCCTGGTCATCCACGGCGAAGTGCGCCATACAGCGGCCGAACTGGAACAGCCGCTCGCCGGGGTCGCGGTCGCGCTGGTACTGCTCGACGGCGTCGCCGACATTCTGCTTGGTCAGGCGGTTCTTGAGCTCGAAGGTTGCAACCGGCAGCCCGTTGATGAAGATGCAGAGATCGAGCGCCAAGCGGCCTTGATGCGTGCTGTAGCGCAGCTGCCGGGTGACGGTGAAGCGGTTTGCGGTATGTAACGCCGCGGCATCCGGGTTCTGAGGGGATGGCGTCGCATAGTACAGCTCCACCTTCGCCGGACCGTGGTGGATACCGCGCCGCAGCACATCCAGCACGCCGCGCTTGCCGATCTCGCTACTCAGGCGGGCCAGGAACTTGCGCCGGTCTGGGCCGGCGCCGGCGATGTTGAGCCGCGAGACCGCCTCGGGCTGGGTGGCTCGCAGAAAGGCGAGCAGCTGAGCCAGGTCCAGCGCGTGCTCACGATCGAAGTCCGCCGGATTGCCGGCC
The DNA here is from genome assembly GCF_913063425.1 of uncultured Thiohalocapsa sp. Lineage (GTDB taxonomy): Bacteria > Pseudomonadota > Gammaproteobacteria > Chromatiales > Chromatiaceae > Thiohalocapsa. The sequence goes on from NZ_CAJXYK010000010.1 coordinate 141,451, forward strand.
GCATAGCCGCCATGGGCCACGAGCCAGTCGGTGATCAGTGCTTCAAGGCCCTGTTCGCTGGTGTCGGTGGCCATGGTGTGCGTGCGCCTCCGGCCCGGGTGAGCCCGGTTTCTGTGTCAGCCGGCAACGAAGCTCCTTCGCGCGCGCCTGCTCGCAGCGGCTCAGCCTACACGCCCGAAAGTCCTCGTCGCGGTGTTGCATCTGCGTGTCATGGCATCCAGGAAAACGACGCCTTGAGAGCCCGCAGCATCGCGAAGGTATCGAGGTAGTCCACCCCGAACGCTTCACAGACATTCGGCAAGGGTACACGCTTACGAGCATCCGGTGCGTGCTCCTCATGCGTGACCAGCACATTCCCGCGCGCCTTGGCGAACGCAGCGAGCCAGCCGTCGGCGACTGCCGCAAATTCGGCTTTCGCCTCCGGTCGGAACTGCGCCTGTGCCTGCACCCACTGCATCATGAGGCTGTACTGCTCGACGACGGCTTGATCCCGGGTCGACACGAAAAGACTGTCCGGTGCGGTGTGCTTGACCCATTGGGCAAGGGCATCGCCGCCCTGGAGCTCGCTCCGCACTCGATCGATGCTGAGCAGGCGTGCTCCGGCATGATGATGGTCCAGGCAAACCCAGAACCCGGGGCACAAGTCGAAGCCGTAGTAGCGTCGGTGCGCCTCGATGAAGACATTGGCATCGAGCACGAAAGCTTTGGCGGTGCCGACTGTCATCGCAGGTCAACGCCCACCGACTTTGCGAATTTCTCGAATGTGGCGCCGCGCAACCCGGTCAGCCGGTAGGCTTCCCTGTAAAGCAGCCGGCCTTCCTTGGTGGCGCGCGCGACCGCGGCGCCGAAGCGTCCCCCAAGCCGCACGTTCTGGGTATTCCAGAAATCGCCGCCGCCGGCTTTGCGTGCTTTGTTGCGGCGTTCATCGGCCTCGTACGCCTGGTAGAACTGGAGGAACTCGGGGCGGGAGATGAGCGCAAGATCCTGCGCCCGGCGCGCCGCCACGATGGGGCTCACCTTGAAGTGCCGGGCGAGGAACTGATAGGGCTCCGCACTGCCCTGTGCCTGTGGCCACACGGACCGCAGCAGCTCCGCCGGCACGAGCAGCTCCGCGGCCGCAGCGTTGCACAGGCGCTCCAGCGGGTCGGGCGCCGGCTCCAGCAGCACCAGATTCGAGACGCCGCCCGCCCCCAACCACAGATGCGCGGCCTCGTGGGCCATCGTGAACAGCTGCGCCGCCTTGGCGTCCGCGCCGTTGATGAAGATCAGCGGCGCATAGGCATCGCTCAAAGCGAAACCCCGGAACTCCTGCACGCTCAGCGGGCGATGCGTGTTGTTCCCGACGATGCCATTGACGAAGACCAAGATGCCCGCGGCCTCGAGGCGCTGGCGGAACCGCCGGAGCGCCTCCGACCAGTTCGGCGCCAGCGCCGCCCAGCCGTCCCTGAGCGCCAGGACTTCCCGCATGCCCGCCGCGATGCGCTCGGGCGGGTCCTCCAGGGTTGTGCTGCCGACAAACGGCAGGGGCGGCGCGCCTTCTTCCATGAGGTAGTCGCGCATCCATACCTGCCGGCGCTGCATCTGCTGCACCGTATCGATCAGCTCCGGACTGGGCTGCGCCAGCGGGGCATCGGTCACCGTCCGGAAATCCGGGATGCCGAGCGGCTCCTCCGGCGGCTCCGGCAGAAACAGGAACCCGAAGGGCGTGCGCGTCACCTTCGCGAGCCGCTCCGCCTGCCGGTAGCGAAGTTGCCCGGTGCGTTCCCAGGTCTCGACGCGATCCGTTGCGACCTTGAGCTTGTCGGCCAACAGCCCTGCACTGAGCCCGGCGCGTTGCCGGGCCCACGCCAGCACCTGCGGATTCAGCTCCAGATTCATGGGTGCAATGCTAAACCCCGACACGGTCCCAAGCCATGCGCTGCGCCGCGCAGATGCGGGCGCGGGCGGCTACGTGAGCGCGTCGCCGGCTGCCCGCTCTGCCATCGCCTCGGCGGCATCCATCAGCTCCGGGTCGTCAAGGGGCTCCGCGTCGTCCGGGTCCGGCGGCGCGTCGGGCTCGTCCGGCAGCGGTGGCAGCGAAACGCCGCGTACGTCCAGCTTGCCGGTGACCACGTCAGTGATGAGGCGGGTGCGGTATTCGCGGAGCAAGGCAATTTCCCGTTCCGCGCTTTCCCGGCTCCGGTCGAGACCGGAAACCGCCTCGTCAAGGTGGCGCGCAATGGCGCGCTGCTCTTCGGCGGGGGGGTAGAGCAGGCGCAAAACTTTGATGTCGGAAACGTTGATGCGATTGAAGGTTGATCCGATGAGCAACTGCGAGAGTTGATGCTTCATCGCCAGACTGCGCAGGAAGTAATTTAGAAACCTTCCGTCCTCCCTGCGGGTTCGGATCAGGCAAACGTCTTGCCCCATCGCGAACCTCTCTTCGGTGGTCACCAAGGCGGCTGCCCCGACGCCGACATTGCGACAGTAAATGATGTCTCCGACTGCCGGGCACCGCTCTCCAGCGACGAGATGCCGGTACCAAGGTTCCGTGGTCATCTTTGCGTTGTTAAGACAAAGCTCGAAACCCTTAACCTCCCTGACGCTCGCGAGCGGAATGCCATCGTCCACGAACGGAACCGTGACATGCTTGCAGTCCATGACCCCGCAACGACGTCGTAACGGACCAACCTCCCAATGCGCCGGCACCTCGCCCAGCCAATCGATACCGGACGGCTTCAGCCGCACATGCGCATCGAGCCCGCGGGTGACCGCGCGGTGGATGATGGCCTGCTTCTGCTCCTCCAGCCGCCCGATCAGCCGACGCTTGCTTGCGACCAGGCGGTTGATGCGTTGGTCGATTTCCGTCAATACTGCGCCAATCGTTACCTGCTCGCCCAAGGGGGGTACTGGCAAGACGAGCTGCTTCAGCTCGTCGGCATAAACGTGCACGACCGTAAAGCCACGGCCCATGCTCGACTTCTGGTGCGCAATGGGGTGAGCATTGCATGCGTAACCGAGAAAGACCGGGTCCATCTTTGCGGTAGGACGAAAAACAATAATGTCGCCCCCGCAAACCACAGGCTCAGATGACAGATTGACCGCAGACCGACCGATCTCGTTGATGGATTCACCCGAAGCCGCAAACAGCACATCACCGCGGCGGATCGGTGTGTACCGGCTCGTGGCCGATGGCTCGATGTAGGAGGTGACCTTCCATATGAACCCCTGGTAACGGGTGTAAATATCGCCATAACGCACGCAGCGAACGCCCCAGGGTGCTGCATCCTGCTTAGAGCCACCTTTACCCTTGCTGAGGTGGCCCAGACGGCCCAGCGACTCGGCGCGCCAATGCGACGGGATTGTCCCGAGCTTTCCCCTGTGCGATGGGCGACAAGAACTGTATCGACCTAGTGTCAACACGATCAGAAAACCTCAGAGCCCTGGCCGCCGATCACAGCCATTGGAACCAGTGCGTGCCGTTGCTCAGCCACTGGCAAAGTCGTAGCCCGGGCTGTTCGGGCCATTGTCGAGACCTTCTCGCCCGCCGACATAGCGCTCACGGCACCTACTGCCGGAGCGCTTGATCGAGCCGAGCCGACCGCGGTCGTCGGCAGCGCGCCCGCTCGCAGCCCAAGGCGGCGCGGCCTGCCCTGGCGAGCCGGCGCGCGCAGTGCGGGCGACGCCGACCAGAGCCCGGAAGCCTGCGCTTGACAGCAACTCGGCGCCTCATATGCTATGCGATATGAGGTCGTTGCGCGTGGTCCTGGACACCAACGTCCTGGTCGCAGCATCCCGAAGCTCTCGCGGTGCATCCTTCGCGCTGCTGCGGCTGTTGCGCGCCGGGCGTTTCGCCCTGCTTGCTTCCGTGCCGCTGTTGCTGGAGTACGAGGCGGTGCTGAAGCGCCCGGAGCACCTGCGCGTCGGCGGGCGCACGGAGGCGATGACGGATGCCTTTCTGGACGCCTTGTGCCTGCGCAGTGAGCCTGTGCAGTTGTTCTACCTCTGGCGCCCGCGCACCCGTGACCCGGCGGACGACATGGTGTTGGAAACGGCCTTGAACGGCCGGGCGGACCATTTGGTGACCTTGAATACGGCCGACTTCGCAGCCGCGGCGCAATTTCGGCTGAAGGTGCTGACACCAGGCGCGCTGCTGCACCAACTGAACAACGAGGCAGGCTGATGGCCAACTATGCATTGCGGGTACCCGAATCCCTGTTTGCCTATGCACGCAAGGTGGCGGACGAGGAGAATGTATCGATGAACCAGTTCTTCGTCACCGCCATTGCGGAGAAGGTCGCGGCGCTCAAGACCGAGACCTACTTCCGCGAGCGCCGGGCGCGCGGCGATCTCGCCGATTTGGACGCCTGGCTCGACGCGACTCCGGACAGCCCCCCTGAGCCCGGCGACGAGCAGCCCGAGTGATGGTCCGCGACCGACACGGCTGGGCCGCGCGCTGTCATCCAGGCGTGTCTGCATCGGCGTCGATGTCCACGAGGATCTGCTCCAACAACCCCTCCGTTCGCCGCTGCTCCGCCTCGATGTCCGCGCGAATCTCCGCCAGCGTGCGCAGCGGCTTCGGCTTGTAGAACCAGCGGGTGAAGCTGATCTCGTAGCCGACCCTGGTCGCGGCGCCGTCGATCCAGGCGTCCGGCAGGTGCGGCTTCACCTCGCGCTCGAAGAAGGCCTTCACGTCACCGGCGATCCACGCGCCCGGCTGCGTTTCTTCCATCATCGGCACCTGCTCGGTATCGCGCAGCTCGGGATCGGGCTCGTACTCGACGATGCGGGTCTTGCTGTCGATGGGGACGGCGTAGAAGCCGTGCAGTGGGTCCGCCAGCTTGGCCTTTCTCGGTTCGTGGATCTTCCGGATGACGGGCACCGCAGTTTCGTTGCGCCAGCTGACGGCGCTGAGGATGGCCTTCTTGTCGGCAGCCGAGAGCTTGATGGCGAGTGCGCTGAGCGCGTCATCCACCCGGCGGCGGAACAGGTTGTGGTCGTCGAACAGCTCTTCGCCGATGCGCTCGCGGAGCGCACGGGCGGTGCGCAGTAGCTCGCGGTCGCGCCGCCAGGTTTTGGGGTCCAGGAGCTTCCTGCGCCGCCGCTCGGGGATGGCCCGCGACGGCTCGACCGCCGCGTCTGCGGCGTCGCCTGCGTCGTCGCCGCGCAGGCAGGCATCAAGCTCGGCGCGGATCTCGGCGAAGCGCTCGTACAGGTCATCGCCGAAGCGGGCGAACAGCTCCCTGCGTAGGTCCTCGTCGCCGCTCGCGTAGCGCAGCCCCTCGACGGCCGCCTTGCTGAGCTGGCTCTTGAGCCGCAGCGGGCGCTCGATGCGCAGCTTCCAGTAGCCGAAGGCGCGGTTCGGGAAGACCTTGCTGTGCTCGCCGTCGGCGAAGGTGTTGTGGGTCTCGATGATGCGCGCGACGTCGTCTGCGCTCAGCTCGCAGTTCTTGCGGCCCAGGTTCCTGCGCAACGGGCGCGACCAGCCGCTGGCGTCGATAAGCTGCACGTGGCCACGCCGATGCCGGGGCTTGCGGTTGGTGACCACCCAGATGTAGGTGGCGATGCCGGTGTTGTAGAAGATGTTGAGCGGCAGGGCGATGATGGCTTCCAGCCAGTCGTTCTCGATGACCCAGCGGCGGATGTTGCTCTCGCCGGAGCCGGCGTCGCCGGTGAACAGGCTGGAGCCGTTGTGCACCTCGGCGATGCGGCTGCCGAGCGGGCCGTCCTCGATCATCTTGGCCAGCTTGTTGGCGAGGAACATGAGCTGGCCGTCGCTGGAGCGGGTGATGAGGCTGTAGTCGTCATCGCCCCCGTGTCTGATCCGAAAGCGCGGGTCGCTCAGCTCGGCCTTGCCGCCCAGGCGGTCCAGATCGACGCCCCAAGCCTTGCCGTAGGGCGGATTGGCGAGCATGAAGTCGAAGCGTTTGCCGCGAAAGGCGTCGTCCGACAGAGTCGAGCCGAGGCGGATGCTGTCCGCCTGCTCGCCCTCGCCCTTGAGCAGCAGGTCCGCCTTGGTGATGGCATAGGTCTCCGGATTGGACTCCTGGCCGAACAGCCGGATGGACACCTGCTTGCCGCGGGCCTGCGCCAGCTCCTGGAGCCGGTCTTCCGAGACGGTGAGCATGCCGCCGGTGCCGCAGGCATCGTCATAGACCAGGTAGGTATCGGATTCGATCTGCCCGGCAATGGGCTCGAAGATCAGCTCCGCCATCAGCCGCACCACGTCCCGCGGCGTGAAGTGCTCGCCGGCCTCCTCGTTGTTCTCCTCGTTGAAGCGGCGCAGCAGCTCCTCGAACACGGTGCTCATGCCGTGGTTGTCCAGCGCCGGCAGGTGCACCCGGCCGTCACCGTCCAGCACCGGCTGCGGGCTCAGGTTGATGTCCGGGTCCAGGAACTTGTTGATGAGCGGCGCAAGGATCTGGGCCTCCACCAGGGTCGGAATCTGGTTGTGGAATTTGAAGTGTTTCAGGATGTCCTGGACGTTCGGCGAGAAGCCGCCGAGATAGGCCTCGAAGTCCGCCCGCAGGCGCTGGGGATTGCCCGCCCGCTGAAGGTCGCGAAGCCGGAACGGCGAGGCGTTGTAGAAGGCCTGCCCCGCGGCGCTGCGCAGCGCGTCCGCCTGGGCGGCGATGCCCGCGTCGTCGAGCTGCGCCTTCATGCGCAGCACGGCCTCCTTGGTGGGCTCCAGCACGGCATCCAGGCGCCGGATGACCACCATGGGCAGGATGGCGTCACGGTACTTGCCGCGCTGATAGACATCGCGCAGCACATCGTCGGCGATGCCCCAGATGAAGCTGACAATACGGTTGTGTTGGGCGTAGTCCATGCTTTGCAGAACTGCTCAATTGTGCGGGTGAGCCGCTGCGTCCGGAGTTGGGTGGGACAGGCGCGCTGCATGCAGCCGCTGGGCGGACCCGAAAATGCTGCGGCGGTCTGGAGCAAGCTCGGTCGCAAGCGTCGGCGCACGTTGTCAGCGGGCGCCTTCCAGCTGCGCGTCGGTAGTACACTCGACGCAGATCAGTACCTCGGTGCACATGGTTGCGGCCCCTGACTGACCATTTTGGCTGTGTCCGGCCGGTCAGTCTTCCCAGGAGTCCCGGTCTGGAACGATGGCGGCGTGGCCATCGGCGATGTCCCGCTCAAAGGCCCCTGCGTCATCCCCCAGCTTCGGGATGCGCGCGAAGAGGTCGTTCAGCTCGGTGACCTTGACGCAGCTGGCGCGGCCGGCAGGCACGGGGCAGGCGCCGGTGGACTCGGATGTGCCCGGCCGTTCTGCGAGCTCCGCTTGACTCAGGCCCGCGCGGGCACGAGCGGCGATCAGCTCGCGGGCGATGGCGTGCTCGGCTTCCAGGGCGTCGTTCGCGGCGCGGGTGTCGGCGTCTGCGAGCAGGCGCTGTTTGAGGTTGGCGAGCTTGATCATCTGGGCGTGCTCCCGTTCCAGGCCCAAACGAAAGAAATGGACCAAGTCGTAGACGGCTTGCAGACGCGAGTCCGGCAGGTCATGGATCTCATCTCGAAGCCGGCTGCGAAGCTCGCTTGCTGTCATGGGACTTTCGCTTGGGTTGCGCTTGTCTTGGTCAGGCAGGTTCTTGGATAAATCGGAAAGATACCACGGCCGCTTGAGGAAGCCAGCCGAAGCGATCCGTCAAGGCCCGAGCCAGTGCTTGCGGCGACGCTGCTGCGATGTCGAGCGCAGGGCCTCGAGGCTTCGCCCTCTGTGGGTGCTGCATCAGGTGGCTTAAGGCGATGTTGAGCGCTCTTACGGCGAGCCCAGTTCGCCGAACCGAATACGGCGCGGTTGCCCGGCGTCGCGGTTGCGGTGACGGTCACGGAAGGCGTTGTGCGCGGACTTGATCGTCTTCAGTGTCGCGATGTCGAGATACTCCTCCCCGCACTCGGGGCAGCGCAGACAGGGCACGTCCTCGACGATCAGGGCATGGGC